>JBCCWC010000185.1:0-30502 GCA_039194325.1 Myxococcota bacterium
CACTGGTGCCGGAGGTCGAGCTCGACTCCGTGCTGTCGTCGGCTATGGAGGGGGTGCCCGTCGAGCGCGAGCTCGACGAGCCGCTGGGGTCGATGGGCGGCGAGGGGTCGGTCTGACAGGCCAGCAAGAGCGCAAGCCCGCCCGCGCCGTGCGGGCCGAGCCGGCCGGGTCGATGGATGAACGAGCGGGTGTGCAGCGTCATGGGTCAGGGCAGTCCGGCGATCACGGCCTCGACCTCGGCCAGCAGCTCTTCGCCGGTGAGGTTCTCGTTGCCGTTGGGCGTCCCGTGGCTAGAGGAGAAGGCTACGGTCATCGTCTCGCGTACCACGATCATGTCGAAGCCGCGGGCGATGCTGAAGGGAGAGTCGTCGAAGGTGCCTGGCACGGGCATCGTCATGCCGTCGCCGACGCACCATCCTTGCGTGCTGCCCCGCTCGTCCATGAACGAGCGGCAGTCCACGGCTGTGCCGATGTTCATCGAGGTGTTTTGCTCGAGAACCCAGATGAGCTGGGCGCCCGCGTCGATGATGTCTTGCTCTACTTGCGCCACCGAACCGGCGTGCTGACGGCAATCGGGTCACCAGGCGGGTATGGAGACGAACACCAAGACGTCGTGGGGGCTCCACTCGATCACGTCGTCGATCCCGCAGGGGGCGTCGGCGAGCGAGAGCGCGGCCTGGGTGCCGTCGCCATGGATCGCGGTGGGCCAGCTATAGGGCGTGAGCACCTCGTTGAGGGCCATCGGCTCGACCGCGCCCGCCGGGTACTCGCAGGGCACCACCCCCGGCCCGGTGCTGCTCGAGCCGCTCTCGTCGACCCCGGTGGGATCCCCCGAGGTCCCGGGGTCACCGGTGGTCGGGCCCGGATCGGTCGAAGGATCGGCGGTGGGATCGGCGGTGGGATCGGAATCGGCCGCGGTCGAGTCTCCCATGGAGGTCTCGGTCGGTCCGTTCGTCCCGGTCATTGGATCCGCGGGGGAGCCATCGTCACCGCACCCGATCGCCAGGATCAGCACGGTGGCTGCCGGCAGCACTCTGCGCCACGTCATGCCGACACGGTAACAACGGGACGGAGCGCTCGCGCGAGAAATTCCCGGGCCGAGGCGAACGCACTTTGGTTGGGGTGAGGGCGAATAGACCAGGAAAATCGGCGAAGCTGGGGTCGACGGACGACTCCTGCGGTCGGGGCGCGAGCGGAGGCCCACGAGCGAGGACGACTTCGCGCGGAGGCGGTGAGGGGGCGAGGAGCGAGCCCGGCGGCGTCGATGATGGCCCACTTGCCGGTGCTACGCGCCTGACGGGTCGGCCGAGGGGGGGAAGACTCGGCCGGCCCGCGGTGCGTCTGGCGACTAGATCGGCTCGCCGCCCACGCCGACCTCGAACCAGGCGGTGGCGACTTGGTGGGCGACCTCGGCTCCGTAGAGGTCGTCGGCGGCCTTGACGGTGGCCAGGCGGGCGTCGGCGAAGTCGGTGGAGGGCACCATGTAGACCGTCAGCGCGCGGTACCAGATCTCGAAGGCGGACTCGATGCCGATCCCGTCGATCACGTGGCCGCTGCGGAAGGCGGGATCATGATGCTGACCGCCCTGCGACAGCAGGTAGAAGAAGTGGTTGCCGATCCCGGAGTTGAAGTGGATCCCCCCGTTGTCGGCCTCGCCCTGGTAGCGATCGGAGTAGTGATCGCGCGAGGAGCCGTCGTCCGAGGGGTGCCCCATGGTGCGCAGGGCGACGCTGGGATCGGTGGGCAGCCAGCAATCTTCGCCGATGTCGAAGACCCAGTCATCGCCGATGAAGTCGGCGACCGCGGCGCCCATGATGTCGCCGGTGGTCTCCGCCAGCGCGCCCGACTCGCCCGCGTTCACCAGGCCCGCTTCGTAGGTGACGATCGCGTGGCCGATCTCGTGGGCGACGATGTCGGGCACCCCGAAGGGCCCAAAGTTCACCCCGTCGCCGTCGCCGAGCACCAGGTGCTCGCCGCTCCCGTCCCAGAACGCGTTGAGGTAGCCGTCGCCGTAGTGTCCGTAGGTGTGGATCGTCGCGCCTGCGTCGTCGTAGGAGTCGCGCCCGGCCCGGACATGGAGGAACTTGAGGGTGGCAGTGACCGAGTCGTGGGCCTGCAGGAGGATCGGATCGGACGAGTCGCCCACGGTCGCGGCGGCGAGCTTGGTGCTGCCGTGGGTGTCGTAGGTGACCCGGCGGTCTTTTTTTAGCGTCCACCGGTAGAGATCGTCGTAGTGCCAGACGAGCGCGCCGGTGTGGGCGTCGATGAACACCACGGGCCGGGTGGGCTCCGAGCCCGGCTGCATCCGGGGTACGTGGACTTGGTAGGTGAGGTGATCGTGCGCGGCGCGGCGGAGAATGCGAAGCTCGGCCCAGGGCGGCGACGACAGGCCATCGGTGCCGCCGGTGGCGTCCACGGCGCGGTCGATGGCCGCGCGGGCGGACAGGCGCGGGGTGGTGTCGACCGCCAGATCGTGCACCAGGCCGTCGGTCAACTCGGTGAACGCGCCGTGCGCGTCGGTGTGCACGACCGCGCCCGCGCCGAAGACGGGGATCTGGTCGAGGGTTTGGGTCACGCGGGTGTGGGTGTGCCCCCAGGGGTCGATCCGGGTGTCCTCGATCCAGACCTCGTCGACGTCGGCCAGGTGATCCTCACGCTGGGCGTCGAGGATCGCCAGCGCCCGAGCCTGGGCGCCCTCGATCGTCGACAGATCGAGCATGGGCGGCTCGGAGGCGGGCCCGAGCGATTCCGGGTCATCGACGGTCGCGCAGCCGAGTACGGCGGTGAAGGTGAGGGTGATGGAGGACAGCATGGGGATCGAGCGCGTTGTGGGCATGGACGGAGCCTCAGCGGTGAGGCCGACCCGCGCCGCGGTCTGCATCGATCCCGCGGTCGGGTGGCGACGTGATGAAGGCGCGCCGGATCCCCCGCGGAGCCGGCCGCGTGTCAGCGACGATCAGTGAGGCTCGATCCCCTCACCGCAATCGCGACCGGGCCGACGATTGAGGGATCCCCTGGTGCTCGGTGGATCGCCGGCGCGGGCTCAAAACGCGGGCTCGACCGTGGGCGTGTCGAGGGCCGACCGCCAGATCTCGCCCCAGGGGGCGGTGGCGCCGAGGTGGGCGAGCACCGAGTTGAGTCCCCACTGCAGCCGGTTGATGAACAGCCACTCGGGCGGCATGTTCGCGGTGAACCGGTTGGGGTTGTCGAACAACAGCACGCTGTAGCTCTCTTTGACGTACTCGTGGGTGAAGGTGAAGGGCTCGGTGGCCATGAAGGGGCGATACAGGTACTGCATCGTCGTCCACTGGTGGTCCCAGTCGAACTTCTTGGGCTTGGCCACGAAGTCGAGCGCGGTGAAGCAGCGCACGAATTCGTCGCGATCGTCGGCTTGTACCGCGCGAGCCATGGACTTCCAGCCCCCGATGAGCGCGGGCGAAAAGCGGCGCACACAGCCAAAGTCGAGGAAGGTGACGTCGCCCTCGGGGGAAAATAGGTAGTTGCCCGGGTGGGGATCGGCGTTGTAGACGCTGTGGCCGAACAGGCAGCCGAAGCAGGTGCGAAAGATGATCTCGCCGGCGCGGTCGCGGGCTTGTTGCGGGGCGTTGTCGCAGAAGGGATAGAAGCTCTGACCCTCGTCGAACGTGGAGGTCAGGACCCGCAGGCTGCTGCGCTCGTCGACTACGGTGGGGATCCGGGCGCCGTCCATGGCCTCGAACAGCCCAGCGAAGGCCCGCTGGTTGTCCGCCTCTTGCTTGTAGTCACACTCTTCGAGCACGCGGTCGCGCAGCTCGGCGATGAGCCCCGCGCCGTCCATGGTCGTGCCCATGGTGCCCATGCGGCCCAGGAATCCGGCGGTCTTGAGATCCGAGCGCAGGGCGTCCTCGATGCCGGGGTACTGGATCTTGACCGCGACGTCCTGGCCGCCGAAGCGCGCGCGGTGGACCTGCCCGATCGACGCGGCGGCGAAGGGCTCGGGCTCGAAGTGCTCGAACAGCTCCTCGGGCCCCTGGCCGAACTCTTCGCGGAGCACCTGCTGTACCCGATCGAACTCCATGGCGGTGGTGTCGGCCTGGAGCTTGGTGAGCACGCGCTGGGCGTTCGGGGGCAGGGCGCCCGGCATGTAGCTGGCGATCTGGCCCATCTTCATCACCAAGCCCTTGAGCGCGCCGATCTCCTTGACGAGCTTGCTTGCGGCCTCGACCGCGGCTGTGTCCTCGGGCGCGTCGGACTCGGGCTGGGCCTCGGCTTCGTTGCGGCGGCCGAACATGCTGCGCTTGGCGAAGCTCACCCCTACCTTCGTGGCGAGCTTGGCGGTGACCAGGGTGCGATTGCGAAAGCCTCGGGCTAGCTCGCGCAGGGGCTTGTCGTCGTCGGTGTCGGAGCTCATGTGTCGGGGTCGGGGAGACTAGCACGGCCCATGGATGTACCGCGGAGGACGAGTTCAGTCCCCGCGTCCCGCCAGGACGTTCCCAACGCTCCGCCGTCGTCGTGGGCCTGTCGTCCTACGGCCTTGTCGAGCGCCGAGGGTACGCCGTGTACCACGAGCTCATTGTTCCACGTCGGCCTCTGCGTCGGGGTCGATGCCCAGCTCGCGCAGGCGCGCGGCGAGTCGATCGGCGCGGCGGGCTGCTTGCTCGGCGCGGCGGGCTTCTTGCTCGGCGCGCTGCACCGCGTCATCGACCATGGCGGAGAGCTTCCCAACCAGCGCTCGCCCGTCGAGCAGCTCGGCCGAGCCATGCAGGAAGGTCAGGCGCCCATGGCCAAGCGTATAGTCGAGCGCGAGGTCGAGCCCGAGGACCTCCGAGGACCAGCGCCCCTCTTGCGGGATGATGGGGGTGTAGGCGGGGCCCGACCCGAGCCGCCAGCCCAGCAGGCGGCTGCGCTCGTGGTCGAAGGCGAAGTACTCGGGGATCCCCAGCCGGGCAAAGCGCTCGACGTTCAGCTCGAAGTCCTTGTGCCAATTGCCCGCGACGTGGATCTCGAGGACGAAGTCCAGCCCCTTGCCCTCCTGGCTGACGACCCAGCCGTTGCGCTCGTGGGTGGGCACGTCGAGCACCGCGATCACGTCGGGGGCAAACATGCGCTCGCCGGGGTAGTAGACCGGCAACTCCGACGAGAGATAGACCTCGCGGTTCAGGCGGCGAAAGTACTCGTCGAGGACCTGGAAGGCGCGCTCCTTGGCGTGACGGTGGGGATCTCCTTCGGCCGGCAAGGCCCGCGGGAACTCCGAAGGAAGCGTGTCGAGCACCTGTTGCCGCTGCCGTGGCGTGAGCCGATCCCAGATCTCTTGCGAGGGCGCGCGAGGGTCGCCAGGGTCGAGGATGTACGGAGCCGCTTGCATCCCGAGGAGGAGGCTAGCACGGCCGGCGGCTCGTTGTTGTCGGTGTAGGCGCTCATACGTAGGCGCTCGTGCATCGGGGCTCGAGAGACCAGCACGGCCGGCGGACGCGTCGAGCACGGCGGCCGATGATGCCTCGCTCCCCTCGCACGCGGGCTGCTAGGGGGCGGGGCTTTGGGGGGGGGCGGAGAGCGGGTGCGCATCGATCCATCGCTGGACTTCGTCTCGTTTGTCGCTCCAGTTCGCTCCCTGCGCTCCATAGTCGTCGAGGGCGTGCTGGGCGAGGTCGTGGGCGCGGACGCCCTGGTCGGGCCACACGGCTTGGGCGAGCACGAAACGGACGGAGGCTAGTTGCTTGGGGGGCGTCGCGTCGGCGTTGGCTTCGCGAATCGATAGCGCCCGCTCGGCGTAGTCCCGCGCGAGATCGGGTTGACGCTGGGCCAGGGCGCTGCGGGCCAGCCCGATCAGCGGATGGGCCAGGAGCGGATGCTCGCTTCCCTTTGCTTTCTCCCAGATGTGCAAGGCCCGATCCATGTAGTGGGTCGCTTGCGCGTGGTCGTGTTGCTTGATGTAGGCCATGCCGATGTTGTAGAGGGCATAGGCGACGTTGGGGTGATCGATACCCAGTGCCTGCTCCCAGATCTGAAGGGCGCGCTCGCAGTAGCGGATGGCTCGAGTGGGCTCGTCCTGCAGGGTGTAGATCTGTCCCAAGCTGTTGAGGCCAATGGCCATCCGGGGATGCTCGGGCCTTAGCGTGTGCTCGCGGATCTCCTGAGCGCGTTGAACGCTGGCTTGCGCCTCATCGTAGCGCCGCTGATTGATGTAGACATTGCCGAGGTTGGTGAGGCTGTCGGCCACGAGGGGATGTTCGCTCCCTAGCGCTTGCTCCCACGTTCGAAGGGTCCGTTCGAAGTAGATTTCGGCCTGCTCGTACTGGCCCGTTTCATTCAATACGTTGCCGAGGCTGTTGAGGGCGTGGCCGACGAGTGGGTGCTCGGGACCTCGCGTGTCGAGCCATTGCTCAAGGGCCTGCCGGTAGTAATGCTCGGCCTGCGCATAGTTACCCTTTGACTGGTGGATGGTACCCACAACGTTGAGGGCCGAGCCGAACATGGCTCGATCGGTATGTCGCCGAGCGAGAGCCAGGGCGGTCTCACCCCACTGAAGGCCCTGTTCGTGTCGTGACAAGGTGTGACCGACCAAGTGCGTCAGCTTGATCGCGCTTCGGAGCACGACGATATCGTGACCCAGCTCGAGTCCCTGTGTATACGCGTGATGTAGGTCGTCGTAGGCCTCGGTGTATCGCCCGGAACTCAGGTGGATCATGCCCCGATGCAGCAGGGCCTCGGCCTGCAGTGGTCGGTAGCCCACGGCATTGGCCTGCTCTATGACTGCAGTGATGGTGGCGAAGGACGGGTCGATGTGGCCGGCTTGGCGCGCAATGTTGGCTTCGAGCAGCATCTCCCGCAGGGCGCTGACCTGCTCGGCTTGTTGGGGATCTTCGGGGAGATGGAGCCGAGTGCGTAATTGGTCGACGTCGTTGCACATCAGCCTCGGCAAGTTCGCGACCAGGACGACCGCCGTCCGCACGATCTTTGGATCCCCCGTGCCCAGCACGTCGACGACCGAGCGCAAGGCGTGGCGCCGCTCCTCCAGGCATGCCATCCGCAGATCCATGACCTCGGTCGATTGCTCCTGCGTCACGGCGGTGGCCCGGCAGACATCGGTATGGCGGTCGACCCAAGACTGGGCGTAGCCATCGAGCCTGGATTCGACCCGTGCCCAGGTCTGGGCGGCATAGGGCGCCTCGCTGGCCAGCAGCGAATCTTTGATCTGCTGCTTGCGCTCCTCGTCCCAGACCTCTCGCAGGTGGTCTTGAGCGTTTGCGCATGGCTCGGCCCACGCGGGGTGAAACCACGACAGCGCCCCGAGTCCCAGGCCCAGCAGGCCGGCGCTCATCCAGCCCAGCCGGTGCGCGGGTGCTCGGCGAGGCTGGGAGAAGCGGCGAAGCTCGGCCAGCAGGGCGTTCATGGAGGGCCAGCGGTGCTCGGGACGTTTGGCCAGGCCCCGAAGTAGTAGCCGCCGCAGCTTGGAGGGCACCCGGGTATCCGGGGGAGGGGGCCGTACGCGGCCGTCCCGCAGCGCAGCCGCCAGCTGCCACAGGGAGTGGGCACCGAACGGGTGCTCGGCGTAGAGGGCCTCGTAGAGCGCGACACAAAAGCTAAACTGATCCGTTCGGGGATCGAGGGGGCGTCCCATCATCTGCTCGGGGGACATGTACGCTAGCGTGCCCAGCACTGCGCCAGGTCGCGTGATGTCTCCAAGCGAGTCGCTGAGGGGCAAGTCGAGCGGCGACCGTTGCTCTTGGCTCGGGGGCTCCGGGACGGCGACGGCCTGAGCTAGACCAAAGTCGAGCACCTTGACTCGTTGCTCGGGATCGATGATGCAGTTGCTCGGCTTGAAATCACGGTGGACCAGACCCGCGGCGTGGGCCGCCGCGAGGCCCTGTCCGGCCTGCTGGTACACCTGGATGCACTCTTTCCAGGTGCGAGGACACCGCTTGGACCATGCGCTGAGGGTCTGGCCCTCGACCAGCTCCATCGCGATGAAGACCTGATCGCTGGCCGTCCCCACTTCGTAGACCTGTACGACGTTGGGATGAGACAGCATGGCCAGCGAGCGCGCTTCTCGGACCATGCGTCGAGCGTCTCGCTCGGTCAGATCTGGATGGAGGAGCTTGACGGCGAGCTTGCGGTTGAGGCTGGTGTCAAGGGCCTTGACCACCGTGCCCATGCCGCCCCGGCCGAGGGCTTCCAGGAGGATGTATCGGCCCAACCGCCGCACCGGGGACGGACCCGGACGAGCAGCCGAGCGCGCGGCGTCGCCGTAGGCTGCGGGGGATCGCTCGCCGGGCGATCGTAGGAGGTCGAAGGGCCATGCGGTGCCGTCGACGTCTTCGACGGGTCCGTCGAGTGGGTTGAGGTCATCGTCGCCGACCCGAGTCACGGTGAGGGACGGCAGCGCTTGAGGTACTACGTTGCTCGACGACATGGGCGGGCTCAGGCGTTCGAGGTGTGCCCACCCAATGCATGGATGGCCGCGAGCCACGGCCGCGGGGCTTGGGCGATGTCTTCGAAGCGTTCGCTCGGGGGCGCGACTGGGGTCAGGCTGTTCCGGCCCAGTGGCCCGGTCGTCTTGAGGTGGGCGAGCATTGTGCACGGGCCGCGACGATCGTCGTCGACGAGGGGCCAGTTGCGGTTGAGTGTTCGTCGAGCCTGACGATCAACAGTTGAACGGCCTGCCGAACGAAAAAGATCGCGCTTTAAGCGCCGACCTCGTAGAGTGCTTGATTCCATGAGTTATCGGGAATGTACAAGCTTTGACGAATACCTGCGCTAGGGTCTGGGGATTTACGATAAAAAGAAAAAGCCGCTCGATTTCGCGCTTCGGGCAGGGCTCGCGTGGGGCTGGCTGGCTGCGGAGCCCTTGGATGTCGCGGAAGCTCGCGATCCTGGGGAGGACCGGCCACCCCCAGACCGTTGTGCGTTGATCGGGTTGAGCGCCGGTCGGGAAATCCCTTCGCGTCCTACTTGTCGGACTCGGTTTTCTTGGACTGGGTTGTGCGAAATCGCTGGGTCTTTGGGTGACCCACGGCTGTGCCGACATGCGTGGCGAGTACGACGGCGCGGGGGCCGTCATGCCTCCCAAAGCGCTTCGCGCAGCCCCGAGGCGCGGTCGATCCGCCGCCCCACCGCCTTCTCCAGCACCGAGGGCACGCCGTACACCACGATCTGTCGCCGGGCGCGGGTGATCGCCGTATAGACCAGCTCGCGGGTGAGCACCGGCGACACCGCGGCCGGCAGGGTCAGGGCTACGCGGTCGAACTCGGAGCCCTGGCTCTTGTGCACGGTCATCGCGAAGACCGTCTCGTGGGGCGGCAGCCGGGCGGGGGATAGCCACCGCAGGCTGCCCCCCGAGGTGCCAAAGACCACCCGCGCCCGCCCCTTGTCGTCGTGGTGCACCACGCCCACGTCGCCGTTGTAGAGCTCGAGCTGGTGATCGTTCTCGGTCACGATGATCGGTCGTCCGTCGTACCAGGTCTCGCGGGGGTTGAGCAGATCGGCCGCGGCCAATTGCTGCTGCACCAGCCGGTTGAGCGCGAGCACGCCGTAGCGCCCGTGCCGATGCGGCGACAGCAGGCGGAAGCGCCCCAGCACCTCGAGCCGCTGCTGGGGATCGGAGGTCTGCATCAAGGGGGTGAAGCCTTCGAGCACCAGGGGCCGCAGTACATCGGCCAGCTCGTCGTCTTCTCCGAGTGGTACCAGGGCCACCGGCCCGGCCGTGCTCGTCACCCCTTCGGGGGCGACCGGCCGCCCCAGCGCCTGCACGGTGGCCGGGCCGTCGCCGGCGTTGATCGCCCGGGCGAGCCCGCCGATCCCTCCCTGGGCCGAGAACCGATAGCTGTTGACCAGCTCGACGATGCAGTCGCCGATCCCCGGGGGCCCCGGCGCACGCGAGTCGTCGGGCAGGCCCTGCGGGCCCGCCAGCGCGCTCAGCTCGTCACGGAACGTGCGCGAGTACCCTGGGCGGGCGTCGGTGCGGCACACGTCGCCCAGGATCGCGCCCGCCTCCACCGAGGCCAGCTGGTTCTTGTCGCCCAAGAGCACCAGCCGTGCTCCCTCGGGGATGGCGGCGACCAGCTTGGCCATCAGCGCCAGATCCACCATGGACGCCTCGTCGACCAGGGCCAGATCCACCGGCAGGGGGTTTTGGGCGTCGTGGGCGAAGTGGGTGGGACGGCTGGGGCGAAAGCCCAGGCCGCGGTGGATCGTGGCCGGCTGGGTCGGGATCGCCTGCCGCACCGCGTCGCCCACCGGTAGATCGCCAAGCCGGGCCACGATCGACTCGCCCAGGCGCGCAGCCGCCTTGCCGGTGGGCGCCAGCAGCTGCATCCGCAGGGGCCGCTCCCCCCGAGCCAGCGCCTGCTCCTGCAAAAGCGCCAGGATCCGCACCACCGTGCTGGTCTTGCCCGTGCCCGGCCCGCCAGAGATCACCGTGAGCCCCCGACGCGCGGCCACCAGCGCGGCCAGCCGCTGCCAGGGATCGGCGCGGTGCGGGCCTTCGTCGCCGAACAGCCGGTCCAGCCCCGCCCGTAGCTGCGGTGGATCCAGCCCTGGCGGTCGCTGCTGCACGCGCTGCTGTAGGCCGCGCGCCAGCTCGGTCTGGTAGCGCCAGTAGCGAGCGAGATAAAGGCGCGCTCCGCCGTCGAAGACCAACGGGGTGGGTCGCTCGCCGGCGCTGCACAAGGGGCTGGCCCCCAGATCCATCGCCCACTGAAAAATGCTCGGCAGCTGCACCTCCAGTGGCTGGCCCTCCAGGTCCAGCAGCGGCTGCTCGAGGATCCGGTGCAGATCGGCGCAGACGTGACCGTGTCGCACCGCCCGGCTGGCCAGGGCCGCGCCCAAGAACACCGGCTCGGGCTCGTCGGGGTGCAGGCGGGCCAGTCCCCGGGCAAAGTGCATGTCGAGCACCGAGATCACCCCGGCCTCGAGCAGGCGTGAAAGCAGCGGGGTCATTCCAGGGGATCTCCTCGTAGCAGGGCCGACAGGGCCTCGAGCCGCGCCTTGGGGGGCCGGTCGAAGAAGACGCCGCGCGAAGGCCCGCTTTGGGGGGTCATCCCGCGCAAGAACAGGTAGAGCACGCCGCCGAAGTCACGGTCGTAGTCGAACCGGGGCAGGGTGCGCTGCAAGTGACGGACCAGGGCGACCGCGTAGAGGTGATACTGCAACAGGTAATGATCCTCGACCATCGTCCGCCCCAGCGCAGGCGGAGCATAGACGCCCAGATCATCGCCGAGGTGGTTGGTCTTGTAGTCCACCAGGTACCAGCGATCGCGGTGGACGAACACCAGATCGATGAAGCCCTTGAGAAAGCCGCGCAGGGGATCGAAGGCCAGGCGCTCGACCTGCTCGGGGTAGCCTTCGGGCAGGCCCTGGCCGTGGCTGCGGAACAGGACGGCCAGCCGCTCTCGGGTCAGGGCGATCGCGTCGCCTTGTTCGCCGCCGGCGGTGGGCAGGATGAACTCCAGCTCGTTGCGGCGCCGTGCCATGCTGATGTTGTGCAGGCAAAGGGTGGGGTCGTCGGTCGACAGCGTCGTGTGCAGCACCCCGTCGAGGGCCTGCCCCGCCGGGCCCGACCAGGTTTCTAGGGGGTAGCCGTAGGCGGTCAGCTTGGTGTCGAGCAATTCCTGGCGCTGCGGCGGTGGCGCGCGAAAGTCCAGGTGCTCCAGCACGTCGTGGAAGAAGTTGCCCGCCTTGGCCCCGCGGGGAAACTCGGCCAGGGGCACCACGCCCTCGCCGCCTCCGCCGGTGGCGGCGGGGCCCGAGCCAAGACCAGAGGGCGGCTGCTCGGACACCCGCTCGTCGCGGTCGCGGCCCTCGCTGGCCTCGCCGCGGGGTAGATCGCGGTCGGCCACCATCGTGGTGAAGCTGGCCGTACGTCGGCTGCGATCGATCGCCAACGCCGGCTGTCGGGCGGACAGATCCACCGCCGGGGCCGGCGGCGCCTGGTAGGGGATCGCGGGCCCTTCGTCCAGCCGCGATAGCGTCCAGGCTCCTCGCCCGCGTTCGGCCAGCCACTGCATCATGGCGTCGTCATCGAGATCCTTGACCTTGCTGGCCACCTGCGCTGGATCCCAGGGCCAGCTGGGATCCAACAAGGGCGAGCCGAGCAGGTAGGCCAGCGGCGAGCGGTGGCTGCCGTAGAACCCGCCCCACACCACCACGCAGCGGTGTCGGGCTCGGGTCAGGGCCACATAGAGCAGCCGGAGGTTCTCGGCCGCCTTCTCGCGCCGGGCCAGCGCGATGTGGGGATCGGCGTCCTTGTCTCGGCGCCCCTTGGGCTTGCGCCGCACGTCGATCTTGAGGCGGTCGCCGTCCTCGGGGTCGTGGAACAAGAGGTTCTCCTCCTCGCTGGCGAACAAGCCCGCGCCGTCCCACAGATAGGGGCAGTAGACCACCGGGTACTCGAGCCCCTTGCTGCGGTGGATCGTGATGAGCTGCACCGCGCGGTCGTCTCGCTCGAGGCGGAGCTTGACCGCCTCGACCATGGTCGACTTGGAGCGGCGCTGCTGCTGGAACCATCGCAGCAGCCCCGCGGGCCCCAGGTGCTCGGCCGTGGCCGCCGTGTGCAAGAGCTCGGCCAGGTGCAGCAGGTTGGTCATGCGCCGCTCGCCGTCGAGCATGGCCAGCAGGCGCTGCTGGGTGCCGCGCTCCGAGAGCAGGGCGCGGAACATCTGCACGAAGCCCCGCTCGACCCACTGCTCGTGCCAGCGGCGAAAGTCTTCGATCCACCGGTTCCACTCGGTGTCGTCGTCGCCCGACATCGACTCCAGGGTGTTGGCGCTCACCCCCATCAGCTCGGTGGTGATCGCCGCACGCAGCAGCGAGCTGCGCGTGGGCTCGGCCACCGCGCCCAGCACTCGGTAGAGCTCGTCGGCCTCGGGGGTGTCGAAGACGGTCGCGTCGCCGTAGACCACCCCGGGGATCCCCAGCTGCCGTAGCCGCTGCTGCACCCGCAGGGCCTGATCGTTCTTGCGCACGAGCACCGCGATGTCGCCCGCGTGCAGCGGCCGCTCGCCCCCGGGCCCGCGGAGCGTCGCCCCCTGATGCAGCAGTCGCGAGATGTCGGCCGCCACCCGCTGGGGCAGGTGGCGCTCGGCCCAGTCGGCCACGATCTGCTTGGAGCGTACCTGGGCGCCCTGTCGGGGCTGGATCTTCAGCTCGAACGCGGGCAGCGGCTGCCCGTCGCGCCACAGCGCCGGCTCGGCGCCGGGTCGCGGCTTGACCGGGACGAAGCCGATGTCCTCCATGGCAAAGGGGCGCCGCACGTCGAACAGTCGCTCCACCGCCTCGAGCAGCGGAGGATCGGAGCGCCAGTTGGTGTCCATGGTAAAGCGGCGCTCGCCCGCGGCCCGGGCCGCCCGCAGGTACGTGAACACGTCGGCCCCGCGAAACCCATAGATCGCCTGCTTGGGATCGCCGATCAAGAACAGCGGCTGCCGGGTGCCCCCGTAGAGGGTGCGGAAGATCCGGTACTGGATCGGATCGGTGTCCTGGAACTCGTCGATCAGCGCCGCGCGGTAGCGCTGCCTCTCCTGCGCGGCCAGGCGGCGGCCGGCCCGGCCGCGCAGGGCTCGGTCCAGGCGCTGGAGCAGATCGTCGAACGACTGCACCCCCGCCGCCACCTTGCGGCGCGGCACCTCGCGGCGTAGGTACTTGATGAGCCGCCGCTTGAGCTCCACCTCGCGGGTGCGGTGATCCTCTTCGAGGGGCGTGCGGGCGCGGTCGAGCTGGGCGCAGGCGTCGAAGAAGGGGTGCTGGGGGGGCATGCCGCCCGCGCGGGTGAAGCGGACCGAGGTGGCCGCGGCCAGGGTGGCGGGCAGGAACTTCTCGAAGCCCACCGAGCCCAGCTCTGGGCCCGGCTGCTCGGCGCGCAAGAACGCGTCCATGGCCAGAAACCACGCCGGCATGTCCTCCTTGCGGTAGCGGGCCTTGTGGAGGTGGTCGAAGCCCAGCAGCATCGCCTTGATCGACTCGCGATCGCGCCACCAGATCGTGCGAGCTTGCTGGTACGCCTCCACATAGGCGGTGATCGCCGGCTGGTCGCCCACCGGCAGGCGCTCGGGCACGATCGGCGCGTCGATGTGGCGCAGCGAAAGCCAGGCCAGCGGCATCAGGCGCTCGGGCGACAGGCCCTCGCGGTGCAGGTGTCGCACGAAGCGGGGATCGGCGCCGTAGAGCTCGCGGGCCCAGAAGTCGCGCAGGGCCTCCTGCACGATCGGCCCGTCGTCGACGATGAGCTCGGTCTCGAAGGCCACCCCGCTCTCGAAGGCCGAGTCGTGGAGCACCCGGTGACAAAACCCGTGGATCGTGGAGATCGGGGCCTCGTCGAAGGAGCGCAGCGACAGCGACAGCCGCTCGATGTCCCGCACGGCGAAGCCGGCTGCCCGCCGCCGGTCGACCAGCTGCGCCAGCAGGGGATCGGGCGCCGGGCCGTGGCGGTAGGTCTGCAGGGCGTGACGTAGGCGCTGGCGCACCCGGTCGCGCAGCTCCGCCGCCGCCGCCTCGGTGAAGGTCACCACCAGGATCTCGTCGACCCCCAGCTGCCGCTCCAGCATCAAGCGCAAGAACAGGGTGGCGATCGCCCAGGTCTTGCCCGTGCCCGCGCTGGCCTCGATGAGGGTGGTGCCGTCGAGCCCTGTTTGGAGGGGATCGAAGGTCTGCATGGGGCGACTCATTGCTCCTCGCCCTCCTGCAGGTGCTCGAGCAGGGGCGTAAACACCCGCCGCGACAGCGACGCGAAGTCTCCGCCCACAAGCGGGGGATCGAGCAGCCGGAAGTCTTCGTGGAGCGGATCGTGATCGCCGAAGATCCGGGCCAGGTGGGGATCGTCGTTCTCGGTGTAGCCGCGGCCGGTCCACTCGCTCCGGGCCAGCATGCGAGCTTCTGCGTCGTCCTTGCCCTCGGCCAGCGCGTTGGCGTAGGCCAGTGACGTCCGCGGAAACAGCAGCAGGGGCTGCTGCTGGCCCGCGAGGTAGAGCCGCGCCAGCTCGTCGAGCTGGCCCGCCGCGTCGTCCACCGGGCGCAGCCGACACACCCGCGCTCCGCCCGGTCGGTCGGGTCGGCCCACCACCACCGTGCGCAGGGTCTGATCGGCCGGACCCATCGCGCACAGGGTGAGGTGACGGATCCATGCTTCCATCAGGTGCTTGGCGCGGACCTGGCCGTACTGGGCCTGCACCATGGCGGTGGACCAGCGGCGGTCGATCTGGCCCACCAGCCGCAGGCTGGGCAGCGGCAGATCGACGGGCAGCGGCTCCAGGGCAGAGCCCGAGCGCATGCGTCGGGCCACCGCCGCGATCGGATCGGTATCCAGCGCGATCGCCTCGTAGAGCGAGTCACCCGCCGCCCCCAGGGGCAAGAGGCCCATCGCCCGCAAGAGCTCCCGCGAGCGCAAGGCGGGTAGTTCCTCCAGGCGGTGCTCGAGGATCTCGGTGCCCGCCCGCCACTGCTCCAGGGTGTCGAGCTCCATGGGCTCGCGATCGCTGCGGTCGCGGACCCACTCGCTGAGGTTGACCCCCAGGCGCTTCTTGAGCAGCTGGGCCGCCGGCTGCTGGAAGAACCGCACCAGCGCGTCGAGCGGCAGGGGGGTGGCCGGCTCCCGCTCCGCCGGGGGCAGGATCGCGTCGAACAGCTCCACGCGCGGGCGGCCCTCGCGGCCCACGTGCAGGGCCTTGGCGCCCTCCTCGTAGGCGTTGGCGTAGCTCCAAAGGCGCGGGTCGGCGTCGGCTCCGAAGTAGCGGGGGGAGAAGGGCTGCATGGGGTGGCGCAGCACCAGCTGCGTGCGCAGCGTGCCCGTGCGGGCTACGAAGCTCTCGTCGAGCACGTCGAGCAGCTCGCTGACCGCCACCGAGGGGGGCAGATCCCCGTTGTCCTGGATGCTCTGCCCGACGTACCCGATGATCACCCGCTGTCGCGCGGCCAGCAGCGCCTCGAGGAACAGGTAGCGGTCGTCCGCCCGCCGCGAGCGATCGCCGGGCATGGGGCGCTGGGCCATCAGATCGAAGCCCACCGTGCGGCCCGCCCGGGGGAAGGCCCCGTCGCTCATGCCCAGCATGCACACCACCTCGAAGGGGATCGTGCGCATGGGCAGCATGGCGCAGAAGGTCACCCCGCCGGCCAAGAAGCGCTGGGCGGGTCGCTCGTCCTCGAGCCGCTCTTCCACAAGGCGTCGCATCGACTCCAGGGGCAGCGCCTCGGTGAACCCGGCCGCGGTCGCGTCTTCCACTAGCCCCTCGATCGAGCGCCGCAGCTGCTGGTGCTCCCACGCCGCCTCGCCGGTCGTGGCCAGCATGTCCTCGGCCAGGGTGCCCAGCGCCGCCTGCCACTGGGTCGGGGAGCGGGCAGCGGTCAGGCTCTCGAGGTGGGTGAACAGGCGCTCGCAGAACTCGGCCAGCTTGCCCAGCAGCTCGGCGTCTTGGCCCTCGATCTCGTCGTAGGGCAGCACCCCCGCGAAGGTCTCGCGCCCGTGCCCCGGCAGCCCATAGCCCAGCAGCAGCCGCTGCAGCCCGAAGCGCCAGGTGTTCTGGTCGTAGCGCGGCTGGCCGTGCTCGCCCCGGTGCTGCCCGTCCACGCCCCAGCGGACCCCGGCTGCGCCCACCCACTCGGTGATCGTGTCCAGATCCTCGGCGGAGATCTCGAAGCGGGTGTGGACCGCCTCGACCGAGAGCAGATCGAGGATCTCGGACACCGTCACCCGGCTGCCCACCAGCTGCAGCAGCCGATGGAATGCCTCGATGGTGGGGCTTTGGGCCCGGACCGAGCGATCGGCGATGCAGTAGGGGATGAAGCTCGGATCGCCCGGCTCGCGTTCGAAGACCGCCTCGACCAGGGGCGCGTAGATCTCGACGTCGGCCATCAGGACCACGATCTGGTGGGGGTCGACGCCGGTCGCCCGGGGCCCGGCCAGCAGATCGAGGAGCTGATCGTGCAGCACCTCGACCTCGCGCATGGGCGAGTGGCAGGCGTGGAAGGTGATCGATCGATCGTCGGGCTCGACCACCGCCGGCGGGGGCCGGGCCGGGTCGTCGGCCGGCTCAGCAGCCAGTTCGTCGGCCGGGTCGTCGGCCAGTGCGGCGTGGTCGGTCTGACCGCCGCGGTGGCGCAGGTGCAGCACGTCGGCCTGCAGCTGCTGCAGCATGGTGGTCACCGGGGGATCGCGGTAGAGCGAGGGCTCGGCCTCCTCGTAGTCCAGCTCGCGCTCGAGCACCAGCTGGAAGTCACGGCCCACCCCGCCGAACGAGGCCAACAGGGGGTTGCTGTGGTCGGCCAAGGGGACGGCCGTGGATCGATCGGGGGGCGCGTGTCGGCGGGCGCGCAGGGCCTGGCGCCCCGATCGCAGCTCGGCCCAGTACTCGTGCGAGGGTGACAGGGCGAACATGTGCACTGGCACGTGGCGGGCCAGGGCGCCGAGGATCTGCACGTAGAAGGGGGGCAGGGTGGAGACTCCGAAGACGCACACCCGCGGGGGCAGGACGTTGCGATCGAACTGTCCGGTGTCGAGGCGCTCGAATACCTCGCGAGCCAGGCCGGGGGGATGATCGGCGCCTTGCCGGGCCACGATCGCGCGCCACAGCAGCGCCTGCCAGTGATCGTCTTGCCCCTGATCCCAGCCCAGCACCAAGGCCGGGCGATAGACCGCGTAGCGGTCGAAGTTCTCGGCGATCCGCTGGGCGAGCTGGAAGCGGGCCTGATCGCGTGGATCGTCGGCGATGTAGCGGCGCAGCTGCTCGAAGGGCGGCGTGGGCAAAAGCTCCGGCAGGGCGGCCAGCACCGACCACAGCAGGCGCTCGCGCACGAAGCCCTCGGTGGCCTCGGCGCGCTCGCCGATGACTGTGGCGAATAGATCCTGGACGAAGCGGCGGGGGAAGGGAAAGCTGCCGCCCACCCAGCCGTCGAAGCGCTCCGCGAGTCGCATCGACAACCACACCGCCATCGCGCGGCTGTGCACCATGATGGGCTCGGGCAGAAGCGGTCCGGCCGCCGGCTCGCGGAGTACCTCGGTGAGGGCGTCGAGCAAGACCTCGACGCGGTTGCTCCTGTAGACTTTCATTCCGGCGGGTCGCGGGTGCGCCCGTCATCGAGCAGCGACCGAGCCTGCCGCAGGCACGAATGGATGAGCAAGGGCGTGCGAGCCCGTGGGAGCCTGTGGATGGGCTCGGAGGAGGCAATGATGCTGGGTCGGCCGAGATCGTCCCCCAGGGAGCCGCGGGTCACGCGGTACGAATCGGACCACGCGCCATCGCCTCGTCCGATCATCGGTCCGCGCGGGCGTGAAGTCCTTGACGAGAGCTGGACGAGGCTCTTGCCGTCGCGGGACTGACGAGATCCATCGGCCACGGGGGGGAGTCGCAATGTCGGCCTATGTCGGGGTCGTCAGGTGACTCCACCCCAGGAGCGCACCGCGATAGATCATCGCGTCGGCTGAGGGTAGGACATGAAGGCGCGCGTAGTGTCGTCCCATAGGGGACGCAAATCCCTTGGCGGGGGCGCGGTCGTGCTCTACCGTCGGTGCGTGGTGATCGATGCGAGGACGATGGGGGGGCGAGTTGGCCGGGTATGGCTGGGCGTAGTGCTCGGGGTGGCCGTGGTCGGTTGTGGTGATGACGGATCCACTGAAGACGCTAGCGCAGAGGATGGCGCGATGGGGACCGTCGACGACGGTGTCGATGGCCCGAGCGGGGCCGATGATCCGGGCCCGGGGGATGACCCCGACGATGACGATGACGATTCTGCCGGCAACGCGGGGCCCCAGGTGCCCGACAACGACTACTGCGCTGGGGTGGCGCAGTGGAGCGAGGCCGAGATCCTCTTCGAGCGCGAGGTGCTCGAGTTAGTCAACGAGCGCCGTGCCGCGGGAGCAACGTGCGGGGGCCAGGCTTTCGGTGCCGCCGAGCCGCTGGTGATGGAATCGGCGCTCTTGTGCGCGGCCCGGGTGCACAGCCTCGACATGGCCGAGCGGGGCTTTTTTGGCCACGACAACCCCGACGGCGAGGATCCCTTCGAACGCATGCGGCGGGCGGGCTATCGCTTCTCCGCGGCGGGGGAGAACATCGCGGCCGGACAGAGCACCCCGCAGATGGTGGTGGATGGGTGGATGCAGAGCGCCGGTCACTGTCGCAACATCATGGATGCCGACTATAGCGAGCTGGGGGTCGGCTACGTGCAGACCGACACGGCCGAGTTTCCGCACTACTGGACGCAGGTCTTTGGCCGGCCGCTCTGAGCGTCGAGCGTGGCGTGCCCGATCGCCCGCCGACGCGTTCGGAGCATGACCCATGCCGATGCGTGGAGGGTGTACGGGCCGAGCCTTGGTCGCGCTCCGAAGATAGATACCGACGAGGGCCAGGGAGCCTGGCCCTCGTCGGCTGGATCGACGACGCGCGCGGGGTCTGGGAGGGAGGCCGCGCTGCGTCGTGGTCGCTCGGTCGCGTGGTCAACCTAGCGTGCGAGGAGCCCGGCAACCATCGGTCGATTGTCCGGTTTTGCTGGCGAATGTTTCGGTCAACTGACCGAGGTGGGGCATCCTGCGGCGGATCCCGCTCGGGCCCATGCGGGCCCATGCTGCGACCTGGGGCGACGTGCCCCAACGCGTGGACACGTCGAGCAGTTCGGCGGTGGTTCATGCAGTGTGCTCGATTGCGGCTCGCTCCGGCGCCGAACCTGCGGGTGCGGATGGAGCCGGGGTCGCGCGCCCCTTTGCTCACCGAGGTGTGGGACGATGACCTCGGCCAATGCGAACGCGACCCCGTGTCCAACCCTCCAAGACCCCGAAGCGGCGGTGCGCGCGGGCGACCAGCATGACGACGACCATCATCATGGCGACCATCATGGCGATGAAACGAGGGGTGGATCGATGAGCCGCGGGTGGAGTGGGTCGGGCATCGCCGGGATCGTCCTTTCGTGCCTGATGGGAGCGGGGGCGTGCAGCCAGGGAGCACCCAGCGATCCCTTCCCGGGGCTTCCGCCCGTGGGCCCCGGCGCTCCGCAGACCTCCACCGGCGACACGGGGCCGGTCACCTTCGGCATGGGTGACGATCGCGGCGAGTGCTGCATCGCCAATGGCACGCCCGGCTGCAACGACCCGACGGTCGAGACCTGCGTCTGTCGCGACGTGAGCGAGTGCTGTGATGTCGAGTGGACCAGTGAGTGCGCCGAACTGGCCGACCGGGGGGGCTGCGCCGTGTGTGCCCCGGGGGTGCCCGACACGGGGACCGATCCCGACGAGTCCGGGATCCCGCCCGTCGACCAGGATTGCTGTGTCGGGGGGCCCGAGCCGGGTTGTAACGATCTGGCGATCCAGGCCTGCGTCTGCGACAAGGTCGACTATTGCTGCATGAATGCGTGGGACGAGGTCTGCATCTCGGCGGTCGAGGCGTTCAGCTGTAGCGACTGTGGCGGGGGCTCGACGGGCGAGCCCCCCGGCGGTTCGACCGGAGGCGAGCCGCCGCCGCCTCCTCCGATGGGTGAATGCTGCCAGCCTCAGATGGGGCCAGGTTGCAATGATCCGGTTGTGCAGAACTGCGTGTGCGCGCAAGATCCCTTCTGCTGCGACGACATCTGGGACGACGTTTGCGTGGACCAGGTCGATGAGTTCATGTGTGGCAGTTGCATGCCCGGTGGCCCGTCGTGCTGCCAGGCCCACGCGGGGTCTGGCTGCGTCGATCCGGACATCCAGTCATGCGTATGCCTGATCGACGACTTTTGCTGCAATGTCCTGTGGGATGAGACCTGCACGATCTTGGCCAGTATCTGCGGGGGTTGTAGCTGAGCGCTCGCGCTACCGCGTCGCAAGCCCCACGATCCGCCAGCGAGCATCCTGGGCGAAGGCGACGATCTGCATCGTCTGTGGATCGTCGATCGCCCCCAGCGAGAGCGTGACATCGCAATCGGCGGTGTCTTGCTCGGGCGAGAACGTGCACGCGCGATCCATGTCGCGCACCACGTAGTCTCCGGCCCAGGTCAGCCCCGCGTTCTCGCCCCCCAAGATCTCGGTGTGGTGGCCGCTGTCGGTGATCGCCACCATGATCGTCAGCGATGAACGCTCGGCCGCGTCGCGCCAGCGCGGGTGGGTGAACACGTGGATCGAGTCGCGTCCTTGCTCGATCGTGACCCGCAAGTCCACCGCGGGTGGCACGGCGCTCTCGCTACGCAGCGCGGCTCGGGCTCGGGAGCGCTGGGTGCCTACCCGGTGATCCTCGCCGTCGAAGAGCAATTGCGGGGTGTAGATGTTGCTCCGCCCCGTGGCCCGGGCGCGGTGGAGCTGGCGGGTGGTCCAGCGGGGATCGGAGAAGGGATCGGGCCAGCCCAGGGTGTCCCAGTAGTCCACGTGGAAGACCAGGGGAACGAGCGGCGTCCCGCGGCGATCTCGGACCAACTCGTGGAGGAGATCGTCGGCGGGGGGGCAGCTCGAGCAGCCCTGCGAGGTGTAGAGCTCCACGAGCACGGGCGTATCGGCGCCGCCCTCGTTCGGGGCGGCGCGGGAGCTCGCGGTGCCCTCGCGCGAGGCGGCGCTCTGGTGCTCACACGCGGACAGCGACAGCAGTGACGCGAACAACGAGATCCAAACCCTCGATCGCACGAACTCTAGTATGCGGTAGATCCGATTGCGGTTGCGTGCCATCCGTCGATTTCGAACGGTCCGCCGGGCTACGCCTTTCGTGCCACCGGGGTCCACCGTGATCGACCGGCGGCGGGGACGATCGCTCAGCGCGCCGTTTTAGGGTCGATCGCGATCGTCTCGCCGGTGATCCATCCGGCCGCCGGATCCAACAAGAACGCGATCCGATCGGCGATCTCCTTCCGCGCGCTCGACTCGTCCCCGGGGGTGGGCGTTGGTCCCCGGTCCGTCCCGTTGCGCCCGGAACAGGCCCGCGCCTTCGATGATGGTGATGGCTCGTGCGTCGCCGTGCTGGACGGCTCCGGCGTCTGTGATCACTGCGTCGCACGAGCCCACCGCGAAGCTACGTGCATTCTTCGATGCTCTGGACTTCAACGTATGGGTTGCGGCTGGCTACCTTGCAGTTCGACAACTGAAGGCTCGGGCTGGGGGTCCGGCTGCGCGATCCGTGGTCAACCCGACCGCGGATCTCTAAAACGCCGTCATTCCAGCAGAAAAAAGGGGGACCTCCAGGTAGTCGGGAGCGACGAGCGTGGACACGGGCTGGTATCATCGGCTGTCGACCGAGGAGCCGCTGCGATCGCGGTCTTCGTCGAGGTTCGGTTTGACCAGGGGATAAAGCTTGATGATCATCGACTCTCACACCAGACGGCGACCACGCGTGACGGGGCTGGTCCTGGGCCTGGGCCTGGGCCTGGGCTGGGCCTGCAGCGCCGACGATGGGTCCTCACCTCCCGCGTCCGACGAGGACGACGACACGGGGGAGACGACGATGGCCGAGCCCGCGGACGACGACGCCAGCCCGACGACGTCGGGCGCGGCGGACTCGACCGGTGAGGATCCCGCGAGCACCGGTGCCGATGGGGACAGCAGTACCGGCGAGTCTCTCGATCCCAACCTCGATCGCAGCGCGCCCAACATCCTCGACGATCCGAACCTGTGCGGATATCCGGGCCCGGGCCCCAATGGCTACGGCGGGATCATCGACAGCAACCGGTTCCCCAACTTCGTGCTCGAAGACTGTAGCGGCAACCAGCGGGAGTTTGCCGAGTTCTTCTGCAAGCGCGACGACGACTACGAAGACTTCAACCGCGTGTTCATCGTGGTCTTCGAGGCCGTGTGGTGACCGTACTGCAATACGCAGGCTGCGTATATCGCCAATACCATCTATCCCGCCGGCCACCCTCAGGGGGTCGAAGTGGTCTCGCTGCTGGTGGAGAACGGCTCGGGCAACGCCCCGTCCAACGACGACTGTGAGGGCTGGAGCGTGCTCCACCAGATCGACAGCCCCGTGCTCAAGGATCCGGGGATGTCGGTCTACCAGCTGATCGGCAATGCCCCGACGACCGCGGGCCTGCCGTTCATGTACATCCTCGACGCGAACGCGAACGTTCGGCACGCCAACTCGGGGGAGATCGACAACGACTTTCTGATCGACAAGATCACCGAAGTGCTCGAGTCACCCTACGGCCCGACCTAATCGCCCCGATCTGGCCGGGCCGACCTGGCTGCCGTGGCCTGGTCGCCTCTAGCAGCCCGGGTCGTGCTCGGCCAGCCAGGCGTCGAACTGCGCGATCCGATCGCCCGACGCGGTCGCGTCGTCTTCGAGCAACATCCGCGCTTCGCGGACCAGGGTCACCGCGGCGGGGCGATCGGCAGGGGCATCGCGGTGCACGAGCAGCGTGGCTAGCTGCATCTGGGCGTCGGCGCGCTCGGTGGCTGCGACCTGGATCTGGCGGTAGATCGACACGCCCTGCTCGAGGGCGACGATCGCCTCGTCGTGCCGCCCGAGGGCGGCGAGGGCCTCGCCCTCCACCGTCTTGGACTGGGCCAGCAAGGAGTGCTCCGCGAGCCGATCTCGCTGCGCGAGTCGGGTGGCCGCCCTCGCGTGTTCGAGCGCGGTCTCGGGACGGTCGAGCATGCGCTCGGCGGTCGACAGGTTGATGTGCGCGCGGATCGTATCGGCGTGATCGTCCCCCAGCGACTCGGTCATGGTGCGCAGCGCCGCCTGCAGCTCGACGAGCCCCTCGGCGGGGCGGTCGAGCCTCAGCATCACGAGGCCGAGGTTCATGCGGGCGTGAGCGATCCGATTGTCGTGCCCGCCGTCGAACGCTCGCCAGATACGGATCGCCTCGCGGTAGTGCTCGATCGCCTCGGCGTTGCGTCCCGCCATCGCGATCGCGTTGGCCATGTTGTTGTGGACCATCGCGACCTTGGCGTGTTCGGGGCCCAGGGTCTGCCGCCAGATCGTCAGCGCCCGATCGTAGTGGCGTAGGGCGTCCTCGATCTGGCCTGCACGACGCATCGCGCCCGCCAGACCGTTGAGGGCCATCGCGGTGCGCGGGTGCTTGGGCCCCAGCACGCGCTGCCGTAGATCCACCGCGAGGCGGTTGTGCCGCAGCGAGGCCTCCAGATCGCCGTGCTCGGCGTAGAACAGCCCCAGGTTGCTGTGCAGGGTGGCGAGGCGGGGATCGTCCTCGGATAAAAGGTCGCGCTGGATCTCGAGCGCGCGGGTCTTGTGGCCCACTGCCTCCTCGAAGCGGCCCTCCGAGTAGCTCAGGTTGCCCAGCGCGCTCTCGAGGACGGCGGTGGCGTGCAGGGGGTCGGGCATTCGCGCCAGGACGGCGCGCGCCATCCGGCCCCAGTCTCGCCCTTGCTTGGTGTGCCGCAGCTGCCAGCCGACGACCGTCACCAGCGTCGACGCGGCGCGGGCGATCTTCGCGTCGTCGCCTGCTTCCACCGCAGCCCAAAGCGCGTCCTTGACCGTCTGCGCCGCCGCCTCGTGCTCGCCGGCGCGCTCTTGCAAGATCCCCAGCTCGAGCCCCGTCTGCACCCGCAGCCAGGGGTCGTCGTCGAGCTCCGACTCGTTGCGGATCGCATCGATCGCGACTGTGGCCTCCTCGTACTTGCCGGCCCGGCGCAGGGCGGTTGCCCGGGCGATCGCGGGCTGCCACCGCGCTCGGGTCGCGCGCTCGGCTTCGGTCAGGGTCGCGTCCTGTTCGAACTGGGTGGCCACGTCGCCGCACGCGTCGAGCGGGGGCAGGCGGTGGGTCATGTCCGCGGCGTTGCGCACCACGTCGGCGTCGGCTCGCGCGAGCAGGGCGGTCGTGGCCTCGAGGGCGGTCAGGCGCTCCTGCAGGCAGGCCATGCGGCGGCCATAGAGGGCCTCGGATTGCTCGCCGCGGATCCGGGTGGCGGCACAGGCCTCATGGTAGGCCTCGGCCCAGCGCTGCGCGTAGAGGTCGAGCGTTCGGGTGGCACCACGCTGGGCCTGGTCGGCGTATGGCAGGGCGGTCCCCTCGAACGCCGCGTGCATCGACTCGCGTCGTTCCTCGTTCCATGCCGGGTATACCCGGGACGGGGCGTCGGCGCAGGGCCCGGAGGTCGAGGTGCCGGACCACGCCGTGGTCAGGGCCAGCGCGCCCATCGACACGGCGGCCATCCCCAGCCAGGTGGAGGGCCGCTGCCACCACGGTCGCGCGGGTCCGTCGAGGCCCGCCAGCAGCGCCTCCATCGAGGGATGCCGCGCCTCGGGGTGCGGGCTCAGGCCGCGGAGGATCGCGGCACAGATCCGCCGGGGGATCGGGCTTTTGCGGGGCACGGTCGGCGCGGGACCTTGGTGTACCGCGCCGGCCAGCTCGGTGAGCGAGGACCCGGGGTAGGGGCGCGTGTCGAACAATGCCTCGAACAGCGACACACAAAACGAGAACTGGTCGCTGCGGTGGTCGACCGGCTCACCGGCGAATTGCTCGGGAGACATGTAGCGTGGCGTGCCCACGACGGCCCGAGTCTCGTCTGGCGCCCCGTCGGGCAGCGACACGCCGGCCCGGATCCGCGCCGAGTCGAGCAGGTCGGGGAGCATCTGCACCCGCGCCAGCCCGAAGTCCAGCACCAGGACCCGGCCGTCGGAGCCCAGCATCACGTTGCTGGGCTTGAAGTCTCGGTGCACCAGACCTTCGCCGTGCGCGGCGGCCAGGCCTCGCCCCGCGAGCCGAAACACGCGCAGCACCTCCCTCCACGGGGGTCGTCGTCGCAGCCATCGATCGAGCGTCTCGCCGTCGACCAGCTCCATCGCGATGAACACCCGGTCACCCACCGTGCCCACCTCGTACACCGTGACCACGTGCGGATGACTGAGCCGGGCCAGGGCGCGGGCCTCCTGCAGCAGGCGCTCGTTGCCGTGGGACGGCTCGTCGTCTCCATGGCCGCCGCCGTGCAGCACCTTGATCGCGACCCGGCGATCGAGCTGGGGATCGAAGGCCGAGTACACCGCGCCCATACCGCCCGCGCCCAGCCGATCGAGCAGGACGAACCGTCCGACGCGGGTGGGCGAGGGAGCCTCGTCGAACAGCCGCTCGGTGACGTTGGCCAGGACCCGCTCGGCGTCGAGCGTGTCGAGCGCGTGACGGTCTTCGGGTTTCATCGACGCATCATCATCACGGGTTGTTAGCATAACGCACCGTGTCCACGGACCCCGACTTTGCGCTGCTGTCGGCCTGGCGCCGGGGCGATCAGGCGGCCGGCCGGCGGCTGCTGAAGACCTACTTTCGTAGCTTGTATCTGTTCTTCTCCAACAAGGTCGCGGGGGACGTCAGCGATCTGGTGCAGCTGACGATGCTCGGCTGCGTAGAGGGGCGCGATCGGATCCGCGAGGACGGCTCGTTCAAGGCCTACCTGCTGGGAGTGGCCCGCCATCGGCTCTACGATCACTTCGCCGCCCGGGCGCGTGTCGGGCGGGAGGCGATCGCGTCCACGCCGGCCCAGACCCTGGGTCCGTCGCCCTCGTCGATCGTGGCCCGCAAGCAGCAGCAGCGTCGGTTGCTCGCGGCCCTTCGCGAGATCCCCTTGGAGCTTCAGGTCGTGCTGGAGCTGCATTACTGGGAGGATCTGTCGACGATGGATCTGGCGCGGGTGCTGGGTGTTCCGCAGGGCACGGCCAAGAGCCGGCTGCGTCGGGCTCGGCAGGTCCTGCATGAGGCCCTGCTGCGTGTCGAGCCCACGCTGCACGGCCGCACCAGCGCGGCCGACCTCGATCGCTGGGCGCGATCGATCCGAGAGGAGCTCGAGATCCGCGGGCTGGGCGAGCGCTGAGTGCGGTCGAACAAGGGGCGGTCGCGCTCATGCTCATGCTCATGCTTGGGGACTCATCCCTTGCTGGGCGAGCGCGTGGCGAAGCGTCGCCAGCCCTCGGTACAGCAGGTTGTCGACCCGCTTGCGCGGACACCCCAGGCGTCGGGCGATCTCGGACACGCCGTCGCCGTCGAGGTACATCATCACGACCTCGCGTCGGGCGGGGGGCAGGTGATCGACCTGCTCGGCGACGGCTTGGGCCATCTCATCGGCGAGCAGTCGGGTCTCGGGATCATCGGTGACTGCCACCGCCCCCACCGCGACCGTCGCTTCGTAGCGCGAACGCAGCTCGTGATTGCGGTTTTGTCGACGTGCGGCATCGATGACGGCGTATCGAGCGGCTCGGCGGACGTAGGACGGCGTGAACGTCATGGCGGGGCGCTGCTGCGCTCGGCGGAACAGACGAATGCGGGTGGTCTGGGTGATGTCTTCGGCTTGGGCGCCGGGCCAGCGGGCGCAGGCACGGCGCACGGCATCGCTCAGGGTGCGATCGAGGGTGGGCTGGAGGGTCAGGCATCGTTGGGGGGCGTGCATCGGGAGGCTCGTGGGTCACGAAGTGGACGCGCCCCCATTCGGAGCGGGCCCGCGATCGGATCACGACGATGCTGAATTTTCTTTCCGAACGATGTTCGGAGCGCGTCCGGGGCATTCCAGAGGCATAGCGGACGACCGTCGGGACGCGCGGTCGTCCCGTGGGTGACGCGTTCGCTCGAGGCTAGCGGGCGGTGATGCCCAGCGCCTGGGCGGTTCGTTCGATGAACGCCAGCTCGTCGTCGGAGATCTCGCCATCGGCCCCCGCGATGTCGCGCAGGTCGGCGATGATCGCCTCGCACATGGATGGATCGCAGGTCTCGCGCAGCGTCGTCGCATGGGTAAGGGCACGCTCGATCTTCTCGTCGCGGGAGCCGAGCGTCTTGTAGGCGTCGACGGTGCGACGGAGCACCTGCCCCAGCTCCTCCAAGGGCAGCGCCGGGGCTCGCTTTTGCAGCTTGCCGGCGAGCGTACGCATCTCGTCTGCCGTCAGGGTGCCGTCGGTGGCCTGGCCGAAGGTCAGGTAGAGGAAGGCGAGGGCGTCGACGAGGGAAGTGGCGGTCATGGTCGGCCGCGAGGGTACCCCGAGCGCCGGTCCCTTGTCCTCGCCCAAGTCGGTTCGGGCTCGGGGTCGCTGGGCGGTCGGGTGCGGGGTTGGTGGCTGCGCAGATACTCCCGAGTCGGATACGATGTATCCGGTGATGCTCAGGTTCTGGTCGGTGTCGGTATTGGGGGTCGTGTTCGTGCTCGGGCCGGCGTGCACCCCGGATGGCGGTGGCAACGTGGGCGAGCCCACCGGCTCGACTGGCTCTACCGGTGTCACCGGTGAGGTCACGGGGACCACCGAGGCGGTCGCGGACGAGACCGCCACCGAGACTGGCGGCGGTTCGCCCGTGGATGTCCATGGGTTCGCCGGTGCGTGTGTAACGATCCGCCAGGGCGACGACTGGCTCGTGCCCGTGGCGGCCGGAGATGCCTTCGCATTCGTCCCGGGGGCGGAGGAGCAGGCCGCGCGCTTGTTCATGAAGGCGTCCGATCTGGGGACCTACCTGCTGTACGACCAGGATGGCGGCTACGTGGTCGCGGAGGACGGGCCGCTCTTGCGCCAGACCTTCCTCGTGTCCGACGTCTCGTTGGTCGACGACGACTACATCTCGGGAGCCGAGTGGCAACTGGAGCCTACGTCGGCCGATCCCGCCCGCATCAACCTGCGCAACCGTCGAAGCGGCGTCCTGCTGGGCCTGCAAGGCCTGACCGGGGATGACGACGAGGCGGTGGCCGTTCGGCTCGAGCCCGCCTCCGGATGCGCCGAGCACCCCGAGCTGAGCCTCGACGCGACCGGTGAGATCACGCGCACCACCTTCGAGGACGGGGCGCTCTACGGCATCGTCGACACCCACTCTCACATCTTGTCCAACTTTGGGTTCGGGGGCGGAGGGATCTTCCATGGCGCGCCGTTCCACCGCCTGGGGGTCGAGCACGCGCTGTCCGACTGCGCGCTCTACCACGGCGACAATGGTCGCAAGGATTTCTTCGGCTATGCGTTCGACAACGCCGGCCCCGATGGCGCCGATCTGACCAGCCTCGTGCCGGACATCCTCGCCGGCGAGCTGAGCATGGACAACCATGCGACCGCCGGCTATCCGGACTTCACCGACTGGCCCAACGGCCCCGGCAGCTCCACCCACCAGACCCAGTACTACCGGTGGCTCGAGCGGGCCTACCTCGGCGGGCTTCGGCTGGTGGTCCAGCACGCCACCACCAACTCGGTGATCTGCGACTTCACGGTGGGCGCGGGCCTGCAGCCTTCGCGCTACGACTGTAGTGACATGACCGCCGTCGATCGGATCATCGACGAGACCTACGCGATGGAGCGCTACATCGACGCCCAGGCCGGAGGGCCCGGCATGGGGTGGTTCCGCATCGTGCAGGCTCCCGAGCAGGCCCGTGAGATCATCACCCAGGGCAAGATGGCCGTGGTGCTGGGCATCGAGACCTCCGAGCTGTTTCGTTGCGCGCTCACCCCCTCGCCCGACGAGCCGATCTGCGACGAGGCTTACATCGCCGAGCAGCTCGACGAGTACTACGATCGCGGGGTTCGGGCGATCTTCCCCGTGCACAAGTACGACAACGCCTTCTCCCCCGGTGACGGTGATCGAGCGTTCATCGAGCTGGGCAACTTCCTCAATAGTGCCCACTGGTCCAATTTCACCGAGGATTGTCCCCCCGAGGTCACCGCGATCTTCGACCGGGGCGACGTGTTCTTCGGCGGGCTCAACATGCCGCGAGACGACTACGACGCGCCCCCGCCCCACGACTTTGGCGGCTTTGCTCAGGCACCGGTGCCCACCTTGCTGCCCTTCTTGGGGCCTATCGGCGAGCCCCCGCTCGAAGGCGACTATTGTCAAAATGCCACGCTCACCCCGCTGGGGGAGACGCTGCTGGCCGAGCTGATGGCGCGCGGGATGATCATCGAGATCGATCACCTCCCGCGGTGGTCGTATCAGCGGGCCCTCGAGATCCTCGAGCAAGCCGACTACCCGGCGGTGGGGACCCACGGGGGGACCGCGCAGGGGCGGATCTACCAGCTGGGTGGCGTGTCCAAGACGGGGCTGGGGCGCTGCCGCGAGGCCGCCCCGGGGGCGATGCTCCAGCGGCTGCAGGAGCGGATCACGCTCATCACCGACAACGGCGGCTATCCGGCCGAGGGCTTCGGCTTCGATCTCAACGGCTTTGCCGGGGCGCCTGGCCCTCGCTTTGCCGAGGGGGCCTGCCCCACGCCGCAAGAAGATCCGGTGACCTACCCCTTCACGTCTTATGCAGGCGACGTCGAGTTCAGCGAGCCGGTGGTGGGCAACCGCATGATCGACTTCAATCAAGAGGGCCTGGTGCACATCGGGCTATTGCCCGAGCTGCTCGAAGACGCCCGCAAGGACGCCGTGTCCGAGGACGACCTCGAGCCGCTGTTCCGCTCGGCCGAGGCCTACATCCGCATGTGGGAGCGGGCGCAACAGCGCGCTGGCGAGCTCTAGCCCATCATGACCCGGGGCGCGAGCGCGAGCGCGGGCGTCGGGAGCGGGCGCGTAGGCCCAGCAAGGCCAGCAGCCCCGGCCAGCCCCATCCCTGCCAGCGAGTCCGGGAGGCTCGGCACTCGCAGCCACTGCTCGGGCCGTGGGTCGCGTTCCAGGCGGCCAGCTCGTCGCTGGCCGCGAGCTCGGCGTCGGCCAGCAGCACCGGGGCGCCCTGGCTGGGGATCTCTTC
>JBCCWC010000186.1:0-30488 GCA_039194325.1 Myxococcota bacterium
GGTGGCAGGCCCCGTCCGGGGATCGGTCGAGGCCGGGCTCTCTGGGGCCACCATGGGGATGTCCGACGTGGTCGCCGACGCTTTGGGGGTGGAGGGGCTCGGGGCCCGGCGGGAAGCCCTGGGAGAGGCTGCCACGGGCCTGGAGCTCGCGGGCGGGGTCGCGGCCTCGCTGGCCACCGGGGGCACGGCCGCCCTGGCCCAGGGCGGAGCTCGAGTCGGGGCGCGGCTGAGCGCGAAGGAACTCGCCAAGCGCGGGGCTGGGGCGATCGCCGCCCCGACGAAGCTGGCGAACCGGGCTGGTGGGGCCGTGGAGCGGCTGGTGCTGGGCGGGGCGGAGGCGGCCGAGGCCACACTGGCTCGCCGGGCGCTCGGTCGGGCAGCTGCGGGAGCCGTCGAGGGCGGGCTCGGCGGGCTCGGCGGGGCCGTCTCGGAGTCGGTGATCCACGACAAGCCGCTCACGGCCGAGGCCCTCGTCGGCGGTGCGCTGGCCGGGGCAGCCTTCGGCGGGGTCATGGATGGCGGCACTTCGCTGGTGGGCGCTGCCCTGGGCAAGACGTTGCGCGGCATGCACGCACGCACGGGTAAGCCCGTCGGAGACGACACCCTCCGCCGGGTGCTGGCGAACGACGCCGGCATGGACCCAGCGGCGGTGCCTGACTCCATGGTTACCGCCGCGCGGCAATCCGATCCCACGCTGCTGCCGAGCCTCGCCGAGCGACTGGCTCCTTACTCGGGTGCCGACCCAGCGATCGCCCGTCGTGTAGCCGCCGAAGTGCAGACCAATCCGCGGCGAGTTCGCGACCTGCTCAATCGCAAGGGCCAGATCGAGCGCGAGATCGGCGAGACCTTCCAGACGAAGCTCAACGATGTCAAGGATGCGCTGGAGACCGCCAGGGTGCGCGCGCAGGGCGAGGGCAAATACTCGGCGCTCGCCGGCAAGATGCCAAGCGAGTTCAACACGCTCGCCGGGCACGTCGTGCCCGAGGACATGAAGTGGCTGGGCAACAAGATCGACGCGATGCTCGATGAGAACCGCACGACTCACATGTACTACGAGCCCAACGCACTCAAGAAGTACAAGGCGCTCTACGATCGCGCAATCGAGGAGGCGACGATAGATCCAGAAACTGGACAGGTCGCGTGGAACTCACCGATCCGAGCCTACCGTGCACTCGACCGGTTCAAGGCTGATCTTGGTGTGATGATCGACAAGACGGGCGGATGGGGGGCACCGAAGCCCGTCGCTGCGGCCTCAGAAAAAGCGATAAACGAGCAGTTCAGGACGGCATTCGGAGATCTGCGAAAGACCTTGGAGAAGGATCACCTTTGGGGGAAGGAGGTGGCCGGGCACCAAAAAGAGCTCAACGCGACACTCGCAAAGTCGTTGCGGGCAGTTGGGGATTTCAACAAAATCGCTAGCGGTAGTGGTGTTCGCGGGATATTCGGGCCAGACGGGGCAGTCAACCTGAGGCAAGCGATCAGCACCCTTCGGCAGTTTCAGCGCATAGGTGGTACCGAGGTCGCGTCGAAGTTCGACGAGGTGCTGGAGTCGCAGTTGGAGCATCTACGTACGGTGCGGAAGTACTATGACCTCGGCGCCGGAGAGCTCAACGCGATCCAGCACGCCGAGGATGCCGTGCGCGACATCCGAGAACGCATGCGAAAGCAGGCCAAGGACGCCGCCCTGCTCGACGATCTCGAGTCTTTGCGCGAGGCCGAGAGCAACCGCTCCGTCTCGATGGGCTTCATGAGCACGGTGGGGCCGACGTTGGGCGGGGTCGCCGGCGGTGCGGTGGCCGGTCCCGCCGGGGCGATTGCCGGCGTGATGGCCGGTAGCGCGTTGCGCCCCTACAGCTCCGCCCGCAGCCTGGCGTCGTTGCTGTCCATGACGGAGACTTTCCGCAAGAAGTTCGACGGCAAGGGGATGGTCGCCAAGCTCCGCGACGCCTACGGCGGAGCGGCCCGGAGTGCGGCCAAGAAGCTCCGCGAGGGGAGCGAGGCGCTGCCCGCCCTGCGGACGAATGCCTCGAAGATGGCCAAGGGGCTCAAGCTCGGGCTCGCATTCCAACTCGGGCGACTCTCGGTGGAGGACAAGGCCCGAGGGATCGAGCGGATGGAGCAGCAGCTGGCGAAGCTCGAGAACCCCGAGGAACTCGAGAAGCTCATGGGTCCTGAGTTCGAGATCTTGTCGGGCTCGGCCCCGGAGACATCGACGGCGATCTACGAGACCGTCGGACGCCTGGCGCGATTCCTCCGCGGAGAGCTGCCAACGGTGCACAGGGACCCATTCACCGGCCGCCCGCCGATCGTCGCACAGTCCGAGGCCGATCGCTTCATCCGCACGGCCCAGGCCGCCCTGGATCCCGAGAGCGTAGTGCGGGACTTCTTCGCGGGCACGCTGACCTCGGGCCAGGCCCGGGCCCTGCGAGAGGTCTACCCCGCCACGTACGACGCAATGGCCCAAGGAGCCCAAGAGGCGGTCATGGAAGCGGCCGAGAGCAAGCGCCCGATCCCCTACCAGGGGCGCGTGCGGCTCTCGGTGCTGCTCGGGCAACCTCTAGAGCCGCTCATGCGGCCAAAGGCCCGCCGGCGGGCGCAGGCCCTGTACGCGTCAGCTGAGCCGCCTGGCGGCCCACCACCATCCGGGATAACCCCGCAACCCGCTCGGGGCAGGGGCGCGAAGACCACGGGGAGCGTCGAAGCGATCCCCACCCTGGGCACAGGATCCCAGCTCACAGCAACCAGAAAGCAGCGGAGATAAGACGTACGGTCGAGTAGCCTACTATCGTCGAGGCTTCCGGCGACGGTACCCTCGTACCCTGGTTCCATCTTTCCGGACGTAGGAACCAACGGATACGGATCCTTGGTTATTGACAGGAGGTAGCGGGTCAAACACCCGTTGTCGACCTCTTCGCGGAGACGGCGTCGGTGGCTCAAATGCTTGGTTATTGACAGGAGGTAGCGGGTCGAACACCCGTTGTCGACCTCTTCGCGGAGACGGTGTCGGTGGCTCGACCGTCCGTTGTCGACGTTGTTGCATATACGGTGCCGGCGACCTTTCAGCCTCAGCCAACGAGGGCGCCAAAGGAGCGGGCGATGAACGCTCGTTCGTGTCGGCTGACTCGGGCAACGGAGCAACTGGCGGCGGCGCGACCGGAGTAGCGACCGATGAGGCTTCAGGTCGGAGCTCTCGTCGTCGAGGTACCGATCGTACCGGCAGCTTTGGGGCGGACGGAGCGATTGAAGGGTGCGAGCTTCGTTGCATCGCGGCAGAAGGTGACTTCTGATGACCGGAATCGCCGAGCAGTGAATAGCCGAATATAGAAACAAAGATCGCGGCGACCCAGAGTCCGAAGGTCTTTGACAGGGGGCTAGGATCAGCCGTGGTGGGCTCGGGCTCGGACGTCACGGCAGCAAGACTACCGAGACAGCTAGGCAGGCGATGTCCCGAGTCGCGACACCTCTCGGCATACTCATGGATCTTTTGGGTCATTCGGACCCGCCTCAGTCCAGCCAGCCTTCCCCGGCCGGAAAAAAATCCATTGACAACCGCTCCCCGATGAGGCCACAACAGAAGCACCGGCCGCCCCACGGCCCAAGGGAGAAGCCCGACGATGGAGAGTGTCACCAATACGGTGACACGCCTGCTCGCGACCGCTCAGCTGCTGCCCGAAGAGCAACGGTTTAGGAAACCATTGCTCTATCCTGCTGAGCTACGCATGCGAGGAACCACGATTTTGGGGTGGACGGAGATGGTTTGCAAGGTGAGCCTGCGAATGCGGACGGAGCGTCCCACAGCCAATGGATAGGAACCTGCCGGCCGACCTCACCAGGTTCGTCTGTGCGGCCCGACCGGCCCAAGCATGGTCGTGCCGACCATCAGCATGGTCGTGCCGACCATCAGCATGGTCGTGCCGACCATCAGCGTGCTCCGCGCCTTGGCGTCGGGTCCGGAGGACGGGATAGGCTGGCGGCGGTGTTGCTCGATCCGGTGTGTCGGTACGTTCGCCGACAGTGATGCTCGAATCGTGGATCCCAGGAATGCGAAGCGAGTTCTCATTCGACTCATTGAGCGAATCGGTCGCATCGAATCGATCGAGCCGCCAGATCCGTGAATCGCTGCAGGCCCCAACGTACAACGCCGGCTCGACCGCAATCCCACGATACGTGGATCCCTGCGGTGGAGCCGGCGTGACGCCACGCGTAGATTCGTTCTATCCGTCGGCGGGCTTCTCTGGGCACTCGATGGGCGGATTATCCAAGAGGGCGACGTCGTCCGAGCCTCCGAGTGCCTCGCACTCGGCGTGGGTCAGGTGCAGCCAGCCCTTGCCGCAGCAGTCGTTGTTGCCGGCGCAGTCCCACTTGCCGGCCACGTCGCACGCGGTCTGGCCCGCGCACTCGTTGACCGCGTAGCAGCGCTGCTTGGCGTTGGGGTCGGGCTCGGGATCGGCCTCGGCGGTCGGTGCGGGCTTGCTGGCTTCGTCGGGGTTGGTCGCAGGGGCCTGGCCCTTGCCACAGCCGCTCAAGAACAGGGCGGCCGCCGACAGAGCGAACGTGCTGGCGAGATTCTTGGTCATCATAGCTCTTTGGGTTGGATGTGCGGCTGCGGATGTGCGGCCGGGGAGGTTACGGGGGCCCAACGCACCGAGATCGAATGCCGCGGCGCTGATGGTCCCACTTGTGCGCGCGAGATTCACCCGCCGCCTTGAAAACGCACCCCCGATGGGCTTGTTACGCTGCGGCTCGCGATGCCGCCGCCGCTCAGCCCTTCGCGTCCTCAGCTCGGCCACGGGGTGGGATTGCGCCTGACCCACTACGACCGCGCCTTGGCCCAGGGGGTGGACGTGGACTGGATCGAGGTCGTCACCGAGAATTTCTTCGGCCCCCAGGGAGGGATCCCCGGAGGGCGTCCCCGCGCGGTACTGGAGCGGGTTCGCGCCGACGTACCTGTGGTGCTCCACGGGGTGTCGATGGGGATCGGAGCCACGGAACCTCCGCCTGCGGCTTACCTGCAGACCCTCCGGGCGGTGATCGAGTGGATCGAGCCGGCGTGGGTCTCCGATCACCTGTGCTGGGGCAGCACCGGGGGGCACTACGCCCATGACCTGCTGCCCCTCCCGTATCGCGAGGACGCGATCGCCACCGTGGTCGAGCACGTGGCCCGGGTCCAGGACGTGCTCGGGCGTCGGATCCTGCTCGAGAACGTCTCGAGCTACGTGGCGCTCGGGGGCAGCACCATGCCCGAGTGGGAGTTCTTGACCGAGGTGGCTCGCCGCGCCGATTGCCTGGTGTTGCTGGACATCAACAACATCATCGTCAATGCCCATAACCACGGCTTCGATCCGCTCGACTACCTCGACGGGGTGGACGGGCAGAGGGTCTGGCAGTTTCACCTGGCCGGACATGCCGATCGCGGGGCGTACAAGTTCGACAACCATGTGGGACCGGTCCCGGACGAGGTCTGGTCGCTCTACGAGGCGGCCCTGCGGCGCTTCGGCGCGGTGTCGTCCCTGGTGGAGTGGGACCAGGAGGTCCCCACCTGGGAGGTCTTGCGGGCCCAGCAGCAGCAGGCGGTCGCCCGGGCGCGGGCCGTGCTCGACGCCGACGCACCGCCCTACGAGCCGCCGCCCGAGTCAACGCCTGACGAGCCGCCCGCGTCAACGCCCGACGAGCGGCCCGAGCCACCGCCCGACGAGCGGCCCGAGCCACCGCCCGACGAGTCACTCGGGGCCGCGGGGAGGGGACGACCGTGAGCACGCTGGCGGACGAGCATGCGTTGTTTTGGCGGGCGATCACTTGGCCTACGGGGGTCGAGGATTTCTTGGCCCAGGCCGACGAGGCCACCCGTCAGGCGTTCGCGGCCACCTTCGTGGGCAATGACGCCATGAAGGCGGTCGCCCGGGTGAACATCTACGCCGAGTCGTACTTTTGGCGGCTCAGCGACGTGCTCGGCGAGCAATATCGGGTGCTCGGGTGGCTATTGGGCTCGACCCGCTTCCATAACTTCGTGACCGACTTCGTGCTGCACCGGCCCTCCCTAAGCCCCGACGTGCGGCGCTTTGGTGCGGGGCTACCCGACTACCTGGCCGAGCATCCGTTGCAGGCACAGCTGGGGGGGCTTGCGGAACTCGCTCGCGTCGAGCGGGCGATCGTGCGGGCGATCGACGTGCCCGACCAGCCGCGGGTGGGACGGGCGGAGCTGTCGGCCGTCGAGGTCGCGCGCTGGCCCAGCCTACGCTTTGTGCTGGCCGACCACGTACGGGTGCTATGCACCACACGGAGCTATCCCCGGGCCTGGGCGGCGTGGAAGGCCGGGAAGGCCTCGCCCGACCCGGTGCCGCCCGTCGAGCCGCAGGCGCGCCACTGGGTGGTCGTGTGGCGCAACGGCGTCGAGGTCTTTCACCGAGGGATCGTGCCGGCTCAGGCCGCGGCGCTGCGGATCGCAGGGCAGGGGGGTCGCTTCGAGGCGCTATGCGAGGCCGCGCTCGTGGACGACCCCTCGCTCGAGCCGACCCAGATCGTCCAATGGCTAGGTCGCTGGCTCGACGACGGGCTGTTTTGTGCACTGGACGAGTGAGCCGAGCCGAGCCTCCGTACCAAAAAGCCACAGCCATTTGTCCTTGACGGATCTGGTCGGACACCGTAAGTGACGAGGGCTAGCTTCCCACTACCCAACGAGTGCATCATGCCTCGAAGCGCGCAAGGATGCGCGCGGGTTGGCGTTCCGCACTCTGAGATCGACGAGCGTATCTCTCGTGCACGCCCGCCGGGCGATCTCGTGATCGCAGCAAGTCAGGACGACACAACCTCCAAGGACGGAGACAAGATCATGCACAACACTCACCGCGCTGCCTGAGCTGATTCTCCGGGCGCTGCGGTGCCCCGATGCACTCGGTACCCAGACGCACTGCGTTGCACCCGGTCGAACCCATGACCGGGTGCGGACCGGGTGCGGACCGGGTGCGGACCGGGTGCGACGGTCGCGACTCGCGCTCGTTTTTCCGATAATCAATATTATGTAAAGTAAAACGCTAGGCGCTCTACAGGCCCGTCCAGAGCCTCTCAGAGCCCAACGACACGGTTGTGCATAACGCGCAGCCCCTGCGCGGGTTCATCGGTTCCGGTCGTCGATTGTGACACCGATGTTCGTCCGGTCCCCTCGCGTCGCGGGCCAACGATCAGCGTCGTCGCCATCGACGGACTGCGTCGATCTTCATCGTCCGTTGCTCACCGGCCTCGAGCAGTAAGTGTTGGTAGCGAACGGTCGATCCGACGGCCGGCACTCGTACCAGCGGCCCGTGGGTCCAGGACCATGCGCGCTCGGGCTCGCCCTGGGTCGGCTCGCGGGCTCCGTCATCGGAGGCCACGCGCACCCAGGATCCACTCACCAGATCGAACTCGCCATCGTCGGCGATGATCTTGCGGATCGAGCGATCGCTGGCCCGCTCGAACGACCGCAATTCCTCGGTCAGCTCCTCGGCCTCATAGTCATACTCGACCGACTCCTCGTCCTCGAGCACCTCGAGATCTCGGCTATCCTCGATGGCCTGGCGATACTCCGCCGCGGCCTCGTCGTAGCGTCCCTCGTCCTTGAGCATCTTGGCCTTGCGCTTGCGTCGTTCGAACTCGGCCTTCTTCTTGCCTGAACGAGCGCGCAGGCGGGCCCGGATCCGCCGGGCGACCGCCCCAGACTCGGCCGACTGGGCCACGGGCGCGGCCTTGGCCGGCGACGGGATGCTGGCCCCCTCGGGCTGGAGGAGCTCCGCATCGAGGGTTTCGTCCTCGAACGAGTAGACGGTCACGCCGTCGTCTGACTCATACCATTCGTATGACTCGGCCACCGGCGCCGGCGGAACTGGCCGCGGACGCACCAGATCGACATTGGCCTGCAGCCCCTCGGCGTTCGCTCCATAGGCCGATAACTGCGCCAGCTCGTCGAGCCGCAGTTGCGCGCGTTCGAACTCGTTGGCGTTCCACGCGTCGATCGCGTCGGCAAAGAGCCGATCCGCCGTGGCCACGCGATCCTCGTCGACGAGCCCGTGGGCCACGCCCTGGCCGCGGGTGAACCGGTCGACCACGCCGTACGTCCCCGCATCGAGGCGATTGCGATAGCGCGGGGGCAAGTGCACCGACACCCGGCAGACGCTCACCGGCGCATCGACGGCCGGGATCGGCAGTGAGCGTCGCTCGCGGCGGGTCCAGGACTGGTCCTCGCCCACCAGCGCCACGGTCACCGGCACGGTGACCAGCCCGCGGAGGGTCTCGACGGAGCGCTTGATCGGGATCTGCAAGGCCGCGCCGTCCCTGGCCGCGTTGACCGGACGACCGGCGACCTCCACCCCGACCAGCCGCAGCCCTGGCGGCGGCGTGACCGACAGGTGGGCCGCCCGCTCGTTGCGGATCTCGTAGCGCGCCCGCATGAGCACGCGACCCTCGGTGGTGGTGGCCACGTGGACATCGGCTACGTCGACCACCATGGGTGGCCCGGGCACCGGCTCGAGCCGCAACAGCTCGAGGGCATCATCGGTCGCCTCGGCGCGCGGGCGCACGAACGCGGCGGTGGGCGAGCCCTCGACCAGGCCCTCGGCGAAGGCAGGCAGCTGAGCCCGCGCCACGGGCCGAAACGGACGCGCCAGCGCCGGCTTGACGTCGACCTCGCCGTCGCGGGCGACCTGGACCGCGGCCACGCTGCGAAACACGTCGTCGGGCACCAGGGCGGGCAGCGGCACCCGGGCCTCCGCCCCACGCGGGGTGGCGATCGACCAGCGCACGTCGAGCTCGACGCGGCCGGTGGTGGGCCCGGTCAGCACCACCTGCACTCGATCGCCATGGCGTTCCCAACGGCCTACCAGGGGGCCCTCGACGCTCAGATCCTCACCCACGCCCGCAACGGTGAACGAAACCGCGGTGCGGGTCCCCTGCCGGATCTCCCAGCGCAATCGGCCCCGCCCCCGGATCTCCGCATCGCCCACGGTCACGCCCAGCCCTACGCGGGCCACGGCCAGTGGACCACGATCCCGCGGCTGCGGTACCCGGGGAGCCAGCCGCAGCTCGCTGGCCCCCGTCCACCGTGCGCCGTCGCGCTCGACCACCGGCCGCTCGTCGCCCCAGAGCTCGATCTGTTCGCCGAACCCCTCGAGAACCACCGCGCCCCGCGGAGCGCCCATCAGCCCGAACGTCAGGCCACCGCGAACCTGGCCGGGCACGAAGGCCTCCACTGTCACAGTGGCTGCCCCGTCGATCCGCTCCACCCAAAGGGGCCCCTGCCCGCCTGACCACACCGTCGCGTCCCGGCCGTCGACGGTGACCCCACGAAGGTGTGCGGTGGGCCCGAGCAGCTGATTGGCGAACCATCCCTCGCGGGGAGCTTGCAACCAGTATCGGGCCCACACCTGCACTCCCCCCTCGGCGGGTCGTAGCCGAACCTCGCGGCGCACGAGCATCGGCCCGGGCACCACGGGCTCGGCCGGGAGCAAGCGCCGCCATCTCGCCCCACGCAGCTCCACCTCGCCAAGCCCCGGGTCGACCAGGCGGGACGCAAGCTGCCCCCAGGGCCCTTCCCCCTGACCCTCGTCGGGAAACGACCCCGGCAAGCGGACGAGCGACCCCGGGGCGAGCGCGGGCCCGCCGGGCACGTCGACCCCGCGCTCGATCGTCCGACCATCGAGCGGAGCGGCGCGATCGAGCGGACCCCCGTGACCGCCGCGCGGCGCGTCGAGCTGGGCAGGAGCCTCGACAAACTCGATCACCGTGGTGTTCTTTGGGCGGCCCGCGTTCAGATCGCGACCGAGGTCGAAGCCCTGTGGAAGTTCGTCATCCTGGCCGAGCTCGATGACCTCGAGCTCGTCGCCCGGGCCCAGCTCGATCACCTCGGGCTCGTCGCCCGGGCCCAGCTCGATCACCTCGAGTTCGTCGCTCTGGTCGGGCTCAGCAGGCTCGTGATATGCGCTCGCGCGAGCGGCGAGGCTGGCGAGGAGGGCGGCAATGAGCGCGGACATGGAGAAGGCCAACGCGGAACGCAGAGCGATCCTACGATCGAAGGGCCGGAATCGATGCACGTCGCCCAGGTCCTTGGCCGGCCCGCTCGGGTTCCGTGCCCTCGCCGCACCACGAACTTCACGTCGGCGTTCAGCGGATCGCCAGCCAAAAGCGCGACAGCGGCAGCCAGATCCGCTCCGCGCGTCCCTTGACGTTGCCCCGCGGCACGAAGGGCTGCGGCCGCATTGCCTCGGGATCGATGAAGTTCTCCGGATCCTTGGCCCGCTGCGCCGCGCGCCGGGCCAGCCCGGCCGCGGTCTGCCGCGTGGGGCACAGCCCCGGGTGACAGCGCAGGGCCACCACCGTCTCGGACTCGGGCACGGGGAACACCAGCACGGCCACGCCGTCGTCGGACTTGGCCCGGGCCCCGGGCATCAGGGCGTCGTCGGCCTCCATGCCCCCGTACTCCTGGGCCAGCGCGTCGATCTTGGCCGCCACGCCCTCCTTGGGCCGCAGCCACGCCTCGACCTCCACGCTGTGCGAGACCCCCTTGACGGTGGCATCCAGCCGCACGCGGTCGTACTCGGCCAGGGACTTGCGATCCACCGGCACCTCGGGCAAGCCGCCCACATCCGCGGTGCCCAAAAGCTGGGGCAAGCGCCGCCGGTCGCCCGCCGCTTTGGGCACCCGCTGGTGGACCCCGGACGCCAGCGCGCGCAGCTTGGCCTGGGAGCCGCACACGCCCTTGCCGCACTCCAGGACCACGACCATCTCGCGGGCGGTATCGACCCCGATGCTCACCCACGCGTCCCCGTCGTCGTGGCGCCACGCGGCCAGGCCCTTGTCGTCCACCTCGGGCTGCGGCGCGCCCGGTCCGGTGCGCTCGATCCCGTAGTGGTGGAGCACCGCGTCGCGGACCTGCTCGGTGCCGTCGTCGGGGCGCCGGAAGGCCCGCAGCCACACCTGCCCACGGCGCCCCTTGTGGTCGGGCGAGGCGAAGCGCCGCTCATAGTAGTGATCGCGAGGGTTGTGCCGGCTCTTGAACTGCGAGCTGTAGCTGTTGCCGTTCTTGGGCCGGGTCAGCAGCTCGCGGGCCTCACGATCGTGGTTTTGCTCGAAGCGATCGAGGATCGAGCCCATGCGCGTGGCCAGGGCGGCGTCGTCGGGGCACACCGCCAGGCCGCAGTGCAGCGCGATCACGGCCGCCGGCTCCTCCAGGCGCAGCACCAGCTGGCGGCCATCGGGATCCTCGGCGTGGTGCGCCGACGCGATCGCCTCGCCGTGCCGCCGCAGCGCGTCGTGCTCGGTGCCCTCCCCCTCCCCCTGCGGCGGCCCCAAGAGCTCCGTCCACGAAGCGGGCCGGGATCCCGCCATCCGGCCGACCTTGGCGGCTTCGACCGACTCGGCCCCCATCGAGGGATCGCGCCAGACCTCCAGGGCCAGGTCGTGGTCCAGGGCCCGGTGGCTGGCCTGGAACACCACGTGGTCGTGCGAGTAGTCGGCCTGCTCGTCGGTCGAGTCGGGGCGGCTCATCGAGAACAGCCGCTCGTCGGTCAGATCACGCAGATCCTTGGTCGACAGCAGGCCGTCGGCCTTGACCGCCTCGACCGGTAGCTCCCAGCGGCGGCTGTCGAGCGAGTCGTTGCGGTTGTCCCCCATGACCATCAGGTGGTCCGGCGGCACCTTCCACACCTTGGGCGGCGGGGCCAGCTCACCGCGCTCGGTGGCGTTGAGCTTGTAGCGGACCATGTAGGTCTTGTCCCCGTGGGTCTCCTCGTACAGCGTGCAGCCGCCGATCGGCTTCTTGCCCTCGTTGTCGTAGCAGCGCTGCTCCAGGGCCTCGTGGGTCAGCAGGGTGAACTCGTCATCGCCCGCGTGCTTGACCTCGACCCGGCGACCGGTCACCCGCACCTCGTCGCCGGGCAAGCCCACCACGCGCTTGATGAAGTCCTGGGTCTGGTCCAGCGGATAGCGAAACACGATCACGTCGCCCCGCTCGATCTGCCCCAGGCTTTGGCCCACCACGGTGGTGGTGAACGGGATCTGGACCCCGTAGATGAACTTGTTGACGAAGATGTGATCGCCGGTCCGCAGGGTGGGCATCATGCTGCCGCTGGGGATCTTGAAGGGCTCGTACAGGCACGAGCGCAGCCCCAGGGCGATGATCACCGCGATCCCGATGTTCTCCAGGGTCTCCCGCAGGGCGCTCTTGCGGGCGAAGCTGGCGTGCTGCTCGAGCAACTCGTCGAGCTGCTCGGCCGCGGTCTGCAGCGTCGGGATCTCGTCGCTGCCGCGCAGGCGCTCGATGGTCTGCATGCAATCGCGCATCTGCTGGGCCGGCTCGGCGGCGATCCGCGAGGCGTACTTCTTGAGGATCTTGCGGGCCTCCTTGTGGAGGATCCGCGCGGCGGCGCGCACCTGCCGAGGGGCGCGCTCGGGCGAGGGGGGCGCGCTCCGGCCCGCGCCCCGGCCCGAATCCAGCCCCGAATCCAGCCCCGAATCCAGCCCCGTGGCCTTGGCGGGCCGGGCCCTCGCGCTCGGCTCGGAGTCCGTCGCGTCCTCCTCGTGACCCGACGGCGGGTCTTGACCGTGCGGCTCGCTCACCCGTCCTCCAGGCTCAGCACCGCGTGGAACGCGGCCTGCGGGATCTCGACGTTACCGATGGCTTTGAGACGCCGTTTGCCCTTCTTCTGTTTCTCGAGCAGCTTGCGTTTTCGGCTGATGTCTCCGCCGTAGCACTTGGCGGTGACGTTCTTGCGCATGGCCTTGACCGTGGTGCGCGCGATGACGCGGGTCCCGATCGCCGCTTGGACCGCCACCTCGAACTGCTGCCGGGGGATGAGCTCCTTCATCTTCACGCACAGGTCGCGCCCCCGATAGTACGAGGTCTCCCGGTGCGTGATGAGGGACAGCGCGTCGACCACGTCGCCGTTGACCAATAGATCCAGGCGCACCAGATCCGAGCGCCGGTGCCCCGCCGCCTCGTAGTCGAGGCTGGCGTAGCCCCGCGAGCGGCTCTTGAGCGCGTCGTAGAACCCGAACACCACCTCGGCCAGGGGCAGCTCGTACGTCAGCTGCACCCGGGTCTCGGTCAGGTACGCGAGGTCGCGCTGCACCCCGCGCCGCTCCTCGCACAGCTTGATGATCGCCCCCAGGTGCTCCTGGGGCAGCTGGATCCGGCTGAGGATCACCGGCTCCTCGATCCACTCGTAGTCCCCCAGATCGGGGAACTTGGCCGGGTTTTCGACCACCGCCACCTCGCCGTTCTTGAGCCCCACCTGGAACTTCACGCTCGGTGCGGTGGTGATGATGTCCAGGTTGTACTCGCGCTCGAGCCGCTCCTGGATGATCTCCATGTGGAGCAGCCCCAAAAAGCCCAGGCGAAAGCCGAACCCCAGCGCCTCGGAGGTCTCCGGATCGTACGAGAACGACGCGTCGTTGACCTTGAGCTTGGCCAGGGCGTCACGCAGCGCGGGGTAGTCGCCGTTGTCGGAGGGAAACACCCCCGCAAAGACCATGGGCTGGACCTCGACGAAGCCGGGCAGCGGCTCAGGGTCGGCCTCGGAGGCCAGCGCCACCGTGTCGCCGATTTTGGCGTCGGCCAGCTCCTTGATGCTCGCGTTGAGGTAGCCCACCTCGCCCGCGCAAAGCTGGGGCAAGTCGGTGGCCTCGGGGGCGAACACCCCGACCGACTGCACCTCGTAGCGGCCCCCCGTGGCCAAAAGCGCGATCCGTTCGTCGGGGCGAATGCGGCCCTGCACTACCCGGATCACCGAGATTACGCCCTTGTAGGAGTCCCACCAGCTGTCGATCACCAATGCCCGCAGCGAGGCCTCGCGATCCCCTGTGGGGGCCGGGATCCGCTCGACGATCGCCTCCAAGAGCTCCTCGATCCCCTGCCCCGTCTTGGCGCTGACCTCGATCGCATCGGTGGCGTCCAGGCCCACCATTTCCTCGATCTGCTCCTTGACCGTGTCCGGATCGGCGCTGGGCAGGTCGATCTTGTTGATCACCGGGATGATCTCGAGATCGGCATCGATCGCCAGGTACACATTGGCCAGCGTCTGCGCTTCCACCCCCTGGGCCGCGTCGACCACCAAGAGCGCCCCCTCACAGGCCTTGAGGCTGCGTGACACCTCGTAGCCGAAGTCCACGTGGCCCGGGGTGTCGATGAGGTTGAGCTCGTAGTCCTGCCCGTCGGCCGCATGATGGGTCATGCGCACCGTTTGGGCCTTGATCGTGATCCCCCGCTCGCGCTCGAGCTCCATGCGGTCGAGGTACTGGGCTTGCTTGTCGCGCTCGCCCAGCAGGGCCGTGTGCTCCATCAGCCGATCGGCCAGCGTGCTCTTGCCGTGATCGATGTGGGCGATGATGCAGAAGCTGCGGATCCGTTCGGGCGGTGGCGCCACGAGGATCTCGGGCGCTGTGCGGGATGCCGTGGCGCTCATCGGGGGCTCGGGCCGCGGGAAATACCACAGGCCGGGACCCGTTGCGGCCGGTGACGAGCCGCGAAGCCCATAAGGCGCCCCGTGGCGGGCACGGGCCCCGGCGGCGGACGCGGGCCCGGCGGGACGGCGGTCCGGTGGCCATCGGGCGGCATCCTTGCCCTGACCCCGGCCCGCTTCTAGAGTATGAAGGTGCCAGTGCGTGCGCCCGGTCATGGTCCTGCCCCTGCCTGCCGAGATCTGGTGATCACTCCGATTACCGGGGCGGGACGAGGCCCGGGACGAGGGCCGGGAAACGGACGGAACCGATGGCCAGGGGCGTGGCTCGTCATGGTGCTCGGGGTCGTGGGTTGCGCCAACACCTCGCAACAAGACAGTGCGCCGCCCGAAGAGGACGAATCTGCGCTTAGTGCGCAGGCGCGCAACCCCAACCTTCGCGCCCTGACGATCGACGGATCGCGCTGCGAGACCCGCGGCACGTCACCTCGTCAGCAAGACACCAACCACGACGGTCGAGCCGATCTGGTGTCGCTTTATGCGAGCTCGGAGGGCGGCACCTTGCGCTGCAAGCAGGCCGATCTCAACTACGACGGCCGTCTCGACGCCTACTTCCACTACGATGACGGCGGGGCGCTGGTCCGCGAGCAGTTCGACCAGGACTATGACGGGCGGATCGATCTGGGGAGTTACTACGAAGACGGCGCGCTCGTGCTCGACGAGCTCGATCTGAACCGCGACGGCTTCGTCGACGCCTGGCGCCGTTATGACAAGGGCCGGCTGACGCGGATCGAGACCGATCGCGACGGCGACGGGCGCCCGGACATGTTCGCCTACTACCTGAGCGGTCGGATCGATCGGATCGGCTACGACGTCAGCGGCGACGGCAAGGTCGACCAGTGGGATCACGACGCGGCCCGGCGAGCCCGCCAGGCCGAGCAGCTGCGCGCCAAGGACAAGCAAGACGCTGCGCCCAAAAAAGAGGAGTACATCGAGGAACCGCCTTCTGTCGACCGAGAGTCCGCAGGTGAACAAGACGATGGCGGGGACGAGGCCGCAGCCGAGGATTCCGGCGGCAAGGGCAAAAGCAAAAGCAAGTCCGGCAAGAGCAAGGGCAAGTCCAGCAAGGGCAAGTCCAGCAAGACCAAGGCCGACAAGACCAAGGACAAGGGTCCGGCGCCCAAAAAGCCCGCCACCAAGGGTCCGGCGCCCAAAAAGCCCGCTGCCAAGACACCGGCGGCCCAAAAACCCGCCGCGAGCAAGCCCGCCGCGCAGACGCCCACGCCCCAAAAACCCAAGTGACCTCGCACGCAGGGGATCGGCTCCCGACGACGACCCGTCGTCGCTGCGGGCCGTCCCACGGCCGGGCCGAGTTCGGGTACGCTCCGGGGCATGGCCGAGGCCCCCGAGACCACGACGACCGATCCCGAAGACTCGGACTTCGGCCCGCCGTTCTCGCCCAAGACCTTCGGCGGCGCGTTCGTCTGGGCCCGCGGCGAGAGCTACACCTGCACCGTACTCCGGGTCAAAGAGGGCGAGAACGTGATCGTCTCCACCCAGGGGCGCCGTGACATGGTCGTGATGCTCACCGGGGGCCGCGGGGTGCTCGAGGTCAACGACGGCAAGGACATCGATCGCGTGGAGCTTTTGCCCGCGGCGCCCGTGTCGATTAGCTCGGATCGGGCGTACCGGCTGCTCGCGGTGACCGAGGTCGAGCTGTTCACCGTGTTCTCGCCGCTTTGAGGGGCATTCGAAGGGCCGGGGATCGAGGGCCGCGATGCTTCGCACGCTAGCGCTCCACAACGTCGGCCCCGCGGCGGATCTGAACCTCGACCCGGTCGCTCCGCGTCTCAACCTGCTGACCGGAGACAATGGCTTGGGCAAGTCGTTCTTGCTCGAAGCTGCATGGTGGGCGCTGACACGCACCTGGCACGAGACCCCGGCCGTTCCTTCGGCCCCAGACGCGACGATCGTCCACCACTTCGACGAGCAGGAGGATCTGTCCGTGTCCACGTCGGAGTGGAGCCCCGAGGGTCAGTACTGGAAGCGCAAATCGGAACGACCTTCGAACCCCGGGTTGGTGATGTACGCCCGAGTCGATGGCTCGTTCTCGGTCTGGGATCCCGCCCGAAACTATCGGCTCTACGCTCGTGCGGACGGTGGTGAGGCTGAATCGCCGGCGGCCTACCAGTTTACGCCGACCGACGTACTCGAGAGCCTCAAGCGGCGCGTGCTGGTCGCAGGACAGGAGCGCACCGAGACCCTCTGCCTGGGTCTCATTGACGAATGGCGAGAGTGGCAGCGTGCGGGCGACCCGCGCTTCGATCTTCTCAAGCGCCTGCTCGCAACGCTCGGCCCCGACGATCAGCCGCTCGAGCCCGGAGAACTCTTTCGTCCCACCCTCGACGACGTCCGCGAACAGCCCACGATCCGCATGCCCTACGGGCAAGACATCCCGATCACCTACGCCCCAGCGGGCGTGAAGCGAATGTGCAAGCTCGCCTACCTGCTGGCTTGGGCGATGTCCGAGCACGAGACCGAATCGGCACGACGAGGGATCTCGGCCTCGCGACAGGTCATCGTGCTGGTCGACGAGATCGAGACCCACCTGCACCCTCGGTGGCAACGTACGGTCCTACCCAGCCTCCTGGAGGCCATCCAGGGCTGGCGAGAGATGGAGTTCCAGGCCATCGTGACGACCCATTCTCCCCTGGTACTCACGTCGGTCGAGCCCTTGTTCGACCCCAAGCTCGATGCGCTGTGGAAGCTCGACTTGGTCGACGGTGCCGTCCGGATCGAACGTGATGCGTGGCACAAGCGCGGTGATGCGCTGATGTGGTTGGAGTCGGACGTGTTCGACGAAACGGCCCCCTACTCCCGCGAAGCCGAGGCCGCCATCAAGGACGCCGCGGCCCTGATGTCGAGGGACGATGCCTCCGAAGCGCAGGCGGACCAGCTCCGCACTCGACTCCGTCAGTTTCTCGCCGACACCGACCCCTTCTGGCTCAACTGGCGATCGTGGCGACGCTCGAAGGAATGGCCCCCATGATCCCGGTCACCCCGCAACCCGAGCCGAAGCCTCCAGACTACGACTTTCGCCACGACGTCTACGACCGAGGCCGAGATGCGCTCCGGCAGCTGGCGGGTCTGCCTCCACTCCATAAATGGAAAGGGAAGAACATCAAAGAGCGCGTGCGTCGGCTTACCGATGTCACGGCGAAGATGATCCGGGACTATCCGTATTGGACACGGGCAATGCCCGCGCTTCATCGGGCCTATCGGGGCTATTGCGCATATCTTGCGCGATACATCGAGCCCGTAGAGACACCCACCACCGATCACTTCGTCGCGCTACGGAACGCAACCGATCCCATGCTCGCATATACCTGGTCCAACTACCGACTGGCCCATGCCCTCGTCAACGGCGTGAAGTCGGCGATTCCCGGGGTCTTGGACCCGTTCGAGATCGGCGAGGAGTGGTTTGCGATCGATCTTGGCACGTTCGAGACCATCGTGGGTCCCAAGGCGCCGACGGAGAAGATCGAAGCGGTCGTACATACGATCTCTGCGCTCAAGCTGGACGGTGGCGAGTTGGCCGCGACGAGGCGGAGGGCGGCGACGCGCTACTGGACTCCGCCGGTTGGACGCGCTCCCCTCCCCTTTTGGTCGCTGGAGCAGGACGAACCCTTCCTGGCCAGTGAGCTGCGCCGCCAAGGGCGGCTCAACCCCGGCGACGCGTGACTCGGTAGCGACAATGGGCAGCTGGACCTTGGCGGGCGGGCCGAGGTCCAGCTGCATGACGCGGGGCGGGTCGTTTGCCCCTACTCCACGTCGTCGATGGTGCTTGGGCCGCGGGAGGCGACCGTGGTCGGGGTGGTCGAGCTCGGTCGGAACGCGAGAATGAGCGGCTCGGGCTCGACTGGGACCGGGTTCGAGCCGAGCGCGTGGTCGAAGCTCTCCAGGAAGTTGTTACCAGCCAGATCCTCGATCCTCGGATCCACCTGTAGTGCATAGTCCGTTGGTTGCCAAGGCTCCGAGGGCACGAAGCTCCAGGTCTTCTCGCGCTCGGACAGCGTGATGTCGCCGGGGATCGGCCGACCCGTCGAGTCGACCACGCGCACGAAGGCCACCAGGCACGCCTGGTCCAGCGACTCGGGCGTTCGAACCCGCAGCGGTTGGCGCGTTCCGGCGCGGGGCGGACGGAGCGACCAGGCCTCGATCGACTCCATGGTGCGATCCTCGGGGCCTACGATCAGAGGACGGCGCATCGCCTCGGTCGCCACCGTGCCCGCCAGATCACGCCAGCCCGCGTCGACCACCAGCGTCATGGTCGTGCCCGCCCGTAGCGCGCGACCATTTTGCTCGTGCACCTGCAGCCCCGTCTTGACCCGCCCCGGGTCGAGCAAGAGCGTCAGCCGACGCCGGCCGGGATCCCACAGCTCATGCTGCGGGGTGAACAGGACCCCTTCCACCTCTTGGCCCGCCTCGTCGTACAGATGGACGCGATCCGGGATCTGGTCGTCGCCGATCGAGGTCGCGAAGTGCAGGTGGATCTTCAGGAGGTTCTCGGGGACGACCGCGGCGGTCGGGTAGACCTCGGTGATCGCGACGGGCTCGGCCTCGGGCATCGGGATCGACACCTGCGCGTCGAGGTCGGCCGCCGCAAGGTGCACGTCGTAGGTGTGTCCCGGCGCCAGCGGGAACCGGGGCTGGAACACGAGGGCGTCGTCGGACGCGGCGTGGGCTCCGGCCAGCGGCCGGTGGGGGTACGGCGAGCCCTCCTCCACCAGCGTGACCTCGAGCCCGCGGGCTCGGATGGCCTGGTCGCGCACCTGTGCGTCGAGCCCGCCGACCTCGATCGTGCCGTCCGCCTCCCAGAACGTGACGTGCGGCGACTCGGTCGGCCCGAGCGCACAGCCCACAGTGCCCACGGTGAGCCAGACGGCGGCCAGCGCCCGCCACGAAGACCTACTCACAGTCCCGCCCCGTCATGATGCTGCTCAGGTCGATCCCTTCGTCGGCGGCGATCGCACCGGCCCACTGCATCATGGCCACGACCTCGGGCGAATCGCAGGTCCAGTTGTTGAAATCGTACTCAGAGATGAACCCAGAAAGGCGCATGAACATGCCTGCCTGGGTCGAGAGCAGATCGATCCCTCCGGTCTTCGTATTGTCGAGGGTATGGAGCATCCGGCCGGGCCCTTGGGCCGCCGTGCTGGCGTAGCTCGAGATCGGAATCGAGGAGAACGGGACCCCCCCGACGGCGCCTGGCGCCACCGGCTCGGTCAGCCCGGGGGCATCGAGCGCGGCCTCGATGTCGGACAGGAGGATCGTCTTGCCCCCGATCTGCTCGTTGGTCAGCAGAACCATCGGCTGAGGCTCACCCGTCATCATGTCTTGGCCGGTGAACTGAATGATGTCGCGTGGGGTATTGCCGAAGCCCAGCTCGCCGATCGTCTTGCCGGTGATGTGCGCGCCATCTTCGATCTCGTTCATCGGGATCAAGACCAAGGGCGTGCACGTGTAGGCGGCCAGCATGTAGGGCTCACCACCCAGGGTGAGGATCGTCTGCGTCCGGATCGGCGCGCGGGTCTCCGTCTGGCCATGCCCCGCGTGGTAGACCCCGACCGTCGAGGCCGCCTCGCTGCCGTCGAAGGGGTACGGGATCTTGTGGAGCGTGGAGGCAAAGTCGGCGTTGGTCAGGCCCGCGACGTAGAGGTAGCCGTCCGCGTAGTCCATGTCGGTGATGGAGTACGTCCGGGCCGACTCCCGCCCCCAGAACGTGACCTCCTCGGAGATCGCATCCTTCAAGGTGTGGGTGGTGGCGCTGCCGACGTCGACCGCCGTGACCGTGCCGTCCGGGGTCACCTTGACCACCGTCGACGCCGTGCTGTCCGCGGTGGTCTGCGTGACCGCCACGTAGGCCTCTGCGGTGGTGGGGTGGACGGCGATGTCGGGGATCGTCAATGTGCCACTGGGCACCCCGAAGTGCGTCGCGAGCAGCGCGTCGACCGAATAGAGGTTGAAGTGGGCGTCCTGGTAGCCGGCGTCGGCGCCGACATCCACCGCGGTGACGGTGGCCTTGGTGGCGTCGCCGATGAACAAGACGTTGTCGGGGCCGAACGAGACACTCGTGATCCGTTCGAACGGCCCGTCGATCGCGCCGGGCGTTTGTGTCTCGCCCGCCTCGCAGTCTGACTCCTGCGGGGTCGGTTCGCAGGCCGAGACCGATAGGCAAAGGGCGAGTGCGGCGGAAGATCTGGACAGCGTGGACAGCTTGAGCATCACTAGGTCTCCTTCATCGACCGCCTTCGGTGCTTTGGTGGGACCACGAAGACGGCCGCGGTTCGTACGCTCGTTCCCGAGCATCGTCCGGGGCGAGGGGTGTCCCCTACCCGGGACGAAGACAACCTAGTGAGTCTCTACGCCGCCACAAGGTGGAGTATTGAGCACCTCCTGTTCATTGGCGTCACAGGTACGCGCGGCGATGAGCCGCGAGCCCATGGACTCTCGAGGTCGAGACAACGACCTCGCCGAGGTCGGCGTGTCGACCGGATCGACCTCATGTCGGATGGGTCGGGAGCCAAGACGACGCGCTCCCGCAGCGCCGCCGTGGCGGCCTTGCTCCCGAGTTCCACGCGCCGGGTCGTAACCTGCCCGCCGAGCGTGTCCCCATCGCTCTGAACGGGGTCCACCGTCACAAGCGCAACAAGGGGGTGACGCTACAGCTTCTGTCCTGGGTGACCCCACGGTCGCAGACGCGATCTGCGACCGTGGGGTGCATAATGCTCACGTGCTCGACCTCAAAGGCTCGTCGGGCCGCAAGCGAAAGGGGCTCACGACCAAGAGCGGAACCTCAACCCCACGCCACCGACGATGGTCGCTCCGCTCCGGTTGCCCAGATCCCCGGTTCGCTTGCCCCGGTCCGGCGGCCCGGATGCCCAAGTACGCCGGACTACGCCGGGCTGAGGTATGGGGGTGCACGGCCCTGGTGCACGACCCTACTGCATGGCCTCTTTGTCGCTCGGGCCACGGGCGGCGACGAGCGTCGGGGCTGGTCGGAACCCGAGGGTGAGCGGCTCGGGCTCGTTCGGGGCCGGGGCAGAGCCCTGCGGGTGGTCGAAGCTCTCCATGAAGTTGTTGCCGGCCAGGTCTTCGATCCTCGGATCGATCCGCAGTGCATAGTCCGTGGGCTGCCAGGCCTCCGAGGGCACGAAGGTCCAGGTCTTCTCGCGCTCAGAGAGCGTGATGTCACCGGGGATCGGCCGGCCCGTGGAGTCGACCACGCGCACGAAGGCCACCAGGCAGGCCTGGTCCAGCGACTCGGGGGTCCGCACCTGCAGCGGCTGGCGCGTGCCGGCGGGGGGCGGACGGAGCGACCAGGCGGGCAGCGGCTCCATGGTGCGATCCTCGGGGCCTACGATAAGAGGGCGGCGCATCGGCTCGGTCGCCACCGTGCCCGCCAGATCGCGCCAGCCCGCGTCGACCACCAACATCATGGTCGTGCCCGCCCGTAGCGCGCGACCGTTTTGCTGGTGCACCCTAAGCCCCGTCTTGACCCGGCCCGGGTCGAGCAGCAGCGTCAGCCGACGCCGGCCGGGATCCCACAGCTCGTGCTGGGGGGTGAAGAACACTCCGTCGACCTCTTGGCCCGCCTCGTCGTACAGGTGCACGCGATCCGGGAGCTGGCCGTCGCCGACCGGGGTCGCGAAGTGCAGGTGGATCTTCAGGAGGTTCTCGGGGACGACCGCGGCGGTCGGGTAGACCTCGGTGATCGCGACGGGCTCGGCCTCGGGCATCGGGATCGACACCTGCGCGTGCAGGGATGCTGCGGGCAGGTGTACGTCGTAGGTGTGTCCCGGCGCCAGGGGGAACCGCGGCTGGAACACGAGGACGTCGCCGGACTCGGTGTACGCCCCCGCCAGGGGCCGGTGGGGGTACGGCGAGCCCTCCTCCACCAGCGTGACCTCGAGCCCGCGGGTGCGAGCGGCCTGGTCGCGCGCCGACGCGTCGAGCCCGTCGACCTGGATCGTGCCGTCTGCCTCCGAAAACGTGGCGTGCGGCTGCTCGGTGGGCCCGAGGGCACAGCCCACGGTGCCCACGGTGAGCATGACGGCGGCCAGCCACCGCCACGGCGAGCTACTCACAGTCCCGCCCCGTCATGATGCTGCTCAGGTCGATCCCTTCGTCGGCCGCGATCGCAGCGGCCCCCTGCATCATGGCCTCGACCTCGGGCGTATCACAGGTCCAGTTGTTGAACTCGTACTCACCGATGAACCCAGAAAGGCGCATAAACACACCCGCGTGGGTCGAGAGCAGATCGATCCCTCCGGTCTGCGGATTGTCGAAGGTATGGAGCACCCGGCCGGGCCCCTGGGCGACCGAGTTGGAGTAGCTCCACATCGCAGCCGGGGAGAACGGGACCCCCGCCGTGCCACCACCCAACCCGAGCGGCTCGGTGAGCCCGGGGGCATCGACCGCGGCCTCGAGATCGGACAGGAGGATCGTCATGCCGCCGAGCTGTTCGTTGGTCAGCAGCACCATCGGCTGAGACTCGCCGGTCATGAGGTTTTGGCCGTTGATCTGCATGATGTCGCGCGGGGTATTGCCGCTGCCCATCTCGCCGATCGTCTTGCCGGTGATGTGCGCGCCGTCTTCGATCTCGCCCAGCGGGATCAAGACCAAGGGCGTGCACGTGTAGGCGGCGAGCATGTAGGGCTCACCGCCCAGGGTGAGGATCGTCTGCGTTCGGATCGGCGCGCGGGTCTCCGTTTGACCATGCCCCGCGTGGTAGATCCCGACGGTCGAGGCCGCCTCGCTGCCGTCGAAGGGGTACGGGACCTTGTGGAGCGTGGAGGCAAAGTCGGCGTTGGTGAGGCCCGCCACGTAGAGGTAGCCGTCTGCGTAGTCCATGTCGGTGATGGAGTACGTGCGCGCCGACTCCCGGCCCCAGAACGTGATCTCCTCGGAGATCGCATCCTTCAAGGTGTGGGTGGTGGCACTGCCGACGTCGACCTCGGTGACCGTGCCGTCCGGGGTCACCTTGACCACCGTCGACGCCGTGCTGTCCGCGGTGGTCTGCGTGACCGCCACGTAGACCTCGGCCGTGGTCGGGTGCACGGCCATGTCCGGGATGGCCAATGTGCCACTGGGGACTCCGAAGTGCGTCGCGATTAGTGCGTCGACCGAAAAGAGGTTGAAGTGGGCGTCCTGATAGCCCGCGTCGGCGCCGACATCCACGGCGGTGACGGTGGCGTTGGTGGCGTCACCGATGAACAGGACGTTGTCGGGGCCGAACGAGACACTGGTGATCCGTTCGAACGGTCCGTCGACGGCGCCGGGCGTTTGTGTCTCGCTGTCCTCGCAGGTCGACTCCTGCGGGGCCGGGTCGCAGGCCGAAGCTGACAGGCAAAGGGCGAGTACGGCGGAAGATCTGGACAGAGTGGACAGATTGAACATCACGAGGTCTCCTTCTTCGACCGCCTTCGAGGCTCGGGTGGAGCACGAAGACGGCCGCGGTTCGTACGCTCGTTCCCGAGCATCGTCGGGTCGAGGGGTGTCCCCTACACGGGACAGAGAAAACCTAGTACGCCACTACACCGCCACAAGGTGGAGTTTTGAGCACCTCCTGTTCATTGGAGTCACAGATCGGCCAGCGGTGGGCGTGCTCGGTGCGGCGGTGGCCACACGCCAGCCGCCGTTGGTGGCACAATGCCGCGAGGTCAGCCCACCCTGCCTGCAAACCCCTCAGCTGTCTACTCGGCGAGCTCCACGGTCACGGTCACGAGGTTGTAGCCTCCGCGCGGATCCTCGATTCCGACGGCCCCGGGGGCGCTGACGATGAGGCCCTTGCCGAACTGCACGTCGTCGAGCGCGCCCACGCGACGCACCAGGGGGTCGTCATCGGGGGCGCCGATGTTGGCGCCACCCTGACGGGGCGCTTGGTCGGCACCCTGGCCTACCGGCTGGTCGATCTCGGTGCCCGCGTCGAACAGGTACGCCTCTACGGTCGCGGCGGTCCCGGTGATCGGCTCCCCCGCGTCGTCGAACAGCGGGACGCCGCTGTTGTTGAAGGCGACAAACCAGTCGTTGGACTGCACGAACATCGTCGCGAACCCCAGTCGGTCGCCCGGCACCGCGTCGAGGGTGAAGGTCAGCGCACCGCCGGGGCCAGCGACGCCCTCGCCCTCGCTGAGCGATGCGGAGTAGCCTAGATCGCTGAGGTAATCGAACGCCGGCTGGTTGGCGCCGTCCTCGGCCAGATCTTCGAGCCCCGAGCCCGCGATGGCCGGCTCCCCTTGCGTGAAGAGGGGATCGCTGGCGTCGCCCGGGAAGGCGTAGGCCACGCCCGGCGACAGTGGGCTGAGCGCGGCCGACAGCCGCAGCGGCGCGCCGTCCGAGCCGACCTCGCTCAACCAGCTGTTGAGCTCCATCGGGTTGCCGGCCTCGGCGAGCAGCTCGAGTCCCTGGCCGCGGTCGGGCTGACCGGGCTGGAACAGCGGGTACGGCCCCGCGTGGACCACCGCCAGGCCGGGGGTCAGGATGTCGTCACCCACCCGGGCCAGGATGAGGGTGAAGACCCCGTCGGCGTATTCGAGGGTGGCGCTCAGCGAGCCCGACACGTCGGGCTGTACCAGGCGGATCGTGTCGTCATCATCGGGCGCGCCGTTTTGGGTGCCGTCGGGCACGGTGGCGATCGTCGTCGGATCCTCCTCTTCGGTGCCTGCGTCCCAGAGCATGACCGCGTTGGTCACATCGCCGGTGATGGGAGCGCCGGCGTCATCGAACAGCGCGATCCCGTCGCCGTCGGGCGCGAAAAACCAGTCGTTGGTCGCGGCGGACATGCTCGCGAAGCTGAGGCGCGACCCCGGCACCGCCTGGAACTCGATACGGTAGTAGGCGCCAACCTCGACCAACGGGCCCGGCTGCTGCGCGCCCTTGGGCGTATTGAACACGGTGGTCGCGTGGTAGCGGCCGGCGTTGGCGATGGTGATCTGAAAGGTCTGCGCCTCGTCTTCGTCACCCGCGGTGCCCTCGTCGTCCGGCTCGCCGGTCGTGTCCGCGTCGTCGTCGGGGTCATCGGGGTCCCCGGGCTCGTCGGGGTCATCGGGATCTCCGGGTTCGTCGGTCGTCGAGGCGTCGTCCTGCGTGGTCGTTCCCTCGCCGTCGTCGCCGCCGTCACCACCGTCGCCGCCCTGGTCGCACGCGACCAAGCTCATGGCACAACAAAGGGACAGCATCACCATCGAACGCGTTTGCATTGCTATTTCCTCTTTCTGGACGCGGCGTCTATCGGCTCGCCGCCGTCGTAAGCACCTATGCGTTCGCCTCGATCCTGGTTACCGAGGAAATCGATCGCGGTGGGTCACATCGCCGAGGGATCTTCTTGCGTAACGAAGCGGAGGGTGCAGCGTATCGGCAAAGAAAGGCGATGCGTGGCGCGCTACTGCCGGTCGCGCACCGCGGTGTTATCGTCGAAGTCGTGGCTGCTGCCCCTACCCCTCGCTTCGTCCGTCATGCCTCGCTGTGCGGAGCGGGTGTTCTGCTGGGCATCATCGCCGGCATGGCCACCCCCAGCACCACCGGCTGTGTCTACCACGACACCTGCATCAAGGAGATCGGCTCGAGTCCGTCGGTGGGCTGGTCATCCATGATCTCGACTCGGCACTGAACGCCTACGTCGCGCTCGGTGATACGACCAAGCTCGACGTACGCATTCAACGAGGAACTCAGTGGCTGGATTTCACTTACATCTTCGTACCCTGATGCTGGTCGGCTCGATCGGGATCGCGTCACTCGTCGGCGGTAGCTGCACTTGCTCGGATCGTGTCGTCGGTGATGAACCGGAGGGCTATGGCGAGCCCGCGTGTATTTGGCTCATCAACCCCGTTGGTTTCTATCCTGACGGATCCGTCCGAAAGATTACCGACGACGCCAACGGCCGAAGTCCGACCGCGTGCCTTTGCCTAACCGAAGAAGAGTTCGCCTCGCTTGGCGATCGTCTCGCTCGACGGCCCGAGGACAGCCCTCTGCTCGACGAGTTCAACCAGGCGGCTTACGACGAGTGCAAGCGCCTGGCGGCCGTGATCGGCGGCTTCGTCGACGACGAGTGCCTCGACTACTACGAAGAAGGCCTCTGGCTCAAGGATATCTACTTCGCCCACGGCAGCTGGGAGAACGGCAAGCCACCCGGCTTCACCTGCATCGAGTCGTAGCCCGCCGATGGCTTAGTCGAGACCGGGGGGCGATGGGTGGGCTGGCGTCGCGGCCAACATCTCGATGGCGTGATCGAACGCGGCGTCGGGTTGTTCCGCGAAGCGGAGCACGCCGGCCGGACCCCTCGCACCCCGGGACGCGTCGGCAGGAGCAAGGATCGATCTCATGTCGAGGTGGTCGGACGCCAAGACGACGCTCCCTCGCAGCGCCGCCGTGGCGGTCGCGCTCCCGACCTTGTCGGCGAGGGCCGTGACGAAGTCGCCCGGGGGCGTGAGGAGGACGCCGTACAAGTTGTGGAGCATAACGATCCTGGTGTCCTCGGCGTGGGCCCGGGGCAAGACGTCGTCGGCCATCCACGTCACATACTCGTGGAGGAACTCGGGCTCGGGGCTGGTCCAGCGGACGCAGACGAGGGGGAACAGCGAGTCATCGAGGGGATCGTGCTCGACGAGCTGGTGACCAATGTAGAGCAGGCTTTGACGGATCTGCTCGAGGAATTCCGACGGTGATGCGCCCGCGAGCGCGGCCGCGCTGGCGATGGAGCCTCGGGCACGCCACGCGCTGATGCAGATCGATGCGGCGACGACCTGCCCGATCTGCTCCGCGCTGGGGAACGGCCACCTGTACCTTATGGGCATCAGGGCCTCGACCGCCGCGACGAACATCCCATCACGATCCTCCCTGGTGGCTTTGGCGTCGGTCGAGTCGGTCGACTGGGTCTTGGGCGAGCAGGTCATGTCCCAAGAGCCTACTAAAGACCCGAGAGTACGCATGAACTCCGTCGACGGCAGGTCGGAATCCCGAACCGATTCTCCCTGCTCCCTTCCCGGGCGCCTATCGAGCGCTGGGCGGGCCGGGGTGGACGAACGATCGACCACTGTTCGATCCACCAGCGGCAGCGGTTCAATCGGGATCAGCCGGATCGGATCCAAGGCGTCGACGGTGGGCTTGCTCGGTGTCGCGATGACCACACGCGAGCGAGGGTCGGTGGCAGGATGCCGGGCGCTCTCCGACGTCGAGCGCAGAGTCGTGGCCGCAAGCCTCGAGGCTTCCCCGAGCGAGGTGAAGGTCGCCCGCCGAGGTCGGGAGGTCTCACGAGACGACCCGCAGGTCGTGGCGACGAGCCTCGAGGCTCCCGAGCACGAGGTGAAGGTCGCAGGGTGAGGTCTGGAGACCTCAAAAGACGACCTGAAGGGTGTCGTTTGAGGTCAATTGACCTCAACATGCGGGAGCTTGGCTCCCTAGATCCCCGCTCGGGCATGGGGTCGGGCCATTGGGCCGGCGTTCGGTGGCCCTGGATCCCGGAGTCAGGGCCGTTCGCGGCGGTCGACCGTGCGCAGACGGGTGTCTACTCCAGCTCGGGGACGGGCGTGGTCGGTGAGACCTCGGACGACGCAGGGCTCGGGGCCTGCGGTGGGTCCGGCGATGGATCCGGCGATGGGTCCGACGGTGGATCCGGCGATGGGCTGCGACGGGCCTGGGCAGCCCGTCGGTCATCGACCGGACGTAGCGCGGAGCGGACCTGGGCGGCGGTCGAGGGCTGGGCGTAGGCGGCCGCGACCAGCTGGAGGCAGTACACCGTCATCGCGTCTCGAAGGGTGCGCAGGGCCTCGACCACCGTCGTTTGCGGGGCCTCGGCCGGCTTGGCCTCGGTGAGCCCGAGCACCTGTCCGTAGGCCTCGTGGGCCGCCCGCACCTCGTCGAGCACGTACGAACCGACCAGCTCGTTCAACCCGTCGGCCAGGCCCTGCGCGTCGATCTGCTGCAGGCGCTGCTCGGACTCGGCCCACTGCTTTTCGAATGCCAGCGTCAAGAACGAGAGACCGGTGGGAAACAGCGCCGAGTAGAGCGTCGAGGCCTGCTCGGCTTGCGAAAGCGGCAGGGGCACGAGTGCTTCGAGCCGACGCCCCACCGCCGACCAGGCGCGATCGAGTCGGGCATCGACCGGTCGCGGATCCTCGCTCGACTGCGACTGCGCCTGCCGCTGCTCGGCCCACCGCGCCTGTAGCTGGACGACCCCCTCACGCACCTGGGTCGCGGCGTCTTGCACTGCCGTGGGCAGTGAAGCATCGGCCGCGGCCACCAGCGCGATGCCTAGTGACACCGCCCCGGGCACATCGAGCACGGGCAGGCGGGTGTAACGATGCGGCAGCTGGCACACGCGCCTATGTTGCGCTGCGCTGCGCTGCGCGGCGCTGCGTGGCGCTGCGTGGGCCCCCTTGAACTGGTCAAGGGCCAGACGCTCCGGGACTGGATGCGCCAAGATCCGCCCCCCGACTGGCGAACGTGTGTCGAGGTGTTCATCCAGGTGGGTCAGGGGTTGGCGGCCGCGCACAAACAGGACCTCGTCCATCGCGACTTCAAGCCCGGCAACGCGATCATCGACGACGAAGGGCGCCCGCGCGTGCTCGACTTTGGGCTGGCCCGCCAAGTCCATACCGATCTAGCCGATGAAGACGACGAGCCCAGTATCCTCGAACGACTGCGAATCGAGACCGACGACCCGGCCCTGGGCACCCCGCTGACCCGCACGGGTGCCGTGCTGGGCACGCCCGCCTATATGCCCCCGGAGCAGATGAAGGGGCGCGAGGCCGATGCTCGTAGTGACCAGTTCAGCTTCTGCGTCTCGTTTTACGAGGCTGTCTATGGCGAGCGTCCCTTCGAGGGCACCACGATGGTGGGGCTGATCGTCTCCATGATGGGCGACGCTGTGCGGCCTGCCCCCAAGGGGAGCCCAGTGCCGGCCCGGTTGCGCACCTTGCTGCTGCGCGGCCTGGCCCACGAACCCGCCGCACGGTGGCCCTCGATGGATGCATTGCTCAACGAACTGCGGACGCTCATGGCTCCGACCCGGCGGTGGCTGGCACGGGGACTGACGATCGGGCTCGTGGGCCTGGGGGGCGTGGTGGCTGTGCCGCAGTACCTCGCGTTCCGGGAGCGCTGCACGGGAGCGCAGGCCGAGATGGAAGGCGTTTGGGATGATACCCGCCGTGGGCAAGTGCAGGCCGCCGTCCTCGGCACCGAGGTCTCCTTCGCCCCCAGCACCTGGGAGCGTGTCGAGCCTCGACTCGACGCCTATGCCGACGCCTGGATGCGCACGCATACCGAGACTTGCGAGGCCACCAGCGTGCGCGGCGAGCAGTCCGAAGAGGCGCTGGACCTGCGCATGCGCTGCCTGGGTCAGCGCCGTACCGCGCTGCGCGCCACTGTCGACGAGCTCGTCGACGCTGACGCCAAAGTGGTGGAGAAGGCCGTCGAGCTCGTCGCCGGCTTGCCTACGTTGACCCGCTGTGATGACCTGGACTGGCTTGAGCAACACAATCAGCTCGTACCCCCACCCGAGGACCCCGCCGTCGCCGCCGCGGTCGAGGTCCAGCGCGCGCATTTGGCTGATATCGAAGTGATGGACAATGCCGGCCGTTACGCGGAGGCCCTCGACGAAATCGAGCCGGTGGTGCAGCAGTCCAAGTCGCTGCGCTACCCGCCGCTGCGAGCCGAGGCCCTCTACTGGCGGGGCAAGTTACAAAATCGCAACGGTCAGTACCACGAAGCGGAGCAGGACCTGCGGCAGGCCCATATGTTGGCCGTCGAACTCCACCACGACCCAGTGGCTCTCCACACGGCCCAAGCCATGACTGGCGTGGTCGGCGGTCGGCTTGCCCGACATCTCGAGGGTCAACACTGGGGCGAGATCAATGCCTTGCCCCTAGCCGAGCGCAGCGGCGAGCCGGTCGAAAAGGCCACGAGTCTGAGCCACTTGGGCAGTGTGTTCATCAGCCAAGGAGACTACGAAAAAGAGAGGCTTTTCCTCCAGCAAGCCTTGGCAATTAAAGAGAAAGCGCTGGGCATCGA
>JBCCWC010000187.1:0-30377 GCA_039194325.1 Myxococcota bacterium
GCTCGACCCGCCCGTCGAATATGATGATGATATCTTCCATATCCTTGCTCGACAGGAAATCTCCTCCACCACGCCCGTTGAACGCTTCCACCTTCGTCGCGAGGAACAAAGGGCCCGTAGTGACGAAGATCTCGATGCCATTTGGCAATCTGCGCAGCCGCGGGCTCTCGAGGACACGCGAGTACCAGCGATTCGTGAACTGGAGCACCCGTTCGTCGGGTGCCATGACATCCACCGAGACTCCCTTGAGCGTCCAACGACATAGCGGCGCATCCTCGGTCATATCCTCGCGCGCACCAAGCTCCCTTAGGGCGTCTCTGAGCTCGCCGCTGTACTCCGCGTAGGATCCAACGTTGACAATCACATCCACGTCGGTTGTTGAGCGAACGGCCGGTGCGGCGGAATCGGTAAGATAGAGACTTGTCGTCGCGCCACCAATGAACACCACCTTCCGCGGCAAGCGAACAAGGAGTTCACCGACACTCGCGAGCAACTCCTCAGGGGACGAGGGATTGGTCATGGGGTAAGTAGCTCCTCGAGTACGTCACTTGCGACAGCACGAACTCGGGCTCCTCCGAGACGAATAGCATCGACAACGGCCAATAACGCATAGAGTTCGGGATCTCGACGAGCAGCCTCGGGAACCGCTTCGTGCAACGGCTCGAGGGACTCACCCCGCACTGCACCCTTTGGATGGGGCCATACCATCGGCATCGCGCTGGACACCGCAAATTGCTCGAGGAGCGGCGGCGCGGAAGGACCCGTCGGGAGACCTCGACGCAATGGACCTCGTGTGGGGGGAAATACATAGCGAAGGCCATGGATGAGAAACTCGAGAAGGGCAGGAACGATCGCCCTCTGACGGCGTCGGTCAACCAGCCCGCAAGCCCTCCCTCTTTTCACCGCCTCGAATGTGACACCGTAAGAAAGCCCAAGCTCACTCGCGAGTTCTTCGAATGTTCGCTGACGCTCACCATGAGCAGCGAACTTCAAGGCTACGAGGACGTCCTGAGAGCGAAGCACGGCATCAAGGATAATCGAGAATCTAGATTTTCGATTATCATGGCTATGTTTTTGTTTTTGTTTCATAAAATGACTGGCAAAGGTTTTGGTTTCGATGCTGACGTGCAAAAATGCACGGCGCAAAAGGCGCTGCGGGTCAAGGCACGGAATCCAAGAATAATCGAGAATCTAGATTTTCGATTATCATGGCTATGTTTTTGTTTTTATTTCATAAAATGACTGGCAAAAATTGTGCATTAGCCCTCATCGTTCCACCGCGGCGGTCGCTCGCGCAGCGTACGGACCCGCAGCCGATCGCACCAATCCAGATACGCCTGCCGCGGCGCACCTCGCCACCGCAGCTCCTCCAGCTCCTCGGCAAGCGGCACATCGTCGACCAAAGTCGCGAGCTTGCGATAGAGCAGCACATCGTCCATGCGCTCGGCCAGGGTCGCCGCCAGCCGTGACGCCCCTCGCACCTTGACCGCCCAGGCCCCAGGATCGGCCGGGATCGCCTCGATGTGGCCATAGTGTCCCAGCAAAGTACCGGCTCCTTTCTCACCAAAACCAGGCAGCCCGGGGATCCCATCGGCACTGTCCCCCACCAGCGCCAGGTAGTCGGGAATGCTGGCGGGCGCCACCCCCCGACGCTCGCGCATGGCGACCTCGTCGATCGTACGCCGACGAATGCGATCAACCTGCACCACCTGCTGCCCCATCAAGCACTGCCCCAGATCCTTGTCGGGGGTCATGATCCGCACCTGCTCGACCTGGTCACGAAATCGCCGAGCCCCCGTGGCCAGCGCATCGTCGGCCTCGTAGCGATCCATCGACCACACCGTCACCCCCAGGGCGCGCACCGCCTCTTCGACGGTGTCCATCTGAGCCACCAGCGCCGGCTCCATGCCCGCGCCGGTCTTGTAGCCGTCGAATAGCTCGTTGCGAAACGACTCGATCGGGTTGTCGAAGGCGACCGCGAGATGGGTAGCCCGCTCCTGCGGATCCTCGATGAGGGCGATGAGCGAGGCCACCACCCCCACCGTGGCCTTGAGGTCCTCTCCACCTGGCCCCACGTGGCCGGGCCGCTTGGTGTAGTGCGCCCGAAACAGCTCGAAGGTCCCGTCGATCAGGTGTACGCGCATGCCGGCTCCTGCTGGAGTCTACTGGGCGACCTCGTCGGCGGACACCGACGGGGCCGGCTCGGGCAGATCGTACCCGTGCACGTAGTCGAACCACCGCAGGGCATCGATCTCCGGATCGCCCGAGGGCGTGTTCCAGACCGGGGGCTCGCGGCTCCAGCGGGCCTCCAGGCGCCGGGCCAGCTCGCGGGCCTCCTGCATGTAGCGGGCGCGCTCGCCGAGCACCTGCAGGTCGGACATGGGGGCCTCGTGATCGCCCGCCGCAAAGCTCTGGGCCGCCTCTTCGAGGGCCTCCACCGTCAGCTCGATGGGCTCGATGTCGGGCGCGGGTCGCTCGATGTGCCGCCACACCCCATCGCGCCAGCCCAGCCGGTAACGCGGCACGAACGCCCACCCGTGATCGGCCACGAACTCGATGGCCGACAAGAGGAACTCGACGTCGTGTTCGTTGGCGTAAAAGGGAATCGTCACCCGCACCCAGCCCGGCTTGATCCCGCCTACCCCGCGACGAATGAGCGCACGAAAGCGCTGCGAGGTGGCGGGCTCGATGCCGAGCAAGCGGTGCCCGTAGGGCCCGGCGCAAGAACAGCCCGCCCGGTTCTGGATCCCAAAGAGGTGATCGAGCAGGGCCGAGACCAGATCGTGATGCAGGTCCTCGATGTTGAACGAGAGGATCGCCAGCCGCTCGAGATCGTGGGGACCCAGCAGGCGGATCCGCGGATGCTTGGCCAGCCGCTCCAAAGCACGGCGAGCCAGCAACACCTCGTGCTCCCGGATCCGCTCCGGCCCGATCATGTCGCGCACGATGAAGGCCGTGCCCGCGCGCACGTCACCAATGATGGCCGGGGTCCCCCCTTCCTCACGCTCGTCGAGCTTGTCCACGTAGTCGATGGACTCTCGGCCCGAACCCGCGACGTAGTCGACCGTGCCCCCGCCCGGGCGCTCGGGACGACGGGTGCGAAACAGGACCCGGTTGACCACCAACAGACCCGAGGCCTGGGGACCCCCGACGAACTTGTGCGTCGACAGGAACAGCGCATCGATCCGAGCCTCGGGATCGGCGGGGTGCATGTCGATCGGCACATAGGGCCCGGCCGCCGCATAGTCGAACACGGCGTAGGCCCCCCCGCGATGGAGGATCCTCGCGATCGCCCCCACGTCGCTGAGCACCCCGGTGACGTTGGAGGCAGCCGAGAAGGCCCCGATCTTCAGCGGTCGACCCGCGTGCACGAAGAGCTTGCGCTGGAGATCCTCGAGATCGATCCGGCCGGAGGGATCCAGACCGATCTCCACCACGTCGGCCACCGATTCCACCCAGGGCAGCTCGTTGGAGTGATGCTCGTAGGGCCCCAGCAGCACCACCGGGCGCTCGTCGGCGGGCACGTACGAGGACAGCGCGTAGGCACGCTCGAGCGGTTCGTCGATACGCAGCCCGAGCAGCCCCACCAGCTTGTTGACGGCCGAGGTCGCGCCCGCCCCGGTAAAGAGCACCACGTCGTCGTCGCCGGCCCGCACCGCGCGAGCCACCACCTCGCGGGCCTTCTCCCGCAGCGCGGTGGTGATCCGCCCGGTCGACGAGACCGCGGTGTGGGTGTTGGCATAGAACGGCCGAATGCGCTCGACCCAGCGCTCCACGAAGTGCAGATAGCGCCCGGTCGCGGTCAGATCGGCGTAGAACATCAGGCGCCGCCCAAAGGGCGTCTCGATGCAGGCCCGACGACCGACCTCGTTTTGGCGGATGAACCCGGCGACCTCCTCGAAGCTGCGCACGGACTTTAGAGTAGCCGAGCCGGAGACCCCACCACGGGCCGAGATCGGGTCGGTCCACCGAACGATATCGCCTGCGCGGTGATCCCGCGACCGCAACGTCGGACCCATGACCAAACGATGACCGTTCGGCCATCGACCGATGACGGGGCCGGCCGCCCTCGTGCGTCTCACCGGACACGCAAGAACCCGGCACGCACGAACCCGGCACCCAGGAAACCCATCATGTCCAAGTCTCGCTCCAGCTCGTCTCTTTGCCTCGGTCGCCTTAGCGGTCTGGTCGGTCTCACTGGTCTCGCCCTGCTCGGCTGCGATGCCGCTCCGGCCCAGGAGGCCAAGCTCGACGCCGCCTCGGCCACCCGCTCTGACGCCACGGCGGCCCCTGCCCCCGCCACGCCCGGACATGCCGCGGCCAAGGACGCCCGGGCCGGATCAGCGCCCGCGGTCGCTGCCGAGGCCCCCGCCGCAGCGGCCGAGGCCAAGCCCGCGCCACCGGCCGAGCGCTCCGCCGAGCGACGCGCCCTCGACGGTCTCGACGGTCTCGATGAGGGCGACGAGGCCGAGGCCGAGGACGAGGCCGCCGGCGAGGCCGAGTACGCCAAGCGCGAGCGCCAACCCCTGGCCCCCCGCGCGGGGCAGCTGACCGCCGGCCGGTGGTCGGACCGCGACGACTGGAGCCGCTGGCAGCAATTGCTCGCCCCCGGCTCCCGCTACCACGCCATGCTCGACAGCTGGGCCCTGGGTCGGCTCGATCGCGTGGCGGTGACCCTGAACGGCCACGGCCGCGTGCCCGCCGACGCCGCGGTGGTGCTCGAGGACGCCCACGGTCACGCCCTGTGGAGCGCCCGCACCGACAACCGCGGCCGGGCCGACCTCTACCTGGCTCCGGGCCGCTCCGGTCGCGTGGTCGTCCACGGCCCGCACGGCGAGACGCTGGCCAGCCGCGAGGTCCAGGCCGGCGAGCGGCACGAGCTGCGCGTGCGCGAGGACGTGGCCGTCGCCTCCGCCCTGGATCTGATGTTCGTGGTGGACACCACCGGCTCGATGGGCGACGAGCTGAGCTTCCTGCAAAGCGAGCTGACCGACATCGTGCAGCGGGTGCAGCGAGACTCGGCGCAAGAGCTCCAGATCCGCACGAGCGTCAACTTCTATCGCGATCGCGGCGACGACTACGTGGTCCGCCACCACCCCTTCACCACCGATCTCAGCCAGACCCTGGAGCACCTGCGGGCCGAGCACGCCGCGGGCGGCGGGGACTACCCCGAGGCCCTCGACCACGCGCTGGCCAACGCGATCGGCGAGCACCGCTGGAGCGACTCGGCGGTGGCTCGCGTGATGTTCGTGCTCACCGATGCCCCGGCTCACCCGGGCTCGGACGTGGGCCAGCGACTTGCGCACACCACCGCCCTGGCGGCGAGCAAGGGGATCCGCATCGTGCCCGTGGCCAGCAGCGGGGTCGACAAGCCCACCGAGTTCTTGCTTCGCCACCTGGCGGTGAGCACCGGAGGGACCTACGTGTTCCTCACCGACCACAGCGGGATCGGCGGGTCGCACATCGAGCCCACCGTGGGGCCCCACACCATCGAGCCGCTCAACGATCTGATGGTCGAGATCATCGACGAGTACACCGCGGCCACAGATCTGCAGCTGGTCGCCGCCCCGGCGCTCGCCAGCGCGCCGCCGGTGGTCATGCACACCGAGGGACACTCGCAGCACGATGCCCCATACGGCTACGCCCTACACCACCATCGCGCTCATGACGACGAGAGCCCGGACTGGTGGATGATGGGCCTGGGCCTGCTGTTCCCCGCGCTGGTGGCCGGGTTCTGGTGGCAGCGTAGCCGTCGAACGCCCGCTCCGATCGCCGACGCCCGGGTGGCCCGAGCGCGCCGCATGGTGGACGAGCTGACCCGACGCACCCGCCGCGGGGCCACCGAAGACACCCGCTCGTGGTCGGGCCAGATGCAGGAGGTCGTGCGGGGCATGGAGCAGCTGGCCCGGCAACAGCAAGCGATCGACACCTCGCTGCGGGTGGCCGGCGCCGAGCCGACCGAGGCCGATCCCACCGGCATGCGAGCCTCGCTGCGGGCCGAGGTCGCCCGCCGACGAGCGACCATCGACGCCGAGATCGACGCGGGGCTGTTGTCGGTGGAGACCGCCTACCTCCACGTGATCGGCGGCGTGGGCGAGCGCTCGGCGACCCAGGCCAGCCTCGACGCAGCCCGCGAGGCGCTCCAGACCCGCATCGAGATCGAGCGCGAGCTCCGGACCTGACACCCGGTTCAGGGTATTTCGGCGAATGCGGCGACCACCGGACGGTGGTCGCCGTATTCGTTCGGGCGCCTCCCGGGTTGTCCATCGAGGCAGCTCCCAAATGCAGCGCTGGAGCGCAACGTGGAATCAGACTAAACTGACTGCCGTGGGTGAAGCTCGAGCCGCTAGATCAAACGCTCCGACCGAAGCGCGGACACAACGAGAGCGTTTCATCGATGCCGTGGAGCAAGGCCTTGCCGATGCAGACGCAGATCGTGTCCGGGCCCACTCCGAGGTCAAGGCTCGGATGCAAGCGCGCTTCGGCGAGCGTCCCGAGTGACCTCGAAGACGATCGTCTGGACGGATCGTGCGATAGCCATCTGGAAGAGATCGGCGACTTCATTGCACGCGACAAGCCAGTGGCCGCTCGCCGCTGGGTCCACGAACTCACCCTGGCCGCGGAACGTGCCGGCTCCTTGCCCATGTCCGGGCGTCGGGTACCCGAGTTCGCTCGCGATGATGTTCGGGAGATCATCAAGCGAGGATATCGGCTGGTCAATCGCATCATGGAGCACCAGGTCGAGATCCTCACGGTCTTCGAGGGCCATCGACAACTCGGACTTGAGATACTCGATTCCGAGAGGTAGACGTTCGACCCGAGCCCCTGCTAGCGGCACAATATTCGACCGCTTGTGCCACCAGCCCAGCCCCCGAGCACCTCACCGCGCGCACTGCTACCACCAGGGCCCTAGGGGAGCGCCTCGTCCGCCGGCTCCGGAATGGAACAGCGAGTGCTCGACAATCCGCGAAAAATCTCCCCACAAAGCCATTGAGCCGGTATGGTTGCTTGGATGGTTCGGCGTTCTTCGGTGCTCACGATCGAATCCGATCCGGTGGCCGAAGTCCTCGCGACCATGGGCCTTCGGTCCGACGCCTTCGCGGGCAAGGTCGCGCTGGTCACCGGGGGTGCCCGCGGGATCGGAGAACAAACCGCCCGGGGCCTGGCCGCGCTGGGGGCCACGGTGGTCATCGCGGACATCCGCGAGGCGCAGGGCGAGCAGGTCGCGGCGTCGATCGGTGAGGCCGGCGGCCGGGCTCGCTTCGAGCCCGTCGACATCGCCTACGAACGCAACGTCGAGCAGCTGGCCGCGCGGATCGAGCGGCTCGAGGGGCCGGTCGACGTGCTGCTCAACAACGCGGTGCAGATCGACGTGCAATCGATCCTCGAGACCTCCACCGAGCACTGGGACTACGCGCTCGACACCAACGTGCGCGCTCCCTTCCTGCTGATCCGGCGCCTGTTGCCGTCGATGCTCGAGCGCAAGACCGGGATCATCGCCAACATGGTCGCCCTGGAGGGGATGGCCTACTCGGCCGCCATGTCGGCCTCGAAGGTCGCGCTACGGTCGCTCATCTTCTCGCTGTGCGACGAGCTGCCCCCCCAAAGCGGAGTCAGCGTCTTCGGCTTCTCACCCGGCCTGGTCGCCACCGACATGGTGTTCGACGTGGTCCCCCAGTACACCGAGCGGATCGGCGTCCCCTTCGAAGAATTCGTCCTGGGGCAACCCCTCAATCCGGGCTACGAGGGCATGATGCCCGCCGAGCACTGCGCGGCGGCCCTCATCCACACCCTACGGCATGCCCCTACGCACCACGGCCTGCTCACCGATCCCTACGGGCCCCTGGCCGACGCGGGGATCATCGAGCGACCCGTCGAGGATGCACGTCCCCGGCTGGCGGACAACGCCTCGCGCCTGCGCGACCACATCACCGACATCCGAACGCTACGCACCACCATCGACGACAAAGTCCGCGAGCGTACCGAGGCCCTCGAGGCGCAGAGCACCCAGGCCCAGTCCCTGGCCTCGGTGGGGATGCTCGCCGCCGGGGTGGCCCACGAGATCAACAACCCCCTGACCTACGTGATGGCCAACCTCGAGGAGGCGATCGAGCGCCTGGCCGAAGCAGGCCACTCCGACCCGGAGCTGGCCGAGATCCTCGACGAGTCGCTCACCGGGGTGCAGCAGATCCGCGCGATCGTGGCCGACATGAAGCTGCTGTCGCGCATGAAGCAAGAGGACGAGGCCGAGCAGCTCGATCTCCACGCGGTGCTCGACCGCACCCTGCGAGTGGTCAGCGGCGAGCTCCGCCACCGCGCCCGCGTGATCAAGGACTACGGTAACCCCTGCCCGGTCACCGCCGGCGAGGCGAGGCTCAGCCAGGTCTTCATCAACCTGCTGGTCAACGCTGGCCACGCGATCGAGCCAGGCCACGCGCTCGACAACGAGATCCGGATCAGCACCGCCACCGACAAGCTCGGGCACGCCACCGTGACGATCCACGACACGGGCAAGGGCATGCCGCCCGAGGTGCAAGAGCGGATCTTCAACCCCTTCTTCACCACCAAGGCCAAGGGCAAGGGTACCGGCCTGGGCCTTTCGATCTGCCAGGGGATCATCGAGAAGCTCGGAGGCTCGATCTACGTGGCCAGCGAAGAGGGGCTCGGCACCAGTATCCGCGTGACGCTGCCGCCGGCCGAGGGCTACACCCGTCGCGCCCCGGCGCCCGCGCGCACGATCGATCCCCGCCTGGACCGGGCGCGGATCCTGCTGGCCGACGACGACGAGGGCGTCTGCCGGGCGGTGGGGCGCATGATCGCAGAGCACGATGTGCTCGTGGTGCACAGCGGGCGCGAAGCGCTGCACAAGCTGCAGGGCACCCCCGGGCTCGATGCCTTCGACCTGGTGCTGACCGACCTGATGATGGCGGACGTGACCGGCGTGGAGGTGTACGAGCGAGTGCTGGCCGCCCACCCCGACGCGGCTAGCCGCTTCGTGTTCCTCACCGGCGGGGCGCTGACCGCCGAGGCCCACCGACTGCTCGAGCGACCCGGGGTGCGGGTGCTGACCAAGCCCTTTCGGCGACACGAGCTACAAGAGGTGGTCGTAGAAGCGCTACGCTGGCGAAACCGCCAGCGAGATCCCGCCCCGCTCCGGCTGCTCGACAACCGGTGAGCCCCAGCGGGCTCCGCCCCGAGCTCCACTTCGATCCGACGACGGATCCCACGGGCCCGAGTACCGCCACCGACGGTGACAACGCCGACGCGTCGACCGGCGATGGGCCTTGGGACTCGACGGGCGACGAGTCAGCTACGAGGAAGGCCACGCCCTGAACACCTGGCTGGCCGACCACGCCCAGGTCGACGGCGTCTGGTACGGTTGGGGACCGTACATCTGGGCCCCCGATTGCAGCTCGGGCCAGCGCAACGGCAGCGAGGTCTGCTACGACCGCGAGGACTACCAAGCCGACGGTGTGCACCCAGCCGCCGGTGCGCTCGACAAGATCGCGTGGATGATCCACGAGCACTTCCTCGGCGAAGGCTGGTACGCCCAGTGACCGCCGGCGGGACGGGACTGCTCTGCACCCGGCCCGTCCCCGTCCCCCCCCACGCCGGCCCGCCTTGGACGTGGGCCGCCCACGGGCTTCCCCGTTGCTCGACGCGCAGCGTCTTGGCTACCATGGGCCGCCGTCGCATGCTCGCCACGCCCCTCCTTCGCAGGGCGAGCCGACCGGTGGAGGCGAAACTCGATGCCCTTGATGCCCGTGTGCGAGCTGTGGACCCCCGACACGACCGGAGTCTTCCTACGATGCGCGTCCGGCTCGTACGTCGGTCACGAGGAGTTCGGCGAGAAGAGCAAGGACGTGGTGTTCGCCAAGGGCGAGGGTCTGCCCGGTCGGGTCTGGGCATCCAAGCACCCCGAGATCCTCGCCACCCTCGGCGCCCCCAGCGATTTCATGCGCGCCAAGGCGGCGGCCGCCACCGGGCTGACCGCCGGGATCGCGATCCCGATCCTGCGCAGCGGCAGCGTGATCGCGGTGTTCAACTTCCTCACCGCCCAGACCACCGCACTCACCGGGATCATGGAGGTGTGGACCCCCACCTACGACAGCAGCGCGCTCACCTGGCACTCGGGCTACTACGGGCCGCTGTCGGAGATCCGCGACCTTCGGGTCTCCACCCGCTTCGACCCCGGCGACGGCCTGCCCGGGCGCGCGTGGAAGAACCGCCGGCCCGAGCTGGTCACCAAGCTCACCCTGACCCGCGACAACTTCATCCGCAACGAGGTCGCCGAAGGAGCAGGGCTGACCACCGGAATCTCGATTCCCCTGATGCTCGGGCCCTACATCAAGGCGGTGATCACCTTGCTGTCGACCGCCGAGTCTCCCTTCGGCCACGTGACCGAGATCTGGGAGCCCAACGAGGACGGCACCCGGCTCCAGCGACGCGACGGGTACTACGGGCGCTTCGGCAAGTTCTATGACGATGATGCCGAGCGCACGTTCGAGATGGGCGAGGGCTTGCCTGGGCAAGTCTGGGAGACCGCCATGCCCCAGATGATCGCCCCACTGGACAAGAGCTCCGGCTTCGCCCGCTACCAGGCGGCGCAATCGGCCGAGCTGTCGGTCGCGATCGGGATCCCCGTCATCGACGACGAGAAGGTCACCTCGGTGATCCTGCTGCTGAGCTGATCTGCCACCGCGCGCGCCTGCCGCGTGTCTAACGCGCGCCTGACCGGTCGGGTGACCGCGAGGACGCTCCGACGTCCCGTTTGGGCGCATCCGCTATAGCGCAAATCGACGACGGCCTCGTAATCTTATGTCACACCTGTGACCACAGGGTCTCTAACGCTAGCGGAGACCCCCCATGATCACGATCGAACAGCAAGCCATGGCCCTCAACGCCCACGACATCAGCCGACGCTACCAGATGTGGAATACCTGGGATCTGGCGACCACCGAGACGGTCGCTCACATCTTCGAGTGGGTGCGCACCGTGGCCTCGGGGGCGACGGGCGGCAAGCTCAAGAACCTCGTGATCAACTGCCACGGCGCGCCCGGGTATCTGGCGCTGGGCAACGGAGGCCTGCGGCGCTCCAACGTCGGATGGTTTCGGCAGTGGCGCGACAAGATCGAGAAGATCTGGCTGACCGCATGTCGACCCGGGTTCATCCAGGCACCGGGACAAGCGTCGGACGGTAACCTCTTCGTCGGCGAGATCGCCAAGGAGGCCAACTGCTACGTGGTGGCCTCGACCGAGACCCAGATCTTCCGCGCCAACCACACCTATCCGTTCGGGAAGATCGACAGCTTCGAGGGGCTGGTGCTGTCGTATGCGCCCGACGGATCGGTGTCGTGGTCGCATCGCTACGGCAGCAACTGGTCGAGCAACCGCGAGTAGGGCCGAGGCCGCCGGTGGGCCCGAGTCCGACGACTGGGGCTTTCCGCTTCGCTGAGGGATCGGGGGAACCGGCGACGAGTCACGACCAACGTGACGCCGGGGGCTCGATGGTCGGACCGGTGATCCGCGCGTGCACGCCACCGCCATCGGCCGCGTCGATGTCGAGCTTCAGCCGATGAAGCTCACAAACACGAGCCACGATCGAAAGCCCGAGCCCCTGACCGCGCGGTGACCGGGTCCGTGCCGCGGTTCCCCGCACCCCGCGCTCGCGTATGCGGTCGAGCTGCGCGGCCGCGATGCCGGGCCCGTCGTCGACCACATGCGCGACGAACTGGTGATCGGTGGTTTCCACGAACACCGCAACGTGGCCACCACGGCGATTATGACGGACGGCGTTATAGACCAGGTTGCCCAGCGCCTGTTCGAACATCGTGAGGTCAGCGTCGACCCACGGCGACGGTTCGGGCACCGAGGATTCGAGACAAACCCCGAGTTGACGCCCGATCGGGCGGTGTCGCGCCGTCACCCGCTCGACGAGCGCTCCGAGCTCTACTGGCTCCTGCTCGACGATAGGCGCCGCGGCGTCGAGCTTGGCCGCGACCGCGAGGTTTTGCAGGAGCGAGGCGATGTAGTGCGCCTCCTGCATCGCTGCGCCCAGCGTCTGCGCATCGGACATGTCGGCGTCACGCAGCGTCGCGAGGTGACCTTGCAGCACGGTCAGCGGGATCATCACGTCGTGCGTGGTGTCGGCGATGAAATCCCGCAGCGCGCGTTCGCGGCGGTCCTTCTCGGTGAGCTGGGTCTGGACCTCACGGGCGGCCGCCGCAAACGCGTGCCCGAGCGCAGCCACCTCGTCGTCCCCCGGTGGTGGATCGACGGGCTCGCGATAGCCCGATTCCGCCTGGTATTCGACCGCCGCCCGTAACCTCCGCAGCCGCCGCACGACAGGGCCCAAGGCGATCACGCTGGTGAGTAGCACGACGACCAGTGGCGCCAGCCACACCCGAGTCGGTGGGAGGATCGCCCCGAGCCATGGCTCCTTGGTACCCCGCGCGATCACGAAGGCGCATCCACCATCGGGCCAGGATGTGCGCAGCAGGATCTCCACATCGCCCGCGTTCCACAGGGTCGAGCGCGACAAGAGACGATCGGGGGGTACGGCCTCGAGGTCGGCACGCCCAAGCCATGGGGCATCCGGATGACCCGCGCGCCCCTCGACGTCGTACCCCAAAAAACGCGCCGGCTTGCGGTGTTGCGCACGCAAGGACAAACGAGGCAGATCCAACCCGTGCTCACGGCTGCGAGGACGCGACGCGACCGACAGCCCTCGCTCGCACTGTGCACGCTCTTTGGGAATCGATAGCCACGCTAGCGCAACGTCATACAGCTCTTCCTCGGCGGCTTGCTGACGCGCGAGGGCGTCGAGCACCACGAGGCCGACGAGCATGGGAATCGTGGTCACCGTGATGGCCGCGATGAGCCGGGTACGCAGATTCATGGCGCACTCCCGACGAAGCGATATCCGATCCCCCAGACGGTCTCGATGAGGCCCGTAACCTCGAGCTTCTTGCGAAGACGAGACACGTGAGCATCGAGCGCCCGGGCACCGGTCTCGCCCTCGTTGTCGAGAACCTGCTGGGCCAGCCACGCCCGCGTCACCGCCCGCCCGCGACGACGCACCAGCGAGAGCAGTAGCTCTAGCTCCACGCGGGTCAGCGGCACCAGCTCACCATCGCGGGTGACCTGACGGCGCGCAACGTCGACACGCAGGTCTTCGAATACGAGCACGTCCTCGCGCTCCAGCGCCGGCCGCCGAAGCCGAGCACGCACGCGCTCGATGAGCTCTTCGGGCCAAAATGGCTTCGTCATGTAGTCGTCGGCGCCAAGCCGAAGCGCCCTGACTTTATCGGCGGTGTCGTTGCGGGCGCTGAGCACCAGCACCGGGACCTCCGAGCTTGCCCGCAACGCCTTGAGCACATCGAGTCCGGCCACCCCGGGCAGCATCAGATCGAGCACCACGAGGTCGACATCGGGAATCGAGTCAGCCGTGACGACGTGCCCCTCCTTCCACCAAGAGACCTCGTAGCCCGCTTTTCGGAGCCGCTCGACGATCTGCCGACCTAGTTCTTCGTCGTCCTCGACAACGAGCACTCGCGCCATGACCATCGAGCGTCACCCCCTTGCTGGCGGCGAGAGTATACCGGGCATCCCGAGGATTAGCCCATCCCCCCCATATCGCCAGCGTCGACCTCGATCGAACACAACGGCTCCGAGCTCGAGCTGCGAATGGTGACCAGCTTCGAGGCTAGCATCGCCCCGTCCGCCATGCGTTGGGTCTCGAACACGTAGGGCGAAAGATCGTCGACACTGCCAATGATGAGATCCGTGACATTGGTCGTGTCGGGCACACCACGATCTGCATACTCGGGGTGGGTCGTACAGATCTCGTCATTGAGCGCGTCGTCGAAGTATAGCTGCGAGACCAGGTGATCGACGCCATTGATGACGACCCGAAAATGGATATGCACCGCACGGCCGCCGTACCACCCAGGGTAGCACGTATCGAAATCGACACGCCCATCGGCATCGGTGACCTGGCTGCCCCGAAAGTACAGCTCCTTCTGCGCGCTGGGATCGTCCCCATAGCAGAAATCTCCGCCCGGGGTGACGCCAGAGTACACACCGCTACGCTGAGCGTGCCAGACCTCGACGTGGGCGCCCTCGACCGGCTCGCACGTGTCGGCGTCCACGAACGCCAGCGCAAGTCGGACCGGCAGCCCCGTCAAGCCTTCGCTGATATCCTGACGCTCGGGCGCGTCCGACGTACAAGGGCCCTCGATCTGTTCGCACAGCAGTGCGCAAGACTTCGCGCCGCCGGCAAAAGGGTCCGGATAGCAGTCCTGAGCGGTCATCGCGGCGGTGCCGCCCACGGCCCAGGCATCGGCCGGATTACAATCCCCGGGCTCACCCGAGCTCGAGCTGCCGTCGCTCGTGTCCGAGCTGCCGTCGCCGCCGGTCGACTCGGCTCCTTCGCCGCTCGACTCGGAGCCACCGTCACCGCTGGTGCTGTCATCCATGCCCAAACCGGTCGGGTCATCCTCACCACACCCGAGCAGGAAAACCCCGGCCGTTGCCCCGAGGCCCCGCAAAACCGTACGTCGCTTCGTCGTTCGCATTGGATCGCTCATCGTGTTCACCACCGGCGCGCCCGCGGCCGGTCACCCGAAGCGTAGGAGGCAAACCTTGCGGGAATCTTGTCGTCGCGCCCCTGGCGCTATCGGCGCACCAGCACGAGTCACCGCCACTCGGGCTCACTTACCGGTCGGGGTTCGCACCGGCGAGCGCCTGCTCGAGCTCGCTGAACCAGACGGTCTCGGTGCGCAGCTCGGTGGGCTCGCCCTCGAGCAACAGCGATCGCGCCAGCAGATACCCGGCGTGGTGACCGGCGGTGTCCAACCAATTGGGCACCCCGGGATCTTCGTCGGCCAGCACCACGCAAAAACGACCCTCGTCGTCGGTGCGCAGCTGGCCGTGATTGAGGCAGATCGAGTGCCGGGTGTAGTCCAGGCTCTCGAGCCACGCATTATAGAGGCACAGGCTGTAGTAGCGCGCCGCGGGCAGACGGCCGCGCACGATGAAGGCCTGCTGCGGGCCAAAGCGATACCAACACACCTGATAGGTATTATCGGGCGTGGGGAACAGGCGCTCGCCCGGCATCGTGTAGAACTGCTTGATGGGCAGGCCGGTGATCGTCTTGTAGGCCCCGGTGATCCGCTCGAAGGTGCTGGTGAGCATTCGACCGGCTCGCTCCAGGCCCCGCGCGTAGTCAGCCGCATCTAGAGGGGCCGCACGCGGGCGATCGCCGAGCCGCTCGATCTGCAGCTCGATGGGGGGCTCGGCCTCGCGATCGGTGTAATACTGGCGAACCATCAGCTCGGTCTCGTCGCCGTGACCCCGCAGCACCGGACCGGGCTCGGGGGCCTCGCCGGCGGTGACCCACAGCACGAAGCGGCCTTCAGCGTCGCGCTCGATCTGGCGGTCTTCGAGGTGGTGGCCCATCCGGCCACCCCGGCGATGGAGCAGCAGGCCCACGTAGGTGGTCCCGGGCGGGATCCGGCCCGTCACCCGATAGACCCGGCCCTCGCCCAGCTGCACGCGGGCCCGTAGGCAATCACTATCGGGGCAATCGCCGAACATCTTGCGGGTCGGTCCGATCACGTGGTGGAAGCGCGGCCAGTCGGGATCACCATACTCGGTGAAGGTCTCTACACTGGCGGCGAGCATGCGGGTCAAGAACCGGCGGCCCTCCAGGTCGTCGATGTCTTGCGGGAGCTCGATCCCGGACTCGATCGTGCGCACCGTGTCCAGCAAGCCCCCCAGCGCGTCGGAGACCTGGGCCACCGCAGGCGACGGCAAGGCATCGAGGTCGTAGCCGAGCTCCGTGGCCAAGGCCTTGGTCGACGGGTCGACCGAGCGATGATCGAAGCCCGCGAGCCACTGGTCGGCCAGCGCCGGCTCGATGGCGCTACGGGTCCCCGTGTTCGGATCCCCCACCGCCCGCGCCCCCTTGGGCCCCGAGCGCATGCGATCCCCCTCGTAGGGCGTGGCCATCGCGGGCTCGTAGTCGATGCCGATCGTCGCGCAGATCCGGCCGAGCACCTCGGAGGGCGCATGCACCAGCTCTTCGTACGAGAAGCGAAGCCAGGCTTGTGCGGGCACGGTGGCCAAGAAGTCGCGGATGAGCGCGTTGCCCTCGCGCCACATCTGCTCGATGCTCTGGTACGGCGAGCCTTCGAACAGGCGCTCGGACATGTTGACGTTCTGAAAGCTGCGGATCACCGAGCCGGGGTTGCGCACGATCCACAAAAAGCGTGCCGCGGGAAACCACTGCCGAAGGCGGGGCAGGGCCTGGGGATAGCTGACCAGGTGGGGGCACTTGTCCACCAGGATCCGATCGCCAAGCAGGCCTAGCAGCTGCCCGTAGACCGCGGGGATCGACTGCTCGCGCAGCTTGGCGACGCGAGCCTTGGCCGCCGGAACGTCGAGTCCTTCGAGCTCGATCAGGGTGCGCCGCAGACCGCCCTTCTCCCAAAAGCGGCGCTCTAGCAGGGCATGTCGCTGCTCCATCGTCTCGAAGGGAGCGAGGATCAACTCGGGCGGGCTGAACAGTCGCGGGTGCCCGGCCAGCATCAGGCGCAACAGGGTGGTGCCGCTGCGCGCCACGCCGAGGACGAAGACGACGGGCTCGGGGCTCACGACGGTGCTCACGGACCGGCAACCTAACAAAAAAGGCCCGGGAACGGCTAAGCTGGCGGCCGTGCCCAGCCTGACCGCCAAGTCATGGGATCGCACGCTGCGAGCGCTACGGGCCTATCACTCGTACGAGGTGGTGGGCCTGGAGACCTTCCCTCGTCGGGGGCCCGTGCTCGTCGCCAGCACCCACAGCCTGGCCACCTACGAGAACTTCATGCTCGGCTCGGTGGCGCTCGACACCCTCGGCCGACGGCCCTACATCCTCGCAGACGACCTGCTGTTTCGGATCCCGATCGTCGGCAGTGCGTTGCGCGAGGTCGGGGTCGTCCCCGGCAAGCGAGACACCGCCATCGAGATCCTCCGCCGCGGCGATCTGCTGGGGCTGGGCCCGGGCGGCATGCGCGAGGCCCTGCGGAGCTCCCGGCGCAAGTACGAGTTCGACTGGGAGGGGCGCATGGGGTTCGTCTGGGTGGCCCTGCTGGCCGGGGCCCCGATCGTCCTGGCCGCCTGCCCGAGCGCCGACGACATCTTCTCGGTGGCCGACCTGCCGGTGACCCCCTGGGCCTACGAGCGCTTCCATGTGCCCCTCACCCTCTTTCGCGGGCTGGGCCCTACGCTGGTGCCTCGCCCGGTCAAGCTGTGGCACGTGCTCAGCGAGCCGATCTTCTGCGACGTGGATCCTCGGACGGTCACCGAGAAGGTCGTCCAAGAGCACTACGAGCGGCTGGTCGCCCGCATGCACACGTTGATGCAAAAAGCCCGCGAGATCGGCGATCTCAAGCGTGAAGGGTTGCCCCAGCTGACCCGAGCGGGGTCGAGGTCGCGGCCCTCGGCACCGCCCCGCACCTGACCCGAACGTCATGGCCGGGCGCCACGACCGGGCGCCATGGCCAGGCTGGCCCCCCTTGATGCACACGGACATCGACCAGCCCTCCCGAGACTCCACTCCGTCGATCAGACCGGTTATGAATCTCAAGTCCCTGCACCTGGAGAACTTCCGAGGATTCGAGCGCCTCGGGCTGGAGCTCGATGCCAAGGTCACCCTGCTCGTCGGGCTCAATGGATCGGGCAAGACCGCCGTCCTCGACGCCATCGCCATCGCACTCGGCGCTTGGATCCACGGTACGGCCCAAGCTCATCACGAAGATCGATCGATCCTCTCCACGGATGCACACCTCGTTCGCCAGGAGACCAAAGGCTTGCCCACCGCCAACCCGAGCTTCCCGGTCATCGTGAGGGCTGAGGGCACCGTGGGAGGACAAGCGCTGAGCTGGACCAGCGAGCTTCTCCATGACGACGGCCCCACTACGACCGAGGGCTCCACAGAACTTCGCGACATCGCACGCCAAACCGAGAGCGCCGCCGCCCGAGATCCTCGAGCCGAGCTCCCGCTGATCGCCTACTACGGCACGGGACGCCTGTGGGTCCCCCCTCAACAAGAAGAACGCGCTCGTTCCCCTGCGCCCGCGCTCGGCTCTCGCATGCAGGGCTATGCAGCATGCCTCGAGCCAGCCTCCAATACGACACTCTTCCAACGATGGATGGCCTGGCGTGAAGACGACCGACTGCAGCGCATTGCTGCGGCGCACGAACACGGTGCGGCTCTCTCCACCGTGCAAACCCCGCACCTGGATGCCGTGGCCCACGCGGCCCGCTCGTGCCTCGAAGGAGCGCAGCGGCTGTTCTACAGCGCCAATCACAAGGAGCTCCGCGTCGAATTCGAAGATGGTCGGGTCCTCCCATTCGGCCGACTTTCCGACGGCCAACGCAGTCTCGTGGTGCTAGCCGCCGACTTGGCCTGGCGCGCAGCACAGCTCAACCCTCACCATGGCAAGGACGCTCCACAACGCGTCACGGGTATCGTGCTCATCGATGAGATCGAGCTGCACCTCCACCCATCGTGGCAGCGGCGAGTGATCGAAGATCTCACCAAGACCTTCCCCCGAGTACAATTCATCCTGACGACCCACTCACCTCAGGTCATATCGACGGCCGAAGCCAAGTGGCTACGAGTGCTTCGCCCTGATGGGGTCGGACTCGTAGGGTATACCCACGGAAAGGACACCAACGCGATCTTGCGCGAGATCATGGACGTCCCAGAACGCCCTGCTTGGATGGAGCAAAGACTATCCCAACTAGAAGAGTTGCTCGAAGAAGGCGAACTAAACGGCGCTCGCATATTGCTCGAGGACATTCGCTCGAATGTAGGAGATTCGGATCGAGAATTGCTGGCATTAGAATGGGAGCTGCACGACCAGGAAAGAGCCGATGCGGACAATTGAGAAACAGGGCGAGCCTGCATGCCTTGCCGATCTACGGCGAGAGGCCAAGCGCGTCGAGACCGAGACCGGTCGGCCCCCCAAAGGCGACGATTGGAATCCGGGCGCATGTGCAGCATCGATCCGAGAAGCGCTTCATGCCGAACAAGGCGGGTTGTGCGCCTATTGCATGGGAAGGATCAGACCACACGGATACCGCTCCGAGCTTCATCGCCTCGGAGGGATGAAGATCGAGCACTGGCAAGATCGCTCGACGCATCCCCGGCACATGTACGACTGGGGTAATCTCCTCGGAGTCTGCGGCGGCGAGTACCGCGGAGCCATTGGCCTCATCGAACACTGTGACACCTCGCGCAAGGCCCAGCCACTACGAGTAAACCCCGGGACCCGCGCTCCACCACGACCCGAAGAGCTCTTCGCGTTCAAGTCGACACCACCACCCACCACGTCCGCCAAGCATCCGGATGTCAAGCACCCAGGCTTATGGATCCATGCCAACGACGCGAGGATGTCCCGCGACATCGATTTACTCAATCTCAATGCCAAGCACCTCGTCAGCAACCGACACGCAGCCATCCAGCAGATGAGGCGAGCCCTGGCCAAAAATCAAGCGAGGGGTGAGGCAAGCATCCGTGATCTACTGCGGAAAAAGCTTACGGCGGCGACGCAACCCGGCCCCAATGGTCTTCCTCCTTTCGCCCCGCTCATCGCCGATTACATCCGAAAGAAGATGCGAACCAAGGGCATGACGCCCCCATGATGACCTCGCCCGGCACGCTAGACCTCGGGGTGCTCCGGCTCGCCACCTACGTCCGCGAACGAAGACCCGCACGACCTCGTGCGGCGGGGAACAGCCACGGGCTCGGCACACCGCAGATGAACGGCAACCGCGCGCGAGCAAGTCCGCTCGTCGCCCTCGCAGGTCCGTGTGGGACGGCCTCGCCCACCCTTGAACCCGTGATCCAATTTTTATCGGCAATAGGAGCAATCCAAACCGCCAACTCCGGTGACTAACATCGGTGCATGTCGCTCTTGTTCGTCATGGCGCTCGGGTCGGCTGAACCCGTCGAGGTCCAACGCCCCCAGCCGACCCAGAGCGTCCCCGCCTCGACACCCACGGAGGCCGCCGAGCCTCCGACTATCGCCGTTCCGCCAACCCCGGCCTCGCCGGACACCGCTCCGACACCTCGCGCCGAGCCAAACCCCTCGCCACCGGCACCGGAGTCTCCCTCCGCCTCGCCCGAGCCGCGCTCGTCGGCGCCTCCTGCTGATGCTGCGACCGAAGGATCCAGCGTCGATGACGCAAGACACGGCCCTTCCGCCTCGCCCGAGCCGAGCCCAATGGCGCCTCCTGCTGCGACGCCCACGGAATCCAGCGACAACGACCCACGGCGCGACCCCTCCGTTCGGTACGCACGCGCAGCCGGCATCAACGGCGGGATTGCGCTGCTGCTGGGCTACGCGGTCACCACCAGCGCCGTCAGATCCGAGCGCTGCATCATGCAGGAAAGGCGTCTCACAATCGATGACGGCGGGTACCCCAAATCCAGCGGATCCAGCCTGGACTGCTGGGCCTATGGGCTCTACCTCGGCTCGATCGGAGTCGCAGGGGGTGCCGTGGCCGCCACGGTCCTCTCGGCCTTGTCGGGCTACCGTTGGGCAGAGCGCGACCTGAGGGCCGGTGTCCAGCTGTCCAAGAAGCGGAGCCTGGGCTTCATCCTGGGCGGCACCGGCCTGCGCCTGGCCGGCCTCGGCCTGATGCTCGGCGGTGCCGTGCTCGCAGTGTCCACCGAGGAGTGTCCCGACGTCGTCAACGGGCTCGACTCGGCCGAGGTCGACGCCCACATGGCCTGCTATCGCCGGCGCGCGTTCGGAGGAGCCAGCATCGTCGCCGCAGGGCTATCGGCGCGCTGGGTCGGCAGCGGAATGATCACCTACGGTGCCAGACACCGCGGTCATACGCGTCGACACCGTCAGGTCCAGGTCACGCCCTACGTGCAGCCCTCGGCGACGACCACCGTGGCGGGGCTCACCGGACGCTTTTGAGGTCATCGACGAGCCGATCGTGGCGCGCTCGACCGAGGACGACCCGAGGCGCCCGAACGGGCCGATCGGTTCATCGGCTCATCGACAGCAGCTGTCGTCCCGCCCGCTCCATGAACCCCAGGGTCTCTCGCCGCCGGTTCGCTTCGTCCCCGGGCTCGAGCCCCCAATCGCCCATCGTCGCGAGCGCGGCCGACGACACATAGAGCTCCCAAAGTGGCAGCCCCGTCGCGTCCACATCCATCAGCGCGAGATAGTGCTCCGTGAAGGTCTCCATGGCGGCCTCGTCATATCGGCACAGCAGCTCCACGCGACAAGCGGCGAGATCGGAGAGCGGATCGCCGAAGGCGGCGTCCTCCCAGTCAATCACCGCTGCGATCTGACCACCCCGCCACAAGACGTTCCCGGGCCAAAAGTCGCCGTGCACCAGTGACCGACGGTTCGATGAAGGATCGACCGTCGTCATCCGCTGCATCACCGTTCGCAGCCGATCGTGCCGGGGATCCGCAGGCAGGTACTCCAGCGCGCCTTCGCGTGGATCCTCCCGCAGGGGCAGCGCGGGCAACCCGGTGCCCTCGAGCTCGATGGTGTGCAGGCGGGCCAAGAAGGCGGCCATCTGACGCATGGCGTCCGGTCGTGCGGCCGGGTCGACCTCCGTTGTCCCCTCGATGAACTCCATGACCAGATAGGGTCGAGCGAGCAGCTGCGCCGAGTCGTCGAACAGGTAGACCTCCGGAACCGGCATCGCCAACCGACGCAGCGCCTGATGTAGCGCATACTCGGCAGCCATTACGTCGTGGGCCAGGGGTTTCCAATCCGCGGCCCCCTGCTCCCTGACGACCAAGCGCCGAAGCTGCCGCTGCGGGGTCTGCACCTCCAGCGCCACCATGCTCGCCGAGACCCCACCGGTCAGGATCCAGTGCCGCCGGAGCTGGCCGCCGGAGACGACGCGGCGGGCTACGGCGATGAGCGGATCTTCGTCGACCATCAAGAACGAGCGTATCAGGCTCGGACGGATCCTCTCGGACGGATCCTCTCGGACGGATCCAGCAGACGCGCCGAACCTCTACTGCTCCGCTTGGTGCCGATGAGTAGCGCCGGGCCGCTGGCCTCTTCACCCGCGCGACACCGGCTCGCCGGGCGCCCAGCCTAGCCTAGACAACAGCGTGTGAAGCTGGTGTAGCAGATGCACTTCGTCGGGATCGATGCGTGCGTCCTCCACAAAACGAGACAGCATGCCACTATAGATCTTGACGTGCACTGCGCGGATCTCCGCCGGTGAGAGCGCCAGCTCCCGCACCAGCGCCTCTACGAGCTCGAGTTCGTGCGCCTCTACGCGAAGGTCGGCGACCACGTCGAGCACCGCCTCGAAGTAACGCGCAACGCGAGACTTCCGACGCCGCGAGTGGTGGGGGGTGCGGGGCCGTAGGTTCTGGCCCCGGTGGAGCGCCAGCGGAGCGGTCAACATAGGCAAGCGAAGGCTCTGCACAAAACGAAGCGCCTTCCCCAGCGCCCCGATCTCGCCACGCTGCTGCTCGCCGCTCCCGCCCTCGCGCTCGCACGCCGAGGCAGCTGGGCCAGTGACTGGACGTGGGGTTGGTAAGACATGCTGTAGTGATCACCGGGCACGTCGTAGCTCCGAGCGCCCGTGGTCGTCCGCGCACTCCAGGCCTCGGCGCTGCGGGGGAAGACGTCGGCGAAGGTGTTGAGCGCCTACTTTGCTCGAAAGTACGCCAGCGACCGCCGCCGGTGGCCGCCGCCGGTGGCCGCCGGGTGGGGGCGCCGAGCCCCGCCCCATGCTCACGTGGACGCTGGGAAATGAAGCATCCCGATAGATCGCGACGATTCGGTGAATTGTTCGGGCCCCGCACGGGACTGCATGGGTAGACGGCAACGGGGAGCACCCGCACCAGGTCGCCGTAGCTCCATCGCGGAGGATGCCCATGCCCTCGGACTTGATGACCTCGATCTGGCTCGTCCTACTACTCCATATCCCCCGGCGAGGGGGTGGAAGGACGGCACCCTCGTGGCTGCTTGCTTCGATCTGCCTGCTCGGAGTCGGCCTGGGCCCTCTTGGGTGTGGCGATGACGGCTCGTCCGCGGGCGGCAGCTCCGACACCGGGATCGATCTCGCGGACGATGGCGAGGTGCCGCCCTTTGCGTGCGTTGCGGGCTGCGGGGACGCCACGTGTGACCCGAGCCTGGAAGACTGTGAGACGTGCATCATCGACTGTGGCGACGAGGAGTGCTCGGGGACGGCGTTGTTCGCCCCCGGGAGCACCGCCATCGCCCTGGGATCGGTGTTCGAGCCGCGCTGTGGCGATGATGTGTATACCGCCAATCCCCAGCGTGGACTGAGCGACGGAGCCGAGGCCCTCCCGTTCAAGCAGGGCACGCGCACACTCCTGACCGAGCACCCCCCCTGCGGGGGAGTGGGCACCGACGGGGAGTCCAAAGCGGCGACCGGCGTGGATCTCCGCGACGGTAGCTTCGGCATGACCTTCCACTGCCTGAGCATCGGGGACAAGAGCAAGTCCGTGCCGGTGGAGGTGGGGCTCCGCTACGAGGTGGGTCGCTGGCGGGAGCCCGACCCCGAGCGCCCCGGCTGGTACGAGCGCCCCGGCTCGCTCCACGCGGCGCCGTTTTGGTTCACGAGCTACTCCCGGCGCCTCCACGGCGACTTCCCCCCGTGGGAGCCGGGACCGTGGCCCGCCGAGGCGCTGCCCGACGACTTCACGCTGGTGATGGAGGACTACACCGCCTATCGGTTCGAACGAGACAGCGACACTCGTCGCTATCTCCAGCCCGGAACGACCGCGAACTCGGCGGTCGCCTTCGCCGAGATCATCGAGCGAGAGACGACCGAGTGCAGCTCCGCGGGCGACCCGTCGCGCTTCATCGCCGACAACGACATCATGGTCCACTATCCCGACGGGACCCACGACGTCTTCAGCGGGCGTGACCTGACCCTCGAGGGACACGTCGACAACGACCAGAACCACCTGGTGATCACCCACGGCCGTCGCGATCCCGAGGGGGCCGCGACCTGCGGGGGCTCGGTCGGCATCAAGCGGATCGCCAGCTACCCGGTCGACGCCGACCAGCCCTTGTTCTGGGTCGAGCTCGAGCACGAGTACCGCGAGTGGACCAGCCCAATCGCGCCGGAGGCGACGCTGGGGATCTGGCAGCTCACCCGGATCGTCGACAGCGTAGGTCGACAGATGGTCGTGGGCTACGAGGCCGAGGCACCCGATCGCATCACCGAGCTCGTCGCCTTCCCTGGCCGGCCCGAGCAGCAGGCGTACCGCTTTGGCTACGACGAGCTGGGGGTGATGAACGAGCTCGAGCTCCCGGCGCCCTCCGCAGACCCGGACAATCGCGTCTCCATGGTGCACGAGCACCCCAGCGATCGGCAGCAAGGAGGCCTGTCCCGCGTGCTCCAGCAGAGCCGCCGGATCGGCGGGCACAGCGGCCAGACCACGACCTTCGAGTGGTCGGACCACTCGGACTACGATCTGTTCATCACCCTCCCGGACGGAACATCCCGTCGGATCGCGCACCAGAGCCCTCAGGGAGGGCAGCTCGAGTCGCTGTGGGCCGCCGGCCGCAACGACAACCGCGTCACGGCCGTCTATGGCCTGGACGCCACGTCCAACCCCCGGCGATCCGTCTACGATCCCGACACTGGCGTGTTGACCGAGGAGTGCGACGCGCTGTCCTCTGGCCCCAGCGGCCTGCCCTCCGAGCCCGGCCCCCGGTGCACCGGCTACGAGTACGACGACCAGCTCCGGCTGGTCGCAGAGGTCAAGCGCAACGAGGCGGGCGACGCGGTCCGCACCCAGATGGAGTATGAGAGCTTTGCGCCCGGCAACGATCATCGCCTGTCGCGGGTCATCGGCCCGACGGGCGACGAGACCACCTACCGCTACCAGACCCAGCCGTGGATGGACGACAGCCTCTCGACCATCCACCTGGTGGAGCTGAGGGACCCCGTGGGATCCACCACCACGTTCTCGTGGTGCAGCGGCACCGCGACCTGTCCCCGGGGCCAGCTCGCGACGATGACCACTGCGTTGGGGGGAACGACGACCCAGGTCTACGACCCCGAGTATGGATCCCTGAGCATCATTCGCTTCGACAACGGTGTCCAGGAGCGGATCGGCTACGACATTCGCGGCTGCATCACCCGCAGCGATGACGAGCACGGACTCACCACCGTGTACGTCTACCCCGAAGGCCACGGCGATTGCCTGCCGACCCAGCAGCTCAGCAACCCCGAGGGGCCCTCCGCCGACCGGATCGTCACCCGCTTCGAGTACGATCCGGCGCGGCAGCTCGTCGCTCGGATCTTCGACGAGGGAGGCGAGACCCCGAGCGCGGACACCGTATATGCGTACGACAACCAGGTCATCACCACGAGCGGACGAGTGGGTCCCGTGCTCGAGCGGCTGGCCGGGAACCCCAGCGGGGAGTTTCTCTCCGAGCAGGCCTTCCACTACAACGTCCACGGCAAGCTGGAGCGGACCGACGACCTGCTGATGGATCGCTCCACCACCATCGAGCACATCTACGATCTCGACGGGAGCACCCGGATCACCACCCGCCGCTCGGGCATCACCGGCGGCGCGACCGAGCACTACGACGCGGCTGGCCTGCTCGTGGACAGCCGCGACGAGCTGGGGGTGGGCACCCACTACACCTACAGCGAGCAATCGGGGCGCACGCTCACCGAGGAGTACGGCTCCGGGCCCAACACTTTGCTCACCACCTATATCTGGACCGACGACGGCCTGCCCCACCTGGTCACCGCGGGCGCGGACGTCATCGCGCATGACTATGACCCGGCGCGTCGTAGGATCGCCCTGATGACCAATGACGTGCTCGAGCAGATTGAGCGCGACGCAGAGGGCCGGTCGGTGGTCGAGCGCACGACGCTGTCGACCGGTGAGGTCGAGGAGCTGCGCCTCGACTATGAGGGCGCTGGCGAGGCGGCACGGCTCAAGGCGATGACCTTGTCCCGCGATGACCAGCAGGAGCGAGTCGTCAATCACTTCCGCAGCGAGTCGATGCCCTGGGGCGCCTGTCAGGCCAACCAGCCCGGTGATTGCTATGATCCGGTGCAGATCGACTCACCACGCGAGGTCGACGGGGCCACGACCCATCGTCTGGTCACCCACGATGGCCTGGGGCGGGTGCGCTCGGTGACCGAGCTGGCCTCGGGGAATGGCGACAGTACCGAGTTCAACTACGAGTACGATAGTCTCGATTGCCTTCGCATGATCAGCGGGGCCGGTCGTACCCAGACCTTCGAGTGTGATCGGCAAGGGCGCACCACCGTCGAGACGGCGTGGGGGACCAAGACCCGCAGCTACTACCCGGACGGCCAGGTTCGATCCGTCACCGACTTCAACGGCACGGTCACCCGCTACTGGCTCGACCCCGCCGGATGGCGGGTGGGCCTGGTCACCTACGACAACGAGCCCGCCGACGTCGTCGAGGTCGAAGACGTGACCTTCGACTACTACGCCAACGATCTGGTGGCCACGATGACCGACGGCGAAGGGGTCACCGAGTACCACTACGACGGCCTCAACCGCATCGTCGCTCGGACCCGAACCTCCAACTCCAGCCCCACCCCCCGAACCCTCGGCTATACCTACGACCCCGAGACCGGACAGCTCGACTCGCAGGAGTACTGGGGGCAGGGGAGCGTCGAGTATGGCTATGACGAGCAGCGTCGGCTGTCGAGCATCACCGCCTTCGGCAGCCCGACCATCCACTACGGCTACGCCGATGATGGCCACCTGCTCACCGAGACCGGGCCGATCAGCACCGTGCACACCTACGATCCCATGCGGCGCCTCGACGCCCTGGTCACCACCGCGGGCGGCACCCCGGGGGCCGGCTCCAACCTGCTGACCCTGGAGTACAACGCCCCCGGGTTCCCGGCGTGGGACGCCAACGGCAACCTGGGCGGCGTGCGGGAGACCTGGCTGCAGGAGGATCCCCTCACCCATGTCTTCGACGCCTACGACGAGGCCGATCGCCTGCTGAACTACGAGCACCCGGCCCTCGATCCGGCGCTGTGGACCGACGACGGAGACGCGGTCGACGAGCAGGGGGAGCCCATCGAGCTGCTCGGAGAGCTGTTCGACGCCAACGAGTACGACCTTCGTGGCAACGCCACGCGCTTCATGGGTACCGAGCTGAGCTACGATGAGGACGACTGGATCACCACCGAAGACTTCTTCTACGACGTCAACGGCAACATCACGTGCATCGATCGAGACGGCACATGTCACTGTACCAACGGAATCGTCGACCAAGACGAGACCGGAATCGACTGCGGCGGCGCTGACTGTGGCTGTTGCCCGAGCCTCGACGATCTGCCGCCCCCGCCCTTCGTAGGGACCACGTGCCCGGCCGACGGCCCGGGCGTGGACTGGGCCGCAATGGAGCTGGAGCGGCTTTCATACCACGATCCGGGGGAGCTGAGCTTCGGCTTCACGATCCCCTACGATCCGGCCGGAGGCTGCGGCTCGGTGACCTACGAGCTGCCCGTCCCGTGCGATGGCTACGTCGACTACGAGATGTTCCGCATGGGGGGAGCGATCGCGACGCTGATGTTCCCGCCCCACCTCCCCGTGGACGACAACTGGGTCCACAACCCGGGCTATGTCGCGGAGGGGCTGATGGATCCCTTCTACATGCACCCGGCCAAGAGCGGGATCCCCGAGTGTCTGGGTCCTGGGGGTATGTGTGCCATCGGCTCCTACGGCAACGGGCTGTCCAACAACTCGCAAGAGCCCTGCGACCTGGCCCGAAGCAGCCTCGCGCCCGCTCCCACGCAGCCGGTGCTGACCGCCTACAACGACCGCGTGCGGGCGTTTCCGGTCTACACCCGGGGTACGCCAGACCTCCAGTATCCGCCCGGTTTTCAGGAGTGCTACGACCGCATTGATTTCCACGCCCAGGCGGGGGTCGTGGGGACCTGCCAGAACGATGGATACGATCACGGGCGGATCTACGTCGTGATGCGTGCCAACGGCCACTGTGGATGAAGGTGTACGGACCAAAGGAGCGACTCATGGCACGACACAAGCGGGAGATCCAAGCGACCAGTGGGTGGATGTTGGCGCTGACCCTGGTGCTGGCCGGCCCGATCGGGTGCCGCGATCGGGGCGGCGAGGTCCAGCCACAAGGGGGGACGACCGACCCGAGCGACCCCGAGGGCGGATCCCCGGGCACCTGTGAGGGGGTCTCGTGCTCGGAGGACGAAGTCTGCGTGCAAGGACGCTGCGTCATGCCCAGCGATCGGGGCGGCTGCGTGCGCAGCGGGGCCGACGACAGCTGCGGGCCCTCGCATGTCTGTGCCGAGGTCGCGGGCAAGGATCAGTGCATCGAGGCCGAGCCCTGCGACGGCGCCGGGGGCTGTGCGCCCGGGCAGCTCGGCGCGGTGTGCAATGTGGGCCTGGTCGACGACAAGGATCAGGTCTGCCTGCTGGGCCTGTGCCGTCAAGACAGTGACTGCCCCGATCCGAGCGTCTGCGCGACGCTCGGGGAGCAGCCGGGGCGCTGCTCCAGCGGTGAGTTCGGTGCTCCCTGCGTCGATGCCACCCAGTGCATCAGCGGGAGCTGCTTTGTCCCTTCACCCGACCGCGTGGGTCTGTGCAGCTGAACGGAGAGATCGTCTCATGTCGAAGAAGCTAGAGCTCCTGATCCGCCTCGTCGGTGCGGTGTGCGTCCTGGCCCTCGTGATCGCCCCGTTGCGGGTGGAGGCCGCGCAACCAGACGGGCTGGATCTCACCTATGACAGCGCCAACCGACTCGTGCGTAGCGACGACGGCGAGACCCTCGTCACCTATCACTACGACGGTCGGGGGCAGCTGGTCCGCTCGTGCACCTTCGTCGCTTCGGGCCCCTCCGATTGTTCTGAGCTCATCATCGACGAGCGCGCCGACCACCATCGCCTCGTGGGTGAGATCCGGACCAACGGCGAGGGAACGCGGCACATCCTCTATGCTCACGGACCCGATGGGGTGGCGGTGGTCGCCGATGACGGGGCTCTACGCTATCCCTTGCGGGACCACCAGGGCAGCGTGCGCGGGCTCGCCGATGGGACGGGTGCCGTGGTCGGTCGCGTTGCCTACGACGCCTACGGCCGGGTGCGCGCGCGCGTGGGCGAGCAGGTGCGCCTGGGCTACACCGGGGAGTGGACCTCCTCGCACGATCTGGTCTACCTGCGGGCACGACACTACGCGCCGCAGATCGGTCGGTTCCTCCAGCGCGACGAGCACGCCGGGACGCCGGGCGACCCCCGCTCGCTCAACCGCTACACCTACGCCCACAACAACCCCCTGGCCAACACCGATCCGAGCGGCCGGGCGATCCCGGTGATGTTCTGGATCATCGGCATCAGCTTGCTGGGCCTGGGCCTGGGCGTGTTCGCGGCCGGTGACCACTACGGCGGGTGGACCGAGGGGGCGGTCGTGGCGGCAACGGAGCTCACGTCCAACACGGTCAACCTCGCGGCCAAGGGGCTGCAGAGCAAGGTCTCGGGCCGGCTCGTGGTTCGTAGCTGGGAGCGGGGGATCGGGACGATCATCGCCGGGCTCGACTGGTTGGTGCACGGTAACTCGGGGACCGGAGCGGCCGTCATGACCTACGCCGATGCGCCGCGGACCTGGCGCAACCATGAGATGCCGATGGCGTCGGTGTACCTGTCCGAGCAACAGACGTGGAATGCCCTGCGCAACAGTCGGATCGGGTATACGAGTCAGACGGTCGACAACGGGCGGGTGAAGCTACGGGTCAGTGCCTTCAACGTCACATTTGGTAACTATACCATCGACATCGAGGGTCACTGCACCAATGGTGTGTGCCAGGGGTGGCTGTCGATCTACGACGACTTCGACTTCGACGTGGTGCATCACAAGCCATCGGGCGCGAAGCTTCACCGCAGCAACCTGTCACTGACCGCGCGAGCGGCCCGAAACCTGGGGACCATGGGCGCTCAGCTGCTCCTGGGGCTGGGCAAGAAGTCGGAGGTCGAGGTGAAATCGGCCCAGACTCGCTTTGTATGGATGACCAAGCACAATATCGACACGCAGATCGTCGAGGCGGCGAGGAGCCGTGGACAACCAAACCCCTTGGTAGGGACCGGGATCAATCTGTGGAAAGCCAAGCGGAAGATCTTTGGGCCCTGAGTGTTGCGTGCGCAGGTGGACGAGCGTCGCGCTCCGAGTCGGGGGGGGCAGACACGAAAAGACCCCACGAGACACCACACCACAAAAAAACAAACGAATAAAAAACCAAGGGGACCCCCCCCCGCCCCCCCCCCCCCCCCCCCCCGGCCCCGCCCCGGGGCCAAACCGGGTTTAACCCCACCCCAATCCCCCCCCC
>JBCCWC010000188.1:0-30254 GCA_039194325.1 Myxococcota bacterium
CCGCCCCCGGACCCCCGAGTTGGCGGTGGCGCTTCGAGTCAACGGAGTCTTCGGTAGAAGGCAACGCTGATGGATCAAGGATCAACGATCAAGGGTTACGGGGCACTCGATCGTTCGATACGTCTACTGCGCTGCGCTCAATGTCCTCAAGCACCGAAAACCTAAACCGCTGACGCTGACACCGGGGAAATAGTTACTGCGGTGCGCGGCGCGAAAGTAATTCGGGTTGTCGAAGTTCCACGAGCCGCCGCGCAGCACGCGCTCTGTCCCCGTTGCTGGACCCGTGGGATTATCGAGCTCCAAAGGGTCATACGAAGACGTATACCAGTCCGCTACCCATTCCCACACGTTTCCTGCCATATCGTGCGCCCCATATGGCGATGCACCCATAGGATTGCTCCCCACCTCCATCGTCGAGTCCATCCCACAACCCAAACCTCCCGCTGCACCTTCATACATCACCACATCGCTACAGCTCGGCTCCGGCTCATCGCCCCATGGGTATACCCGCGCGTCCGTTCCTCGCGCGGCCTTCTCCCACTCTGCTTCCGTCGGCAGGCGCTTGGTCGCCCCACCGGCCCATGAGCAATACGCGTCAGCATCGTACCACGTCACGCAATTTATCGGGTGGTCCTCGCGCCCCGCCACCATCCAGTTGCAGCCCCCGCCCATGCCAGGCATGGAGCACACACCAACAGCCTCGCACTCTTCATAGTCCGACACCGTCACTTCCGTTCTATCTATCCAGAACCCATCCACATACACCTGCCGTGTCGGCTGCTCATCCGAATAGACAGTCGACCCCATCTCGAATAACCCTCCCGGCACTAACACCATCCCCTCGGGACCACAAGCCACCACATCGAACGTACACCGATTCGTACAAACCAACGTCCCCGGCGCATAGCCCAGGCTCTCGCAAGTCACGCCGCCCCACTCCTTGCCGTCGCATTCTTCCCCTTCCTCTATCAGTCCGTTCCCACACACAGCTCCAACCGCGGTCTCCTCATTCATCGTTGGATCATCAACCGTCATCAAGCCCATTGTCCCATCTTCCGAGGCCACCGATCCCATCGTACCTATTGACGACTCCCCATTAATCCACGCTGGCAACGTCGGCCCGTTCCCCGAGCAACCGTAGAAGACCACCGCGCTCAACAAGCCCACGGCCGCAACGCTCCCACGCTCGCTCCCTACGCCACAGAACCCGCATCCAGTCATCACACACCTCACCATGATCTGAAGGTCAAACTGCCGGCCAACGCTCATTGGAACTCACACCGCCCGGCTCAGTCCAATCTACTCATACGTACCCCCTACCCAAGCCGTCAAGCCGATCCCGAACACCTCCCGGATCCCCCACATGTCACCATCACCGAGCATCATGACATGAACTCCTTTCGACACAATCGCCTACCGTATGAAGTGACACAAACTGTCCATCTCATGACTCAAAACAACGTCGAAAGAAGTACGAAGCCTTCGAGTTATTCGAGCCCAAGCTCGTAGCCAGCGGCGATAAGCCAGAGACTCGAACGCGAAGACCCCACCGCTGCAAATAGCAATCACCAGTGGCATCACCGGGACATCGAGTTTGAGATCACCGAAGACTCACCACGCTCAAGGCTGGACCCCGCCTTCGTACCGACGCCCCCTGGCACGAGGTGCTCGCACGCGAGGAAATACTCGCAACCCCGCAGAGCACAACGACGACCAATGCCCCCCTTGGGCCAACCCCTTGCGCCCGAGGAAATCGCCAAGAAGCCGGTCGAGCAACCGCTCCCCGAGGCGCCGACGACCGAGTAGCCCGGAACATGCGGCGGCACTCGAGCGATCGACAGCACACCCCCGGACAAGCCCGGCCATCCACAACCGCTCGGCCGAACGCCCGCCGATGGGTCCAGCCCTTCCCCAACATCTCCACCGAGCGCCTGCGGAGAGGTGCCCCTATCGCAGAGCCAGTCAGCGCTTAGTCCGCTTGGGGGACTTGTCTAGCTTGGCCATTTGCCTACTCGTCTTCTTTAGAGCGCTCTTGTCCTTCCGAATATGCCAAGGTCCAGATCCTCTGGCGCCGTGCCTCCATCGCTCACCATCATTGCTCGAACCTGTGCCCCAACACCGCGGGCGATCGCGCTTGCCTCATCAACGCCTCTCGCCTTGTTGCGCTTGATCCTCTCCGCGGTTTGGGTGACACGGAACGAGTTCGCCGCAAGTTCCGTGGCGCCCATGTAGTCATAGAGTGTTTTATTACTTCTAGGATCGTGTAGCCCTTTATAGGTCTTCAAACGCTTCAGGGTCATGTTGTACATGCCGAGATAGCCAGAGTTCTTGAAGATCCCCATGTCGTAACTGTCAAGGACTCCTGCGCGACGGGCCACGGCTGACATCTGGGATTCCCAACGACCTAGTTCCTCACGCTCGCCAATCCGCTCCAGCATCGCAGCGTAGTCATCAGCTGCCGCCGCTGCAATCGAGGCGAGGTATGCTTTGGCCTGCGCGACAGCCGGCTTCTTGCCATCAGCGTGATTGGCTACCAGGAAGCACGCGAACCGCGACAGGCGAAAGTCCTCGTCATTGTTCTCCTGGCGGTAGGGCTCGAAATTCTCTAGCGTGTCGAGACCAAGGGCGGTGCAGGACTGCATCGCGCGACCAAGGCAAGCCTTGAATGACCGCCATGTCGCATACCCAAGGCGCTCTTGCAGCCACCGCGCGGACCACCAGCGCGACCCGTTTTCAGTCGCCCCAGACTCGAAGACCGCTACCGCTGTCTCGTCAACCGACACCTGCGGCTTATAGCATGCGGTTGTGAACGCGCGTTGCTAGGGACGCGAGCATCCATGCACCCACCTGCGCATTCAGCGTCATCGCGTTAGGGCATCCTATCGGGTTGTTCCGCGCCCTGCGCACCACATCGCGCGGTTTCGCTGCCCAGAAAATGCCAGCGCTGCCCACGAAATAGAAAGGAGATCGTGCTTTTCTAGGCAAAGCCGTCAACCGCCCCCTCACCGTGCGCTCCCCAATCACCCGCGCAAAGGTCACCGCCCCCCGCGAGTTCCCGGGGCAACGGAAGAGGAAGCCAGCGGGCGCTGCGCGGGTACCCCAGGCACCCGGCCGAATGACCCGAAAGCATCCGAGGCTGGTGGCGACCATGTGAGCTCACCAAGACTGTCACGCTCGCAGACACGACGGTGACCCGCGAGCCGCGACGCGAATCTTCGGCAGGACGTTCGACCGCCCCATGGTGTCGAGCTGAACGCATCGCAATGTACCCAAAGATGTCGACATCGTCGTTACACAAGCTGGAAAGTACTCGTCCTGGGATAGCAGGAACGCTCGCTCGCGGGATGATCTTTCCCCTCCCGGTCGAACTGGAAGATGAGCGGATCGCTCTCGGCCTCAGCCGTCGCGCCATGGCGCTTCCAGGCCCGTGACGGGATCCAAAAAGCACACGCCGCCGATCTTATCGAGGTGCTCCGTCGGCACTCCCGTCAACAAATGCACGACTTGCACAGCCAGCCCTCCCCGAATGGAGTGGTAGTCCTCGGCAGTCTCGTGGGCAATGAACACACGAGGGTACAGGTGCACCCGATCGCCAAAGTGCTCTTTCACCCGCTCTCGCGAAAGAGGCGCCAACGCAAAGGTCTGACCGTCGCGGTTTACGGAACGGTGAATCACGATCGGCTCCTGTGCGAGATCCTGTGCTTCGGAGGCCGCCATGTTCACGAGTATCAACTCTGGCTCGGTGGTTCGCAACGCGGGTTCACCGTTGCCAGGAATCGCCGTGCCATCCCCATCCTTCAAGTTCCAACTACCGCCTACTCCTCGCGAGCGAGCCCCGCCAGCGCGACGCGCTTGGCCAGGCGCAACCGTTCCTGATCGCGAGCATGCGGCCCCGCCCCACTGGCCGGCCATCGCGGTACGAAGCGCAGTGCTCCGTCGACCGTATGGTAGGCCGCCAGCCCCGACGACCGATCACCGCCCATCATCGCGAGCGCTCGCTCAAGCACCGCGTCCTTGGTCGCTAGCTCCGGCTGCCAGCCCTCGTCGCCGACGATCGTCACCCCGAGCTAGTAGGCCGCATCGCAGAGCAACCCCGGGGCTTGGTCCTCGTGAATCTGTCGACACAGCGCCCCGAAACGCTCCCTCACCAGCCCGGGGCACTCATCGTCGCCGTGTGTACCTCGTGTACCCTCTGGCACCGCCACCCGAAACCCCGCCGATCGAGTCCGAGGACGAATGACTGCCAATTCGGGCGATCTACGTCGCGGTGGCCGCGCCGGCCGTTCGCCGCGCATCGCACGCGGATCTATGCTGCTGCGAGCAGAGGACACATATAATTGGCAGCGATGTCAAAGTGAGCACCGCAAAGGCAACTGACCTCAGGTCAACACCCGCTCGACATCCAAGAATATGCACCCGCGTCCGCGTTTGACGAGCACCCGGCTCACTGAGCGACGTACCATTAGAGGAGCAATGCTTCGCTCGCTCTATATGTCGTTGGTCACCATGACCCCCATACTCAGTACCTGTTGTGGTCCCTCCACTGAGCCTAGCGAGCCCAAGTGTGGAACCGAAGACGTGGTTGCGGAGGCTGAGCTCGTCGTCGGCCCCAGCGGCCCCCCGTGCAACCCATGCTCAGCCGACGCTGATCTATACGTGGGCGCCACACTGAGCACCGAGTGCGGATCGATCGAATGGCAACTACCGACCACTTGCCTGGTTGGCCCCGTTCGGGCTACGCGTTCGTCCGACGGCGAAGTATTCGCCTTGGAAACCAGGAATTGTGGCTCCGCATTCACGGATTGGAGCGTGACGCCGGATCGCTCGCTCACCGTCCGAGAACCATCGATCTCACTGCTCTTTGCGGCAGAAGCTGCTCCGCCTGGCGACTACGTATTCGAGGTGGGATTCCCAGCGAGCCTGGCGATCGAGCCTGCGGTGTTCTCGGTTACAGTGACGCCGCCGTGATACGCAACCCAAGCAAGCACAGGACGAGGAGCATCTTCTTGGTCCTGAGCATGTTCCTCACGACCAACCCGATTTCGGACGATCCAAGCCCCAACTACCGGGTCGTCTTCAAGCGTCGAACCTTTGTGCCCGCACCCGACATCGAGACTTTCATCGAAAGCGGTCGACATCACGGTTTCCTGCAACTTCACACTCCACCAGCTACGCTCGAACCACTACGCGCGCTGGACATTCGAGTCCATGGAGCGCAACGCACCGGCAATTACTATGTCTCTATTCCTGATAACATACAGAACGAGGAACTACGAGAGATCGGAGCACGCGCCCTATTCGCATTACAACCGATGGACAAGGTCTCGGCACGCCTCATACCCGACGACGATGTTCGATCTGCTCGACCACCGATCAACAACAATCACCGAATCTCTGTTCAATTTGTCGAGAAAACACCAATTCGCGACTTCTCCTCCGCGATTGATATCGTAGGGGGCAAGGTAATTCACCTTGACCGCCTCGGCGGCCGGGCGACGCTCGAGATTCCTGCCGATGCACTGCTTCACCTTGCACAGTACGATTGGATCTGGTGGATCGATATCGACCATCCATCGATGGTACCGAGCGTAGACGTCGCAAATCAGCGCATCGGCGCCGACCAAGCTCAGCCGCCTCCATGGGGGAGTGCACCTATTGGAGACGGGCTCACCGGTGCCGGAGTTTCGGTGGGAATCTGGGAGTCTCCAGCAGGGGGCAATATGGCCGCCGTCTCGATCGATCATCCAGATCTCTTCGGACGCGTGACCATCGGCCCCGGGCAGACGATTGCGCCATCGTTTCACGCGACCAATGTAGCTGGAATCGTGGCCGGTGATGGCACTGCAAGTGAGGCCAATGGCGGTATTCCGCTACAGTGGTCGGGGATCGCTCCCGAGGCACAGATCGTCTCCTGGGATGAATTGAATTCAACAACCGAGATGATCACGAGCATGATGCTCTTCGGAACTGTGATCACGAACCACTCGTTCGGCCCTGCCATCTTCTCCGAGCCCACGTGCACCATCGCCGGAGCCTACGATACGACGGCCTCCGCCTATGACGACGTTGTACGAAGCTTTGGCGTAACAGCTTTCGTGAGCCCTGGCAACAACGGCGATCTGGTCGGCAACATCGGCTGTACGATAGCAGTCTGGGATGGTGGCGTGTTCGCGGAGCTCCCGCCGGAAATCGTAAATGCCGGCTATGGGTCTGTCACGGCGCTAGGGGTCGCGAAGAACCCGGTTTCCGTAGGAGCCCGACGCAAGTCTGCCCCTCCAGGGACCACGACCTATTCTGGCCGAGGCCCCACAACCGACGGTCGACTCAAGCCCGACATCGTTGCGATCTCTGGCGATGCCCAGTCTTTGCTCACCATGCCCTCTACGCCGGAGGATTATTCCTCGGATCTCGGTGTCTCCTTCGCGGTCCCCCAGGCTACCGGCGCAGCGGCACTGCTGCTCGAACACTACCGCCAGGATGATCCCACTATTACCCCACTCCCCGCGGTCTACAAGGCCGTACTGGCGAACACCGTAGCCGACGTTGGAGCTTCTGGGCCCGACTACTCCAATGGCTACGGGCTTATCCAGATCCCGCAAGCGCTTGCAGCAGCCGACTCATTCATGACGCTCCCGGTCGAACAGGGCGATGTAGACCTACTGCCGTTGAATGTCGATATCTCTGAGGCTTGCGCACTACGGATCATGGCAGCCTGGGACGATCCCCCCTCTATGGGGCCCTCGATGATGCACTTGATCAATGACATCGATCTTTCGGTATTTTCTGGAGGCCAGGAGATTCTTCCCTGGGTGCTCACACCTAGCAACCCACTCAACCCAGCGATCCGGGGCGTTAACTCGCGCGACAACGTCGAGCAGGTCACGGTCGAGAACCCTTCGGGAGCCGAAATCATCCAGGTCGTAGGCACGGATGTTACCGTCGGTCCCCAAGACGTCGTTGTACACTGGTACGCCGTGCCTTGTGATCCGCATGGCGCGGACGGCACTGGGCCCGGTGCTGAAGATGGCGGTGGAAGCTCTGGGTGTTCATGTGCTTCGCAACCGCGGGGACATGAGCACGCGCCGTGGATGCTCCCGATGCTGTTTGTAGTCATGCGCCGTGGACGAAGCCGGCCAGCCCTGACGCTATGCCGATCAAACCGCGTTCATTTGCGAGCGAGCCCCGCCAGCGCGACGCGCTCGGCCAGGCGCAACCGTTCCTGATCGCGAGCATGCGGCCCCGCGCCGCTGGCCGGCCATCGCGGTACGAAGCGCAGTGCTCCATCGGCCGTATGGTAGGTCGCCAGCCCCGACGACCGATTGCCGCCCATCATCGCGAGCGCTCGCTCGAGCACCGCGACTTTGGTCGCCAGCTCCGGCTGCCAATCCTCGTCGCCGACGAGCGTCACCCCGAGCTCGTAGGCCGCATCGCAGAGCAACCCCGGCGCTTGTTGCTCGAAAAGCCTCCGCCACAGCGCCACAAAACGCTCCGGATCACCTGCTGCCCCCCGTGCCACATAGGCCAGCGCCAGGTTGATCGTCGCCCCCACCCGCGAAGGATGGAGCCGCACTGCAATCTCCAACTCCGCGATCGCCTCGTCCACCCGCCCCAACCCCCGCAGGGCCTCACCGCGATAGACGTGGATCGCCGGCCCTTCAGACCCGCGCATGATCTTCACCCCATGCGCGTTGATCCGCAGGCAACGCTCATCATCCCCATCGAGTAGAGCAAGCATCGAAAGCCCCATGAAGGCCCACCGCGTGCCCTCGACGATGGAGATCGCCTTCTCTAGATCCGCCCGCGCCCGCGCCTTGTCCCCCAGCCAAAGATAAAGCTCACCGCGATGGCAATACGCCAGCGAGGACCCCGGATACCGCGGAATGATCCGCTCGAAGTGCTGCCGGCACTCCTCCCCCGACGCGACGCGCAGCAGCTGAAGCGCCCAGCGCGACTGGTGTCGACACCCGGTGCGGGTGGTCAGGCGAGTCAGCACGCCGTCGACCACGTGGGTCGGCGTGGTGCTCCGGTTGCCGCGCAGGGCCACGAGCGCGGCCTCGGCCGCGCTCACCACATGCTTGACGCGCATGGTCGACAGCGCCCGCTCGGCCCGGGCGGGGCATAGCTCGCGGAGCATGTCGCCAAACTCCTCGGTGCGGTTGGCAGTGAGGATCTCACCGGGCCGCCGGTTCTCGCGAGCAACCACCAAGAACCGCAGCACCCAGGCGACGAGCAAGGGCCCCTCGGCCGCCGCGATCGCGTGATCGAGCTGCGCGTGGGCCTCGTCGTAACGCTCCTGCCACAAACAAGCCTCGGCCAGCCACACATACGCCTGGTAGTCCTCGGAATCACCGTCGATCGCTCGCCTCAAGAGCGCCACGGCCGACTCGTAGCGCCCAGCCATCACCGCGAGCGCGCCCTGGATCCGCAGGCCCGCCGGCAATCCCGGCACTCGGGCAAGCGCGGCTTCAGTCCACGCGCGGGCGGCATCGCGATCCCCCTGCCAGCTGAGCCATTCCGCCCGCTGCACCAACAGCTCCGCCGACTCGGGCTCGAGCTGCCGCAGGCGCTCGAGGCTCTGCCGCGCAAGCTCGAAATCCCCGGCATCGATCGCCACCCGCACAGCCTCGCGACGGTAGAGCCCCTCCTGCTCGGGCCGCATGTGCTGCAGTGCCTGCGCCACCGCCCCGCACGCGGCCGGTCGGTCCCCCTGGCGCGCGTGCAACCCGGCCACTTCCATCCACAAGCTGGCATGCTCCGGCACCAGCGTCAGCGCCCGCTGGGCATACGCGAGCGCCCGGGACCAGTCGTGCCCCCGCACGAACAGCCGCACCGCCAGGGCGTGCCAGCGCGCCTGCTCGGGTTCGGCGAGGATCGCCGCTTCGAGCACCCGACGCACGTCGTGCTCCCACCCCAGCGCCCCCACCATGTCGACGAGCTGTCGCCGGGCCCAGGACGAGACAGGATCGCCGCGGTCGACCGCCCGCTGTAGGCACTCGACCGCCCGCTGATAGTCCCGCGTGGTGAACAGCACGAGGCCGGCCACGAAGTCGACGCCCCACGCGGAGTTCCCCGGTGCGAGCGCCTGCTCGACTTCGTGCCGCGCGGCCCCGTACCGCCCGGCCGCGGCCAGGTGGCACGCCCGGACAAGACGCACCAGCGGCCCCGTACGCACCAAGCTCGGCCTCTGCCTGTTCTTCAGCGGGTGGTCTTCAGCGGGCTTTCAGCCGGGCCCGCACAGGGCCCGTGCCTCGTCACTCTCGTTGTTGTCGTCGCGACACTCGTTGAACGTGGGCATCGTCGGATCGACCACGATCCGCCCCAAGAAGGTATGCGACGGATCCGCCTCCCCTTCGGGCACGATGAACTCGATCACCTGGGTCTGCCCCGAAAGCAGCGCCTGGGTGGTAGCGACCGTCCCCAGCGCCACGTCCCCCTCGACCCGGCGGATGTCGACCTCGACACCGGCCGGCAGCGGAGACAGGCCCTCGTTGCGCACGGCAACGCGCACGAGCGGCGGGGCGGTGCAATCCACGTCGAGTGAGACCACCGCGTCGGGCGCGTTGAAGATCCCATCCTCGCCCACGTTCTGCCGGAAATTGTTGAGCCACCCCAGCGTCCAGTTGTCCTTGGCCGCGGCCGGCAGCTGCCCGTAGTGCTGCCCCGGGTCACACGCCCCGTCCTGCCCGTCGCATACGTTCGACACGAAGTAGGCGTGCTGGTTCCAGATGCTGCGGGTCCCCACCCACGAGTTGGCCGCGTCGCCGAACACGGTCAGCCCCTGATAGTAGGTGCTCCCCATGGGCGGCTCCCAGGGCGGCAGGCCCGTCTCGGGGTCGCCGTCGGTCCACGGGGACTGGTTGCAATCCCAGTTGGCGCTGTTGGACACCCGCACGATCTCCGCGTGGCTGTCCCCGTCGACGTCGGCCACGATGAGGGCCTCGGTGGCGGTGAAGGTGGTGTTGGGCGCGGCGAAGCGCAGCTCGCCGGTCACCCCGTCGAGCACCCGCAAGAAACACTCGTCGGAGTAGACGACCTCGGCCCGACCGTCGCCCTCGAAGTCGAAGAGCGACGAGCCCGTGACCGCGCTCGAGGTGTCCTTGGTCTCGTGCTGCCACAGCACGTCGAGGGTGGCCTCGGCAAAGTTGGGCTCATAGACCACGTAGACGTTGCCGCCGGCCACGCCGATCTCCGGCATGCCGTCGCCCTCAAAGTCGGCCACCGTGGGCGGGCCGCCGCGGGTGAGCTCGAGGGGAATGTCGACCGGTCCGAGCAACGTGTCGCCGGTGAGCCCGTCGAGCACCCACACGTCACCGCGCACGAGCACCACGTCGGGAGTGCCGTCGAGATCGAAGTCGCCCACGGCGGTGAAGCCATCGTCCAGATCATTGCGGTACCACATGGTGGTGCCGTCGAGCCGGTAGGCGGTGTTGCCCGCGAGTACCTCCAGCACGCCGTCGCCATCGAGATCGACCATGTACGACAAGGACTGGTTATGGGCCCCGCCCATCCCGGCGGCACCATCCCACAGCTTGGTGATCGCCCCGTCTTCGTAGCGATAGAGGCTCGCGCCGTAGACGATCTCCGCCGTCCCGTCGCCGTCCATGTCGGCGATCGCCATGCCCCCGCCCCAGCCGAACGAGCCGCTGGTGTCGGGCACCGGCTCGTCGCTTATCGCCAGCACCTGGCCATTGCGGTCGACCAGGGCCACATAGCCATCCCCGGTCATCGCGACGATGTCGACGAAGCCATCCCCGGTGATGTCGCCGAGCGCGACCGAGAGCCCGGCGAATCCGTCCTCTCCCTCTTGCGCCTGAGCAAGCGACCAGATCTCCTCGCCAGAGGTCCCATCGAGAACCCGCAAGATCCCGTTTCGACAGTTCGGAGCGCCGTTGGCACCACACCAGGTCTCGCCGGTGTCGCCGGAGACGAACACCATGTTGGGCGGATCGTTCTCGTCGACCCTGTCGTCGCAGTTGGCGTCGTAGAGGCGCGCCACCATGGGCGTGGCCCACACATCGCTCGCGTCGGGATACTCCCCGGCATCGATGAGCCCCCACTGCCACTTGATGGTGGTGTTCAGATCCCCGGGCTCGATCTGCACCTCGCAGGGCTCGAGGCAGGTCTCGGGGTCGGCCCCCGGATCCCCGCAGATCTCAGGCGCGGCGATGCAGGCGCCCGAGGCCGGCAACGGCTGCGTGCAGACGAGGCCCTCGGGGGGCATGCCCATGCCGCCGCTGGGCTCACCGAAGGCCAGCTCGCAGTACTCTCCATCGGCACAATCCTCGGCGGTGGTGCACGCCTGACCGGGCACCTCGCAGCTCCCGAACAGACACAACTCTCCGTCGCCGCAGCAGATCTCGCCGCAGACCGACTCGGTCGCGCAGCACACCCCTTCGAGGCAGGCCCCACCGTCGCAGTCGTTGTTGGTCAAACACCCGGCACCCCCCGACGAGTCGTCGACGACCGCGGTGCCTCCGGTCGAGCCGGATTCCGAGCCCCCCGTACCGGTGGCCCCCCCGGTATCAAGTTCGATGCCCGTGCCCTCGCCTTCGCTGTTGCCCCCACCTTGGCCACCACACGCGGTCACGAGCACAACGCTCGTGATCGCGCTCCATCGCCACACCCATCCTCTTTGATTCATGACAATTCCCATGATCCCGCTGCCCAGACGATTGGACCCCGAAAATCGAGATTGATCCGGGTTTCATCCACCCTACACAATGTACAGGTGGATGTGCGGACCCAAATCTTCGGCCTTGCAGCAGCGTGGATCGCGCTACTGCCGGCCTGCCCGAGCGACGACTCGAACACGGACACCGATGCGCAGACTAGCGCGCCAAGCACGGGCGCATCCGAGAGCTCATCGGGGATGGCGTGTGACGATCCCGAGACGCAGGCGCTGTTTGCCAACGAAGGCACGTTGGTCCCACCAATGGAGCTCGGCCCGGCCGATACGCTGGGGTTCGACGTGGCGCGCTCACTGACCGCGGAGATGGGCACGCTCACCCTGGAGTTCAGTACCACTTGTGAGGGTGCGGTGTACCTGTGGGCACTGCTGTGGGATCTGACGGGCGGTAACGATACGCAGAATGCCGACTCGCTCTACTACGCAGTCGACGGCGGCGAAGAGCAAACGTGGCTGTACGGCTGCAGCACGACCGAAGGCACGGACATGACGTGGTGGTGGCTGCCGGCGGAGACATGGTCGATGTCGGGCTGTGACCATCAGGCACTGGAGCTCGAGCTCCCCGCGGGAGACCACACGATCGTGATCCGCAACCGCGAGCCGGGTGCGGCGGTCGACGTGGCGGCGATCGCCGCGGTGGGGGTCAGCCACGATCCACAGGTGGATCCGAACACGTTCGTACAGCTGCCCGAATGATCGGCGCTCGCGAGTGAGCGCGAGCGGCCTCCATGCGGTCGGCCTAGAGGGTGACGACGATGCCGTCGGCTCCGTTGCCGCCGTCCATGCCGGCCATGTCCGGGTCGACGCCTCCGAGGCCGCCGCTGACGTCGAGGGTGGCCATGGTGACGTCGGTGGCCGGTGAGCTGAGCTCGATCGAGCCCCCCGCCCCCCCGCCTCCTTGGCCCTGGTTGTCGCAGCCCAAGATGCTGAACCCACCCGCGCCTCCGTGCGCATCGATCACCCCAGTGACGGTGAGCGACACGGTGGCATGGATCGCGATCGCTCCACCGCCCCCTCCGCCTCCACCGCCCTCATCGTCGGCGGCGTCGAAGACCCCCGGCGCGCCATCGTTCTCGACGCTCCCTCCTCCGCCGCCACCACCCCCGTGAAGCGGCGGGAGGCTCATGTGGGCTTCGCCACCGACCCCCGCCTCGGCAAACCCGCTGCTTTGGCCGGGATCGCCCGCCTGCACGTGCCCGCCTCCGCCGCCTCCGCCGCCCTGAATGCCCATCCCTACCATCGGCAAGACCGTGCCGCCTCCCGCGGGGGCCATGCCGGGCCCGCTGCCAGGCGCTCCGTTCTCGACCCCGGTGCCTCCGTTGCCCCCGCCGTCCCCGCCGGCGAATCCCCCTGGCCCGGGGACGCCGCCCAGCCCGGCCACGTCGCAGCTGGGCGTGTCGAGTGCAGGGGAGCCCCCATCGCCGCCGGAGATGTCGATCGTCCCGGCGATCGTGACCACCCCGTCGACCTCGAGGGTCAGCGCGGACGTACCGACGACGGTGAGCGTGGCCCCGGCGGGGATCTCCAGCCCCAGGAGGTACCAGGTGGCGGTCATCGGATCCCAGCTGACCTGCGCGACCCCGTCGAGCTCTCCGGTGTCGGTGTCGAACACGTGATCCATCGCCAGCACCAGGTCCGGGGCCGGCTGGCACATGTTGCTACAAAAGTTGTAGTCCAGCCGATCCGCGTCGTCGCAGACCTCCATGGCGGTGGCGTTGAGGACCCCGTCGCCGCAGACGACCTCGGTGCAGTCGTCGTCGCACGTGGCCGACTCGCCCCCCATGCCCATGCCGTCGCCGTCACAGTCCTCGCCCGCGCTGCGGTTGAAGATCCCGTCGCCGCAGACGGCCATGGTGCAGTCGTCGTTGCACCGCGCCGACTCTCCGGCGTCGTCGCAATCCTCTCCCGGGTCGACCTGCCCGTCGCCGCAGCCCCCCGGCCCCGCGGTGGTGTCGGCCATGGTGCTCGCGGTGGACTCGGTGGTCGAGCCCGTAGTCGTATCGCCCGTGGAATCGGCGGGGGTGGGGTTGGTGGTCGGCACGGGGTCGCCGGTGGTGCCGGCCGAGCTTTCGTCTTGCTCGCTGTCGATGACGGTCGGCAGATCGTCGCTGATGCAACCGGGACAAAAGCCGACGGCGCCGGCGACGAATACGGAAGTCCAAAGGCGATCGTGGATGGTCATGGCAAAGGGTCGTCTCGGATCGGGCCCTATCGTAGTCGACATGCCCGCGCGATCGGGCTCTTGACCCGTTCGACCACCTCTGCACACCCTCGACCCGAGAGGCCTGCCGCGACCGACAGCCTCACCGAGCGGACCAGCGCGGGAGCCAGTCGGGCGCGGGATCGCGGGTCAAGCGAGCCCAGGCTTCGCCGTCGCGGGTGACCACGTAGAGATCGAGCGCATCCGGTTGCTGCTCGGTGCCGGCAAACACGAGATAACGACCCTGCGGCGACCAGTCAGGCATGGTGGCGCGCAGGTGCTCGGGGGACACGACCCGGGACGCTCGATCCTCGACGGTGGTGACGACGATCTGCGGGGCGGTGTCGGGCCGGTGGACGGTATAGGCGAGCGCCGATCCGTCAGGCGACCAGGTGTGATCGGCATGCTTGACGCGCTCGCCCTCGGCGGTGGGAACCAGCCGCTGCGCGCGGGGCTCCCCTGGTGCCGGCTCCCCTGGTACAGACCAGTCCAGCACGAACAGTCGCTCCCCGCCCCGCTCACGGCGCAAGAACGCGAGGCGGGTGCCGTCGGGCGACCACCGCGGGGATAGGTCGTCGCGACGCCACTGGGTCAGGCGTCGGGCGTTGGTCCCGTCGGCGGCCATGACGTAGAGCTCCGGGTTGCCGTCTTGGGTGGAGACATAGGCAACCTGCTGGCCATCGGGCGAGACCGCCGGCTCGAACGCCCCGTGCTCGGTGTGGGTCAGCCGGCGGATCGAGCCGGAGGGGTCCCAGCGCCAGATGTCGCTGAATGCCCCTTCGCGGTCGGTCTCGAGCACGACGAAGCGGCGGTCGGGCGCCCAGTGGGCCGCGCGCGCCCGCCGACCGGGCTCGCCGATCGGTACCGCGTCGCCCTCGGTCGGCACCCACCAAAGCCGCTCCCGATGCTCCTCGGGCGACGCGCCGTCCTCGGTGATCACCCGGACCCAGCCCGAGCCATCGGCGGGCACTTGGCCCACGAAATCGGCCCGGGGGTCCTCGGTCAGCCGCTGCAGCTCGGCTCCCGCCCGCCAGCGATAGACCTCGAGGTTCCCGTCGCGCTCGGACACGAAGAGGATCGAGCCGGGCACGGTGGTCGTGTCGAGCGTGCCCTCGGGGGCCGCCACGCTGCGCCCCGATACCGGGGCCTTGCTCGGCTCTGCCGGCTTGGACCCATGCTCGGACCCATGCTCGGTCCCGTGCTCGACGGGACCGTCCGGCCTCGCCCGAGGCTCGGTCGCCCCTCCACACGCGGCGGCCAGCAGCAGGACCGCCCACCCACGCTCATGGCTCGTCCCGGCTCGGCTCACGCCACCCAAGCTTCGCATTGTCGCACCTTGGAAACCAAGGGCGACGAGCACCCGTTGCCGAGCCCTCGTCGCCCTGGTCGTGGTTGCTCGTCGTGGTTGCTCGCCGCCCCGCGGCCTACTGGCGCACGCGCACGGCGTCGGCGATGACCACCGCGGTCCCACCGGTCCACCGCGACAGCTGCACCTTGTTCCAGCCGGCCGCGAAGCTCCAGGTCCCTAGCTCGTTCCACTGGCCGCCGTTGCTACGCTGATCGACCTGCACGACCTGCGTCGTGCCGCTGTCGTCGTAGATCACGAAGGGCGCGGTGCTCGAGCGGTTGGTCCCCGAGGCCCACCAGGCGTCGATGGTGTACTGCCCCGCCTCGGCGGCGAAGAACCAAAAGGTCGCCGGATCCGACACGGGCTGCGTGCTGGCGTACCAGTAGCCGGTCTCGTACTTCTCCGGCGAACCGCTGGAGGAGACCCAGTTGTTCGAGGTGGAGATGAAGCCCAGGTTGGCGTCGTTGTTGGCGTTGTTGCTGTCGATGATGATCGAGCCTGGACCGTCACCGGGCGGCGGCGGTGGCGGTGGCGGCGGTGGAGGATCGCCCCCTCCACCATTACAGTGGCTATCGATCAGATCGTAGTACTCGTTCCATGGCCAGTTGGGGCCCGGGTCGACCCGGTTCCAGGGCTGCAGCTGACCGTGCCCGAGGATGTGGTACTGGTCGCGCGGGATCCCCTGATCCTTGGTGATGTCACAGACTAGCTTGGCCGACTCGTCGATCAGCTTGGCCGACCAGCTGGCCTGGCTGGCGAAGCCAGCGTGCTCGATGCCGATCGTAAAGTGGTTGCTGGAGTTGCCATTGCGCCAGCACTCGACGTTCTCGTTGCGCGAGCAGTCGTACTTGGCCGAGATGTGCCACGCGCGCTTGCTCTCGCGCACCAGCTGGGTGATCTCGTTGCCGTCTTCCTTGATCACGTAGTGGGCGCTGACCCCCGATGCCGAATTCTTCAGCCAGCTCCAGCACCCGGCATACGATCCCTCGCAGGAGTGGATGATGACCATGCCGGGCTCGCCGATGTTGCCGCCGGGGCGGTTGTTGTAGTTGGGCGAGGGGCGCCACAGAGCGGGGGCGTAGTCGGGGCCGGGCTCCAACAACGGCGACGGCGGGGGCACGGTGAACGCCGGCCAGGCATCGACCGGATCGAGCTGACCGCGGATCTCCCCGTCGGCCGTCTCCACCACGAAGCCGGTGCGCATGGTGGCGTAGATGCTCTGATAGACGTAGGACGAGCGGGCGAGCTCGTCGTCGATCCCGCTATAGCTGGCCACCGTGTCGGCCCAGGCCCCGAGATCCTCGCGGTCGTCCACGCCCAGGCGATCCGCCTCGGCCGACAACCACGCGGCACCAGCGAGGATGTTGGCGCCCGGATCGGTGGCCACGTCGTCTGGATCGACCCCGGCCAGCTCGGCCGCGTCCGGCAGGCGATCGCTACTGAGGCCCATCAGGCCGAGGGTGACCGGCTTGCCCTCGAACTCGGGCTCGCCCACCACCATCTGCCAGCCGGTCTCGACGTAGGCGATCGTCTTGAGCAACGCCACCGGCACCTCGAACTGCTCGGCCGCGTCGTCGAACTGAGCGGCGAGATCGAGAGGCTCGACATCGTCCGGCTGCTGGCTGTCTGGCTCGGCCCCTTCAAAGGCCGGGCCTCCGTTACGTCCATCCGACCCTTCGCCGCAGGCTGGCATCGCCAGACCGAGCGTAACTACGGTAACCTTGGCAACCGCACTAGTTGCCCCACGGACGCTGACCACACGCGTGTTCCGCATCTACTTCTTCTCCTGATTGTTCCCCACGAGCCGAAGGCAAAAGACCCCGGCTCCATCCGCAATTCCGACTTGTGGGTTCAACTCACACTGGGTGCCAGAGGCCCCACGCCGGCCAATCCGCACGCACCCTATCTTGTGGGTACATGTGTTGAAAGGTCTAAGTTGACACCCCATTCAGTTTTTTCCCCTGTGTCGCTGATGTGCGCGTAATCGAAATCACCGGGTTTTTTCCCTCGCCCAAAAGAGCCGATCGATCTCACGCAATCCGGTACGATGCGCGTGTTGCTGCCTCGCGGTCAGAGCCGAGATCGGGTCCCAAACCGGTCCTGGCGAGCATTTTGGGCCACCGCACTTAGCGCAATTACCGCATGCGCCAATGCACCCGGGGTCGATGATGATCCGACCCCCGTACCCGCGATCGCCGCTGTCGAGCCTCATCAAGAGGCGGATCACGCGCCATCACCCGACTCTCGGACCGTGCACGAGGCAGGGCCGCTGACCCCGCACCACGCATCCGGAGTGGGGGCTACTACCCCCGTTTCAGCCAGCATAGCACGCCCCGCGCCGCCTGGCTTGGCTCCGATCGACGCCACATTGATCCCTATCGGCGACGAACCGGCGACGACCGAAAACCAAGACCAAGACCAAGGCCAACCGAACAGCGGCTCGGGTAACGCTTCGTCGAGCGACGATTCGAGCGACGCTCCGTCGAGCGACGCGACCGATCCCGAAGCAACCTCAATCGCACACGGCCGCGTCGAGCTCGTCCCCGAGTTGCAACCACTGCCCCGCCCGCGATGGATCCGACACCGACGGGCCCCGAGGGAGTCGCTATTCCAGATCGCCCACCGCTATGGGGTCGAGCCATGGCAGCTGCGAGAGTGGAATGCCTTGGCTCCCAACGATCCCCCGCCCAAGCGACGCAAGCCGATCCGGGTCTACGCGCGCCGGTCCCCGCCCCCCCGGGAGCGGGTCGACTACACCGTGCAAGAAGGTGACACTTGGTGGACGATCGCTCTACGTCACGGGATCGACTCTCGGGATCTGCGGGCCTACAACTGGCCGCGCAAGGGTAAGATGCAGCCGGGATCGCTCCTGAAGATCTGGGTCGATCCCGTGGTCTACGACTGGGTCGCGGCCGGGCCCGATCCAGTGCCGCTCGATCGCGCCCATGCGCTGCGGCGCGGCGCGGTGGGGATCGGGGCCACGGCCAGCGGGATCCTCCGCAACGGGCTGCGGATCCCCGAGGTCGAGGGGATCCACCTTCGCCTGCCCAAGTCCGCCTACGGCACCACGCATGCGGTGGAGCAGCTGGTGACGGCGATCGAGCACTTCCACGCGCGCAGCGACTATCCGCTGCCCGTCGAGCTGGGCTCGATGAGCCTGCCCCGCGGCGGACGGATCGGCGACCACAAATCCCATCAATCGGGCCGCGACGTCGACATCCGCCTGTTGCGGCGACCGGACGTGTCCACCTGGAAGCCGAGCAAGGGCAGCCGCGTGCAGTGGTATGCGGTCTGGCAGCTGGTGCTCGCGTTGTCCGAGCAGGACGTGATGGTGATCTTCCTCGACTACAAGGCCCAGCGACGGCTGTACCGCGCGGCCAAGGAAGGCGGCGCCACCGACGAGCAGCTGGCGGCGATGATGCAGTATCCGCGTGGCTCCCGAGTCTCGCGGGGGCTGGTCCGCGACAGCCCCGGGCACGACACGCACATGCACGTGCGCTTCGGCTGCGGGCCGTACGAGACCGAGTGCGTGCCCTAGCCGCCCGTGGCGTGCAGCGGGGTTGGACTGCGGATCTCAGGACGTCCATGACCGCGAACAACTACTACGCGGCGATGAACCAGGACATCATCGACAAGCAGAACGTGGCCCTCTACATCTGCGGCAACCGGCACCTGTTCGACCCCCTGATGCGGCCGGCGGTCGAGCTGGCGGTCCAGTATGGGTTCATCACCCAGACGGAGGCTTACGCTGGAGATGCTCGCTTCGGCTTCGCTCGCCGAGCTCGGCCGCCCCCAAGAAGCACTCGTCGACCCCAGCATCATACCCGACATCATGCCGCCAGCCTTCAGAAAGCGGTTGTCGAATATCGCGAGCATCGTCAAGCTCCCGGCTCACCTCGCGCTGGGACACTATGAGCATGTCACCCAGAGCGTTGGCGAGTTCGTGACCGAGCTCGACACGCAGAGGGCTGCACCGCCCATGCTCATCGCCCGACTCTACGGACTGCTCGGGTATGCGCAGATGGGCCTGGGCCTGTACGACGACGGCCTGTCTACGCTCGACGACACCGAAGACCTCGTGCCCGAGTCGCTCCCGAAGCACCCAGCCCTCGCCACCATCGCCACCATCGCCCATCAGCGAGGGCTGGTGTACTGGATGTGAGGCGAGCATGCCACGGCGTCGAGCTTCCTTCGCGACGCCATCGAACGATACTCGGTGGTGACCCCACCGATGACCTACAAGGCCGCGCAGGTGAGAGCACACCTGGCCGCGGTGCAGTGGGCCCAGGGTGATCGAGACGAGGCGCTCGTGGCCATGCGTGATTCCATCATCGCGTACCGCGACGTGCTCGGGACCAACACCCCGGCCGTGGCCCGCGTTTGGGGCCTGCTCTTGTTGATGGCCAGGGCGCAGGGCGATCCGATGGTCGCTGACCAGGCGCAGACGACCCTGCACCGGCTCGAGCAGGTCAACCCGGGCAACGAGACGGTCACCGGCGTGCGTGCGCTACTCGAAGTCACCGCCGATCCTCGGGCTCGCCCCGCGCGCATCGTCGCCGCAGCCGACATCGCCCATGCACACGGATTTGTCGTCCTCGCGCGATTGACCAAGGACATCACCGGCTCGTGATGCACGGCCGTGGCCTCTGAGACGATCCAGTAGCATGCACCAGATGACCGGCTCCCCGCGGCAAAGCGACGACCTCTACGACGTCAACGTGGAGTACTACGACCTGGTCAGCCGGACCCGGGTAGAGGCGCTCACGAGCGTCGTCGGCGACTGGGCATCGCAGGTCCCGGCCGAGGAGCGGATCGTCGATCTCGGCGCCGGCACGGGCCGCCTGACCGTCGTGGCGGCCCGCGCTGCGGCGGGGTCCGACATCGATGCGATCGAGCCATCCCGGTCGATGCGAGCGGTCCTGGCCGCCCGCATCTGTGACGATGATGATCTCATCGGGCGCGTGACCATCGTCCCCCTCGGCGTACCGGAGGCGTGGAGCGACATCCCGAACGCGGTCGGCGGGTTCATGATGCTCGGGGCGCTGCCCCACCTCGAGGCTCGCGAGCGCGGTGCGCTGCTGGGCGAGATCGCGACCCGCCTCGTCGACGGCGGCAGCGCACTGGTCGAGGTGATGCAGCCGTGGGTGGCAGCCGAGATCCCCCGCCAGCGCTTCGCCTCCGTGGCCATGGGGCGCCACCGCATCGAGGGGCTGATGCAGGCCGAGCCGAGCGGCGACGACGCCCTGGTGTGGACGATGACCTATCGCCGCGTGGCGGCGGACGGGGCGGTGCTCGACGAGGTCAGCGGATCGACGCCATGCTGGGTGGTCGGACCCGATCGCTTCGCCGCCGAGGCCGCCGCCGCCGGCTTGACCGTGAAGTGGCGCACCGACGAGCTGGCCGAGCTGGCCGAGCTGCGTCGCGGCTGATCGCTGCGGCGGACATCACGCTGAGGGTACCGCCGCCGGCTTGCTGATACCCCGCGGCCGCGACCCCTGGCGCTTGATTTGGGACTAGCATCCCGATCGCATGAGCACGGACCACAGCGACCCGCTGTCCGCCGATCTGGCCGACACCGCCAGACTCGAGCAGACCGTCGAGCAATTGCAGCGAGACACTCACAAGGCGAGCATCAAGCGGGCGTTGTTTGGCGGCGCCGACGAGGCTCCGCGGATCGGTCGCTTCTGCTTGCTGCGGGTGCTCGGTGAGGGGGGCATGGGCACGGTCTACGCGGCCTACGACGAGCGGCTCGACCGGCGCGTCGCGCTCAAGCTCGTCAGGGGGGACGGCAACGATGAGTCTCGCGCTCGGATGCTGCGTGAGGCGCAGGCGATGGCGAAGCTGAGCCATCCCAACGTCGTGCCGATCTTCGACGTGGGTGAGCACGAGGGCCACCTCTATATCGCGATGGAGTTCGTCCGAGGCCGTACGCTGGCGCAGTGGCAGCACGAAGACGAGCCCCCCTTCGCGCTCATCCTCGACAAGTACCTCGAAGCGGGCCGAGGGCTCGCGGCCGCCCACGCCGAGGGGATCGTGCATCGCGATTTCAAGCCGCACAACGCCGTCGTCGGCACCGATTGTCGGGTCCGCGTCCTCGACTTCGGGCTCGCCGGCATGTACGACGAGCCGCCACAGACCCTGGCGGACGCGACTCCGCTCCCTCGACCGGCCCCCGGTGGGCTCGCCACGCCGCTCACCCAAACGGGCACCGTGATGGGAACGCCGGCGTACATGTCCCCCGAGCAGGCCGTGGGGGATCCCATCGATCATCGCAGCGACCAGTTCGCCTTTTGTGTGGCCCTTTGGGAGGCGGTGTATGGCTCGCGCCCGTTTACGGGCCGATCGGCGGTCGAGATCTTCACGGCGGCGGCCAAGGGCGACTTTCGCGAGCCGGAGGATTGCGACACGCCCGCGTGGTTTCGGCCCGCGCTCGAGCGGGGTCTCGCGTCCCGGCCGGAGGATCGATGGCCGGACATGCAGCAGCTGATCGAGCAGCTCAGTCCGCCGCCGCCGGCTCCGCCGAGGCCCCGCCGGTGGCCCATGCTCACCGCGATCGGATTGCTCGTCGCGGGCCTGGTCGGCCTGGGGTGGCAACGCAGCCAGCAGTGCCGCAACGTGGCGGCCGAGCTAGACGACACCTGGAACCCGACCCGTCGTCAGGCCCTCCGCGACGAGATCGCGGCCACGACGGTCGCGGAGGCGGCCGACACGGCCACCCAGATCGATCGTGCGCTCGATTCCTACGCGCAAGCCTGGCGCCAACAGCGACGCGAGATCTGCGAGACGAGCCGAAGCGGTAGGGGACAGAGCAAGCTCGAGCTCCTTCGGCTGACGTGCCTGGAGAGCCGGCAGCGGGCTCTGGACGCCCTCATTGGCGGCCTGGAGCGGCCCACCGCGGCTCGGGTCGCGACGGCGCTCGGGGCCGCCAGTCAGCTCCCCACGATCGGCTCGTGCGGCGACGATGCCTACGTCGCGGCCAAGATGTCGGTCCCCGAGGAGCCTGCCCGACGCGCAGAGGTCGAGGCGATCCGTGACGAGCTCTCGCAGATCTCGAGCCTCGCGTTCGTCGACCAAGACTCGGACGACTCGATCGCTCGCCTGACCACGCTCGAACAACGGGCCTCGGCCGTGCAATTCCCCCAGGTTCGGCTGGAAGTTCTCAACCGGCTCACCTGGGCCTACTCGCTCGCCGACGACCCCGAGCGAGCGATGCAGGCGGCCGACGTGGCCTACACGCTCATCGGCTCGCCCAGCGATATGGCCGAGACCCTGACCCTTCGAGCGCCATTGCACGCGGAGGCCGGCGACCACCACCGGGCGATCCTCGAGGCCAAGCGAGCGTTGTCACTGTTGGAGACGGGCTTTGGACACGACACGGTCGTGCTCTACCAGGCCCGGTTGGCCCTGGGCTTTGCGCTCCTCGAACAAGGCCACCGAGACCAGGCGCTCGAGCAATTGCGACGGGCTCGTCAGGTCATCGTCGAGCGAGTGGGCGAGCACCACCCCGCGATCGGCTTCATCCGCTCCATGGAGTTCGCGGCGAGCCTCGACTACATCCATCAGCTGGCCCAAGCCCGCCGTCGCGTGGAAGAGGCCGAGCAGGCCGATCCCCCGAGTACCGACGCCCTGCTCTCGACACTGTCGGACCTGAGCGTCGCCCAGATGCTCACCGGGGACATCGAAGGGTGCATCCAGAGCGCCGAGCGAGCGTTGGCCCTCATCGGCGACAAGCCCCTCGACGATCCTGCTCGCATTCAAGCGGAGGTCGCGCTCACCTACGGATGGTTGATGCGCGGCGAGTATATGCGAGCACTGACAAGAGCTCGCGAGGCTCTGGCGGTATTCGACGCTCCACCGTCCATCATCCTCTTGCAGAGCGTGCTCGGATTGGATGCGATCACGGTAGAGGCCCTCGTGGCGCTCGGACGTCCCCAAGAGGCACTGGCCGAACCCAGCGTGATGGCCCGAGGAGTTTCTCAGTCGATGATGAACCGGCTGGGGGACATGAGCTTCATCAAGCTCCCGGCGTATCTCGCCCTCGGACACTACCAACGAGCCGCCGATGATGCTCGCCAGTTCATCACTCAAACCATCGAGCGAATGGGCGGCGAGTCGCTCTCGATCGCGGAGCTCTACCTACAACTCGGGTACGCGTTGATCGGGCTCGGCCAGTACGACGACGCCCTGTCCGTGCTCAAGAACGCCGAGACGCTCGTACCCGAGTCGCTCCCGGAGTACCCGGCCCTCACCACTATCGCCTACCATCGAGGATTGGTGGACTGGATGCGAGGCGAGCATGCGTCGGCCTCGAGCCATCTTCACCAAGCCCTTACACGCATGGCGGCAACGACCCCATCGACCAACCCCAAGCTCGCGCTCGTACGGGCACACATCGCCGCGGTGCAATGGAATACGGGGGCGCGGGACGAAGCGTACCAGGCCATGCGTGACGCCGTCGCCGCGTACCGCGAGGCACTCGGCCCCCAGACCCCAGCCGTCGCCCGCGGATGGGGCTTGTTGGCGCTGATGGCCGAGGCCCAGCGCGATCCGGCGACCATCGAACGAGCGCGGACGGCCCTGCACGAGCTCGAGCAGGCCAACCCCGGCAACGAGACCATCATCGGCGTACGCGAGCTACTCGACGTGGTGCTCGCGGATCGTCGGGCCGATCCGGCGAGCATTGCCGCGGCCGCCGAGGCTGCCCACGCGCGCGGCTTCCCGCTGCTCGCTCGCTTCGCGGTCGAGACCACCCGCGCTCGAGCCCGCTGGCCGTAGACGCGCATCGCGTGAAGCATCGGCCGACCAAGCGGTCACCCCGCAGATGGCCATACGTACGCCATCTGCGCAGTTGCTGGGGCGTCCACGATGGGCGACGCCGAAGGCCCTCGCGGTCTCCGCAGATCCGACCGGCACCCGACCGACGCTCGTGAGCGCCCCGTCCGTGCGCTCGGCAAGCTTGCCGACCCCCCGCGCATCACTCACCTTGGGGCCCATATGCTTGACTTGAACCTCGACTCTCGACGCCGAGCGTGGACGCTCGTGGGCGTCATCGTCGGCTCGGTGGCCAGCGGGGCCGGCGGGGCGGCCTGTTCGCTCGAGCCTGCTCGCATCGGGCCGTCGTCCGAGCAGCTTCGGATCCTCGTCGATGCGCACTGCCAGAGCGTGAGCCTGTGCGGGTGCGCGGGCGCGGTGGTCGAAGACGGCTGCGCCGACACGCTGGGCGACCGCTGGGAGGCTCGACGCACGGAGGCGGAGCGGCTGGGGCTGCGGTACGACGCCGAGTGCTTCGAGACGCTCACGACCCAGATCGAAGACTACGACTGCTACTGGCCGGGCGGCTCCACCCCGCTGTGCGGCTCGCTGTGCGCCGTGTTCCACGGCGAGCAGGCGCTCGGCGAGCCTTGCGAGGGTACTGACCCTCAGGCGTCGACCTGCGCCCAGGGGCTGGTGTGCTCGGAGGGCACGTGCGTGGAGCCGTGCGCGGCGCTCGGCGGACGACAGCAAGGGCAGACGTGCTTTAGCGAGGACGGGGTGTTCGACGACTGCGCCCAAGGCCTCGATTGCAGCGCACAAACCTCCACCTGCCAGCCGCTGGCCGCCCAGGGGGAGCCGTGTCACGACCTGCGGTGTCAGCCGGGCCTGGAGTGCCGGTGGCCCGAGGGGATCTGTCTGCCCGCGGCGACCGAGGGACAGTCCTGCCAGTCGCAGGAATGTGGCGAAGATCTCTACTGCGACTGGAGCGGTAGCCAGCCCCGATGTCGATCCTACGCGAGGGAGGGTGAGTCTTGCAGCGCTCGTCCTTGCACGGACGATCTTTGGTGCAACGACGGCAACACCTGCGTGACCCCCCCGCAGCAGGGCGACCGGTGCATATGGGGCAGCGAGTGCGCCGAGGGTTACGTCTGTGACACTGCGATCGACACGTGCGTCACCCCCCCCGACGCGGGCGCCCCGTGCATGCAAAACCGCTGCAACACGGGGGCGTGGTGTGACACCAGCGAGATCCCCGAGGGGGTCTGCGTGGTGGCCCAGCCCAACGGAGAAATGTGCGCGGGCCACCTCCAGTGCGAAAGCAGCTTTTGTCCCAACGGCTTTTGCTGGCCCAAGCCCCAGCAGGGCGAGTCGTGCGAAGGGGTAGAGATCTGCGCCGCGGGCCTGGTCTGCAATGGATCGACCTGCGAGACCACGATCAGCCGAGCCCCGGCGGCCTGTAGTTACGCGGGCTGGTAGGTCGACGACCAGAGCCCGGCGAGCACCCCCGAGCCCGCGAGGGATCTCGCACACGCACCGACAGCTCGTTGACTCCACCTGGTCACCCCGCGCCGCGCGTTTGCGGTAGGGTCATGTCATGCGAACCGGGGCCGTGGTGGGCATGTTGCTGGGCATGGGTGGGCTGCTGGCCGGATGCGGCGAGCCGAGCTCCCCGCTACCTCCACAGGACTCGGAGGAGCCTTCGAGCTCGGACGCAGCGCCACCCCCGGCCGACTCGGGCCCGCCCCCGTCGACCAGCGTGAGTCCGAGCTCTGGTCCGAGCTCCGCCTCGGGCTCGGCCACGGCCGCGATCACCACCACCGAGGGCTCGGCCGACTCCTCGGGAGACTCGGACACCACCGACGGCGGTCCCCCAGCGACCGAGACGGGGGTGCGCTTCGTCGGCTTCGGGGACACCGGTGAGGGCAACGGCGCCCAGATGATGGTAGCCAACGCGGCCGAGCTGGTCTGCGCCGACAGGGGCTGCGACTTCGCGCTGCTTTTGGGCGACAACTTCTACGACGTGGGGGTGACCTCGACGATGGACACCCAGTTCGTCGACAAGTTCGAGGCGATCTACGACGGGCTCGACATCCCCTTCTACGTGGTGCTGGGCAACCACGACTACGGCACGCTGGCCAACGACTGGGCCCGAGGCAACTACCAGATCGAGTACTCGGCGTTCAGCGAGAAGTGGGTGATGCCCCACTTTTGGTACTCGTTCAGCTCGGACAGCGGGGGTACCCAGTTCTTCGCCTTCGACACCGCCCGCATGATGTGGAACCACGACGTGAATGATCAGCGGGACTGGATGACCGAGCAGCTGGCGCAGAGCAACGCGCCGTGGAAGGTGGCCTTTGCCCACCACCCCTACCTCTCCAACGGTTCCCACGGCAACGCGGGCACCTACGAGGGGATCCCCGGGCTGCCGGTGATCTCCGGGGTGCAGGTCCAGGAGTTCATCGACGACTTCGTCTGCGGCCAGGCCCAGATCTACATCAGCGGTCACGACCACAACCGGCAGGTCTTCGACCCCGTGTGCGGCACGTACTTCTTTGTGTCGGGGGCCTCGGCCAAGACCAGCGACTTCGAGTTCCGCGACGACAACCCCACCCAGTGGGGCGACGACACCCGCGAGGGCTTCTTGTGGATCGAGATCGAGGACGAGACCATGACCGCGGCGTTCTACGATCTCGACGGCAACCTCGATCACGAGATGACGGCGAGCCTCTGAGCGCGCCCCTGCGGCGCGAGGGTCACGAACTAGCGGAGCGTTCGCCCTTGAGCGAGCCGAGCGAGCCGAGCGAGGCGGGCGAGCCAAGCGCCGGAGACCCTCCCAAAGCCCACCGAGCGGGTCACCGACCTGGTCATAGAGCGGGCCCGCTGCGCCGCGTGCTCGGTGAGCCCCTGCTCCACTTCGTGGTGCTGGGGGGGGTGATCTTCGGGGTGTGGAGCCGGACGCCCGAGGATCCGGCCGCGACGATCGTGATCGATCGCGCGACCCAAGATCGCCTCTACGAAGAGCGCCAGGACCGGCTCGGCCGCCCGCTGACCGAGGAGGATCGACAAGAGGCGATCGATCGCTTCGTGGACGGGGAGCTGCTCTACCGCGAGGGGCTGGCGATGGGACTCGATCGCGACGACCCCATGGTGCGGCGGCGGGTGATCAAGAAGATGGAGTTCGTCAGCACCAACCTCGAGCTACCGAACGAGCCCGACGAAGACACCCTGCGACGCTTCATGGCCGAGGCGCCCGAGCGCTACGCCGGGCCGCCGCGCTTCGACTTCGAGATCGTCACGCTCGCCCGCACGCCCGACGACACCGACGCTCGGCGAGCCCAGGCGGTGCTCGAGCAATTGCGTCAGGGCGCCGACCCCAAGTCAGTGGGGGGGCGCTACGCCAGCGGCAAGCGCTTTACTGCGACCAACCTGAGCCAGACCTACGGAGTCGAGCTGGGCGCGGCGGTCGTCGAGCTGTCCCCCGGGCAGTGGGCCCTGCTGCCCATCAGCGGCGGCGTTAGCCTGGTGCACCTGGTGGCCCGGCACCCCGGCGACGCCCCCCCCTTCGAGAAGGTCAAAAATCGCGTGCAGCTGGACTGGAAGCAGTCGCAGCGCGGCGCAGTACTGCGGCAGCGGCTCGAGGAGCTACGCGCCAAGTACCGCGTGGAGCTCGAGCCCTGAGGTCCCGCGCCGACCCCGGACGGAGCGAAGCCGTGCGCTAGGGTAGGACCGCCGGCGGGTTCAAGTCTGGTTGTCGGCCTCGACCCCGAACACAAAGCTGGGCGCGGGGGTGTGGCAGCCGATGCAAAAGCCGACCTGGCCCGTCTCCTGGGTGGTCCCGCTGCCGTCGATCCGGGCCCAGAACCAATCCCCCGAGTCGGAGTAGCCGGCCGGACCGCGGTACATCATCAGGTAGCCGTCATAGGCGCCCTCGCCGTTGAGGTGCTCCTTGACGATGAGCGTACCCTCGGGCAACGCGACCTCGACGGGCGCCTCGGGATCGAGGGTGCGGTACAGATCGGCCGCGCCTGCGTCGACGTAGACGTTGACCATGTCGGCCAGCCCGTGCTCCGACGGGAAGGGCTGATCGTTGATCTTGACCAGCTCGGTGGCGAACATGGCCCCCCGCTCGATGACCTCGGCCTCGTCGAAGGGCGCTTCGGCGGTCCCCGAGGAATCGGCAATCCCCGAGGAATCCGCGGTCCCAGCGGTCCCAGCGGTCCCAGCGGCTCCGTCCGCACCGCCGGCATCGTCACCGCATGCGAAGAGCCCAAAGAGAAGAGAACTGGCGAGTACGAAGCGCGGCTTCATGGGTCTACCTACCTCGGTGCAGAGTCGTCGGTCAGGGTACGCCGGTCGTGCCCCGGTGGTTTCTCGACTATTTTCTTTGGCGGATTTCGTCGGCGGGCTTTCTCGTCCCTCCTGGGTGCCGCGTGCGAGAGACCGAGGCCGGGCGCGACTCCGTCGCGCATCCCGAGCCGGCCTCGGCATAGATAGATAGATAACTAGCTCAGCCAGGTCGCGGCACGAGCACGCCGTGCGCGACCAGCTGGGCGTCGGCCTCGACCACGTGGGGCGCGGGAATGACCCGCAGCGGCTCGGGGATCTCGGCCCCCTGGCGCTGCGCCAGCGCCACCAGGCCGGCCGCGGAGGGCAAGAAGAGCCGGGTCTGGAGGGAGCGCGTGTGACGGTAGATGATCAGCACGAGCGGCTGGGGATCGGGCACGGGCGCCTGGGCGTCGCGCTCGAGGGCCGCGGCCAGATCGTGCACGCGATAGGTGTACTGCCGCACGAACAGGCGCCGGTCGAAGCCGTCGTCTTCGCCGTCGGGCGCGGAGTAGACGTAGCTGCGCACCCAGCAAAAGTCCGCGAGCTCCTCATAGACCACCGGCTGCGTGGGCTCGTGCTCACGGCGCTGCGCGAGGAACTCGCTGAAGGCCTTGCCGCAGCAGGTGGGGTGACGCCCGCCGGGGGGGTAAGCGACCACGTAGGCGCGCACCAGCGGGGCCCAGGTCTCGGGCGCTTCGCGGCGCACCAGGGTGTGCAGCGGCGCGTAGAGCTCGCGCATGATCTTGAACACGTTGCGCTCGGCGAGCACGCGGTAGAACGTGAAGTTGTCGTCGCCGCTGGGCGAGGGCCCCAGCGCCTCCCGGATCTGGTCCAGGGTCTGCGCGCCGGTGAGGAACGGCTTCATCTGGGTGTAGAAATCGGCGAGCGTGGAGCTCATGCCGAGATCTCCGCGGCGGGGGCGGGGGCGGGGGCCGAGGCAGGGGCAGCCTGGCCGGTGACCTCGCACCAGATCTCCCGGGCTCGATCCGCCTCGTCGAGCACTCGATCGAGCGCGGGGATGTCGGTGTCCCACTCGAGCAGGGTGGGCACGGGGCCCACCCGCAAGAGCGCCTCACGCAATAGCGCCCACACGGGATCGATCACCGGACGGCCGTGGGTGTCGATCAGCCGACCGCCCTCTTGCATGTGACCGGCGATGTGGATCTGCCGGGTCTGCGCCAGCGGCAGCGCCAGCAAGGAGGTCAAGGGATCCTCGCCGTGGTTGCACGCGTTGACGTAGACGTTGTTGACGTCGAGCAGCAAGCCGCAGCCGGCCTCCTGCACTACCGCGCTGACGAACTGGCCCTCGCTCATGCGAGCGCCGGGCATCACCGCGTAGTAGCTGACGTTCTCCACCGCGACCGGCCGCTCGAGTCGGTCGGCGAGCTCACGGATCCGACCGGCGCAGTGCCGCACCGCCTCGTCGGTAAAGGGCACGGGCAGCAGGTCGTAGAAGTTGATCCCGCCGATCGTCGCGTAGCACAGGTGGTCGGTGTAGAACGGCGCGTCGAGCTCATCGAGCAGCTGCTTGAGCTCGGCGATGTACTCGACGGGCAGCGGATCGGGCCCCCCGAGCGACAGCGACACCCCGTGCGCAACCACAGGCCAACGCTCGCGACACCGCTCGAGGTGCCGACGAACGTGGCCGCCGTGGCCTACGTAGTTCTCGGGGATGATCTCTAGCCAGTCGACGGGGCGGGTACTGGCTTCGATGGCGGCAAAGTGCTCACGACGAAGCCCGATGCCCACGCCCTGCGGCTGGCTGGTCATCACGCCGATCCAAACGAGGCGCTACGCAGCGGGAGGCCTAGGCCCCGGAGCTGCTGCCGCTGCCGGTGGGGCAGCCCGCCGTGGGGCAACCCGCCGTGGGACAACCCGCCGTGGGACAACCCGCCGTGGGGCAACCCGCCGTGGGGCAACCCGCCGTGGGGCAACCCGCC
>JBCCWC010000189.1:0-30239 GCA_039194325.1 Myxococcota bacterium
ATCGAGGTCGTGGGCGTCTACCGCGAGTGGAAGCAGGAAGAGGGCGTCTGGGAGAACAAGAAGACCGTGACGGTCTGGGGCTACATCGCCTCGTGCAACATGCAGGCCGGTGCCTCCTCGCTCGCGTTCGAGGTCCACTGCGTGCGCGTCGTCACCCAGAACGACGCGATCGGTACCCGCGACTACAGCATCGACTGCATCACCGGTGCGTCGACGATCCGCGGCGGCACCCTCGGGGCGCGTACTCCCGAGCCCATCGACCCGATGGAGACCCCCGAGTCCGACGACTGGGGTGAGTGCCTCAACGGCTAGATCGGGGTAAACTCAGTCCATGTCAGTGGGCCGCGGGTTATTGCAACGACTCTCGTCGGAAGACCCGCGGCGCCACCATGATGTGGATCTGATGGAGGCGGTCATCGTCAACCTGACCGCAATCCTCAACACCCATGAAGGGGACGGCTTTACCTGCCCCGACATGGGTTGTGATTTTGTGGGGCTGCTGTCGCGCTGGCCCACGTCGGAGACCGACGTGCTCATGGCAGTGCGCCGCACGATCGAGCGCTACGAGCCTCGCCTTTGCAACGTGCACGTGCGCCGGATAAACCAACCCTCCAATCGCGTCGAGCTCGAGATCACCGGGCAGCTCAAGGACTCGCTCCGCGATCGCGTCAAGTTCCGCACCGAGCTGTCGCACGCCGGTCACGTCAACTTGGGCTGATGGCGGCGAACGGGGCCGACCTGGGCTAACCTGGTTGCTCTGGCCCCGCCATGAAATCCAAATACTACGAAGCCGAGCTCGCGTACCTCCGAGAACAGGGACGCGAGTTTGCGCGCGTCTTCCCCTCGACCGCCGGGTTCCTCGCCGAGCGCAGCGACGACCCCGACGTCGAGCGCCTGCTGGAGGGCTTCGCGTTCCTCGCCTCCCGGATCCGGGAGCGCGTCGACGATGGGATGCCGGAGTTCGCCCAGCAGCTCGGCTCGATCCTCGTCCCGCAGCTGACCCGCTACATTCCGTCGTGCGCGATCATCCAGTTCGATCCCGACGCGCGGGGCCTGCGGACGGCCACCCACGTCCCCCGTGGGGCCGAGGTCGCCGGCACCTCGACCGACAAGACCCGCTGCCGCTTTCAGACGACCCAGACCACCGACATCCTCCCGCTCGAGCTGCTCGACGTCCGCTACAACAAGTCCAACACCCGGATCGAGAAGGTCATCCTCCAATTTCGCGTGCCCCAGCAGGGGCTCGGGCCGGCCGGCGATGCCTCGATCCGGCTATACATGCACGGCGACATCCCCTTCGCCACCACCCTGCGCGCCTGGTTCCTGCACCACTGCGTCAAGCTAGAGGTATTCGCCGAGAAGGAACCCGACGGCCCCGCGCACGGCCCGGTCATGGCGAAGGTGGGCCAGGTCCGCGGCAAGGTGACCACCCCCGGCTTCGATCTCGAGAGCCGCCTGCTCCCCGAAAGACCCCTCGAGCACGACGCCTTTGCCTCGGTGGTGGAGCTGTTCGCTCTACCCCAGAAGTTCTGCTTCGTCGATCTGCCCCCGCTCGGCGCGCTGGTGCAGCCCGAGTTCGAGCTGCACGTCACCTTCGACAATCCCCCCGAGCTGCCCCGACGGGTCGCCCGAGACGACGTGCGGCTCAACTGTGTGCCGGTGATCAACCTCTTCGACACCGTGTCCGACCCGGTGCGCTTCGAGCCCCTCAAGCCCGAGGGCCTGGTCCGTACCACCGATCGCACCCCCACCGAGCTCGAGGTCTACGACATCACCAAGGTGGTCGGCAGCCGGGAGGGCCGCCGCCGTGAGTACGCCGCGTTCTCGGCCTACGGCGCTAGCGAGGCCGACACCCCGCACGATGACGTCTACTACGTCACTCGTCGCGTCCCCTCGATCACCGACAGCGGCACCGATCTCTACGTGGCGCTCATCACCCCGCGAGACGCCGCGCCCATCGAGATCCCCGAGGTCCTCTCGATCGACCTTTTGTGCTCCAACCGCGGGGCCGCGACCACCCTCGCGATCGGCGAGATCAACCAAACGGTGCGCGGCTCCCCGGTGTTCGTGAAATTCTCCAACATCACCGCCCCCACCCCGCCGCTCTACCCCCACGACGACGTGGAGCTATTGTGGCGCTTGAGCGCCCACGTGGGCCTGTCGCGCCGCGGCCTCGAGGACGCCGAGTCCCTCCAGCGGATCTTGCGGAGCTACAACTTCGCGATCCGGTTCAACGCCCACCAGGGCCGCCTCACCAGCCTGTGGATCGACGCGATCCGGGAGATCAAGTCGCGCAAGCTCGTGCGCCTGTACCGGGGAGCCCCGGTCACCGGCACCAAGACCATCGTCACCTTCGACGAGACCGAGTTCGGGGGCACAGGCGAGGCCGTGCTCTTCGGCGAGGCCCTCTCCGAGGTCTACGCCCGCCTCGTCCACGTCAACTCGTTCAACCAGCTCACCATGATCCTGGCACCGTCCAAGCGAGAGTACAAATGGCCGCCAAAGAACGGGAGCCTGAGGCTGGGGTAGTCCTTCGGGAGCTGCTGCTGGTCGACCCTCCACGGACCGACTTCTTCACCGCGATCATGCTGCTCGAGCGCCTGACCCCAGATCGGGCGCGGATCGGCAGCGACTCGCCGCTGGCTGAAGAAGGGATCTCGTTCCGCCACAGCACATCGTTCGGCTTTCAGCCCAACGACATTTGCTCGATCAAGTGGATCGACATCATACCGAACGCTGAGGAGCGGCTCGAGGGGATCCGCCAGCGCTACGAGATCACCACCTGCGTGTTGGGGGTCAGCGGAGCCGACAGCCCGCTGCCGCTCTACCACGTGGAAGATCTGGTCCTGGAGACCGAAGCCGACATCATCCAGGCCGCATTCCTCGATGTCTTCCACAACCGCCTGACCGCCCTACTGTACCGAGCCCGCAGCAAGTTCTCGGCGCCCCGCGAGTTCCTGCGCGGCGCTCTAGACCCTCTGTCCATGCGATTGCTCGCCGCGGTGGGCGTGGACCGAGGCGGCGACGGGGAGCCCGAGGTTCCCCGGCGCTCCCAGCTGCTAGGACTCGCCGCGCTGCTGGCCACCGGGGGGGGAACCGCCCGCAGCATCGAGAACTCGCTGCGGATGTTGCTGGCCAAGGATCTCGACGACACGCCGCTGGCCCTCAATCAGCTCACCGGGGGCTGGATCGAGTTCGACCCCGATCAGCGCACCTCGCTGGGCAAGAAGAACTCCCAGATGGCGCTCAGCTGGGTCCTGGGTACCCGCGTGCGCCACCCGGCCCACCGCGCCCGCGTGCAAGTGGGCCCCATGGATCCCACCCGCGCCCGCAACTTCGCCCCGGGGGGTGAGGCCTTCGATCGCCTCAACCACATCGTCGGGGCGCTATGCGCCGAGCCGGTGGCCATCGACGTCGAGCTGCTGATCGACCAAGACGCCTACCCGCCGTTCTTCTTGCGGGCCGACGACCCCCGGGTGCTCGGCGAGAACGTGTTCCTCTCCAGCCGCAAGCGCGAGGGGCGGGTGATGCACAAGGTCTATCCGCTCGACGAGAGCAAGGACTCCCAGGGCCGCCCGGCCTGAGCACGATCGAGACGCGGGCGCACGAGCGCGGGCTAGCCGAGGCGCTAGTTCGCCGAGACTCGCGCGCGCACCCAGGTGCGCACGCGGGCGATGAGCGTGGTGCGCCGTGGCGCGATCTGCCGAAGATCGTCCAGCGCCCGCCGAGCCAACGCGATGGCCTCGTGCGGATCGCCGCCGCTATCCCACTGAGCCCGCGCCAGGGTAAAGCGCGCCTCTCCCAGCTCTGGCGGGGGGTTGTCGTCTCGCGTCAAGATCTCGATCGACCGTCGCAGCGGCGGCTTGGCATCGTCCGGACGACGTAGCTCCACCAGATCGCGCCCCACGTTGAACAATGCGATCCCCAGGTAGGGGTGATCGGGCTCCAGGGTCGGCTCCCACAGGGCCAGCGCCCGCTCGTGAGACGCCAGCGCTTGTGCGTGCTGTCCGACCGCATGCAGCACCACGCCGATGTTGAGCAGCACCGTGGCCACGTAGGGGTGATCGTCGCCCAGGGCCGTGCTCCAGACCTCCAGCGCCTGCTGATACGCGGCCAGCGCCTCGTCGTACTCACCCCGCTGCTCGTAGACATCCCCCAGGTTGTTCAGCGACATCCCATAGTTGACGTGCTCGGGACCGAGCGCGGCCCTGGCGATGACCATCGACCGTTCATAGGCCGCCAGGGCCTCTTCGTAGCGACCCAGCGATTGGTAGGTGTTGCCCACGTTGTTCAGGGCCACGATGATCTCGGGTCCATCAGGACCGTTTCTCTGCTCCAGGATGAACAGCGCCCGGCGATGGGCCGCTAGGGCGTCCACATAGTTCCCCAACCCATTGTGGGCGATCCCCACGCTAATCAGCGAGACGGCGAGCTCGGGATGGTTGGGATCGAGAGCCACCTCGCGGATCTCCAGTGCCCGCTGATGGAATTCCAACGCCTCCTCGTAGCGGGCTTGCGCCACGTAGACGTTGCCCAGGTTGCTCAGACAAAACGCGACCTTCGGGTGATCGGGGCCCAGGGTCGTCTCGCGGATCGCCAGGGCTCGCTGTAGATCCTCCTTGGCCGGCTCATACGCTCCGTGGTCGGTATGTGCGATGCCCATGTTGTTGAGGATCGAAGCGACGTGGGGATGCTCTGGGCCCAGCCGCGCCGCCCGGATCGCCAGCGCCTCCTCGAAGGCGGCCAGCGCTTGTTCGTACTCTCCCGCCGCCTTGTGAAGCAGGGCGAGGTTGTTGAGCGACACGGACCGGTCGGGGTGATCCTCGGGGAGCTCCAGGCGCTGCTCGGTCATCCTCGCGAGCTCGGACCAACGCCGCGCTTGGTCCAAGCGCGGCAGTCGCTCGCCCTCGACAAAGGAGAGCTCGTTCGCGGCATTGAGCACGCCGCTATCGTCCCCGGCCATGTAGGCCGCGTTGAACGCGGTCTCCAGCACCTGCAGCGCCTCCTCGTAGCGCCCCAAGGCGACGAGCACGTCGCCCTGGAGCTGCTGGGCCGCCACGAGCAGCCGCGGCCGCTCCACGGTGCCGACCTGCTCGAGCACCGCCTCGACCTCGGTGAGCGCCTCGGCATACTGCCCCATCTGGAGCAGGGCCGACGCGCTGGCGATCTGCTCGCGAAGCACCTGGACCGCTTGACGGGTCTCGGGCTCGTCGGGTGCGTGCCCGCGCAGCCGGAGCTCCCGCGGGTCGGTGCACACCGAGGGCGCGGGCAACGACCACGCGGCCAAGCCGACCCGCGCCACCACCATGCTGTCGGGCATGCGCCACTGCGCGATCAGGCCGTCGAGCATCGCTCGCTGCTCGTCGAGACACGAGCGCGCCATGGCCTGCGTCGACGCATCGAGGGTCTGCTCCCGGCGGGCCTGCACGCACACCGCGGCGCGGACCTCGGCCCACTGCTGCGTGAACTCGTCGACGCGAGGCTGAGCCCGGGCCCAAGTGTCGGACGCGTAGGCGATCCCCGACGCGGCCAAGGCCTCGCTCACCGCGTCTGCCTGGCTCGCGTTCCACACCTGCTCGATCGCCTGCCCCTGCTGCGCGCAGGCCCGGGTGACCGCCGATCGCTGGTACGTCCGCCAGCCCACCCCCCCCGCGACCAGGGCCGCGAGGATCCCCACCGCGGCCAGCCTCCGACGCCGCTGGAGAGGATCCACGCTCAGCTCGGCCAGCAGCGAATGCATCGAGGGCCAGCGCGCCGACGGCTCCACCGCCAGCCCGCGGGTGATCGCATCCACCAGGCGCCGCGGCACGGCGGTCGCGGTGCCGGGCCAGCGGGGCGACCCCCCCGCCTTGAGGCGAATGAGATCGGTCACGCCACCATGGCGCACCAGGAAGGGAAGCGACCCGGTGAGTGCCTGCCACAAGGAGCTGCAAAACGCGTATTGATCGGCGGCGGCGGTCAGATCGACCCCTTCGAATTGCTCGGGGGGCATGTACGCTGGTGTCCCTACGACCTGCCCCACCTCGGTCAGCGGCCCCGTATCGCGGTAGACCAGCTCGCCCGACTCGACGATGGTCGGCACCCCAGAGATCGGGCCTCCTGCTTCGGGCTGCTCCACTCGAGCGATCCCGAAGTCGGTCACCTTGACCTCGCCGGTCGCCGAGATCAGCACGTTGGCCGGCTTGAAATCCCGATGGAGCAGCCCGACCTCGTGCGCCGCCACCAGCCCGCGCCCCGCCTCCAAGAACACGTCGAGGACCTCACGCCAGCTCCGCTGCGCGTAGCTGACCCACCGGCCCAGGTGCATGCCCTCGACGTACTCCATCGCCAACACGAAACGCTCGTCGATGAGCTCCACGTCGTACACACTCACCACGTTGCGGTGGCTGAGCTTGGCCATCGCCTGTGCCTCCAGCACCAGCCGGGCCTGGGTCTGGGCCGACATCTTCCCCGGGCCCAGGCACTTGAGCGCCACCTCGCGCTGGAGCTTGGGATCGTAGGCCCGTAGCACCACCCCCATCCCGCCGCGACCGAGCTCGCCGATGATGAGATATCGACCCAGTGAGGATCCAGCCTCCGGGGCGGCCAACGACTCGAGCGATCCGCCTGACCTCATCGTGGCCTGGGTATCGACCTCGTCCCCGCTGGGGCTCCCGTAGGTATGCGAGAGCGGAGCACCCCGCGATCCGTCTTCGGGCTCTTGTCGCGCGTGGTGATCGCTGGGGCTCTTCTCGCTCGGTCGGTCCTCGACCGAGCTGCCATAGATCCGGGCGAGCTGGGCGATCACCTCGGCGTCCTCGGGCGACGCATCGAGATGGAGCTCGATGCGATGGCGCTCCTGTTCGCTCAGCTCTCCTTGTGCGAAGGCCAGCAGATCGCGATCGGACGGGCCCGTGGCGCTGCCATCGGCGTCGCGTTCACTCACCCCACCGGCTCGACCTCCGCTGCCCTCCAAGACCCAATCCGTCCCTCCGCCGACGTCCAGTATGCCATCACCCACCACGTCCGGCCGGCGTCCTGCCGGCGTCCGGCCGGCGTCCGGCCGGCGTCCGGCCGGCGTCCATGGTCAATAGCGCGCCCGCCGCGACATCGTCGATCGAGCCCACGCTCGCCTGGGATAAGATGCAGGCGTGCTCCCCGAGGTCCTCGTTCGAGAGTTCTTGGCAGCACGCGGGGCAAAGAGCCAGGACGCGGTCACACCCGAGGCCCTGGCCGCCCTGCGGGAGGTGCTCCGCCGAGCCAAGCAGGAGGAACCGTCGATCGAGCTCGACCCGGCCGCCTTCATCCGCTACCTGGCCGAGCGCAGCGCAGACGCCGACGACCTGGTCGACCACCTCTCCAAGCTCCGAGCCGGCGACCTGTGGCTCGCGTGTGGGTGCACAGCAGGAGACAAGCACGCCCTGGTTCGCTTTCAGGAGCGCTTTGGGCCCGACATCGAGATGGCGATCGCCCGCTCGGGCAACGCCGACATAAGCCCCGAGGACTTCCGCCAGCACCTGCTGGGCAAGCTATTCGCCGCCCCCGGCGATGCTCCTCCTCGGATCGCCGAGTACGGCGGTCACGGCTCTTTGCGCGGCTGGCTGCGCATCACGATCGTCCGCCAGGTGATCGACTTCGTGCGCCGAACCCAGCGCCGAGATCTCGGACACCAGGTCGACGAGACCGAGCTGTTGGAGCTACGCGCGGCCGCTTCGGATCCCGAGCTGGCCTACGTGCGCAGCACCTTCCAGGCCGAGCTCCGCGAGGCCCTCTCGGAGGGGTTCGCCAGCTTGACCGCTCGCGAGCGCAACCTGCTGCGGCAGTTCTTGATCCACAGCATGGGAATCGACGAAGTGGCCCGGATCTACGGGATCCACCGCGCCACCGCGCACCGCTGGCGGTTGCGCGCCCAGGGCAAGCTGCTAGAGAACACCCGCGGTGCCCTGCGCCGTCGCCTGGGCGCCGACTCGCGCGAGGTGGACAACGCGATGATGGCCATGCAAAGCGGGCTACACATCACGGTGCGACGGTATCTGTCGCGGGATACGGAAGAAGAAGGGTAGCGGTGCCATCCATGAGGGATCATGAACCCGTATCCCCCTCGCAGCACACGAGCCTGCCGGTCCAGCTCGAACAGACGGTCGAGCTTCTGTGCACGCCCGAGCAATTGTTCGAGAGCTTCGCTCGGGCCCAAGACTGGCGCGAGTGGCTCGGCCTGGGCGTCACGTGGACATCGCCGGCTCCCTTCGGGCCCGGAACCACGCGGATCATCCGATCGGGCCCGGTGGTCGTCGAGGAGACGTTTACCGAGTGGGAACCGGGCTCGCAGATGAGCTTTTACTTCAGCCAGAGCAACATCCCGTTGTTTCGTCAGTTCGCGGAGCGCTGGACGGTTCATCCCCGCGCGGGTGGATGCACGCTGACCTGGTGCGTGGGCATCCGCCCAACCACGCTCGGTCGATTCTTCACTCCCCTGCTGACCACCCTGCTCCGCTCGGGTTTCCGCCGTGGTGTCCCCAAGCTCGACGCCCTCGCCCGGGGCGACCGCGTCGCCAAGGCCTGAGTCGAGCCTCGTGCTCCCGGGCCAGACCCTCGCTTGGGCCGCAGGCACGGAGTGCTACGGATGCAGCGTGATCGACCAGCGCACGTCGCTACGCCCGAACTCGCTGCGCCCGAACTGAGCACCCCCCAGCGTGTTGGCGATACAGCGCCCCAGCGGGGTACGCCGGTGGGGCGACATCGCATGGGGACTCTGCACCCCCCCGCTGGGGCTGACCGAGAACCCCACCCGCACCACCGATCCATCCACCCCGCCGTGCTTGCGCGCGCATTGGTTGAACCCCGCGGCCAGCCGGCGCATGACCCCCGAAATCGCCGAGTCGCCTATCGTCTCCGGCCGTGGCCTGCGCCCGGTCCCCTTGCGCCCGGTCCCCTTGCGCACCGGCGGTGAGTCGGGCTTGTCGACCTGGGCCCACTTCTCGGGCCCGCGCTCGGGGAAGGGCTGCACCGGCGGGGGCGGAGGCGGCCGCTTGGGCGGTACCGGGCGACGCTCGGGCTTCTTGACCAGCACCATGTAAGCCAAGATCGCGGCCAACACCAAGACGATCGCGATGATGATCACCACGATCACGAACCGGTTGCGCGAGCGGACCCGCATCCTAGGAAGACGAATTCGGCGCATCCTTCTCCTCGAGCTCCCCGAGCGTGTGCTCCGCCCACTGCTCGATCGCCCGGGCATCGGCCGGCCGGCGCATGCCCTTTAGAACGACCACCAGCTCCCGAGCGATCTCCGGCATGCGAGTGCCGCGGAGTTTATCCGGCGGTAGGGTGTTGGCATAGCTGACCGCATCGGTCCACAGCGAGACCACCGAGTCCCGGCGGTCGAGCTTCTGCAGCGCGCGACCGGCCTCCCAGTAGCCATCGAAGGCCAGCCTGGGCTCGTCCCCCTGCTTGGCCGCATCGATCCCCGCCCAGTGCAACCGCATGGCGGAGTCGATCTGGCCCTCCTCTTGCCAGATGAAGGCCTCGGCGTAGTGCGCCTGCGCCTGCAGGCCGTGCGCGTCGATCTGCGCGGCCATCCGGGCCGCCCGACCAAACGAGGCTTTCGCCTGCTCGGTCTGCGACAGCTCGTACATGTAGCCACCCAGCACCATCTCCATGCCTACCGCATCTTCGGATCGTCCGTCGCGAACGCATAGATCCCGGGCGCGCGCTTGCTGCTCGATCGCCCGTGGGCCGTCTTTGCGCTGCATCGCGAGCACCGCGCGCTTGACGCAAAGACTGACCGTCTCCGGCTCTTCGGGCGACTGCGCGGGCTCCTCGGGGCGGGCTCGCCCCTTGGGATCAGTGGGCGGCAAACTGGGTAGCTCTATGCCCTTTTGGGTCGGGGGCTTCGCGTCGCTCGGGCCCGCCCCGGCGTCGCTCGGGCCATGCCGGGCCTCGGCCTCGATCTCGCGCTCGAGCTCGTCGCCCGCCGCGTCAGGGTCGACGATGCAACGGTGGTTCAGGCTACGCTCGGGCGGCAGCGCCTCGGACCACTCCCACCCGGCGGGCTCGTCGGTGCTGACCAGCACAAAGCGAACCGCGTCGAGCACCCGATCGAACACCATCTCCTGCAGCTGCTGCAGCCACGAACGCTCCAGCCGAGGCTCGGCGCTCACCAGCATCAGCACCAGCCCCGACGCCGGAGAACGCACCGAGACCACGCACTGTAGAAGCCGCGCCGCGAAGCGGCCCGCCCCCCGACCTGCGATCTCGTCGGTGATCTCCGCCAGCGGAGACCGGGCCTCACGCATCTTGCGGTGGGCCTTGCACAGCGCGGGCTCCAGCCCCTCCCAGTCCGGCGCCTCTCCCGCTATCTCCAGCCCGATCCAGGGGCTGCGGTTTTGAGCCAGGTACTCACCCGCCAGCAGGATCTGCAGCGCCCCCGCGCGTAGGTGCCCATCGGTCGCGACATGGAGGATGCGGACCTCCGGTCGCTGGACGAACTGCTGGACGGAATCAGCGAGCCGCTCGAGCGGCAGAGCGATGCTGGTATTCATGCAGTGCCGCCATCATCGGGCGGAACACCCGATGATGTCGATGCAGATCTTCACAACACGCCGTCGCCGCCCGGCTTGGGCCCGACGATGTCGAACGACGCGGTCTCGAGCTTGGTCTGGCCGGTGTCGATGTCGAGCCGCAACCCGTTGAGGTAGAGCCCGTCGGGGGCCAGCCGCAGCTTGTTGACTCCGCAGCGGAACTCGATCCCCTGCGGGGCATCGACCACGTACTTGCCGTTGCTGAGCTTGGCCGATCCTCCCATGTGATCGGTGATCTTGGTCGACGGGCCCTTGACTTTCACCCCGGTGTTCTCGGCCCGAACCTCGCTGATGCCGCCCTTGATCGTGGTGGAGAAGGGCGACTGCATCTCGGCCTTGGAGGCCAGGTCGAGCGACCCCCCCATCGACTTACCAGCCGCCCCGAAGCCGGCGATGGCGCCTACTTTCAGCGACAGCAGGGGCGCGGTCAGGCTGATCGTCGTGCCCGACTTGACGCTGAAGACCCCCATGGGCACGGTAAAGCTGCGCATGGGCCCCAGGGTGGTCTCCTTCGCGACCCCGGTGATCGACTCCGTGAGCCCCATCCTGAACGTGTTCTTGACCGCCCCGTTGACCGTGCTGGTCGACTTCCCGCTCGTCATAAACTTGGCATTGCCGTTGACGGTGCGCGAGTAGTTCTTCTTGACCGTCTCCTTACGGTTGCCCTTGACCGTCTGCGTGTAGTTGCGCTTGACCGTCTCGGTGAAATCGCGGCCGATCGTGCGGGTCTCGTCGTTGCCGATCTCGATGGTGGCGTCGTGGTCGACCCGCTCCAGCCAGTCCCAGGGCGCGTTCCAGAACACCAGCTCGTCGCCGGCGTCGAGCTTCATGTTCAGGTGCGTCTTGCGGGCCTTGTCCCCGATGCTGCAATGGGTCCAGCCGATCCAGCTGCGCGACTCCGGCAGCGTGATGAGATCGGGCCCCATCTCGGGCGGCGGGAGCTCCTTGTCGTACAGGCACCCCACGATCACCGGCTGCTCGTGCTGCCCGCCGATGAAGGTCACGATGCAGTGGTCGCCCTCGCGGGGGAACCACTGCGTGCCCTGGTGCGTGCCGCCCATCGGCTGCATCACGCTGAAGTAGGTGGGCTTGGGCTCGTCTTCCCGCTCGTCCCAGGGGAACTTCACCCGGCAGCGCAGGTACTCGTCGACGTCGACCGGGTTGTTCTCGATGGCGACGATCTCGCAGCGATAGAGCCCGAAGTGGTTCTTCTCGTCGACGCTCTTGGTGGGCCGAACATTGACCACCTGCCCGCCCTCGTCCACCAAGGGCATGAAGGTGGACTTGTTGGTGTAGTCGTTCGGCGGCGCGTCGAACTTGGTGCCCCGAGCCTTGACCTTGGAGATGATCATCTCCCGCACGTCGCCCGGGTTGATCTCCACCTCGTACTTGCGCCCGGCGAGCGTGCCGGTGATGTTGGTCTCGAAGTCGTAGTCGTTGACCTGGTTGGTAACGACCTCTTTTTCGACCTCGGCCCGCCGCTTGACGTGCTCCTCGGGGTTGAGCTCGTTGGGACGCAGGCGCTCGTGCACGACGATCTCGTCGCCGCCACCACCGCCACCGCCACCGCCACCGCCGCCGCCGCCGCCGCCGCCGCCGCCCAGGCCACCCAGGCCCAGCGCGCCGAGGATCGCCCCTAGTGCGCCGCTGAAGTCGGCGAGCGCCTCGACGTACTCGGTGGGCTGCTCGATGTCGAAGTTCTTGTAGCGCTTGCCCTTGGGCGGGGTGGGCAGGGGCTTGTTGGACTTGAGGATCTGCTCCTCGTCGTCGGTGGGGTTAGAGTCGAGCCACTGCGCGGTGAAGGGCTTGGCCTTGCGGCGGTTGCCCTTGGGGAAGCTGTCGTTCTCGTCGACCAGCACCATCACCTCGACCCCGTTCTCGTGGTCGAAGTAGTAGTTGATGCCCGCCCGCCGCATCAGCTTCTGGCAGAAGTCGTAGAGCGACTCGTCGGGCCGACGCACGGTGAAGTCGACCTCGAGGTACTCCTTTTTGAGCTTGGGCTCGAGGGTGCGGCCGAACTTCTGCAGCCCCTTGGTCAGCTCCTCGATGACGATCTCGTCGTACTTGCGGTTGTGATAGGTCGAGCCCGTCTGCTCCTTCTTGAGCAGCTCCCACGCGGGCATGATCGTGACCATGTACTCGTCGTTGGTCCAGCCTCGGTCCGCGTCGCCGTAGCCGCTGCGCGTGATCGATTCCACCAGGCCCGTGATGCGAGTCTCGAGCAGCTCACCGTCGGGGAACTGCCGCCGCAAGAAGAACTCCACGTCGGCGTTGTGACGAGCCGCCGCGCCCTGCGCCATCGGATCCTGGAGCGAGTCGGGGATCTTGCAGTGGACGACGAGCTTGTAGCTCTCGTTGAGCTCCTCCTCGTACGTGAAATCCAGCACGATGAACTCGTGCTCGTCGCCGCCGATGCGCTGAAGGCGGTGTTCGGTGCGATAGTAGGGTTTTCCGGAGTCTGCCATGTCCACTGCCTCCACGAGGCGATGCGATGCGATTTGAATGGGATGCGATGGGATTCGACGCGACGCGATGCGACGCGATACGCGATGAGAGGATCAGACGAGCCCGATCGCGGCGCTGGGATCGAGGAGCATAAGCTCGTCGAGGAGCTCGCCGCCGTCCTCTAGTTTAGCCTTTGTCGCCCGGGCGCACCGTAGATAACCGCGAATGCAGCGAGCCCCCACCGTCGGCTCCCACTGGGTGAGCGTAGTCTTCCGCAGTTGGCCCAGTAACGCGCGAAACAGCGAGAACGCCAGCCCGTTGGACTTGGCGTCTACGAGACGTTCCGCGAGCAGCAAGTTGCGTTGAAACGCTGCTCGTCCCGTAAGCCCCGCTGCGGATGCAGACGCCCGACTCACCGCGTCGTTGACCTTTCCGTCCTTGAACAACTGCTCGATCTCGGCCGGAAGTTGCTCGGGAGCGACCGCCGCCGCAGGGGCCGCGCCCCCATCGCCGGTGCCCGCAGCCCCCGCAGCCCCGGCCGTCCCTGCGGGGGACGCCGAGGTCGCCGCGGGGGCCGTCCCCGTCGGGCTGCTCGTCCCGCGGAACTGGGTGATGAACGCCCGGGTATCCTTGGATGTCAACGCCCGACCCTCGCCGTCTGTTCCCCGAGTGAGCTTGGGCGAACGGATCGTCAACGCCGCCAGCTCGGCCGCCAGCGCTCGCCGGGCGTCGTCCCCCACCAGCTCGCCCGCGGCCTTGGCCGCCCAGAACGTCAGGTCGAGGTAGAAGGGGTAGCTGGGGAACATTTCCTCGGTGCGCTCGAGCAGCTCGTCCCAGCGCTTGGCCTTGAACATCCCCTCGAGCTCCAGTCGCTCCTTGGGGCTCGGGCTCTCGCACTCGTACTTCTTGCCCTTGACCAGCGGCGGAGACGACAGCCACAGCGCCTGCCGGCGTAGCCGCAGGCTCGCCGCGGTCTCCGTCTCACCCACCAGCTCTTGCGCCGCCTCGAGCATCTGCTCCGAGATCGCCTTGAGCTCCTCGGGCACCACCTCGGCCGGAGGCCCGGCCGGCTTGGCCGCGGCCGACGACTTGGCCCCGCCCGCTGGCTTGGCCGGCTTGGGCTTGGGCTTGGGCTTGGGCTTTTCGACCTTGACCAGGCCCAGCCCCTTGCGCCCCGCATAGAGACCCTCGAGCGTCTTGACCAGCGGCTCGAGCGTCTTGATCGACTCCTCGAGGCTGGCCTTCATCGCGTTCATGTCGGCCTCGGGGACCGACTTGACCTTGGTCGGCAGATCCTCTTCGAGCCGCGCCCCTATCCAGCGCAGCGCAGCCGAGCGCGCCTTGGGCCGCTTGGGGTGCATCTCGTCGCCGAAGTGCTTCGTAAACGCGGCCAGGGCCGCCAGCCCCTCGCGCAGCCCGACCGGCCCGTCGATGCAAAAGCGGGCCCAGCCCCAGTACACCACGCACCGCAGATCCTTGGCGTGGGCGGTGAGGATCTTCAGCGACAGGTCGCGAACCAGCTTCCACTGGACGTCGCCACCGTCGACCGCCCCGATCTTCTGGAGCTCGGGATAGAGCTGATCGAACTCGTCGGTCAGCTTGGGATCCACCCCCACCCGGCTGTCCCCCGGGATCGGCTGGAGGATCGGATCGTCCGACACCGGCACGGCCGGCTCTTCGGGCTTGGCGACCTTGGGAGGCGGCGGCAGCCGGCCCGCCTTCTGAGCCACCGCAAAGCCCTGCTCGATAGGCTGCAGGGATGCCCCGCCCTCGGGGAAGCGCTGGGCCACGATGGCCTGGTAGCGGACCTGGCTGTCGACCAGGGCCTTGCCCTCGTCGTCGGGCAGCTTCTTGGCCAGCACCTCCGCAAGGCGCGGTCCCAGGATCTCCGAGAACCACGAGAGCGCTCCCGCCCGGGCCTTCATCTTCTCCAGCGGAGGGAACAGCGTCTCCCAGGGCTCGCCAAGCAGGCCCACCAATAGGTCGAGCCCACGACGCAGACCGGCCGCGCCCTTGGCGTCGACCCACGCCATGGCGAGGTAGGTCCCGACCTGGAGATCCTTACTCTTGGTCTTGAGGTACGCCTCGGACTCGGTCGCGACCGTCGCCCAGTTCACCGCCTGCTTGGTGGCGCTCTTGAGCTTGGCGATCTCCGCCTCGATCTTCGCGAAGGTCTCACTGAGCCGGGCGTTGCCCGACCCGGACGCGACCGCTTGCAGCAGGGGGGCGACGTCCTGTCCCGGCACCCATTTGGCCGATTCCCCCGGCATGGCAAGCGATCCTCGGCGTAGTCCTCGGCGTAGTCCTCGGCGTTAGTCCCTCGGCCTACTGCTTGTCGAGCTTGCCGACCAGCGACAGGGTGAAGTCCGCGCCCATGTACTTGAAGTGCGGCATCACCTGGATCTCGCACCGGTACCAGCCCGCCTGACCCGGCACCTCGTCCACGAGCACCTCGGTGGCCTGGAAGGGGCGCTTGGACTTGGTGATCGCGTCGACCTTGGGGCCGGACGACGTATAGCCCAGCAGCCACTTCTTGAGCTCGCGCCGCAGCTCGGCCGCCGTCTTCCACGAGCCCAGGTTCTCGCGCTGGATCACCTTGATGTAGTGGGCCAGCCGCGTGATGATGAACATGTAGGGCAGCTGGGTGCCCAGCCGGAAGTTGAGCTCGTTGGCCCGCCCTTCCTCGGTGTCGCCGTAGAAGCGGGGGCGCTGGCACGAGTTGGCCGAGAAGAACGCCGCATTGTCGGAGTTCTTGCGGTAGGTCAGCCCGATGAATCCCTCCTCGGACAGCTCGTACTCCCGACGCTCGGTCAGCTGGATCTCGATCGGCAGCTTGGTCTGCAGCGAGCCCATCGCCTCGTACTGGTGCACGGGCAGATCCTCGACCGCCCCGCCCGCCAGCGGCCCGATGATGTTGGGACACCAGCGATAGGCCGCAAACGACTCCGCGCAGCGGGCCGCCAGGGCGTACGACGCCGGCCCCCACAGGTAGTTATCGTGCTTGTCGATCACGTCCTCGGAGAAGTCGAAGTTCTTCACCGGCTTGTGATCCTTGTCGTAGGGCACCCGCAGCAAGAAGCGGGGCATGCACAGGCCCACGTAGCGCGAGTCCTCGCTGTCGCGGAACGAGCGCCAGCGCAGGTACTGCGGTGACTCGAACAGCGCCTTGAGGTCGCGCATGCGCGGCAGCTCGTGGAAGTCGTCCTCACCGAAGAACTGGGGCGCCGCATTGGCCAAAAGCGGCGCGTGGGCCATGGCCGCGATCGAGGCCAGGTTCTGCAGCAGGCGGATGTCCTCGTGGCCCGCGTTGAACTCCCAGCCCGAGATCATCGCCCCGTAGGGGTGACCGCCGAAGGTGCCGTACTCGGCCGAGTAGACCGTGCGGTAGAGGCCCGACTTGGTGATGTCCGACGAGTCCTCGAAGTCGTCGATGAGGCACTGCTTGGTGACGTCGAGCAGCTCGATCTTGACGTTCTCGCGGGAATCGCTGTGGTCGACCAGGTAGCGGATGCTCCGCCAGGTGCCCTCCAGCTTCTGGAAGTCCGTGTTGTGCAGAACCTCGTTGACCTGGTTGGCGATCTTCTGGTCGATCTGCGCGATCATCTGGTCGACGATGGCGCGCTCGATCTTGCCGTATTTCTCGCGCCCCTGGAGCAGCTCTCCCATGAACGCCTGGATGCCGCGCTTGGCGATCCGATAGGCGTCCTCGTCGACGTCCCGAACCTGCGCCTCGTTGAGCAGCTCGTCCATCAAGGACTTGGGGGCGTCCTGCTCCTCGACGACCGCCTCCGAAGAGGTTGCTTGTTGCTCACTCATGGTCAGTTATCCTCCTTGGGGCTCGGCTCTCCGTCCAGCCCGAGCTCCTTGAGCATCTGCTCGCGGGTGCCCTCGTCGGCGAGCATCGACTGGATCTTCTTGCGAAAGTTGCCCTTGTTGCCCAGCGGCGACTTGAGGGCCGAGAGGGCGTCGCGCAGCTCGAGCAGCTTCTGCAGCTCGGGCACCTGGTTGGCGATGCCGTCGGGGGTGAAATCCTTGAGGGTCTTGAAGTCGAGGTGGACGGGCAGCAGGCCATCCTCCTCGCCGGAGAGCTGGTCCTTGACGCTGATGTCCATGTTCAGACCGAACGACTCCATCACCTCGTTGAAGGTCTCCCGATCGATCTTGACCGGCTCACGCTCCTCGACGTCGATCTCCTTGGGCTGACCGGTCAGGTCTTGCATGATCAGCATCTTGAAGGGCAGCTCCACTTCTTCCTGCCCATCGACCTTCGACTTGTAGACGATGTTGATGCGCTCCTTTGGCGCTACAGAACCCTTCTTTGCCATTTCCTTTGCCTTTGCCTTTCCCTTGGGGCTTCCGGTTCGTCGGGCGGAGGTTTGCACGCCGCGGCCATCGCGTCGAGGAAGTCCTTGGCCGACATCACCCCGGGTTCATCGAGCAGCTCTCGGCACGGCGCCACGAGCCCGTCCCGGGATTTGCGGGCCACATCTTTACGATCGGTCCACATCGGCCACAAGCGGTCCGCCTCCGCGTTGCTCGCCATCAGCGCCAAAAGCCGCCGATCGGGCTTGCCCAGCACGAAAAGTGCCCGATGGCGGCGAACCTCCCACAGGGCAGCACCCGGAAGGCCCCCACCGCTCATCCCGTCCACACAGGCCAGCTGGAACAACAGCTCGATGTCTGTGCGAACTCGCCCCTCCAGCACCAAGGGGGCGCTCGCCTTGCGCTCGGCCGCCAACCCACACGCCTGCTGGATCACCGAGGTCGCGTAGTGGGGCGCGTGCTCCGGCCCGTAGACCCGCTCCAGCATCACCCGCGCCTTGACGATCCGCAGCCGGTGCAGCTCGGCCTGGCTGCGGATCGCCAGATCCTTGTCGGTGGGCAGCTCCAGCCCCCGCACCAGGCTCTTGACCTCCTCGTGCGCCCGTACCCGGGCCTTACGCGCCACGCTGGCCAGGCGCCCCAGGCCCATCGCCATCGACTGCGGCAAGCCAGCCAGGCAAACGCCCTCGTGGGGCACCTCATAGAACAGGCCCAGCGGGAAGGTCCGCCCCACGCTGTCCACGCTGCCCACGAGGATCCCTACCAGCAGGGTGCCCGTGTCGACGTGGCGGATCATGAAGCCCAAGGGATCCTTGCCCAGGGCCTGGCCACGCTCGGCCATCACGTCGTTGGAGTCCTCCAGCCAGCGTACGAAGGTCTGGTAGCCCGGCGTGCCCGTCCCCACGGAGACGAAGTCCCCGAAGGACGGCATCTTACCGAACATCCCGACCGCGACCATCACTTGCTCCCGCAGCCGGGCCCATCCACCATGATCGACTTGGGGACCCTCAGGCGCTTGGTGCGGAAGATCTTGAGGAACTCCCGCGTGCCCCGGGGGCCGAAGAAGGGCGAATCTCCCGTCTTGGCGCGGAAGCGGATCTGGATGAGGCCCGCCCCGTCGTCGCTGAGGTCCCACTGCACGATGAACGTGCGTCGGTCCGGGGAGACCCGCACCGTGCCCTGCTCGATCAGGCGGAACATGCCCCACTCGCCCTCGCGCTCGATCTCCGCGTCGACCCCCAGGCCGCGGGCCTCGAGCTTGCCGCCCTGGTTGCCCTCGCCGGGCCACGTGAGCGTAGTCCACGACTCCGGCCCGTTGCGGTGCCGCACCTCCTGGCCGTCGACCGTCAGCACGACCTCCTTGACCGCCGGTGCGCCCTCGATCAGCACGTCGAAGTCTACCCCCAGATCAAAGTCCCGCGTGAACGACGACGAAGAGACCTCCTGGGCCGCGTTGAGGTACCGAGCCACGTTGGACTTGAAGCGCCCCAGGGTCCGGGACCCGCGCTCGGCCAGCACATACTCGTCCCCACGCAGGACCACCGCAGTCTTGAGCACCGCGTCGTAGAACTGCCACAGCGTGCCGTTCTCGGGGTGGAAGAAGGCGGTGAAGTCGGCCAGCGGCACGTCGGAGCCCGAGCGCCGAAACGGGTAGTGGTTGGCCAGCCGCGTCTCGAAGGTGTTGACCACGTCGCCGCACCACTTCTTGGCCACCGACGACCCGATATCCGTGTCGGTCAGCTTCCACACCAGGTCGACCGGCGGCCACAGGATCCGCTTGAGGGTCGGCGCCCAGCCCGTCTTCTCCGCCTTTTGTAGCAGCGACGTGACGGCCGACTGCGCCGACTTGGCGTCCTTGGCCAGGGCCTCCTTCTCCGTGGGATCGTCGATCCGGCGCTGCAACGAGGTCCGTAGGGTGGCCAGCTGCGACTGGTAGTCGTCGACCGGCACCGACTCGGGCGGCGGCGGCGGAGCCCCCTCTGAGGCGGGGGCCGGCTTGGCCTTGCGGGCACCGAACTCGGACAGGCCCAAGAACACATAGGTCACGTCGAGGTCGGTCAGCACCAGCACCCCGGCCGCATCCCCGCCCTCCATGATCTTCTTGGCCGCCGACTCGGCCGCGATCCGGGTCAGGCGTGGGTTGACCACCCGGCCGACCCGCAGCTTCTGTCGCAGGCGACGGGCCCCGATCCGGGTCGCCTCCTGCGCGAAGCGGCCGCCCCCGTCATCGGCCACGCTGCCGTCTTCGTTCAGGTCGACCAGCTGCGTGTGGTAGGAGATGTGCGAGAACAGGTCTTTATAGGGCTCGCCGCGGTTGAGCTCCTCCAGCAGGTTCATCGCCCCGATGTGATCATCCTCGGGGGTCATCGTCTCGATGGCGTTGATGAAGAGCTTCCACTCTTCGATGTACTGGCGGAAGTACTCCGTCTGGATCGCCACCACCTCGTCGTCGCGCAGCTCCTGCGCCTTGTCGTCGAGGCGACCTATCACCCACTGGGCCTTGAGGAAGTCCTCCAGCCCGGCCTCGAGCTTGGGCTGCACCTGTGACATGTAGCCCTCGCGGGTGAACGCGGGGCGGATCTTGAGGTCACCGTTGCGGATCGACCGCGCGCCCACCATGTCGGTGAGCTTGTAGGAGCGACCCTGCACCGAGTCGACCAGCGCCCGGGTGACCGCCTTGGTGCGGTTGGAGCGGTTGAGGATCCGCTGGACCCGCTCGACCAGGGTGGCGTCGCGCTCGAACGCCAAGACCGGCTGCTCGGCGAGGATCCCGATGTACGTGTCGGCGATCTCCGCCATGGTGCTTATGGTGGCCGTGTCGCCCGAGTCGCGCAGTGGCTTGGTCCACCGGTCGGCCAGGTAGTCCACGACCCACGCCCGCTCCTCCTCGATGAGGCCCGGCTCGCCCTCGGCGAGGGGCCCGGTCACCAGCAGGTACATGCGCAGCCTATCGAAGTGCTCGTCGTACTCTTCGTCCTTGGGCGCCTCGCCCGAGACGTTGTAGAGCACCCAGAACTTCTCCATCGCCCCCAGGTCGCGCTCGACCATCGGCAGCAGCAGCTCGTTGCGCACGGTGGCCGCGTACACGTCGCGCAGGTGCGGGTAGATCACCTCGCCCTGGTACATGCCCATCGTCATGCTCCAGGGCTCGCCCTCAGCGCGATACTGGGTCAGCGTCACCAGCATCTGGCGCAAGGTCTCCAGCCGGTCGAGCTTGATCGCGTCGACGGTGTCCTCGGCCACGTGCTGCTCGACGTAGGCGACCCCCAGCTCGCCCTCCGCGACCAGGTCGCGGTTCTCATTGAACGCCATCAGCGGCAGCCACACCAGGGCCAGGGCCACCAACAGCCCCACCGCCCCGAACGCGTTGACCCACATCTTCTGCCGGCGGGTGCGCTCCTGGCTGCGGCCGGCCAGCGCGTGGTCGGGGAAGATCACCTGAGAGAACAGCTCGCCCAAGAAGTAGCTCTTGGCCTCGAGCTTGGTCACCGCGAACTCCTCGACCGCCGGCCGGAACCCGAAGGCCGAGGCCACCGTGCTCATGATCCGATCGCGCGGCTTGCCCTCCTGGGTGCCGCTGGACCAGTAGAGGCCCCGCACGACCGGCGTCTCGTGGAAGGCGTCTTCCACCGAGATCTCCGCGACAAAGCGGACCAGCGACTCACGCAGCGACGCGAAGTGCTGCGGGAAGGCGTAGATCTTGTCGCGTCGCTCCAGGCGGGGCTCCTCGATGAGCCGCCGCAAGCTCCGCTGCTCGAGGATCGACACCAGCTCGTCGAAGTTCTTGGTGCACTGCCCCGTCAGGTTGGTCTGGTTGCGGGCCGGGAGCGTAAAGCCCCAGATCTGGTGGCGCTCGTCGTCGGTCAGATCGGAGAACATCTCCCGGAAGCCGGGCAGCAGGTCGCACTTGGTCACGATCACGTAGACCGGCGCCACCACCCCCAGGCGGTCCTGGAGCTCGTCGATCCGCCCCCGGAGCTCGCGGGCCAGGGTCACCGCGTCTTGCGGCGTGCCCGAGGCCAGATCGGTGGCGCTGACCGTGGCCATGATCCCGTTGATCGGCCGCCGGGCGCGGAAGCGCTTGAGCAGGTCGAGGAAGGCGAACCACTCGTCACGGTCGCCGTCCTCAGAGGTGTAGCGCCCGGCGGTGTCGAGGATCACCGCCTCGCGGGTCATCCACCACTCGCAGTTGCGGGTACCGCCGACGCCCTTGACGCTCACGTCGCCCCGCGCCGAGCGGAAGGGAAAGCTCAGGCCCGACTTGCGCAGCGCGGTGCTCTTGCCCACCCCCGGGCGACCGACGATCACGTACCAGGGCAGGGCGTAGAGCGCCATCGAAGCTCCGCGCGAGCCCAGGCGCGAGGCTTTGAGCGAGCTGATGGCCTGCTCGAACTCCCCCTGGAGGGCCGCGATGTCCTCCTGGCGATCGGGCCGCGCCGACTTGGCCTCGCGCTCGGCCTGGGCCTTCAGAGCCTTTTCGATCTCGCGAGAGGCCCGGCGCGCCCGGATCCGCTTGACGATGATCCAGGTGACCAGCCCGGCCACCACCAGCGAGGTGACCAGGATCGGGATCCACACCGGCCACTCGAGGAAGTACCAGGCGACCCAGACGAGCGCGATGACGAAGACCGACAAGAAATACTTGAGCATCAGAAGCCCCCCGGTCTATTGGAGATCATCGTGTCGAGTAGCTCCTGGGAGTGCGTGACCAGATCCGTGCTCGCCATCTCCAGCGAGACCCGCAGCAGCAGCCAGAAGAGGGCCGCGAACAGCAGGGAGAACAAGCTGGCCCACAAGAGCACGAAGTCGAGGTTCCAGCCCGCGGTCGACTCGCTGGGCGGCAGGGGATGCCGCGACAGCGGCTCGGCCCGCAGTAGCACGCCCATCGCGTCGCGCACCCGCCGACGCACCAGCTCGAGCTCCCGCTCCCCGCCACGCACCGCGTAGCGCCCCTCAAAGCCCAGCTGCAAGCCGGTGTGATAGACGACCAGCGCCTCCACCCGCGAAGGATCGGACAGCACCTGCTCGAGGCGGTGGAAGTAGCCCTCACCGGCGACGTTCTCCGCAAAGTAGTAGAGCTGCAGCGGCTGCTGGTGCCAGTACTCGGCCAAGCCCGAGGGCTCCCGCTGGGCGAACTCATCGGCCAGCGCCACCAGGGCGTAGGTGATGTCGGCCACGTCACTCTCGGCCATCCCCGAGTCGCGGCCCCGAGAGATGCACTCGTCGACGCGTTCTTTGACCTGGGCGTAGACGACCTCGGCCGACACCCCCTTGGGCGCGTTGCGGATCTGGATCACCGCATTGAAGGCGTCTTTAGTGACCTCACTGACCCGGTTCATTTGGTCCTCTTGGATTCGTCGGGTACGGCCATCAGCTCGATCGTGGCCTTGGTGGGATCGAAGGGCGGGGGCAAGTAGATCGCGATCGTCTTCTCGTCGACGATCTCCTTCCAGTAGTCGTGGCGGGTGTCGACCAGGAAGTAGACCGAGCGCGAACGCACCGGGACCTGGGCTGGCGGGCGATGCGCAGCCTTGAGAGGGGCCCCGGGGATCGCGGAGCGGACGATCTTAGGAATCTGCTTCCAGGAAGCTATCTTCGAAAGCTGGGGGATCCGGTTGGCGACGTCCTGCTCGGCCGCGTCGGTCTCCACCGCCAGCACATAGGTCTCGCAATCGAGCAGGCGCGGGTCCTTGAGCACCCCGATCCACATGCCGTCCGAGCGCGCCTCGAGCGGCACGATGATGACGTGCTCCCGCAGCGCCAAATCGAGCAACTGGCGGATCTTGCGGCACAGCTCGTCGAAGGTCTTGCGCAGGTCGAGGTAGTCGTAGAGCGGCAGCTCCTCGGGGGCGATCGTCGAGGAGAACGTGGCCAGCGACCCGGCCAGCCCGGACAGATCGCGATAGAGCGCGTAGGGGCCCAGCTCGGGCGACTCGGCGTAGTTGCGCAGCACGGGGATGTACGCGTTGATGGCCCCGATCTGCAGGTAGCGGGTGACGTCCTGCGCGGTGAACTCCACGCGGGCCAGGTCCACCTGCCGCAGCGAGCGAACCAGGCCGCGCCGCTTGGTGATCGCCAGGCTCAGCACGTCGCGCAGCCACCGGGTCACCGCCGGCGCCGCATGCAGCTGGAGCGCGGGCGCCACGTAGTCCTCGACCAGCTCGAACGCGCCGCCCTCGCCACGCCGTACCTCCGCGATCTTGACCGCGTCAAAGCCCTCGCGCTCCTCCTTGCCGAACATCACAAAGGGCCGCGGCCGGGCAAAGGTGACCTGGGCCTCGCTCTCGGCGCTGACCATGTCCACCACGTCGCGGGTGAAGCACCCAAAGCGGGTGACCCGTGCGCGGTTGCCTTCATCCTCGGGCAGCATGTAATTGACCGCGCCCTCGTTACCGGCCGAGACCGCGAGGTACACCTCGACCACCGCGGCGGTCGCCGCGAAGTGCTCGCCAATGCTGCGCGGGGACGGGATCGCGGGGTCGCCCTCGGGTAGGTCGAGGACCGTGCCGCCGGGGAGGATCGCTCGGATCTCGTCCAGCTGGAACTGTCCGGTCTTGACCGCCGACTCGTTGATGCCCAGGCGGGCGAAGCCCCAGGCTTGGGGGTTGGGCCAGATCGTGCGGGCGTGGGTGGCTTGCTCGAGGAACAGATCGTGCTGCTGGAGGTGCTGGGGGCAGACGAGCATGCCCTCGCCCCAGACCACGCGATCGGCCACGGGCTTCACCATTGAGCAGGCTCCGGTTCGAGCATGGGCCGCCGCGGCCGGGGAAAGAGCAGGACCCGAGGCATGGCACTCACGGTGACGATGGTACGCCGCTGCGAGCTCCCGTATAGCAATCCGCGCCGGAGATGCGTTTGCAGCTTCTTACGGGCGTGAAACAGGCGGCTCATCACCGTTCCAGGCGGGCAGTGGACCTCCTCGGCCATCTCCGCGTAGCTCATCCCCTCGGTCTCCCGCATCAGGAACAGCTCGAGGTGGTTGGGGCTCAGCGTGCTGAGCCCCTCGCGGAGCAGGGTGCGCAGCTCGGCCGACTCGCAGGCCATCAGCGGTTCGAACTCGGGCTTGACGGGCGCCGCCAGATCGGAGATAGGCGCCGGTCCGCTCGACACCTGGGCCGACCGCCGCTTGCGGAGCTCGTCCAGGCACAGGTTGGTGACGATGCGCCGGATCCAGCCGGCCGGGTCCTTCTTGCCGTCGAGCTTGTCGGCGTGGCGCATCACCCGGAGGAAGGCCTCCTGCACCATGTCGCGGGCGGCCTCCTCGTCCCGCAGGATCTTGTACGCCTGCAAGAACACGGTGTGATGGAATTTCCGGTAGATGGGATCGAGCTGAGGATTCGTCACGGTCAAAGTTCTTCCCCGAGATCCAACGCCCCTCGAGTGAGCGAGTGTTCCCCCAGGACGGGCCTAGTAACGTACAATCAACACCGTCAAAGCCGCTCGTGCCACCCCTGCTGCGATATTTTGGCCATTTTTTTTGGGGGGTTACCGGCCTCGTAAAGGGGTCGCCGAACCCCCGGCGGAAGATGAGCGGGCCAGCTTACAGCCACCCAAATCATCGAAGACCACGAGGTCATCCGCGATACCAACGGCGGGTCGTCGAACCTCGCGTTGGATCCGCTCAGACACGTTTGGGGCGCGACCCCGCTGCGATCCAGTGCACCGAAAGAATTCGTCGACGAATTCGTGAGGTATGGTCGTTAAAAACCACGAAGATTGGTCGACGGTATGTCTATGTCTGTTCCCTCCCTGCTCATGCCGGCCGCATCGTATGGCGACCTCGTCTGCGGCCTCGCGAATATCTGGCCGCCCATGTCCTACGTGGGCAAGATCGGCAACCCGAGCCAAAGTGCCGCCCAGGGGCTCACCAGCGGCACGCTACGCGCTGGCGGCCTTCCCCCCCCGGGGGGGCCCATCGTCAGGATCAACGGCAACCGCCTGGGCACCCTGACGGAAATGGCCATGGCCCTGCCCGCCTCCCAATGCCCGGGCATGGCCTTCATTCGGATGGGGAGCGGTATCGCCCGGGTGCTGGGCCAGGCGGTCACGCTGAAGCTCGGCTTTGCGCAGGTCACGCCAACCAGCGTGATGTTCAATCTCGGCGGCGCCCAGTCGTTCGTCAAGCTCGAGGGGCTCCCGCTCACCATACCACCGCTCCCTCCGCCGCCCGGTGCACCCCCGCCGCCGCCCGGCTCGCCCGACTCGATGCCCGGCTCGATGCCCGACTCGGAGCTCGATCAGGCGCGGCACAGCGTGCCGCCTCGTGAGTCCTTCGACGACCCCACGATGTTCTCGCAGATGCTGTCGGACACCACGATGGCCCGGCAGACCGACCTCGCACCGGCCGAGCACGAGGTGCTGGTGGGTGACCCGGTCAACGTCGTCACCGGGGCGGTGATCTCCGAGCGCACCGACTTCGAGCAGCCCTCGCCTTCGCTCCGCTTCCATCGCCGCTACGACTCACGGCGTAGCGACCGGTGCTCGTCGCTGGGCCACGGCTGGTCTCACGAGCTCGATCAGCAGATCTACCTCGAGGTCGGCCGCGTAGTGTTCCGCGACGGCGACGGCCGCGAGAAGGAGTTCTCCACCGTCGGCCTGGCCGGTCAGGTCTCGCGACCCGGCGATACCCTCGAGGACGCGACCGGCCGCTACCGCCTGCGCTGCGTGGCCCCCATGCAGTGGGAGCTGTCCGACGGCCAGACCGTCCGCCACTTCGCCCCCGTGACCGGAGCGTCCGCCGACGACAAAGAGCGAGGGGTAGCCCGCCTGGTCCGGCTCGCCCGCCCCGGGCAGGGAACGGTCACCGAGTGCGTCTATGAGTCGGAGTCGGAGTCGGAGTCGGGCCGCCTGACCGAGATCCGCGTGGACGACCAGTGCGTACTCCGCTTCGAGTACAGCGAGCGCAACTTGATCCGCCGCGTCTTCTCCGTGTCCTCGGCCGGCGAGCTGATGCAGGCCACCATGGAGTACTCGGCCGCCGCCGATCTGGTGAAGGTCAGCGACGCCCGCGGGCGCACCCGCGAGTACGAGTACGTGGACCACCTGATGGTGCGGCAGACCAACCGCAACGGGGGCAGCGTCTACTACGCCTACGACGGCGTGGGCTGCCGAGCCCGGTGCACCCGCACCTGGGGCGACGGCGGGTACATGGCCCGCACCCTCGACTACGACCCGGCCGCCGGGATCACCACCGTGCACGACAGCCTGGAGCAGCAGACGATCTATCACCACAACGGCGCCGGGCTGGTCACCCGGATCGACGGCTCCCACGGGGATCGCCGCACGCTGCGCTACGACGCCCGACTGCGCCTTATCGCCATCGAGTGGCCCGACGGCTCCTCCGAGACCGCCACCTACGACAAGCGCGGCAACCTGGCGCGACGCACCTTCCGCGACGGCTCGGCCCATACCCTGGAGTATGGCCCCGACGGGCGGCTGACGGAGGCCACCGACGCCCTCGGCGGCCGCTGGGGCTATCAGTATGACGAGCGTGGCCGCCTGCGACGGGTGGAGGATCCGCAGGGACACTCCACCCGCATCGACTTCGACGAGCGCGGGGGCATGTGCCGGATCACCGAGGCCACCGGCAACCAGACCTTCATCCGGCTCAATGCCCAAGGTCAGATCCTCGAGATGCCCCGGCCCGGCCGAGGACGGGTGGGATTTTCGTATGACGAGCGCGGCCGCCTGAGCGCCGCTCGAGACTCCGACGACCGGCGCACCCGCTGGCACCACGACGAACGCGGCCACCTCATCCACCGCGACGGCTTCACCACCCGCACCAGCTGGGAGTACAGCGCCGAGGGCCGACTCATCGAGGTCAAGCACGGCCGTCAGGCTTCCCGGATCACCCGGGACGCCTTCGGCCTGGTCCGAGCCATCGAGGTCGAGGGCCGACACACCCGCTACATCATGGACACCGAGGGCCGCCTGCTGCGCGTGCGCGAGGGCGACGGCGAGGACGACCTGCTCACGCTCGAGCGCACCGAGAGCGGACACGTAGAGGCCTGGGAAGCCGCAGACGTCGGCCGATGCGAGGTGCAGCGCCAGCCCCTATCCTCGCGGATCACCGGACTGCAGATGCCCGATCGCACGGTGACCATCGAGTGGAACGAGCAGGGCCGCATCGGCGCCCTGCAGGTTCCCGAAGGCTCGCGATGCACCTATGCCTATCGCCCCGACGGGATGCTCGTGCACGCCGACAACGAGCACGTCACCTGCGAGTGGGAGCGGGGGCCGCGGGGCGCCATCATCAGCCAGCGCTGGGGCGAGACCGCCATCGAACAGCTCCACCCGGACCACCGGGGGCGTCGTTGCGGGCTGCGAATGGTTCGCGACGATGCAGAGCTCAAGGTCTCCTACCTGCGCACCCGACAGGGCGCGATCGAAGACGTGGCCGTCACCACCGGGGCCGAGATCGAGGCGGCGACCGAGTTGCGTGGGCGTGACCAAGCGGATCCCACACCGCACCATCGGCTCGGCGTGGCTGCGTTCGATCCCCTGTGGCGGCCGATCTCCGCCCGCGGTACCGCGCATCAGGTATGGGACGAGGATCACTGCCTCGTGCTCGACGGCCAGCCACGGGTCCATCACCCCGACGACGGGCATCTGATGTTCGTGGTGGGCGCCAATGGAACGGTTCAGCCCGTCGCCGACGACACAGCCGCCAAGGACCTACCCAAGCAGCCCATGGTCGATCGCGTGCACCAGGCCGCTTTCCCCGCGATCTCCGATGCCGAGGCCGCGGAAGATGCGCTTCCCACCCCCACCATGCTGCTGCGCGAAGTGCTAGGCTACCGGGCCTGGAATCCCGACGTACGACCCATTCCGGGCCGCGCCCCGTGGAATCCCGACGAGTGGCAAGCGCAGGTAGAATCTCCGCGGCCAGACGACGGACGCCTAGACTCGGACGCCCTCCTTCGAGCGTTGGGGTCTCCGCACGTGCGCACCGAGCTGGCAATCTAAACGGAGTCCCGCCTATGCACCGACCCTCGCTCTCGCGTCCCGCCTCGAAGAACCCGGAGATCCACTCCGCCTTCGCGGCGGCAGGGCGCGCCGTCGCCGCAAAAGCCACAGCGGTGGCCACGGTCGCGATGGTGTTGGTGGCGACCCTACCGCGGCCCGCGATGGCGGGCCCGGCCGACATCGATACCAACTACGGGGGCCGGGCCGACATCGACACCAACTATCAAGATGGATCGACCGGATCGGCCCGTGCGCTGACCGTCGAGGGGCAAGCGAGCTTCGACGCCGGCGACTACGTAGGAGCGGCGGCGTCGTGGAAGAAGATCCTCGACATCCTCCCCGAGAACGACCTCAACCGCGAAGAGCGAGAGAACGCGCTGCTGATCTCGCTCGAGGCGTACAAGCAGGCGTTTCGCCGCGTCTCGGTCCAGAGCGGCTCGGTCGGCAACGCCGACGTCGAGCTGCTGCGCGAGGCCCTGCGGCTGTGCGACGCGTACACCAAGGAGGTCGCGCGGGTGCACGGCCCCACCGCGGTCAGCCCCTCGGTGGTCGAGTCGCGGGTGGAGATCGAGGGCATGTTGGCCAACACCAACCCGGTCGAGGCGCCCCCGCCCCCCATCATCACCCCCGATACCGGCGGCATAGTGCTCGAGCCCGACGTGATCCGCCGTGGCAAGTCCGGTACCGGCCTCATCGCGGCCGGCTCGGTCTCCATCGTCGTGGGGTTGGCCATGATGCCGCTGGTGATCATCGGCTCCATCCGCCTTCGGGACGCCAACGACCGGATCCAGCGCGCCGAAGAGATCGATCCACCCACCACCGAGACCACCCGAGACAAAGAAGACGCCGAGGATCAGCAACGATCCGCCAACGCGATGATCATCTCCGGATCGATCCTCATGGGCGTGCTGACCATCGGCGGCGCGACCATGCTGGGGATCGGCATTCGGCGCCGCATCCGCTACACCGCGTTCTCGCCGGTCGTGGGGCCCTCGTACGCGGGGTTCTCGCTCCAGCGCCGGTTCTGACTGGAGCTCCCTGATGGACTCCCCCCGCCGCCCTCGCGAGGACACCTCGCCCCCCATGCTACCCGCCGAGGATCTGTCGGGCGTCTTCGAGACCCCGCCGGGCTTCGGCGACAACATCGTGGGCACGATCGTCGCGGGTCGCTACACGGTCACCCAGATGATCGGCAGCGGCGGCATGGGCTGCGTGTACCAAGCCTTCGACGCCGCCAACCAGCGCGACGTGGCCCTCAAGGTCCTCAAGAACGACCGGATCGGCTCCGGCCACAACGTGCAGCGCTTCATGCAAGAGGCGCGGGTGCTCTCGATGCTCCAGCACCCCAACGTGGTGCACCTCATCGATTTTGGCCAGGACGAGAACGGGGTGCTCTACCTCGCGATGGAGCTGCTGACGGGCACCGATCTGGCCGACTACCTCTCCGAGCGACGCCCGCTCCAGTGGGACGAGGTCAGCGAGATCGCCCTGCAGCTCGTGCGAGGCCTCCAGATCGCCCACCAGCGCGGCATCGTCCACCGCGACCTCAAACCGGAGAACGTGTACCTGGTGCCCGGCCGCCCCGGCGGACCCCACCAGGTCAAGCTCCTCGACTTCGGCATCGCCAAGGTCCTCAGCGAGCAGCAATCCAAGCTCACCACCGACGGCTCCGTGTTCGGGACGGCCCGTTACATGTCGCCCGAGCAAGCCAGCGGCGAGCCGGTCGACGCCCGCTCCGACATCTACGGGGTGGGGATCTTGATGTACGAGATGCTCACGGGCAATCCGCCCTTCACCGGCGACGACTTCATGCGCGTCGCTCATCAGCACGTCTCCGAGCAGCCCCGGCCGCTGTCCCATGCCGCGCCCGAACAGATCTTCCTGCCCACCGTCGAAGATCTGGTGATGCGAGCCCTGGCCAAGGGCAGGCACGAGCGCTACGGCTCC
>JBCCWC010000190.1:0-30102 GCA_039194325.1 Myxococcota bacterium
CGACATCGCGGTGGCGACCCCCGCACGAACGCATCGGGTCCAGGTTCAACGCCGTGGCGATGACTTCGCGATGATGACCGACGACGGCGCCAAGGGATGGCGCGAGGAGATGAAGCTCGAAAAAACCGTGGACGAGTGTGTCGAGCTTGCGCTCGACATCGATCCCGGTACGCTGGTCGGGCTCCCCATCGAGGAGCGCCGTGCCAAGCTCGAACACGCACGACTTGGCTGGACGTCCGATGCGCGTCCGCTCGTAACGAACCGACCCGCTCGCCGCTCGATGCCCGAGCCCAGGGTCCTGGGATTGATCGGCAACTGCCGACTACGGTACCCAGACCTTCCCTGGCTCGACGATCACGCGCATTGCGACATCCGGCCCGAGCGGTTCATCTGCAACTCGTTCGAGAAGAACGACATGCACTCGTTCGACCTATGCGTCAAGATCTGTGGGAAGAAAAAGATACGCCAGGGTAGCCACGATGATTGCAAATGCGACCACACGAGCAAACAACCCCCGACGATCGTGAAGCCAGGGGCGTAGGCGCACCTACCGGTCGAGCTCGACCTGTCGGCGAAGCCAATTGAGCCCCCGGAACAACCGGCTGCGCACGGTCGCATCGGGGATCTCCAGCGCTGCGGCGACCTCGGCTCCCCGCAGCCCCTGAAAATAGTAGAGCTCCACCGCACGCCGATTCGGGCTCGACAGCGTCCGCAGCGCGCGGTGGAGGGCCTCCCAACGTCGCTTCGCCTCATAGCGATACTCGGGACACGTCGTGTGGTCGCCGGGTTGCTCATCGTCCGAAAGCGGCACCACCGGCGGATGCCGTCGGGTACGCGCCAGCATCCGCCAGGCGATGCCGTATATATAGCAACGAAACGCTTCGTCATCCTCGAGCTGATCGCGCGTCTCGATACACCTGAGCAGCACCGCCTGCGTCAGATCCTCCGCATGCGCGGGCGATCGTCGGCGAAAATAGCCCCGCAGCTCGCGAGCGTAGCGCTCGAGGAGGCCGCGGCCGGCCCGAGCATCGCCCGCGCGCCAGGCACGAAGCTCCTCGCGCTCGAGGTAGGCGCGAGCGGGCCGTACCCGACGCGTAGGCACTCGAGCACTCGGACTCGGCACACCAGACGAGGAGGCGGTCGGTCGGGAAGAACGCATCATGCTCCTGAGGCGACCCAGCCTCCCGGATCACGACACCCGCCCGAGATCTTTTTTCGCCCGAGTTCAGCGCACCTCGATCGACTCGCTCAGTCGCACCTCGCCCGCGGCCGCGATGACGGCGGCCACATCGTCGTCGAGCTTCCCGGTAGGTCCCGGCAGACCACCCGGGCCGGTCACCACGAGGATCTGATGGGTCCCCGGGGCGTCCAGACGGATCTCGGCGGCCAGCATGCCCGCCCGCCGCTCGCACTGAGGTGCGCCCGCACACCGCAGGACCAGCGCACGAGCCTCTCGATAGATCCACAGCTCCGACCGACCCTCCGCCGGCAGACGCGCGCGCACCCGGATCGTGTCGCCCGGATGGAGGTCGTCGCCCCGCAAGCCGGGCGCGGCCGCGAGCCGCTCCACCTCGATCCGACCGAGCACGGGCAACGGTAAGCCCTCCCCCGCAGGGATCGTCCCCGCGCGCGGCAGCAAGAGCACAGCCGCGGCCGCGGCCGCGATCGGTACGAGTATGCTCAACGGTCGCCAGCGCGGGGTCGACCTCGATGCGCGGCGGTCGATCGCCTCGAAGACGGCCTGTGTCCACTCCTGGTCGTCCTCCCGTAGGCCCGTGCCCGCGAGCAGGCGGGCGATCGCACGCTCATCGTCACTCATGGTCGCACCTCGTGATGCTCAAGACAGCGCCGCAGCCGCTGGGTGCCCCGGCGGACCCGAGCCTCGATCGTGCCCGCGCGCGCCCCCAGCATCCGGCCCAGCTCGGGAAACGAGAATCCATCTTGGCAACGCAACAAGACCGCTTCGCGCACCCCTCGTTCGAGCCGCTGCAGGCACTCGATGATCGCTCGCTGCACCGCCAGGGCTCGGACATCCGCCGAGGGGCTCGGGTCATCGCGGGTGGGCGCGGTGGAATCGATGGGCTCGTGCCGGCGAACGCGAGCCGACTTGATAGCATCGAGGCTGCGGTGTCGTGCGATGCCAAAGAGCCAAGTACGCAGGCTCGAGCGCCCTTCGAAATGCCCCAACCCCTCATAGGCCTGTAAGAACACGATCTGCCGCACGTCGCGGGCCCGCTCCAGATCCCCCAGCATGCGTTCGCAGTAGCGCAAGACCGCGGGACCATATGCGTCCATCAGCACGGACAACGCTCGTCGGCGATCTCCAGATCTCATCGCCGCGCGCGCAAGCTCCTCGGGGTCGGTCTTTGCCGGGCTCGTCCCCCGATCCGTCGGGTCAATGGCCAGTGCAAGCACGCTGCGCATCGTGTCAGCCCCCCCCCACGCTCTCGATTGCGATCATCGCCCCCAAGGATCTCTTCACTGCGTACCATTTGCGACCGATGTGAAACACTCAACCGCGCTTACCTCCACGATTGGTTGCGACCCGCGGCCAACGGAACGCTCCGAGATCCGTCGTCTCTCGATTGTCCCCACGGTCGAGCGGACGACGGGCCAGCCCAACCCTCGAAAAGGGCCCAGAACACGATTCGGTGGGCTTCCCGAGCCCTGGCGACTGGTCCTAAGGGGCCATCAACGCGCCGCGGCCCGTCTCATCGAGTCCGTGGGTCATGAGCCTGATCGACAACCGGAGGGCAGCGACCAGTGGCAGACTTGTCACCGGCCACCGACCCGATGGATCCATCGCCCGACCAGACCGGCCCCCCGCATCACGAAGGGGCGGCCTCCGCCGCGACATCCGCCCTGCCGGAGGACGAGACCCGCGAGCTTCCCCGGCCCCCTCCTGTCGGGTCCCGACCTTCCGAAGTCCCCAGCCGCGACATCAATGCTCCCACCGACACCTGCCAACCTCGCCCCAACGGTTCATCGGGGGCGCTGGCGACCGACCAGCAGTTCGGGCGCTTCACCGTGCTGGGCACGGTCGGCCGGGGGGGCATGGGGACGGTCTACGAGGCCTTCGACCGGGTGCTCGACCGTCGGGTGGCGGTCAAGGTGCTGCATCGCGACGTCGAGGCGCACCACCAGCTGCGACTGGTGCGGGAGGCCCAGGCGCTCGCGCAGCTGTCCCACCCCAACGTCGTGCAGGTCTACGAGGTGGGTGAGGTCGAGGGCCGACACTTCGTGGCGATGGAATTCATCCACGGCCGCACGCTACGGCAGTGGCTTCGGCAAGAGCCCCGGCCAGACTGGCGGGCATGCATCGAGATCTACCTGCAAGCCGGAGCGGGCCTGGCCGCCGCGCACGCCCAAGGCCTGGTCCATCGTGATTTCAAGCCCAGCAACGCCATCGTCGACGCCCAAGGGCGGGTCAAGGTCCTCGACTTCGGCCTGGCCCGCGCGATCGAAGGGGCGACCGAAGACGACGAGCGACCGCCCCTCGACGCGCTCGCATCCCGCCCCCTGTCCGAAGGACCCGGCGCCCACACGCAGCTGACCGAGACCGGGGTGGTGGTGGGCACCCTGGCCTATATGTCACCCGAGCAGATGCTGGGGCAGGAGCTCGACGCACGCAGCGACCAGTTCAGCCTCTGCGTGGCGCTCTACGAGGCAGTCTACGGCGAGCGACCCTTCCCGCGCTCGATGGCCGCCGTAAAGTTCATGCGATCGATGGCGACCCGCGCCGTCCTGCCGGCGCCCAAGCACGCCAAGTTCCCCGCCGCCGGGCGCCGGATCTTGCTGCGCGGGCTGGCCGTCGATCCCACGCAGCGCTGGCCCTCGATGAACGCCCTGCTGACCGAGCTGCGAACGCTCGTGACCCCGCGCCGCCACCGGTGGGTGTCGCTGGGCATCCTGGGGATCATGGTCGCCCTCGGGGCCAACGCGGTGTACCGAACCCAAACCGCCGACGAGCGATGCACGGGCGCCCACGCCCAGCTGGACGGCGTGTGGGACGACACGACCCGGTACGAGGTCGAGACCGCCCTGTTGGGCACCGCGCGGCCCTATGCCGCCGACACCTGGGAGCGCGTGGACGCGGCCCTCGGCGAGTACACCCGCACGTGGGTGGCCAAGCACACGGAGATCTGCAAGGCGACACGGGTCACCCAGGACCAGAGCGAGGACGCCATGGATCTACGCATGGGCTGCCTGGGGCAGAGCAAGGTCGCCGTGCGGGCGGTGGCCACGGTGCTGGCCCGGGCCGACGACCAGGTGGTCGACAAGGCGGTCGACCTGGTCACCGGCCTGCCCGATCTGAGCCGCTGCGACGATCTGCCGCGGCTGCTCGAGCAACGCCAGCGCGTCCCTCCGCCCCGCGATCCCCAGATCGCCGCGCAGGTCGACACGCTGCGCGAGCGACTCGAGGGCATCGCCGCCGAGCGGGATGCGGGCCGGGTCGGCCATGCGCTCGAACAGATCGAGCCGGTGCTCCAAAGCGCCACGTCACTCGAGTACGGACCCCTGCACGCACAAGCGCTGCGGCTACGAGGTGAGCTGCACCAGCAGGCCGGTCACCCGAGCGACGCGGAGCTGGACCTGCGACGCGCCCACGCGATCGCCGTTCGACATGGCGCCCAACAAGTGGCCCTGGAGGCCGCCAGCGGGCTGACCTACGTGGTGGGCTACCAGAGCGCGCGGTATGCCGAGGGTCTGGTGTGGGGGCAGACCGCCCTGCCCCTGGCCGAGTACCTGGGCGAGCCCATGATGCTGGCCAAGTGCCTCGACCACATGGGCACGGTCTACGGGCTCCAGGGCAAGTATGAGGAGGCCGAGACCCTGCTACGAAGAGCCTTGCAGGCCACCGAGCAGGCTCGGGGGGCGGATCATCCCGACGTCACCAGCAGCCTGCAAAACCTGGGGATCGTGCTGTCGCGCCGGGGCAAGCACGAAGAGGCGAACGCCTTGCTTCGCCGCGCCCTTCAGATCGATGAACGCACGCTCGGCAAAGACCACCCCCACGTCGCCGCAGACGCCCACAACCTCGCGGCGGAGCTCCAACTCCAGGGCCGATACGCGCAATCCGAGGCGCTGCTCCGACGCGCCCTGGGGATCTACGAGCGGGCCATGGGCAAGGAGCATCCCGACGTGGCCCTGATCCTCAACAACCTCGCCCCCGTGCTCGCCGGTCGAGGGCACCATCAAGAGGCGGAGGCCATGCTTCGACGAGCGCTGCGCATTCAAGAACGCGCTTTGGGGCCCGAGCACCCGCACGTGGCCGATACCGTACAAAACTTGGGCAATGCGCGGGTCATCGAGCAAGACTACGTCGAAGCACAGGCCCTGCTTCGACGGGCGCTGCAGATCTACGAGCGTACGCTCGACGCCGACCACCCCGCGGTGGCCAACAGCGCACAGAGCCTCGGCAGTCTCTTGAACACCCTGGGGCGATACGACCAAGCCCACGCGCTCCTGCTGCGCTCCCAGCAGATCTACGAGCGCGCGCTGGGGGCCGACGATCCCCATGTGGCCGACGCGCTGGTCGGCCTGGCCGACAATGCGCTGGCCCGCGGTGCGCTACCCGACGCCCGCGTGCACGCGCAGCGGGCCACCGCGATCCGTGAGCAGAGCGAGCAGGATCCCCAGCGGGTCGCCGAGGCCCGCTTCGTGCTCGCCCGGGTCCTCGGACACGACCCCACGCAGCGCTCGCGAGCGCGCGAGCTGGCGCTCAGTGCCCGCGACGCCTACGCCGCGGGCGGAGACCACCCGGGCGATCATGACGCGCTCGCCCGGATCGACGCCTGGCTTGCGAAGCACCGCGTCGAGTAAGGCCCGGCGGAGCGCGCCCCACCGCTCAGACCGCCGCGACCAGCCGCTGCGCGGCCATCCGGGCCCCTGACACATTGCGAGCCACCGGGCCTAGCTGGAGCTCGGCGCCCGGGCCGGTGACGAACAGACCGGGCCCCCACTGCAGATCGGGAGTGAGTATCGGCGCCCCACATGGCGCCCGCGACAGCTCCTGTTCCCGAGCCACCTGCTCGAGCCAAGGCGCCAGGGGACGGCCGCGATCGAAGCCGGTCGCGAGCACCACACGATCGACCCGGAGTACCCCGCCCGCTCGAAGCCCTAGCTCGATCTGGTGGTGCGGCGGGTGGATCTGGGCGCTCACGACCTCGTCGTGCCGCCACTCGAGCGAGTCCGCCCTAATCGCCCGCCGTACCCGTCGCCACTCCTCGGGCGAGATCGTGCCACCCCCTCGGGCTTGTCCGATCAAGCGCCGACGCTCCTGCATGCAGGGCTCTCGCGCAAAGCCGGTGAGATACCGCGGTCCGAGCCAGCCCGGATCGGTGTCGAATTGGCGGATCCACGGCTCGCGGCGGGCCAGCACCACCACCCGACCGGAACGTCCCCGCGTGCCCGCCAGACAAAGCGCGAGCTGGGCCGCCGAGATCGCCCCGCCCACGACCGCCACGTCGTCGGTAAGGGCGAGATCGGAGCGCGAGAACCCGGGCTCGAGCACGTGCTCGACACGGCCGGTCCCGTTCAACGCCCGCGCCCAGCGCGGCCACGCCAGCGCGTGCATCGACCCCATCGCCAGCACCACCCGCCGCGACCGCAGCTCGCCCGCGTCCGTCGACACACTCCAGCCCTCCCCCGCCGGGCCTCGTCGCAGCCCCGTCGCGGTCCCGCGGCACCGAAGTGCACGCAGGTCATCGCGCTCGATCACCCAGTCGCAGTGGGCCTCGAACACATCGAGCCGCGGACGGTGATACGGCGACGCGAAGCCTCGCGCCTTGATCTTGCGCTCGTTGGCGAAGGCACGCATGGACCAAGGCTTGAGATCGATGTGGTGCACCGAGGGAGAGCGCATATAGCGCATGCCGACGCTCCGCGCACAGTGACGCCATACCGCCATCGGATGCTCGTGGGGATCGAGCACCCGCAACCGATCCCGCACTCCTTGACCGGTCGCCGTGAGGAAGTGGCTCACGAGGGTCCCGTGAATGCCGCCACCGAGGATCAGCCAGTCGAGATCGAGCGCCATGCGGGGCGCATACTAATGCAATACAATTGCATTTACAATCGAGTACACTGACGACGATGTCGAATCCCCGGAGATCCTGGCTCGATCGAGTGGGCGCGGCGGTGGGCCTGGGCTGCATGGTGCATTGTCTGCTGGTTCCGGTGCTCGTCAGTGCCCTGCCCCTGGTCGGCTCGACCGGTCTGGCGGATCCGTGGGTGGAGCAGATGCTACTCGCCATGGCCGCGGGGTTCGCGAGCATGGCGGCACTGTCGGGATTGCTCGGCAAGGGGCCCACCAAGTCCGCGTGGCTGCTGCTGCTGGGTGCCGGGCTGCTGCTGGTGCGGCTCGGGTGGGGTGAGCATCAGATGCCCGGCGATCACTGGTTCACGGTAGGGGTGTCGCTGCTGCTGGTCACCGGCCACCTGTGGCGACTACGCGAAGCGCGAACGCGCTGCGCGACGTAGCCGAGCCGACAAGCCCGCCCATCGACGAGGTCGGGCCTCGCTAAACTGGGCTTCGCCAGACTGGGCTTCGCCAGACTGGGCTTCGCCAAACTGGGCTTCGCCAGACTGGGCTTCGCGGTCGTCGATCACGTCATCGAAGTTGCGCGCGATGCCTTGCGTCGGCCGCCGAAATGGAGACATAGTGGCGGGCAGCGATCCCACGGCATGATCCGCCCGCAATGATTCCAAGCAGTTGAACGCCCAATGGTCTACATCTCCAAGGTCTACACCAAGTCTGGCGACGGCGGCGACACGATGCTCGCCAGCGGCGACAGGGTTCGCAAGTACTCCTCGCGCATCGAAGCCTATGGGACGGTCGACGAGCTTAATGCCTGCATCGGCATGATCCGCACCGAGGTGGCCCGCGAGCCCCGGCGCGCCGGGGCCGAGGTGGTGCTCGACGAGATCGACGCCCAGCTCGCCCGGATCCAGCAAGAGCTGTTCGACCTGGGCGCCGAGCTGGCAACCCCGGGCGCAGCCGAGGGTCTGGCCAAGCTCAAAGTCGACGCGCGGCACGTAGAGCGGCTGGAGACCGAGCTCGACGCCTGGAACGATCCGCTGCCGCCGCTCAAGAGCTTCGTGCTGCCCGGCGGCGGTCCGGTGGGCACCGCGTGTCACTTGGCCCGCACGACCTGCCGACGGGCCGAGCGGCGCGCGGTGGAATTGTCGGACGCCGAGGGCGAAGCGGTGCGGTCCGAGGCGATCCGCTACCTCAACCGGCTCAGCGACTACCTGTTCGTGCTCGGACGAGCCGCCGCGCACCGCCTGGGCGACCAGGAGGTGCTGTGGACGCCAGCGTCGACCTGACCCGGCGGCGGTTCCCGATAAACCCCACCGATATCCAGGTACATCGACCCCCGTTCAACCATTGCATTGGTGAACACCGGGGACATCGACGCCCGCAATGGAACGTCGTAGTTCGAACTCCTGGGACATCCACCGACCGCTCAACCATTGCATCCGGAACTTCTGGGATATTCGAAACCGCGCAACCGTTGCATCCGGCGAGATACCGGTGCTCGGCGTTCGCGCAACCATTGCACCGACGAACTCGACGGACACGCGGCGCCGATGAAGGCTTCGTGGCACGGGGACCACGCCGATCGCGAACCCCCGACCATCACGATGCTCAACAACGACCCCGGGTCAACGCGCTGCTCGAGCAGCGAGGCATGGAGGCACGCGTCGGCAAGATCGTGGTGCGTCTGGGGCCACCGCTCACCGTGGATCTCGTCATCGACGGCGACTGAGCGCGATCGACCCCCCGGTTCGCCGCGGTCAGTGATGCTCGACGTCAACGAACGCGAGTCTTCGGGGCACGAGCTCGACCCTCGCGTAGACTCCGTGGGCCGACCGTCCGATGAGCGACCTGCGAAAGTTCCGCTACGAGTTTCCGCCGATGGAGCCACACTTCATCGAGGCGCCCTCCCCCAAGGCGGTGATCGCCTACATCCGGCGAACCTATCCGCACAACTACGACGAGGTGCTGCCCACCATGGTCGAGATCCCCATGTGGCCAGAGTTCTGGAAGCAGGTCGACGAGCGTGGTCGCGTGGTGCCCCGGACCCAGCGAAGCTGACCGAGTCCACCGGGCCTCGACGCCAGGGCCCGGGCGCCAGGGCCTCAACGCCAGGGCCCGGGCGCGGTCGGGGGCATCGCCCCTGCGCTACGCATGCGCGCGCACAGCACCTCGATCGCCCGCCGCCCCGTGTCTCCCAGCGTCGCCGAGTACTCGTTGACGTAGAGCGCAATGTGCTGCCGACACACGTCTTCGTCCATCTCTTGGGCGTGCGCCCGCACGTAGGGCCACGATGCCTCCGGGTCGGCCCACGCCGCCTCCACCGATCGGCGTAGGCCCTGCTCGACCGCTGGTGCGACGCCCGAGGGCAGGTCGCGACGAGCCACGATGACGCCCAGGGGCAAGGGTAGATCGGTCTGCGCCTCCCACACCTCGCCCAGATCCGCGATGCAGGCCAGGCCGTGATCGGCGTAGGTGAAGCGGCTCTCGTGAATGACCAGGCCAGCGTCCACCTCCCCGGCCACCAACGCCGGCATGATCCGATCGAAGCGCATGACCACCCGCTCGAGCGTGGGGCCGAAGATCCGTAGCAGCAGGTTGGCGGTGGTCGCCTCGCCGGGGATCGCCACGCGGGCCCCCGCCAGATCGGCCAGGGTGCGGCGCGACCCGTCCTCGCCACGCCGCAACACCAGGGGCCCGCAGCCCCGCCCTAGCGCCGCCCCGGCATCGAGCACCGCATAATCGGTCGTCAGGCGACCCAGCGCGGCCACCGAGATCTTGGTGACCGGCAGCGCCGGGCGAGGGTGCAGGCCCAGCGCCCGCTGGTTGAGCACCTCGATGTCGTCCATCTCCACGGAAAACCGCAGCCCGGGGATCGCCACGCGTCCATGCACGAGCGCATCGAACATGAAGGTGTCGTTGGGGCAGCTAGAAAATCCCAGACAAAGCTCGGTGGTGCTCGACATCGGAAACAAGCGCTCGCGCCCAAGAAGGTAGCAGGCCCATGGTCGCGCAACGTCCGCGGGCCAGCACGTCAGACGGCACGTCAGACGGCACGTCAAACGGCGCCTCAAACAGCGCGTGGTAGACACCGCGGCATGAATGCACGTGATCTGAAGCAGCTCGTTCGAGCACTGGGGCCAGTCGCGCTCAGCGCTCTTCGGCGCGGTCAGCTGGTCCGACCGGCGTGCACCCTGACGCCGCCCGACCCGGACATCCTCGCCGAGTACGAGGTCCGCGTGCCGATCTCCGACGGGTTCGACGTCACCGTCAACATCTTCCGCAGCAAGACCGCCGCGGCGCGCGACGAGCCGGTTCCCGTGGTGATGTGCGCGCATCCCTACGACAACCGACTGCTGCCCGCCCTGGGCAAGACGCCACTCGGAGGTCCGCCCCAGCAGTATCGACTGCTGCCGCAGGATGGTTCGCCCACGTTCTCGACCCAGACCAGCTGGGAGTCGCCCGACCCGAACTTTTGGGTGCCCGCCGGGTATGCGGTGGTCAACATGAACCTGCCCGGCTACGGCTCGTCGGGCGGGCCGCCCTCGGTGTTCTCGGAGCAGCAAGGCAAGGCCTACTATGAAGCGATCGAGTGGGTCGCGGCCCAGCCATGGTGCGACGGCAACGTGGGACTCAATGGGGTGAGCTTCTTGGCGATCAGCCAGTATCACGTGGCCTTTTGCAAGGCCTACGGCGGGCCCCCGCCGTCCTTGCGAGCGATCTGCCCGTGGGAGGGCGTGGCCGATTCCTATCAGGATCTATTCCGGCCCGGCGGGGTGTGGGAGGCCGGCTTCCCGGTGTTTTGGTGGTACACCGAGGTGGTTCCCGCGATGAACGCGGAGATCGAGCAGTTCATCGCCCAAGAGGGCAGCATCACTCCCCAGTGGCGACAGCAGCACCCCACCCGGGACGAGTGGGTGGAAGCGAAGGTACCGGCGCTCGAGCAGATCGAGGTGCCGACGCTCTTGTGCGCCTCATTCTCCGACCACGGTGTGCATACACCGGGCGGCTTCAAGGCATTCACGAAGATCGGCGCCACGGACAAGTGGCTCTATACCCACCGGTGGCTCAAGTGGGACTCCTACTACTCGCGCGAGGTCCAGGAGCTCACCCGTCGGTTCTTTGACTGCTTCGTCAAGGACCAGCGCGACAATGGCTTCTTGGAACAAACGCCGCGGGTCCGCCTGGAGATCCGATCGTCGCGCGACGAGGTAGTGCAAGTGCGCGACGCGGACGCATGGCCGCTCCCGCAGACCGAGCTGCAGCGCTGGTACCTCGATGCGCAGGCGCAGTCGCTGGGCACCGAGCCCCCCGCCCGAGCCCAGGAGGCCAAGTATGCCGCGGGCCGGGGGCAGGCGGTGTTCCGCTATCGCTTCGAGCACGACATGACGATCGTGGGACCCATGGCGCTGCACGTGTGGGTCGAGGCTCGCCCAGGCAGCCTGCGAGACGCCCTGCGCCCGCCCCCCGACGACGTGCTATTGGCGGTGGCGATCGACAAGCGCGACCGCCAGGGTGAGTCGGTACGCTTCTTCGGCACGGTGGGCTCCAAGCACGACATGGTCACCCGGGGGTACGCGGCGGCGTCGATGCGCGAGCAGACCGCAGCGAGCACCGAGTGGCTCGTCGAACTGTCGATGCGCGAGCACCAGCCGCTAAAGCCGGGGCAGGTGGTCAAGCTCGCCGTCGAGATCTATCCCCATGCCACGCACTTTGCGGCCGGAGAGACGCTGGAACTGCTCGTCGCCGGGCACGAGCTCATCCCCTCGGCGCCGCTACGCAAGGATCTGAGCGCCAACCGGGGGATCCACGTGTTGCACACGGGGGGCGAGCGCGCGTCGTACCTGGTGGTGCCGGTGCTACCGGACTGAGCGCGCGGGGCTTGGGTGTCTGCCACGACTCCCTGAGCGGCAGCGTGAGGCTCGATCGAGGATCGAGGATCGCACCTCAACGCACCCGGATCGTACCCGCCCACCAAGGGTACCAGCCTTCGTGCTGCCCACCAGATTCACCCCAGCCGATCCGAAGTGCCTCACTCTCTATTGGAAGCGTGTATACGGTCATATTTTGTGGATAGTCGATTTCGCAATCATAGCAGCTCACCACGACCCCCGCGCTGCCATAGCTGGTCGCGGGCCCCATCTCTTCAGCTGCACCAAATGATATATCTCCTGCACCACCCACATTCGCCTGACTCCAGAGGGTTTGTACAACTGTATCTAAAAGATCAGAGGTGTAGCCGGGACCCGCATTGGACCGAGCCACGTAGTCTACCAGCATGAACTGCGAGAACCCGGCGGGATACGGAATGGTGTAGTGGTATGTGTGACTGCCCCCGTCATCGCGAGTGAACGGCCGGCATTCGGCATCGATGCCTTCCTCGAGCTCAGCGAGGTCGACCGCGATCATCTCGCCCCCTAGCACACAGCCGAGCGCCGGCGTCAGCTCGGTCCAGCCACCGCCGTCGCTGTCCATGTCGCAATAGACGTCGATGGGCGGCAGGGGATCTTGCCCATCGATATCTACCGCATACATGCCGCTCGTGGCCGCGGGCTCGGCGATGAGGATCGCCTCGCACGATTCCCAGTAGCACCCGCTGATCGAAAAGCCGCACGTCCCGTCGCACCCGAGCGCCCCGCTGTCGAAACCCAGGCTCTCACAGGTCTGCCCGCCGAGATCGACCCCATCGCACTGCTCCCCGGGATTGACCACACCATCACCACACGAGTAGCAGCCGCTGGTGTCCACATTGCACGACCCATCGCACGCGAGCGTCCCGCCGTCGAACAACAGCGTCTCACAGGTCTGCCCGCCGAGTTCGGCCCCATCACACTGCTCGCCCGGATCGATCGCACCATCTCCACAGGCGTAGCAACCGGAGGTGTCCAGAGCACACGATCCGTCGCAGGCGAGAACGCCCCCATCGAACCCCAGACCGATACAGGTCGCTCCTGCCAGGTCGAGGCCATCGCACGGCTCCTCCAGGTTCGCCATGCCATCACCACAGAAGTAACAGCCGCTGGTATCGAGGCTACACTCGTCGTCGCACGCGAGCGTGCCACCGTCGAAACCCTCGCTCATGCAGGTGGCCCCCTCGAACTCCGCCCCCTCGCACTGCTCGCCCGCCGCTTCGTTGACGAGCAGATCACCACACTCGACGAGAGTACAGTCGACATCACACCCGCGCGATGCCCCCTGATCGTCACATGCTTCGCCCGCGGACGCATTGGTCACCCCATCACCACATGATGAAGGGGTACAGTCGGCATTGCACCCTGCCGACTCGCCGCCATCGTCGCAGTACTCACCCGCCGTCTCGTTGAGGATCCCGTCACCGCAGGTAGCCAGCGTGCAATCGGCATTGCAGGCGTCGCTGCGCCCGGCATCGTCGCACTGCTCGCCTGCTGAGGCATTGAACACATCATCACCGCACATGGCCGGAGTGCAATCTACGTCACAATCTCGGGACTCGCCTCCGTCATCGCACTGTTCACCGGCCGCGGCGTTGAGCATGCCATCCCCGCACACAGCGATCGTACAGTCGGCATTGCAGCGGGCCGACTCGCCGCCATCGTCGCATTGCTCGTCGTCGTCGATGATTCCATCGCCGCACGGACCGTCCCCCGTCTCTGAGCCTCCCGCCGTGCCGAACTCATCGCCGGTACTCACTGCGGTCCCCCTCGACGTCATACCGGCACTGCTGCCGCCAGGGCTCGCGCTCCCCCCCGTACCCACGAAGTCGCCGGCGGTCGGTGGATCGGATCGGCACGCCGTCAGCGTCCCGGCGAGCAAAAACACCCATGCGCCCCGGATGTGGGGCTCGGGCGGCGTCTTGTGGATTGAACCGACGAAATCGACGATACCATTCATGGAACTCAAGGGATGGCCAGTCTAGGCTAGCAACCGGCCTCGGCGAACGACAATCGCTCGTCGCCTTCGGCACAGACGCGCGGGCGAGCCACAAACCCCGGCCGAGGGCCGTTTGGGTCACCGCGGGAGGCTTACTATCGTGGAGTCTCGCGACGCTTGATCTCTGGAGCTCACTTCACCCATCGCATCGTTCACACCCTGGCAGTGCGCAATGCGATCGAAGCGCCCATCGCCTGTGACCGGCTCGTTCCCGATCGCCCAAGCGGCTAGCACCTCGCCAACGGCACGTCATCGATCGGATGCGGACCGAGCACCAGCACGCAGGCAAAGGCTCGACCGCCCGCGAGCGCAGACCGTGGGATCTAAGCGAAGATCACAGCGCGGCAAACAACACGCTCATCGCGCCCACCACGACCAACGCCCCGAGCCACGCCCACTGCACCTGCGATAGCCTGCGCGATCGCGCGACCGACGACTTGGGGGGCACCGACGACTGAGGAACGACCAGCGATCCACACGCGACCGAAGACTGCGGCGGGCGCGACGGGCGAGATCGCGCAATGGACTCGGACGCAGCAATTCCCACCGAGGCGCGGAGCATGTGAGCGCCAAAATGCGGAAAGGGGACCATGACCTCCGGTCCCGCCGGCAGGAGTTCCGAACCGGCCGATCGGTAGGGGCCGATGAGGGCTGGGAACTCACCGGTCAGCGTACGACGAGTCCGCCAATGCGGAGAGCGAGAACGGGTGGGGGTCATCATAGGGCCTCTTGTTGCTCCGCTCGAGCTTCTTTGGATCGCGTCACCGCGGGCCGCACGGCATGGTGGCGGTGGGTGCCGATCCACCGGTCGTATCGTTCGCCCATTGCCGAGTGCACGGATACGGCCACACGGACACGGTGGGCCGGCAAAGTCGAAGCAGCGTGAGTGTCGATGATTGATGTATGCAGCCGCCCTCATCCTTCAAGAGGTCGCGCATGCTCGCTATCTCCGGCCCGCTACGCATGCGACCCCGCGCACGCGGATGACGAGACACGAGTGAGTCGATCACCCATCGAGGATCACCCATCGGTCGGTCGACCCATCGAAGAGGGCGAGCTCTCGGTCATATGACCGAGGGTCCGCCCACTCGGTGCATCGAACGAACCAAATGCTCATGTCTTGCCACCCGCGAGGTGGTCGTCCTCTCCCCCAACCAGATGCAGATCCAACCTCGTGCAGAATCACATCACGAGGCACAAACCAACCCGACCCGCTCGGACGATCGGTGATAGTCTAGTGACGAGTTTGAGTAGCAGGGCAAGCTCGACCAGCACCGCGACCACGTTCGCCACGCATTGGCCATCATGGCAACGAGTATTCGGCCCCGCGAGTCTCACACTCGCGCAGCCCATGCTCGAAATTGCCCCACTCGCCCGAGGGCAGCACGACCTCGACATCGCCCGCGTGCACGCCGAGCACGCCGTTTCGATCCGCGAAACCGTCGAGATCGACCCAGCCAAGCTCACGCAGACCCGATCCATGGTAGCCCAAGCGCGGTGGCCCGACCGAGCCCAGCGAGCCCGCGCTCACATGCTGGCCAAGCAAACCAACGAAACCTGGACCCAAGCGGGACCGGGCGTTGAGGACGAGCTCGCGCATGCCGAGACCTGGCTGACCCCCCACCGCGTGCGATGACCCCCCCATCCTCACCCCCGACGACCGATACGACCGATACGACCGATCGGCCCACCTGCAGCGTCGAAGCCCCATCGCCGTCGCTACAAACCGCTGCGGCCGCGACTCCTGCCAGGATCAAGGACGATGAGCGTGCGCCTCTGCCCCCGGCCGATGCCCTCGCCCGCCCCACCAAGGCCCGCCCCACCCACTCGGCCACCGGCACGTTCATCGGCCCCTACCTGGTGATCGACACCTTGGGCGCGGGCGGGATGGGTCGCGTCTACCGGGCCTTCGACCGCACGCTGGACCGCCAGGTGGCCCTCAAGGTGCTCCACCGCGGCCTCGCATCCCACGATCGCACGCGCCTGGTCGTCGAGGCCCGCGCCATGGCCCAGCTGTCTCACCCCAACGTCGTGCAAGTCTACGAGGTCGGCGACCATCGGGGGCAAGCCTTCGTGGTCATGGAGCTGGTCGACGGCCAGACCCTACGCCAGTGGATGCGCCAAGAGCCGCGGCCCGACTGGAGGACCTGCGTTCGCGTGTTTCGCCAGGCGGGCGCGGGCCTGGCCGCCGCCCACGAGCACGAGATCGTGCATCGCGACTTCAAGCCGAGCAACGTGCTCATCGACCCCCACGGACGCGTGCGGGTGCTCGACTTCGGCCTGGCCCTCACCACCACCGAGTCGAGCACCAGTCGCTCCACCGACGACGCCCACGCCTCCGATTCCCAGCACAGCCGCAAGAGCATCGACCAACGACTGACAAAGACGGGGATGGTCGTCGGTACGCCCGCCTATATGTCTCCCGAGCAGATGCGCAGAGCCGAGCTCGATGCCCGGAGCGACCAATTCAGCTTCTGCGTCTCGCTGTTCGAGGCGGTGTATGGCCAGCGACCATTCGAGGGCGAGACCCTCGACGAGCTCCAGGCAAAGATCCGATCGGGCACCACCAAACCGATCCTCCGCAAGACCAAGATCCCCACCACGCTGCACGAGATCCTGATGCGGGGCCTGGCCTTCGACCCCCAAGCGCGCTGGCCCTCGATGAAGGCGGTGCTCGACGCGCTGGAGCGCCTGGTCGACCCCCGGCGGTACCGTCGCTGGGTGCTCGGCGCGAGCATGGGGCTCGGACTGACGGCGTTGGGTACCGGCTTGGCCTATCAGGCCGAGATCACCCGCCAGGCCGAGCACGCACGCGAGCTCGAGCGCGCCAAACGCTGCTCGGGGGCCCACGCGGAGCTGATGGGCGTGTGGGACGACGACCGCCGCGCCCAGGTGCAGGCGGCACTGTTGGACACCCAGCGCTCCTATGCCGCGCAGACCGAGCAACGGGTGCGATCACGGCTGGACGACTACGCCGACGCCTGGACCCAAGCCCACACCGAGGCATGCGAAGCGACGAGCATCCGCCACGAGCAAAGCCAAGAGGTCATGGATCTACGCATGCAGTGCCTCCATGAGCGCAAGGTCGCGCTCGCCGCCGCGGTCGACGTCCTCGCCGGTGCGAACGCCGACGTGGTGGCCCATGCCGTCGAGGTGGCCAGCAGCATGCCCAGACTCGACCGCTGCCACGACATCCGGTGGCTCCAGCAACGACAGCAGCGCATCCCCCCGCCCGAGGATCCCGCGGTCGCCGAGCAAGCGCAGGCGCTGCGTCAGCGGCTGTCGATGATCCAAGCCAGGCACGAAGCCGGTCAGTACGACGAGGCGCTCGAGCAGGCGCTGTCGGTGGTGGAGCACGCCGAGGCCCTCGACTACGGGCCCCTGGTGGCCGAAGCCCTGCTGCAGCGCGGCCACGCACACGATCTGGGCGGGCACTACGAACAAGCGCAGTCGGATCTCGAGCGAGCATTCACAGTCGCAGCCAAGCACGGGCACGACGCCGTGGCGGCGCACGCCGTCATCGCGCTGACCATGGTGGTGGGCTACGAGCAGGTGCAACTCGAGCCCGGGCTCGGGTGGGCGCGGACGGCCCTGGCGCTGTCCCGAGGCCCCGAGCTCGACGGCACGGTCGAGGCCGCCGCCCTCAACAGCTTCGGCGCCGTGCTGCGCCAGCAAGAGAGCTACGACCAATCGCTCCAGCACCACCAACGAGCGCTCGCCATCGAGGCGCAAGCCCTCGGCCCCGATCACCCCCAGCTCGCCAAGACGCTGGGCAACATCGGCATGGTGCTCACCAAGCAGGGAAAGTTCGACGAGGCCCTGGCGTACCACCGCCGAGTGCTGGCCATCGAGGAGCACGCCCTCGGCCCGCAACACCCCAACAACGGCAGCACGCTGGGCAACATCGGCAACTCGCTGTACCAGCAGGGCAAGCTCGACCAAGCCCTCGACTATCACCACCGCGCACTCGCGATCTTCGAGCAAGCCTTCGACCCGGCCCACCCCAAGATCATCGCGACGTGGGGCAACATCGGCTTCGTCCTCCAGCAGCAGGGCAAGCTCGACCAAGCCCTCGAGCGCTATCGCCAGGTCGTGGCCATGCAAGAGCAAGCCCTCGGCCCCGACCACCCCACGCTCGCCGCGCAACTGCTCAACATCGGCAACGTGCTGGACCAGCAGGGCAAGCTCGACCAAGCCCTCGAGTACCACCACCGCGCGTTGACCATCTTCGAGCGCTCCTTGGGCCCCGAGCACCCCCACGTAGCCCGCGCTCTGGGCAATATCGGCTTCGTCTTCCGGCGGCGAGACGAAACCGATCCGGCGCTCGAGTACTTCCGTCGAGCGCTCACGATCTTCGAGCGGTCCTTCGGATCCACACACCCCGACTACGCCATGACGCTGGTCAACATCGGCACCGTGTTGAATACACAGGGCCGGCGCACTGCGGCGCAAGACCACTTGCGACGCGCGCTGCGGATCTACGAGCAGACGCTGCCCCCAAAAAGCCCTCACCTGGTCTACCCGCTCGTCGAGCTTGCGGATCTCGCTTTGGTGGAGCGCGACGCCAACGCCGCTCGCGCACACGCCGAGCGGGCCGTCTCGATCCTCGAAGCCGGCGAGGCCGAGCCGAACAAGCTCGCCCAGGCCCGCTTCTTGCTCGCCCGCGCACTGTGGCCCGACCACGCGCAGCGGGCCCGTGCCCGGGCACTGGCCCAGCAAGCCCACGAGGCCTGGACCACGGCCGGCTCGGACTCCGACGACCAGCGCCGACGAGTCGAAGCCTGGCTGGCCACCCACCGCCTTCGACCGCGGCGTGCACGGTGACGGCATGATTCCCTCCACGCCGGCGATGCCCTCGAGCTCACCGCACGTGCGGCCCCGTTGGCGCCTCCTGGCTCAACCCCCGTGGTGATCCGAGCCGTCCGAGCCGTCCGAGCCGTCCGAGCCGCCGGCCTGCACCCACGCTCGTAGCCGAGCCACCTCCCGGTGCAGTCGACCGAGCGCACCATCGAGATCCCAGCCCGCGCGATCGCGATCCCCCGTGCGGTTGCTGATCACCCGCACCTGGGCCCAGGGGATCTCGAACCGCTCACACACCGCCCCCACGGCCGCCCCTTCCATGCTCTCTACCGCCACCCCGGGGCACGCGGCCACCAAAGCGGCCGACCGGGCGTCCGTGCCGCTACACGTGGACACGGTGGCCCCGCGCACCCGGGGCACCCCGCCGCCCAGAGCCCGAGCGAGCGCCTCGGTCAACCCGGGGTCCGCCACAAAAGGCCCCCGCCGGCCCAGGCCCAGGTCCTCGAGCGAGCGCAGCCCGTCGGCCACCTCGACCCCCTCGTCGGCCAGCCAGTCCTCGCCGACCAGGCAAAGCTCGCCCACCGCCGGCCCTCCCGGATAGGCCCCGGCCACGCCGAACACCACCACCGCCTCGGGCCGCCGCTCGACCACCGCCCGGGTCAGCGCCAGAGTCGCCGCCACCTTGCCGACCCCGAGCCGCTGCACCTGGGGATCGTCCGCCCAGGGCTCACCCTCGCGGGGCGCCGCATAGACCCAAAGGGTGTTCACCGGCCGTCACCCGTGCCGCGCTCTACGGCTTGGCACACACACAGATGTTGTCGTTGGCCATCTCCGAGCACATCGCCTCGGCCATCTGCGAGGCGCAGTCGCTCATGTCGTTGTTGAACGCGGTGATGCACGTGGAGTTGAACATCATGCACATGTCGTCGCACGAGCCGCCACCGGTGGTCGCGTTGAAGCTGCACGACTCCGGCGTCTCCTCGCAGAGCTCGTAGCCCGGAGCCGCACCGAACAATTCCTGGCAACTCCCCGCCATCGGGCCGGTGCTGCTCGAGCCGCCCGTGTCGGTCATGGACGGCGGCGGACCGGAGCTCTCGGGATCACCCGAGCCATCGACGGGATTGGTGGTGGAGGGATCGGGCGCTCCCGAGGTCGACTCCGCACCGCCACCGCTGCCGGTACCGCTGCCGCTGCCCGTGGCCGCGACCGAGTCCGAGCCCCCCAGATCCCCGGGCTCGAAGCACTTGTCCGCTAAAGCCGCCGCCCGTTCGTGCCAGCGCTTCCCGTCAGGACAGGTTGCGTCCGGCACGGTGCACAGGTTGTTGGCCTCGCAGATCGCCCCCATCCCCGCCTCGGCTACGCAATCCTCGGAGGTGGTGCAGGTGAACACCGAGGTCGGGTTGAGGTTGCAGCTCGCCCCCGCTGCGAGCCCGAGGGCTGCCCCCAGGCCGAGTCGAAGGACGAGAGCAGATGGCCGAGATCGGTCGAAGATGCGCATGGACAAACCCAGGTGCCCCGAGGGTGACCGATCCATCCGGCGTTGTCGGTGGGCAGGCCCACCGCCATTGCCGAAGGTTATGGAACCCGGTGCTCGAAATCGACGAACTCTCCGAATTCTTTGGCGGATCCGTCCTCGTTGACGTCCCCGGGAGCACGACGAAGCTCCCGGAGGATCCTCCATCGCGTTCGAGGATCGAGCACCCCGGCAAACGGACTGCACTGCCGCAGATCGCGTGCTCGAGGGCTGGGGTCCACGATCGAGGCTTCGATCTCATCGAGACTGCGACTCAAGATCTCCCGCCATGCCTCGGCATAAGGCCGGGCCACGCTCCGGTCGTCGAGCCACCGCTCGACCCGAGCCCGAACACCGTCGAGCAACGCCGGGTGCTCGCGCAAACGCCGAGCGACCGCGCGATGCAAAGCGAGACTACGCGCTTCAGCGAGACGATGGGGATTGCGTGGATCCATCCCAGGCTCGATGCCCTCAGCATAGCGCGGAGGGCACCGGGACTGCATGCGAACCCCGGGCGGCGAGCAAAACCCGATAGCTCACGCCAGCATCGACAGCGGCTGCTCGAGCAGCCCTCGCATCGTGGCCAGGAACTTGGCCCCGGTGGCGCCGTCCATCACCCGATGATCGCAGGCGAGCGTCATCTTCATGCGCTTGCCCACCCCGATCTCGCCCCCCTTGGGCACGACCGTATCGGCGATCGCCCCCACCGCCAAGATCGCCCCTTCGCCGGGGTTGATCACCGCCGAGAACTCATCGATCCCGAACATGCCCAGGTTGGAGACGGTGAACGTGCTGCCGGTCATCTCCTCAATGGCGAGCTTCTTGTCACGCCCCCGCAGGCCCAGGTCGCGAGACTGCTGGGCGATCTGCCGCAGGGTCTTTTGCTCGGCAAAACGGATCACCGGCACGATGAGGCCCTCGTCCACCGCCACCGCCATGCCCATGTGCACGTTGCCACGCTGCACGATGGTCTGGCCGTCCCAGTAGGCGTTGACCTCGGGGTGCTCGACCAGGGCCCGAGCCGCGGCCATCAGCACCAGATCGTTGAAGCTGACCTTGACCGGCAGCGCCTCCTTGAGCTGCTGGCGCAGGGCCACCGCCGCGTCCATGTCGACCACGGTGGTCAGGTAAAAATGCGGGATCTCGGCGTTGGCCTGGCTCATGCGCCGGGCGATCGCCTTGCGCATCTGCGACAGCCGCAATGGCTCGTCGGGGCGCACAGCAAAGGGCCGGCCCCCCGCGTCCACCTCGCCGCTGGCCACGGCTCCGGCCGGCGCTCCCCCAGCCCCCGCTGCCGCACGCGCGACCGCCCCGGAGGCCGCGGCCTCCACATCGGCCTTGACGATCCGCCCGTGAGGCCCGCTGCCTTGCACCGCGGTGAGATCCACGCCCTGCTCGCGAGCAAGCCGACGCGCGACCGGTGACGCGGCGATCCGCTCGGGCACCCGACCGGGGCTCGGCGCCTCCGCAGACACGGCCGGTGCCGGCACGGCCGCGCTCGGGGCGTCCGCCGCCGGCGATGCGGGCGGGCTCGGAGGCTCGGCCACCACCGCCGAGCCCGCGGGCTCGGCGGGCTCGGTCGCCGCGCCCGATCCCCCGCCGTGGGCCGCCAGCGCGGCCTGGACGTCCTCGCCCGGCTTGCCGAGCACCGCGATCGGCGTGCCGATCGGGAAGACCTCCCCCTCGGGCGCCACGATGGCGAGCACGATGCCCGGATCGAACGACTCGAATTCCATCGTGGCCTTGTCGGTCTCGATCTCGGCGATCAGCTGGCCACGCTTGACCTTGTCACCCTCGGCAATGTGCCACTTGGCGATGACCCCCTCCTCCATGGTGTCGGAGAGGCGGGGTAGCTCGACGATCTTGGCCATGGGTCTCTCGCGCTGCTTGTGTTCGGGTGGGAGCTTCGGGCTGGGAGCTTCGGGCGGCGGGCTAGATCCGGTGGTAGGCCACCCGGCGGATCGCCTCGGCGGCCTGCTCGGGGCTGGGGATCACCAGCTTCTCGAGGTTCTCGGCGTAGGGCATGTTGAGATCCTCGTAGCAGACCCGCTCCACGGGCGCGTCGAGATGATCGAAGGCCAGCCGCTGGATCCTGTCGGAGACCTCGGCCCCGGTGCCCCCGTAGGGCCAGCCATGATAGACGAGCGCCGCCCGGTTGGTCTTGCGGATCGACGTCAAGATCGCCTCGTCATCGAGCGGCCGCAAGGTCCGCAGATCGATCACCTCGCAATCGATCCCATCGGTGGCCACGATCTCGGCCGCGGCCAAGGCGATGGCCAGCCCCTGCCCCCAGGTGATCACCGTGACCCCGTCGCCGGGACGCTTGATGTCGGCCTGACCTATCGGGATGAGGTACTCCTCGTCCGGCACTTCCCCCTTGATCGCGTACTGGACCTCGCTCTCGAAGAAGATCACCGGGTTGTCGTCACGGATCGCCGACTTGAGCAGGCCCTTGGCGTCGTAGGGGGTCGCCACCGAGATCACCTTCACCCCAGGAAAGCCGCAGTAGAAGCTCTCGAAGGCCTGGCTGTGGGTGGAGCTGAGCATGTGCGCCGCCGCGTTGGGCCCGCGGAACACGATGGGCAGGGTGAACTGCCCATTGGACAGGTGCCGCAGCTTGGCCGCGTTGTTGAGCAGCTGGTCGAAGGCCACGGCCGAGAAGTTGAAGGTCATGAACTCCACGATAGGCCGCAGCCCGGCCATGGCCGCGCCGATCCCGACCCCGGAAAAGCCCGCCTCGGCGATCGGGGTGTCGACCACCCGCCGCTCCCCGTACTTCTTCAAGAGTCCCTCGGTGACCTTGTAGGCGCCGTCGTAGTAGCCGACCTCCTCGCCCATGATGAACACGCGCTCGTCTCGGGCCATCTCCTCGTCGATGGCCGCAAGCAGCGCCTCGCGGATCTGAAGCGTCGCCATGCGCCTAGCCCTCCCCCCCCGCGGCCGCCTTCATCGCCAGGTCCTCCTCGACATAGTGCCCCAAGAAGCGATGCTCCGGGTCCGGCTGCGGCGAACGCTCGGCGTGCTCCACCGCCGCGTCCATCTCCTCCCAGACCTTCTCGTCGATCGCCTCGAGATCTTCCTCTGAAAGGCCGTGCTGGGCGGCGAGCTCAGCCTCGGCCCGATGCAGCGGGTCGCGCTCCTTCCACTGCTCGACCTCGTCCTTGGTGCGGTACTTGCCCGGATCGCTCATGCTGTGACCCCGGAAGCGGTAGGTCAGCAGCTCGATGAGCGCGGGCTGAGAGTCCTCGCGTGCCCGCTCGATCGCCCGTGCCAGCCGGGTGCGGGTCTCGAAGACGTCGCGCACCACCCAGCGGTCGGAGGTCAGTCGGTAGGCGGGCGCCCGCACCGTGAGGTCGTCGACCGCGGACTGCCGCCGCAGCGGAGTGCCCATGGCGTACTGGTTGTTCTCGATGACGAACACGATAGGCAGCCGCCAAAGCCCCGCCAGGTGCATCCCTTCGTGGGTCGCCCCGATGTGCATCGCCCCCTCGCCCAAGAAGCATAGGGTGACCGCGCCGTCCCCCTGATACTTCGAGGCGAACGCGTGCCCGGCCGCGACCGGCACGTGCGCACCGACGATGGCGTAGCCGCCCCAAAGGCCCTGGTCCTTGGCGAAGAAGTGCATCGACCCGCCGTTGCCCCCCACCAAGCCCGTCTTCTTACCGTAGAGCTCCGCCATGCAGGCCGCGGTGTCACAGCCCAGCGCGACGGCAAAACCGTGATCCCGGTACGTGGTGACCACCCGATCGCCGGGCTTCATCAGCTCGGCGGTGGCGACCGCGATCGCCTCTTGCCCGATGTAAAGGTGCAAGAAGCCGCTGATCTTGCCCTGGGTGTAGGCCCGGGCCGCCGCCTCCTCGAACCGCCGGATCCGCAGCATCTCGGTGTAGAGGCGACGAAGCTCGTCGGGATCGCGGCCGGCCACGGGGGCGGACGGGGATGGCTCGCTCGGTTGACTCACGAAGGGACCTCCTGAAACGAAAGCATGGGCGGCGAAAGACGGGCAGCGTCGCCACGGATACGCGCGCCCGGGGTCGAAGGTTTCTGCGGCCCGACGAGACGAGAGCCGTGACGGCGTCGGCGCGGGAGCCTATCACCGCTTCGTCCCATCTCGGGACGCCCGGGGGCAAATGCCCAAGATCCCCGTCCTGGCCCGTGCTGCCCTCCCCAACTGCGCCCCCGCCGGCGGCTCCGGGGCGACTCCGGGGCGGCTCCGGGGACGCTCCCGACCGACCCGGATCACACATCGATTCCTCGATGGGACCCGGCGCCCCAAACCCTGCAATTCCCGATGGAGCAGCCGACCCTACCTCCGTCGCGCCTCGCGATTCCGATGGCCCTCGTGCCACGCGTATGCTCGGGCCGATCCCCTGGCCATGAACCCTTGCTCCGACCCCGGCGCACCCGAGCCGCTCACCCCCGTCCACGACCTCCTGGCCGCCGGCGATGCCCGAGCCGCCGCGACGGCGATGCTCGACGTGACGCGACTTTGCGACGGAGTCCGGGCGCACGGCTGCCCGACCGTCCAGCGGCTGCTGCGACGGCTGGTCGACGCCGCTCCTCACGAGCTTGTGCCCCTCCTGCGAGACCTCGATCGCGCCTTGGGGGCCTGTGCCCATTGGCTGGCCGATGCTCCCGAGGGCCTGGCCGCCATGCTCCACGACCGCCTCCTGGGCCGCGCGCCAGATCTTCACCGGCGCCTGTTCGATCCGCGGTCCGGCCCCCCCTCCTTTGCGCACCTGCAGCACCCGCTGCCCGACGACGGCTGGCCGCAGGTCCTGGTCGGCCACCGCAGCTGGGTCAACGCGGTGGTCGCCGTGCCCGGAGGCCGCGTCGCCTCGGCGTCGATGGACGGGACCGTGCGGGTGTGGGATCTGAACTCGGGCCAGTGCGTCGCCGTGCTCGGTGACCACCAGGGCCCCGTGGGCTCGGTGGCCATGCTCCCCGATGGCCGCCTGGTGTCGGGCTCGGTGGATACCACCGTGCGGGTGTGGGATCTGGACTCGGACCAGTGCGTCGCGGTGCTCCACGGCCACCGGGGTCCCGTGCGGCTGTTGGCCGTGCTCGCCGATGGCCGCCTGGTCTCCGCGTCCGACGACGGCACCCGGCGGGTGTGGGACGTGGACACCGGTGAGACCCTGACCCTGGTCGAAGGGCGCGTGGAGGCGCTGGCCGTGACCCCCGACGGCCGGGTGCTCTCGGCCCGAGGCGACTCGACGATCGCGATCCGCGACGTCGCAGCCCAGCAAGAGGTGGCCACGCTCAGCCCCAGCCGCGAGCGGGTCATCGCGCTGGCCGTGCTCCCCGACGGCCGCTTCGCCACCGCGTCCGCCGATCGCCGCCTGCGGCTTTGGGATCGTTCGGGGCGTAAGCAGGTCACGCTCCAAGGTCACGGGTACGAGCTGTCGACCCTGGCCGTGCTCCCCGATGGCCGCCTGTGCTCCGCCGCCCAAGATCACACCGTGCGCCTGTGGGACACCGATCGAGGCGCCTCGCTGTCGGTCCTTCGAGGCCACGAGGGGGTGGTCAACGCCCTGGCCGCGCTCCCCGACGGCCGCCTGTGCTCCGCCTCGGACGACGGCACGCTGCGGGTGTGGTGGGTCGACCCGGGGCCATCCATCGACGCCGAGGGCCATCGAGACGGCGTGCTCGCCCTGACCACGCTGCCCGACGGACGCGTGGTCTCCGGCGCGCGCGACCGGGCGCTCAAGCTGTGGGATCCGAGCACCGGATCGGTGCTGGGCACCTGGACCGGGCATCGACTTTGGATCAACCGCCTGGACGCCACCGACGACGGCCGGGCCGTCTCGGCCTCTCGCGACGGATCGATCCGTCGCTGGGATCCCGCCAAGGGCCGGGCGGACAAGGTCGTGGCCGACCACCGACTCGACGTCCACTCGGTGGCGTGCCTGCCCGGAGAGCGGGTCGTCTCCGCCTCTGGCGATCGCACGATCCGCCTTTGGGATCTGTCCACGAGTCGAACGATGGTCAGCGTCTCCGAGGAACTTTGCATGACGGTGACGCGCCTACCCGACGGGCGGATCGTCTCCGTGTCCGCCGAGGGCCGCGTGCGGGTGTGGGACGAGCAGTCGCAGCAGACGGTCGCCGCGCTTCGACCCCACGCCGGCATCGTGATGACCGTGACCGCACTGCCCGGTGGCCGCCTGGCCACCGCGTCCGAGGGGCCACAGGTCGCCCTGTGGGAGCTGGACACCGGACGGCGACTCGGGACCCTCGAAGGGCACACCGGCCGGGTCAACGCCCTGGCCGCGTGGCCCGACGGGCGGGTGATCTCGACCTCGGCCGATCACACCGTGCGGGTGTGGGATCTGAAGACCGAGCGCACGATCGCGGTCGTGCACGGGGACGTCGAGTTCCACGGGGTGACGATCACCGGCGACCAGCAGTTCGTGGTCGGTGACGCGATCGGGCGGCTGTGGTTTCTGGGGCTGCCGTAGTCCCAGCACCTCGTGCCGACCTCGACGATCGACCTCAGCCGATCGGCGGCACGGGCGGCGGCGGAGATTCGTGGCAGACCCCGATCTCGAGGATCATGTACAGCAGCACCAACTCTTGAGGGTTGAGCCCCTGGTGGGCCACGCTCGAGGTCTCGAAGGTGCTGTACATCATCCGCCCGCACCCCCACTCGCCGCTGATTGCCATCGGCCGGGACGTCAGCGGATCATTGCAGCTGGTGCACGGTCCCGAGACCCAGGTGTAGGGCCCCACGTTGACGTCGTTGCCGTCCTCATCCTTCACCAAGACCTCGTGGACCGCGTCGATCCCCGAGTAGTTGAGCTCGAGCTCGATCGACGGCAGCGCGTTGAGCGTGGGGTTGCCGCCTCCGATGTCCTTGAGCTCGGGCGGCAGCGCATCGAGCCAGGCCAATAGATCCGGATCGGCCACGTTGCCGGTCACGTCGTAGGCGGGCTGCAGGTCGGGCATCCCCGGCTCGTGGAAGTCTTGATAGGTGGGAAAGGGCTCCTTGATGTACTCGTTGGAGTGATCGGTCGCGTACCACTTGCCGCCGGCCGCGACGTAGTCACGGATGTTCTGGGCCCGCAATGGCGGCACGGTGGGCGCCCCCGACCAGAACTTCGTCGCGGCGCACGGCACGAAGATGATGTGGTACTGGCTCATCCTCGCCAGGTCGTCCATGAACGCCCCCTGGTCGTCGGGGATCAGCGTGAACCGCTCGCTGCCCGGCAGCAGCAGCCCCCCCGACGTGACCTCGCCCAGGCCGAACTTGGCCAGCACATTGTAGACCTGGTCGGGATCGGCAGCGTAGACGGCGATCCGCGGGATCCACATCCCCTCCTCGGGGTTCCAATCGCCGGGGAGGTTGGACTGGTCGACGGGGATCACGTTGTCCCCCTCCTCGATGTCGATCCGGACGTCGCGCAAGAACTGCCCCTTTTGCACGACCAGGTGCCGCCCCGTCCCGGCGACCGCGGGCAGCTCGAAGCTCCCGTCTGGCTCGGTCAGTACGTAGTTGGCGTCGCACGGTAGCTGCACACACTCGGCGCAGTAGACCCCGTCGGGGACCGGCTCGGCCGGCGTGGTGCCCACGTAGACCAGCGCGCCGCTAATCGGGATCTCCATGTTCGGCGCGAACACCCGACCCCGCAGCGTGGCGTTGGGATCGGCGACGCCGCTACACCCAGGGTCGTCTCCGGGGCCGCCATCGGTGGGCTCGTTGGCCACATCGAGAACCCCGTCACCGTCGGCCACCGGACCGTCGCCGGTGGTCGCCCCGGGGCCCGTGCCGGGGAATGGCGGGCTGGTCAGGCCGCCCGCGGAGACCGAACGATCCCGTCCTTCCCCGCAGCCGACGCCGAGGATCACCAAGAACGAGAGAACCGAGACGATCGAAGCACGCACCATGAACACAGCAATCTCTCGCTCCATCGTACTGCACCTGGCCCCGCGCGTACGGCCGACGTCGAGCCGTGCCGCGTGACCCTACGCCACTACTACGCCCAGCATTCAGGTTCAAAGTGTAACTGGCCCTGCCTCGCACACGCGGGGCAATCCATATGGCGTCAGCCCGAAAGCCCGCTGCGATACAGCGCATCGACATCGAGGGTGAGCCCGTGCTCGTCGAGCACGATGGATTGACCCGAGCCGGCAGCCTGATACTGCCAGGCGTCACCCACCCGCCGAAATACCTCGATCCGTGGCTCGGCCTGGGACACCAGCACGTAGGTCTTGAGCGACTCGATCCGCTGGTAGTGACGCCACTTGTCGCCGCGATCCTGGCGCTCGGTGCCCTCCGAGAGTACCTCGGCGACGAGCACGGGATTGGTGATCGCCTGCGCGTCGTCGGGCGCATGCTCGAGCCGGTCGCAGACCACGGTCACATCCGGGTAGGTCGATCGTCCGGTGGCGAGGTTGCGCACGCGCAGATCGGAGCTGAACACCTCACACGGGCGATCGGTGAGGCGTTGCAGCAACGCCGCGGCGAGCCGGGTCGCGAGGCGAGCGTGCTCAGGCGAGCCGCCCGCCATCGCGTAAACCTCACCGTTGACGTACTCGTGCTTGTGCTCGGCCTGTTGCTCGAACGCGAGGTACTCCTCGTAGCTCATCGCACCGATGGGCTGAGCGGCGACCACGACCCCACGATACACCCGCCCACCGCCGAGCAGAAGGCGAACATCGACCATGCCGCGCTAGCAGCGCTCGGTGCCGACCGCTCATCGCCGACCCTGGTATACCTTCCCGCGATGAGCCTTGCCCCGCCTGCCGTCTACGCCGATCGCATCCTGGCCGGCGACGATCGTGCCGTCGACGACACCACCCTGCTGACTTTCCTGTCGCCATCGACCGACGTGTGGGATCTGATGGCCGCCGCTGATCGCGTTCGCCGGGCCCGCTTTGGCAACAAGGTCCACCTGTGCTCGATCGTCAATGCCAAGGAGGGCGGCTGCCCCGAGGATTGCGGCTTCTGCTCGCAATCACGGCACTTTTCTACCCACGTGAAGCCGGGCAAGTTCACCGACGTGGACACCGTGGTGCAACACAGCCAGCGCGCGGCCCAGCACCACGCCACCGCCTTGGGCCTGGTCACCGCCACCCGCGGCCTGGCCGACGACTCCAAGGGGCTCGACCAGATCGAAGCGGCGATCCGGGCCGTCCGGGACGCGGGGCACACCGAGGCTCATGCGTCGGTGGGCTTCTTGTCCGAGGCGGCCCTCGATCGCCTCGTTGACGCCGGCCTGACCGAGCTCAACCACAACCTCGAGAGCGGGCGCAGCTTCTTCTCGAAGATCGTCAGCACCCACACCTACGACGAACGGATCGCCACGATCCGGCGCGCCCAGGCCAAGGGCCTTCGAACCTGCGTGGGCGGGATCTTCGGCATGGGCGAGGCCGCGTCCGATCGGGTCGAGCTCGCCCAGCAGCTGCGCGAGCTCGACGTGGACGAGATCCCGCTCAATTTCTTGGTGAGCATCGAGGGCACCGTGTTGGCGGGGGCCCAGCCGCTCCCGCCCCTAGAGATGCTGCGGATCATCGCCGCCTACCGGCTGTTCCTGCCTCGCCCCAACATCTTCATCGCGGCCGGACGCACCCACCTGGGACAGCTGCTGCCCTTGATGTTCAGCGCGGGCGCCTCGGGCATGATGGTCGGTGACTTTCTCACCACGCCCAACCGCGGACCCCAGGACGATCTCCAGCTACTCGAAGATCTCGGCCTCGAGCCCTACGGCTGTGGCACCGCTCACCCATCGCGACCCGAGATTTGCCCAGACGCTGCTTTGCGACCACTGGCGTTGCCGTTTCCACATCGAGGATCCGGATTCCGGTGAGACTCTGCCACATAGCGAAGTCGTAGCTTTGCTCG
>JBCCWC010000191.1:0-30095 GCA_039194325.1 Myxococcota bacterium
GCAAGGGGGCGACGCCCGTGCGGCCCACGAGCAGTATCTCAAGGCCCACCAGGTCCTTCGATTGGCGTTTCCCAAGGGCCACCCTCGTACGCTCAAGGCCCTGGTCGGATTGGCGCAGACCGAAAAAGAGCTGGATCCAGCCCGCGCCGAGCAGCGATTCGAAGATGTGCTGCACTTGATCCGGGCTCAAAAAGAGCCCGATCTGAGGTTGATGGCCGCATCGTACAACTCGCTGGGTGACGTACAACGCACGCAGGCCAAACAAGCCGCGGAGAACGGTGACGCGACGACAGCCGAGCTCAAAGGGAACAAGGCGTCCGCCAACCTCGCGGCCGCGCTAGAGACGCTCGAGCGTCAGAGTGCCGAGGGGCTACCCAACAACAGCCGTCCAGTACACATGAACCTCTGCTTTCTCGCGGAGGATCGCGAGGATTGGAGCGCCATGCTGGAGCACTGTCGAACGGCATGGACCTTGCGCCCGGAGTCCGACGCAGATATCGGGCGCCATGAGGTCCGCAACCTGCTCGCACTTGCCAAGGCTCAACAGCATTCAGGCAAGCGAGAAGATGCGATCGAATCCTTGCGCGCCGGACTGCCCCTTATTGCTGTCGAGGAGTCGATTCCGGTGCTCCTGAGCCTTGCCGAGCTGCTGTGGCAGACTCCCGCACTCCGTGATGAGGCCATAGACATCGTCGAGCGAGGGCGCCGAGATCTTCGCTCAGCGGCCAATACGGAGGCGATCATTGAAGTTGATCGCTGGCTTGGTACACACCAGCCCCACGAATGACTCTTGCCGGATGTTCGTGTCAGCACGGAGTGCGAGTGCCCCCGGTCACTTCGTGAGATCGAGTCCGCGCCCAGATGGAATCGCGCGGATCAATCAACAGCAAGAGCGCTCTCCGTCCGAACGATGGACGGGAACGCTCTTTGCGGTGAACGGTATTGGGCGAGTTAGTGCCCGGCGTCGAGGCCGTCGCTGCCGCAGTAGCCGTCGACCAAGGAGGCGATGACCAGCTTTCGCCAGCGGCTCGCGAACTGGACGGGCTCGGAGGAGGTGACCATGGCGTCGCCCGAGTGGGGCAAGCCGTCGACGATGTCGTCGGAGTTGAAGCTGAAGCGTAGGCGACCGGTGAGCTCTTGGTATTGCTGGAAGATGTTCTTGTCCTCGAGCTCAGGAGCACCATCGAAGGTCCAAAGACCCATGGAGGAGAAGAGCACGGTGCCGTCGGCGTCGCGCAGCTCCTTGAACAGGCCATCGGAGCTGATGGTTGTGGTGCACATCGTCTCGCCCGTCTCGGGGGCGATGATGGTCTCATCGGCGTATTGCTGGACTACAGTGCCATTGCTGCTCTTGGCGGTCACACCGACGACATCCCACAGGATGATGTCGACGCCACCGTCGCCGCCGCCATTGCTGCTGGCGCGGCGCAGCGTGATGTCGCCATTGCCTTCGTACCCGGGGATCTCGTCGGGGAAGGTGCTGGCGCGGAAATCGTGGAGTGCTTGTTCGTCGTCTGTGGTCGGGGGACCGTCGACGGGGGCTTGGTCACAGGCGGTGAGAGAGAGGGTCGCAACACAGAGGGAGAGCGGGAGAATTCGTCGCATCGCTGGGAGCACCTCGAATCACGGTGTGGGGAATCTCCGTGGGGGGGCGGGGGCGGGGATTGGGTTGTTGGGGAAAAAGGTGACGTGGGGAGCGTCCCTCTCAATGTAATCTAGGTTGATGCTTATTTCAGGTTGAAAATATGTAAGAGAGCACCCTGAATTTCATTGGGTAAAAAGACTTAGACTAACAATTCGTTCATGAGTTGAAGAATTCGGTTCAATTCGAAGTCAGGTCACGCCTTAACGAGGAATATTAGTTTTAAATGTTTAAGGCTCTTCAGGTCAAGCGATGGTTCCCGGTTGGGGTTGTCGAGCCACATCGGGTTGGGGTGAGGCCACCCACTGAATGGTTAACCGCGTTCTTGTGCGCGTTATCGCGCTTGTGCATGCTGCGCAGTGTCACGAATGTCGGAGACACGACATCGAGTCGCGCGTTTTCGAGATCGGGACGCTCTGCGGGGATCTCGTCGGCGCGTAGCCGACGATCGAGCAGATGCTCGGGCTCCACGTTGCCCGCGGCGGCGGCCAGGCTCTGGCGCAGGTTGGGGATCTGGGCCTCGAGGGTGACCAGCCAGCGCTTGACCTGCTGTCGCCGTGTATCGGGCTGGGTTCCGCATAGGGTGCAGGGCAGGATCGGCACGGCCAGGGACGCCGCGTAGGCGGCCAGATCGGCCTCCGCACAGGCCAACAGCGGCCGTATGAGCGCATGACCATCGGGGGGCGCTGGTAGGTGGGCCGCCATGCCCCGCAGGCGTCCGGCGAACATTTGATTGAGGAGGAGGGTCTCGATGAGATCGTCGCGGTGGTGTCCCAGGGCGATCTTGTTGGCGCCCAGGCGATCGGCCACCTGATGAAGGATCGCCCGCCGCATGCGAGCACAGCGCGAGCAGTAGATCTTGCCGGCCGGCGTCTTTTGGCGCACCACCGAGTACGTGTCGCGGATCTCCAGGTGGTGTTCGAACCCATGGGCCCGCAGGTGCTCCAGCAGCGGGCCGGGGTCGTAGCCCGGCTGGCCCTGGTCGAGGTTCATCGCCACCAGCGAGACCGAGAAGGGCAGCTTGCGCACGTAGGCCCGCACAAGGTGCAGCATGGCCCACGAGTCCTTGCCCCCCGAGCAGGCGACCATGATGCGATCGCCGGGCGTGATGAGCTCATGCTCCCGATTCAGCCGCGAGATCTGCCGCAAGAGGCGATCTCGCAGGGACGAGTCTTCGGCCACAGGGATCGCCTATACCACGCTCCCGTCGCGGGTGAACACCAGCAGGGTCACCGGACCGTCGTTGACCATTTCGACCTCCATGGAGGCGCCAAACCGCCCAGTCTGCACGGGTCGACCCAAGGCGCGCAGTTCCTCGACCACTCGTCGATACAAGGCATCGGCCGACTCGGGCGCTTGCGCCGCGTCGAAGCTCGGCCGCCGGCCCTTGCGGACCGTACCGGCCAGGGTGAATTGGCTGACGACCAGGCATGCCCCGTCGACGGCCGCCAGGTCGAGATCCATCGGAGTCCGCCCGGGAAAGATCCGTAGTCCCGCGACCTTGCGTGCGGTGGCCAGGGCATCGGCCTCGGTGTCGCCCCGCTCCACGCCGACCAGCAGCAGCACCCCTCGACCGATCTGGCCGACGATCTCTTGATCGACCCGCACCTGGGCGCGGAGGACCCGCGAAACCACGGTTCTCATGTGTGGATGATATCGCGGAATGGCATCGCGAATGGTGGCGGGGATCCGCGTGAATGGACGCGTCAACGGTCGTATCGGTGATCGCGTGCTTGGGATCGCTTCGGTCCGCTGCGGAAGATCGCCCCGCCGTTCGCCGGCTCGCTTGGCAGGGGGGCTCGTCCCCATTGCCCCCCTCGGCTCGCTCTCTTGCTCGGCCGATGGGTCGCGGGCTACGGTCCGTCACGGGGGCCCGCCCGGCGTTGCCTCCGCTCGACGGACGCGCGAGGACGGACCACGATGGGCGAGCACGACGTCAAGGAGCAGAGCGACGAGAGCAGCCGACGGGTCTTCGTCAAGGCGCTACTGGACGACGTCAACACGCTCGAGGAGATGCTCGAGCGGGAGATGTTCGAGACCGGCGTGCGGCGGATCGGTGCCGAGCAGGAGATGTTCTTGGTCGACCGCACCATGGGACCGGCCCCGGTCGCGATGGAGCTGCTCGAGAAGGTCACCGACGAGCGCCTGACCACCGAGCTGGCGCGCTTCAACCTTGAGGCCAACCTCACGCCCTACCGGTTCGGCGGCGACTGCCTGCGTCGCCTGGAGGAGGAAGTCCACGAGGTAATGGCCATCGCGCAGGCGGCGGCCCAGGAGTGTGACGCCGACGTCCTGCTGGTGGGGATCTTGCCCACGCTGCGCAAGTCGGATCTGGGGCTCGACAACATGTGCCCGATCCCTCGCTATCACGTGCTCAACCGGGCAATGACCAAGCTACGCGGCGGCGACTTCCATATCGCCATCAAGGGGCTCGACGAGCTGGAGACCACGCACGACAACGTGATGCTCGAGTCGTGCAACACCAGCTTCCAGCTCCACTTTCAGGTGGCCCCCCGTGAGTTCGCCCGCCTGTACAACGTGGCGCAGGCGGTGACCGCCCCGGTGCTGGCCGCGGCGGTCAACTCTCCGGTGCTGCTGGGCTGGCGGCTATGGAAGGAGACCCGAGTGGCGCTGTTCCAGCGCTCGGTTGATGCCCGCTCCAGCCATCACCAGTCCCGGGGCCTACGCCCCCGGGTGAGCTTTGGCGACAGCTGGGTGCGCGAGTCGGTGCTCGACCTGTTCCGCGAGGACCTCGCCCTTTATCGGGTGGTGCTGGGCCAAGACGAGTACCAGAGCTCTCGGGCCGAGCTGCTCGCCGGTCGGATCCCCAAGCTGCAGGCCCTGCGGCTGCACAACGGCACCGTCTACCGCTGGAACCGCGCCTGCTACGGCTGGTCGGAGTCGGGCGCCCACCTGCGGATCGAGAACCGCGTGCTGCCGGCGGGTCCGTCGGTCGTCGACGAGGTGGCCAACGCCGCGTTCTACCTGGGGCTGATGGCGGGGGTGACCGCGGAGTACGAGGACATCGCCAAGGTCATGGACTTCGATGACGCCAAGTCCAACTTCTTTGCGGCCGCGCAGCACGGGCTCGAGGCCCAGTTTCGCTGGGTCGGGGGGGAGACCTACACCGCCTCGGCGCTGATCCTCGACCGCTTGCTGCCGCTGGCCCGCGAGGGGCTGCGAAACTCGCAGATCGACGAGCAGGACGTGGCGCACTACCTCGACATCATCGAGCAGCGGGTCCGTAGCCTCAACACCGGATCGACCTGGGCCATGCGCTCGCTGGCCGCGATGGCGCCCCATTCCTCGCTCGACCAGCGGCATCGCCGGATCACCAAGGCGATGCTGGAAAAGCAGCGCGATGGTGGGACCCCGGTCCACACCTGGGAGCCGGTTCGGATCGAGCGCGACGATGCCTGGCGCGAGGCCTACCGCACGGTGGGGCAGATCATGTCCACCCAGCTGCTCACGGTGCGCCCCGAGGATCTGGTCGATCTGGCGGCCAGCATGATGGACTGGGAGAAGATCCGGTACGTCCCGGTGGAAGACGACGAGGGCCACCTGGTCGGGCTGCTCTCCCACCGGGCGCTGTTGCGGCTGGTCGCGCGGGGGCAGGGGGGCTCCGAGCCGGTGGTGGTCAAGGACATCATGCGGCGCGATCCCTTGCAGGTGACCCCGCAGACCCCAACGGTCGAAGCGATGAGGCTGATGCGCGACCGGGAGGTGGGCTCGCTGCCGGTGGTGGAGGACGGTCGGCTGGTGGGGTTGGTCACCGAGCGCGACCTCATCGACGTGTCGGCCTCGCTGCTCGAGCGCTTCTTGGCCGAAGAGGAGTAAGTCGAGCCGCCGGATCAAGCAGAGGATCAAGCAGAGGGAGATGCCGCGGCTGGCCCGGGCTCGGCCGGGTTCATCGTCGGGGCCTCTTGGGTGGCCGCGGTCGCGAGCGCATCGGGAACAGCCGCCGAGGTCGCCGCCGAGGTCGCCGCCGAGGTCGCCGCCGAGATCGCAGAGGCTGCGAGGGCGGGTGGGTCGTCGTCGAAGCCGCGAGTCGCCCGCACCGAGAACACCTCCTGCGGCGTGATCGTGGTGCGGACCAATAGCTCCCCGACCAGGCCGATCCCGATGAACTGCACGGCGGCCAGGGTCATCAGCACGCCCAGGGTGAGCAGCGGGCGGTTGCCGATGGGCTCCCCCAGAAACCACAGCACGGTGAGGTACAGCAGCAACAGCAGGCCCACGCCGCCGCTTACTGCTCCGAGCACCCCAAAGAAGTGCAGCGGCCGGGTGCGATAGCGGGTGACCATCAAGACGGTCAGCAGATCCAAGAAGCCGTCGAAGAAGCGGCCTACCCCGAACTTGGAGACCCCGTGCTCGCGGGCGCGGTGGTTGACCACCAGCTGCTCCACCGAAAAGCCCTTCCAGCCGGCGAGCACGGGCAAGAACCGGTGAAAACCGCCATAGACCGACAGCTCGCGGATGCACTCGATCCGGTAGGCCTTGAAGCCGCAGTTGAAGTCCATCAGCTGCACCCCGCTGACCCGACGGACCACGGCATTGAACACCTTGGAGGGGGCGGTCTTGCCCAGCGGATCGTGGCGGCGTTGCTTCCAGCCCGAGACCAGATCGGCGCCAGCCTCGATCCGCTCGACGAAGTCGGGGATCATCGCGGGGTCGTCTTGCAGATCGGCATCGAGGGTGAGCACGATCTGCCCGCGCACCCGCTCGAAGGCGGCGTTGAGCGCGGGGGACTTGCCGAAGTTCTTGCGGAAGTGGATCACCCGCACGTGGGGATCGGCGGCGGCGAGGCTGTCGAGCCGCTCGGTGGAGCCATCGCGGCTGCCGTCGTTGACGAACAGGATCTCGTAGGGGCGGCCCACGGTCGTCAGTCCGCCGGTCAACTCCTCGTGGAGCCGGGGCAGCGAGTCCACCTCGTTGTAGACCGGGATGACGACCGAGATCTCCGGAGTGGTCTGGGCGCTCGAGGTCACGGGGGGCACAGACTACCCCAAGCTGTCCGTGGCGAGGGGCCGGGGCGCGCGCGGGCGGCACGGCGACGGGATCGAGCCGAGGCCGCCCTCAGGGCTCGCGCGCGGCCGAGCATGGGTCGTGCGGATCGAGCGTGTCCCCCGGGTAGCGGAGGATTGTCACGGGCAGAGAGTCGGGGGGCTCGCCGTGGAACGATGCTCGCAGCTGCACCGAGGCCGAGTGGCGCTCGTCGAAGTACTCCACGCGCACGTGGTGCACCCCGACGCTCAGCGGGACGTCGGCCCCGCGCGAGCGCTCGCCGTGGCGGCCCCAGTTGTCGACCACCAGCTGCTCGTCGATGTAGAGCCGCGATCCATCGTCGGAGATCAGCTGAAAGGCGATCTCGCGGGCCTTGTCGATCCGCATGCAGGTGTCCCAGCGCACCGAGAAGCCCTCCTCGGGCAGATCAGGGTTGGGGGCGCGACGCTTCCAGTCGAATTTGACGTCGCCGTCGCGGCGCATGATGGGCTCGCCGGAAAAATCGGGGCTGGCGTAGAGCTCAGCCCGCCACGGGCCTTCGCGGTAGTCGGGCACGGTCCACACCAGCACGGCGACGAGCGGTACGAGCACCAGCAGTCCCATCCCCAGGCGTCGGGCGAAGGCCCGCCGACGCGCCCGGCGATGTCGGGGGGCGAAGCGCTCGTCTTGGGCGTTGCGCACCGCGGCGCTGAGCGCCCGGGCCAGGTGGCGCAGGACGTGGGGCTCGATGGCCTGGTCGTCGTCGGTCAGCCGCCGTAGGGCCTCGGTGGTCCCCTGGGGCGAGCCCAGCCAGGGCAGGGCGCTCAGGTCGAGCGCGGCCGCGGGCTCGGGCGTCGGGGCCCCGGCGGCGCGGGCCAGCGCCGAGAACCCGCGGCGAAGGTGCTCGGCCGCGGTCCAGGGGGGGACCGAGGGATCGTCGAGCAGCGAAGCCGCCGCCAGGGCGTGCGCGTCGGCGTGGAAGAAGGCGCGGGCGTGGGGGTCGATGTCGGCCGGGGCCTGTCCGTCGGCGGGGGCATCGGCGGGAGCGCCCGCGGGGGTCGAGGCGCGCGCGTCGGCCGGGGAAACCGAGGGGGCCGGAGTGCTCGGTGCCGGGGGATCGCTCATGGCGGGGGATCCGAGGGGGACGGTCCCGGGGCACGTCGTCGGGATCCGTGGGGGACAGGAAGGGCAGGCGTGGGGCGTGGGTCGATCGTGGCGCGTCGGGTGGGGGTCTTGCGGGGTGGATTGCGGCGGCCGTTGTCGGTGACTTTGGGGCCTCGCAGATCGCGGACGAGCAGCAGCATCGTGTCCAAGCGCTCGACGGTCAAAAGCTCGGGGCGCGTGCCGTAGCGCTCGTGACAATCGGAGCGGGTGTAGCCCAGGTAGAACTGGGCCCCCTTGGTGGCATTGTCCGCCCAGGCGAAGTTGCCCTCGATGTAGTGGCGGGCGATGAAGTCGGGGATACAGCCGGTGACCAGGTACCGCTGGTCGAGGTAACGGTCGCGTTCGTGCTCCCACAGGTAGCGCCGCAGCGCGTCGAAGCCCTCTTGGTAGGAGGTCCCGTAGTAGTCGGTGTCATAGTTGCCATCGGCGCCGGGCAATCCGCCGACCAGCTCGTTGAAGTAGACGTACTGGTAGGGATGCAGCCGGATCATGGCCTCGATCGAGCGGGCGCTCAGGGCCGCCGAACAAAGCCCCAGGGCGGTCAGCGCCGGGATCGCCACCCGGGGGGGGGATCGGGCCAGGCGCCGGGCGACGACGACCGCGGCTATTGCTGCCACCACCGTCAGCGGAGGCACGACGAACAGGAAGTGTCGCAGGCCGTCGTAGACGATCGAGCGCACCACGATCGCGTAGGCGGGCGGGGCGAGGATCGCCGCGGCCAGCAGCAGGGTCACCGTGCGGCGGGTCGGATCCAGGGTGCGGCCGTGGAGCCGCGCCCGCCACCAGGCCGCCGCGACCAAAAGCACCGCCACGAGCACCAGCAGCAGGACCAAGAGCGGGAGCTTGAGCCCGAAGTAGTGCGGCAGGTAGTCCCACCGGGGCTCGGTGGTGAGCATCGATTCCCCCGCGAACTTCATGGTACGGCGGTGGATCGTAAAGCGGCTCATGCGGCCCAGCGCCATGAAGGGGCGGCGGAGGGGATCGAGCAGGGCCCAGGGCCAAGGCAGCAGCATCACCGCCCAGGCGCCCGCCATGGTCAGCCCGGTGGGCAGGCCCAGCCGGCGCAGGGTGGCGAGCCCGGCGTCGAGGCTGCCGGCGGTCTTGGTGCGCCGCCACGCCCAGCCAAGCGTCAGCGCTCCCAGGTATACGAGGACGAGCAGGCCGGCGATCCGCACCCCCATGGCCAGGCCGGCGAGGATCGCCAGGCGGATCCACGCCCGACGCGGCACCCGGGGCATGGACATCGCCACCAGGCACAGCGCGTCCAGGGCCCAGATGTAGCCCGTGGCAAACGGGAGATCCTTGGGGTTGGCGAACATGTGGCCGTAGTAGACGGACGTGCTCGCGAGCAGGGCCACCGCCAGCAGGCCGGCGGCCGGCCCGGCCAGACGACGGGCCAGCTGCCACGCGCCCGCAAGGCCCAGCACGCCGACCACCACGCCCAGGCGATGGATCGTCTCGATGTCAGAAAGCGGCGACAGCCGGCGCAGCACCGCGCCCAGCAGGTCGAAGGTGCCGCCGTACATGAAGTCCAGCCGGTAGCACAGCGCCGACGAATCGGCGCCCCGGGTGAGCAGCCACTGGAGGATGTGGTCGCCGTAGACCAGGTGCCAGATCTCGTCCCAGGTGATCCCGTAGTCGTCCACGGTCCAAAGCGCCACCATGCCGACCATCCCCATCAGGGCGGCGGCGGCCAGATCGAGCACGAGCCCCGCGCGCCCGGGCCCGGGGGGGCCCCACGGGGGTCGCGGATGCCGGGTGGTCGGGTCAGCGCTCATGGCTCGCGGATCCTCGGGTGCCGCGCGGTCCGGTCGCCGGGTGGGCCTTGGGGGGGCCGAACGGCGCTCATGCTCCGCGGGTCTCGGCCAGCACCATCGTCCAGGGGGCGCAAAGGGGGGCCTCGAGGATCCGGAAGCGCTGCTCCACGAAGCGGAAGAACCCGCGTCGTCCCCAGTGGTTGACGTGCTCGGGGTCGTTGCCCCACGCCCGCACGTTCTTGCCGCGCATCATGTTGAGGCCGCGGAACATCGGCTCCCACGGGACCGAGAGCAACAGGTGGCGGTGGGTGAGCTGCTCGAGGATCGGGAGCATCTGGGCCGGCTGGGGGATGTGCTCGAGCACCTCCAGCATCATCACCAGATCGAAGGTCCGCCCGTCCTCGGCCAACTCCCGCGCATCGCGCTGTTCGACCTGGGCACGATCGCCCAGCCGCTGCCGGGCATCGAGGACCGCGGGCTTCGAAAAGTCCACACCGACCAGATCGGCCGGGACGCCCCCTTCGGCCAGGGCCTGCAGCATGTATCCCTCGCCGCAGCCCACCTCGAGGATCGTGCGGGGGGCGACCCGGTGGACCAGCTCGATCGCCTGCTGCTTGAACCGGTGGATCAGCGCCCGCTGGATCGGGTTGTTGCTCTCGTGCTTTTGCTTGTTGCCGGACGTGGAGGCCATGGTGAGGACCGGGGGGCGGCGCCCCAGTGTAGGCGGGGGTCTGGGGAGCCGTCGAGGGCATGGGGGGTCGCGCCGTCGGATCGAGGGGGGCGGCATGACTCCTTGCTAGGGCCGGGTGGACGCGGATCTACGGGTGGCCCTTGTCGCTGGGGCGGGAAAAGGGCGACCGTCACGCGCGATGTCGCCGACCGCAAGGCCCCCTGGCTCCGATCGATCCGACGCCGAGGTCTCGCCGGACGCGGGGACGGTGTCCTCGGCGGGGGCGACCGGCGTGGCTCGGTCGGTACGCCCGGTACGCCCGGTGCGATGGTGGCATCACCTGGTGCTGGTGCTGGTGTTGGTGGTCAGCGGCAGCCTGGTGCGCTGGGGGCAAGCCAACGAATCGCCCACCGAGGACGAGTGGGCACACCTGACCCGCGGGATCGTGTACTGGACCACCGGGGACACGCGGCTGAGCTATGCCCATCCGCCGCTGGCCAACGCGTTGGTGACGATCGGGGTCGCGCAGGACGACGACATCCCCGACTTCACCACCTACACGCGCAGCTTTGGCAAGCGGGTCGACGCAGGTCGGGTGGCCTTGGGGTTCATCAAGCACGACTACGCGTCGGCCAAGGACAAGCTGCGGCGGGCGCGGGAGGCGATGACCTGGGTGTTCTTGGCCGGGGTGGCCTACGCCTACTTTTGGGGGTTGCGCCTCTTTGGCTGGCCCACCGCGGTGATCGCCGCCGTCTTCGTCGGGTTCAACCCCACGGTGATGGCGCAGGCACGCTACGTCACCACCGATCTGCCCGCCGGGATCGCGATCTTCATCGCGGTGGGCGAGTTTTCGCGCCACTTGGTGGGCGATGGCGGGCGTCACACCCGGTGGGTGACGATGCCGCTGGCGCTCGCGGCCGCCATGCTCGCCAAGCACAGCGCGGCCTTGTTGGTGCCGATGTTCACCGTGGTGGGGTTGGTGATGGTGCTCGCGCGCCGCGGGATCTACCGCGGGCACGGGCGTCTTTGGGGACTGGGGCGTTTTTTCGCCCACACGACCTTCGTGGCCTTGGTGGTGCTGGTGGCGATCAACGCCGCCTATCGTTTTCAGCACACGGGCCTGACCGTCGACGAGATCCTCGAGCGTCCCGAGCCCAAGTACTGGATAAGCTCCGGCTACAAGGACCAGATGCTGGAGGAGATGACGCCGCTGCCCGATCTCCCCGGCTCGTGGCGGATCCCGCTGCCCTACACCGAGCTGTTCGGCCTGGGCTGCATGCGGGCGCAGAACAAGCGGGGCTATCCGATGGCGATGTTTTGGGGGGAGCACACCAGCAAGGGCACGTGGCTCTATTTCCCCACGATGCTGCTGTTCAAGACGCCCCTGGTGATCCTCGTGCTCGTGCTGCTCGGGGGTCCACTGGCGCTATGGAGGTTGCGCATGCGTCCCCCGCTGGCGGTGACGATCGTGGCCGTCATCGCGCTTTTGTACCTGGGCATGGCGATGCGCTCGCGGCTCAACATGGGCGTGCGTCATGCGTTGCCGGTGGAGGTGATGGTCAGCGTGATCGCGGCGGTGATCCTGGGCGCTATCTGGGCCACCTGGGGCACGACCACGCGACGTCGGGCCGGCGTGGGTCTGGCGGTGGCGATGGTGATAGGGGTCGGGATCGAGGCGGGCCCGCACTACCTGGGCTGGTACAACGCCCTCATCGGTCGCGCCCGGGGCCACGAGATCAGCGCCGTGGGTGACGACTGGGGCCAAGATCGCAAGGCTTTCGTCGACCTGGTCAAGCGCTACCGGCTCGAGCCGCTGCACTATGGTCACCAGACGGGCACGCGTCGCCTGGAGGTTCAGTTCTACAAGCTCAAGTACACCCCCCTCGAGTGCGGCAAACGCCCCAAGGGGGGCGCCTGGGTGGCCTTGCACTTGTTGCCGCTCCAGGCCCGGTTTCGTTGCTTCCGCTACCTCGAGGGCCTCGAGCCGGTCTTCGTGGTCAACGACCACGTTCACGTCTACTGGGTGCCGGCCAAGCCCCGGCGCAAGGGCAAGGGCAAGAGCAAGGCCAAGGCCAGGGGCAAGCTCAGGGGCAAGCTCAGGGGCAAGCTCGACAAGGGCAAGGCCAAGACCGACGCCGCAACCGAGAAGGCCAAGACCGACGCCAAGCCGAAGGCCGAGGCCGAGCGTGACACCGAGAAGGCCGAGGCCAACGCCAAGCCGAAGGCCGAGCCTCGGAACGAGACCAAGCCCTAAAGGGCGCGCCACGAGCCCGAGATCGCCCCCCACGAAGTGTCGTCGTCCCGTGCTCGTGAGGCCCCCCCGTGTCACGTCCAGGCAAGCCATCCCTGCGGAGTTTCCGCACATCCTCTCACGGATTCCTCTACGGATCCCCTACAGATCCGCGCCCCCTCGTCGACCCGGCCGTGCCCCGGCCTACGATGCCCAGGTCCCCTCGGGGCGGATTCTCTAGCCGACAGGTCGCGGATCGAGGTAGTCAATGCGCTCCATGGCATCCGACGCGCAGACCACCGGCGCGCCCCCGCCCGAGCCGCCGACCAGGTTGGTCGCCTTCATCGAGCGCGTATGGGCGGGTTTTTGGTCCTGGGGCCTGACGACGATCCTTGTCGTGCTGTCTCCGGGGCTGGCGATGTGGCCGATGGCGCACCCCGATGCGCAAGACTACGTGATCAACAACGATCTCGATCCGGATCAGCGCACGGCGATCATCAAGACGATGCTGCTGCTGGGGCTGGGGGTGGCGTCGGTCTACCTCGTCTATCACGTGCTGCGTGCGCGTCGGGGCGGAACGGGGGGCCTAGGCCGTAGTGCCCAGCGGCTCAACCGTTATGCCTTCGTGATCATGGCCATGCCGCTGTTGGCGGTGATGGCTCACCGGGGGATCGAGTCCCGGCACATGTTCATCACGCTGGTGCTGATCGCTATCTGCACCGGTCTTTTGAGCGTGTTCGTCTATCGCTTGCTCGGTCTGCGCGCCCCCAAGGTGATCCCCGAGGTCATCCGCTGGCGCTGGCTGCCGCCGCTTTGCGCTGGGCTGCTCATCGTAGGCTACGCCTCGTACGTGTCGTACTTGGCGCTGCTCGATCATCGCAACCTGGGCACCCACGTCTACGACCTGGGGATCTACGACAACATCTTCTGGCGCACGGTCAACGGCGACTTCTTGGGCTGCTCGTACTGCAAGACGGGCAAGCACATGTCGGCGCACTTCGACCCGATCATCGCGGTGCTCTCGCCTGTCTACATGCTCAACCCGCGGGCGGAGACGCTGCTGGTCTTGCAGTCGGTGTGGCTGTCGCTGGGGGCGATCCCGCTTTATCTGCTGGCGCGGCGCCGCCTGCAAAACCCGTGGTTTGGCGTGCTGCTGGTCGCCACCTACGCGATGTACCCCGCGCTCCACGGGGTCAACCTGTTCGACTTCCACTCGCTGACGCTGGTGGTGCCGAGCCTCATCTGGGCGATCTACTTCATCGATATCGGCGCGAAGGTGCGCTACTGGCTGATCCTGGTGCTGATCCTGCTCACCCGCGAGGACATGTCACTGCTGGCGTGTTTTTTGGGGGCATACGCGATCATCAGCCGGCGCCCCTACACCGGGCTGGTGACGATCGTGCTGGCGATAGGCTACCTGGCCTTTGCCAAGCTCGAGATGATGAACGATCCGGGCCTGATGATGGCCGGGGGCAAGGAGAGCATGTCCTACGTGTTCTTCTACGAGGACATGATCCCCCACAAGGACGAGGGGCTCAAGGGGCTGGTGATCTCGTTTTTGACCAACCCGGGCTTCGTGCTCAAGGTGCTCTTTTTCGAGAAGAAGGTGTTCTTCTTCTTGGCGCTGTTGGGACCGCTGCTCTTCTTGCCGCTGGTGGCCGGCCGCAAGGTGGTGCTGATGGTCTACGGGGCGATCTTCTTGGGCCTGGCCAGCCGGCGCCACGTGTACTCCCTGCACTTTCAGTACTCGTCGGTGCTCTTCCCGATCTTGATGGCCAGCTTGCCCGACGCGATCGCGCGGGCCTCGGGCTCGCGGGTGGTCACCGCCCTGGGGATCCCCCCGCGGCGGCTGGCGTGGACGCTGGTGTGGACGTGCCTTTTGGCCACCAGCCTCACAAGCGTCAAGTTTGGGGCCTTCGTCCCCAACGACTCGTTCAAGGCGGGCTGGAACTCGATCGTCCGGGCGCCCAAGCAGGACCGCAAGGATCGCTACGCCAAGGTCCGGGAGCTCATCGACAGCATTCCGGAGGACGCCTCGATCTCCAGCACCAGCGCGCTGGGACCCCACCTGTCCAACCGTCAAGACGTCTACAAGTGGCCCAGCTACCGCGACGCGGACTACCTGCTGCTGCACTCGAGCAAGTTCAACAAGAAGGACAAGCGCCGTCTCGAGCGGCTGACTCGCCGCGGGGAGTTCCGCAAGATCGACGGGGGCCTGGGCGTCGAGCTTTACGAGCGCGTGCCCGACGAGGAGCGCAAGGCGGCCCGCGAGGCCGACAAGGCCAAGCGCAAAAAGCCCCGGGGCAAGTCGTCCAGCACGAGCAAGGGCAAGAGCAAGGTGCGGGGCAAGGGGCGGATCCCGGGGCGGGACTCGGAGCCCGACGAGGACGTCGATGAAGACCGAGATCCGCAAGAGCTCGAGGACGACGCCGACCTCGAGGCCGACATCGAGCGCCGCGCGCCCATGGACTTCGAAGACGACGAAGAGGAGGACCGGTCCGGGCGCGGCGAGTAGCCGCGCGTGGGCTATCATCGGTGCGCCATGGCTCCCCTGACTCCATCGTCGACGTCGGTGCCGCCGTGGAAGGCGGCCCACCAAGCGCTTATGCAGGCCGAGCAGATGCTCGGCGAAGCGTCCCCGCCGCTGACCGATGTGGCGCGACACCTGTGCCAGGCGTGGACCCACCTTTGGCGGGCGTACGGGCCGGCGTACGCGCGAACGTACGGGCCGGCTGCCGAGCGAACGTCTGAGCCCGCTACGCCCCCCGACGACCCGACCGACGACGACCAGCGCCACGAGGCGGTGGCCCACGCGGTGGCCCAGATGGCCGAGCTGCTCCACGCGCCCGTGCTCGCGGGGCAAGCGGCGGCACGGCGCCTGGTGTTCGCCGATCCGCACGGCGAGTCGGCCCCCACGCTCGCCGAGGCACCCGCGGTGCGGCAGGGGCTCGAGCAAGAGGCGGCCGCGATCCGCCACGCGCTCGACGAGGTCAGCGCCCGCCGGGATGGCTCGGCATGGGTCGGGCTGGGGCTCGGCTTCTTGGTCCTCGTGCTGGTGGCCTTGGCCCCGCTCATCGGCGACATCGGGGGCACGGTGACCACCCCGTGGCGCGGTCTTTACTACAACAACGACAAGTTCGAAGGGACGCCGCGCGAACGATCGGACCGGCTGCTCAGCTTCGACTTCGGGCGAGATCCGCCGATCCGGGGGATCAGCAAGGATCGCTTCTCGATCCGGTGGGACACCTGCTTGTTGATCGAAGAGGAGGGCTCGGTGCGATTCCAGCTGAGCTCCGATGACGGATCGCGCCTTTACGTCGACGGCAAGAAGCTGATCGACAACTGGGGCGATCATGGCACCAAGAGCAAGTCGGGGCGCCTGGATGTCGAGCCGGGGGTCTACTACCTCGAGGTGGAGTACTACGAGGCCAAGCACGGCGCGAACGTCAAGCTCGAGCTCGCGCTAGGGACCGACAAGCTCGAGGTGGTGCCGGTGGATATGATCCGCGCGCCAGGGGACGGCGAGGATCCCTGCGAGAGCGCAGACGCGCAGTAGAGCCAGCGCTCGACAATTCGAACGTGGGGCCTGGGCTTTAGTCGGGCGTGTTGTTGGTGACCAGCGTGAGCACTGGGGCGGGAGCGCGGGGTTGCTCGTAGCGGCGGCCGGCGCGGGAGGAGGCGGCGAGCACGGGGCCGCGGATCGTCTCGATCGCGTCGAGGGGGGCGTCGGAGAGATCGAGCAGGGTCAGCACCTGGTTGACCAGGCGGATCCAGCGGGCGCGCAGGCGGTTCATCGCGGCGCGGGTGACCGGGACGGTGCGGACCTTGGCCGTGATCGCGGCCTTGTCGTGCTCGAGCTCGGCGAGGCGCTCGCCGGCCGCGATCCAGCGTTGGGTCAAGGTGAGCAGCGTGCCGGCGTTCTGTACCGGGATCGTGTCGAGGTAGTCGGCCACCGAACGCTGCGTGGCGAGCAGGGACGCCACGCGCACCGTGTTGCCGGATTGTGCCAGTAGCGAGGCATTGACGATGCTCAAGCCGCGGGGAAACATGGCGGCGAGCACCCGGTCGGCGCGGTCGGCCCGGTCCGTCGCCGGCGGTGTCTCGGCCCGGGCGAAGGCGCGATCGGCCAACAGCCCCGCATGGATCGCCCGAGCGAGGGCGTCGTGCTCGATGTCGATGCTGGAGGCTTCGGCCATCAACGCGCGCAGCTTCGGGTGCCGGGCCTTGGAGGGAGGACGGGCGGCGAGTAGGGCGGCGTGGATCGCCTTGACCTTGGAATGGAGCGGAGCGATCTCCGGAATCGAGCAAAACAGCGCCTCGGCCTGGGTATCGTCGAGCCAGGGGTGCGTAAGGCCGACCATCTCGTCGACGCTGAGATGCTTGAGCACGGGTAGGAAGGATAGGGGTGGGTGGGGTGATGAGGGGAGACTGCTGAGTCGGTCCGACAAGGGGAGGGGACCGTGGTCGAGACTATGAGAGGTGGACCATCAGAGTCATTCTGATGGAGTATAACCATGGATTCAGACCTAAAGAGGTCAGTTTTTTTGATTGGGGATCGATCAAGTATCGCTGAAGGGTCCATCCGTGTGGTTGAGACCATGAGGCTGACCCTAGCGGGTCCGGTTAAGATGGTGAATTGGGACACTGTTGGGACCGAACATGCGTTGGAGCGTGATGCTGAGCGAATTCGAGCACTGTCAGGGACACCCTAACGCAGTCTGACAATGCGCGAAACCGCGCAATGAAGACAGATGGATGAGATCCGATCCACCCGCGTCCACGGAAGGGGTCCCTCGGGCCGGCGCGCGATTGTGCACACGGGGTGCATCACGCGGAGAGTCGGATGCTCGATCGGATCGGACGCCGGGCTCGACAAGGGATCCGCCATGCTCGAACCGTCCTCGTCGGCGTGGCCGGCACGGTGTCGAGCTACCGTCGGCTTCGCTGCCATGTCTGCGTCATCCCTCCACCGCGCTCATGATCGACTCTTTCGGCACGTGTTCTCCAAGCCGGAGCACGCGCGGGGCCAACTGATGCGCATGGTCCCAACCGAGCTCCGAGACGCGCTGGACTGGTCTTCGCTCCGGCGAGTTCCCGGCATGCACGTCGAGGAAGCCCTCAAGGAAAACTACAGTGATCTGGTGTTCGATGTTTGCACCAAGTGCACGGATCCACGACCCATGCTCTTTTATCTGCTGTTCGAGCATCAGACGAAGGACGACGACTGGATGCCCTTTCGGCTCCTTAATTAAGTATGGATGCCGGGCGCTGGATCTCTACATGGCACGTGACGACGTGCCGCGTGGTTATCTGCCGAAGCTGGTGCCGCTGGTCCTCTACCAGGGCCAGGGCCGCTGGACGAAGGCTCGAAAGCTCTCCGAGCTGCATGCATGGGAAGGAATCCCAGCGCCGGGCCCTATCCTCGTGGAGTTGGAAGCGCTCGTTCACGAGGTCCGGGTTGCCGACATCCCGCAGCTCGAGGCTGAGCCTGAACTGACCGTCTTTGCCCGGACGGCCCTGGTGGTCATCAGCATCAACCGCGAAGAGCTGTCGCTGGCCGATCCTCGGGCGCGCTTACCGCACTATCTTCGAGAGCTCTATGCGACCCACGGGCGTGATGCCGTGGCGACGATCCTGCGATATCTTTGGGGCACCCGGAGCGATGACCAGGAGCTGATCGAGGTCATGAAAGCCGCGAGCGAAGAAATCTACACCACGGGCATGAGTGCGGGCGATCGGCTCATGGCCAAGGGCGAGGCCAAGGGCAAGCTCGAAGGCAAGGCCGATACGCTTCTGACCCTCCTCGAGCTCAAGTTCGGCTCGTCCGCCCCGATCCCTCGGCAGCGGATCAGGGATGCATCCCTCGATGAACTTGACCAGTGGACGGCTCGGATCCTGACTGCCGAGACGCTCGACGAGATCTTCGCGGACGAGGGGTAGCCGTCCGTGACGGGCCGCTGGCAGGGCCGGCGGCGCCGCCGTGCGGCTCGTTGCAGACTGGTGGTGAGCTCGCGGTGGCCGCTGCGTGGCGGCGAAGAGATCGAGGTGCAGGGGCCTCGCATGTCGGGCGTGGTGCTCGATGACGCTGAAGGCGAACTGAACGCAGCACGGGGATGCCGACGTTGAGGCGGCGGGAGCCGTCCCGATTCGAGACCCGATCCGTACCAGGCGTCGATCCGGTGCTGTTGCCCGCAGATCGAAGCGTACGGCGCCTTCGCCTACGATGAGAGGGAACCGTAATCGAGACCCATTATCATTCAATGCGTTCAGCCGCGGATTCCACGTTGGCCTATTGAACCCTCACTCTCGAGCACGAGCACTCACAGCAACCAGGAGGTCCGCTCCTGTTCGAGGGCTCGATTGACAACCCATGAAGACTGACTGGGGCCACTCCCATCTATTGAACGCTCATAGTCTTCGGCCCATGCTCCATGGCGGTGGACGCGTCGCTTCTCCGCCCTCGCTTTGGCTCGTACCCCGCTTCACCGCTCGTACAACAGCATCGTACCCGATCCAATCCAAGACTATTGAACTCTCACCATATGCGACACCTCGCACATGCCCACGTCTCTCACTGTGCAATTCCAGAGGAGAGTGACTCGTTATGTCTAGATACTCCAGTGTCTACGCCCAAGGCCACATCATGACATTCATGGAGGTGTTCAGCCTCGTGGTCAACTCCTACCGCGATCTGCAGGCAGGTCAGACGCTGACGGGAACGGGGACTCGGTGGGTCGTCGACAACGTGTTCGAGAACCGGGGCTTCAAGGCCTACAACATCCGCAAGGATGGCGGCTGGCATGCGCTGGTGTTTCGCGGCACGGACGGCGCGCGGGACTGGCTGTACAACAACATTCAAAACGCGCTGGGCAACACGCGGCCTCCTCAGTACGTGTCGGGGGAGTACATCACCAGCCATTTCGGGGCCGGCAAGATCCTGGTGGGTCACTCGCTCGGTGGTGGGATCGCGACGTTCGCCTCCGCCTTCCACGGAGTCCCGGCGGTCACGCTGTTCCCGGCGCCGGTCATCCCCAGCAGCTTGCCGGACAACGGGGCCCGGGCCGACGTGGTGAACTATGTCTGTCATGGCGAGGTCCTCACCGAGCTGAGCTCATCGGGTCGCACCGGGAACTTCTGGCGCGACTCGGTCCAGGACATCATCGATGATGCGCTCAGCGACCATCAGCATCGTCGCCTGGGCGACGACTTTTGGGTCCAGTCCAACGCCGGCGACCCTCTCTCCAAGCACTTTCCCGAGAACATCGTGCTCTGAGCGGCTCAAGGACGGCCGCCGGGCCCAGCGCCGAGAACGCGACGGACGGGATCTGCCGTCCGTCGCACCGGCGACTCGTCGATCATTGCCACCGCTCGGTCGTCGCAGTTCGCCCCAGCCCCCCGCCTCGGGTGGGCATCCCCACGACGACCGCGGTGCTCCATCGGATGCGCATCCCCACGGCGTCGGCGGCGGCACCTCGGGGCAGGCATACCGCGTTGCCCCCAAAGGCCGTACTCTGCCCCCCGCGATGCAGGACGTTCAAGGCAGCCGTGACCACCGCCAGATCGCGCTCGATCGCGTGGGCGTCAGCGGTGTCCGCCACCCTATCGTGGTGCTCGACCGAGCCCGCGAAAAGCAGCACACCATCGGCACCCTGACGATGGCGGTGGATCTCCCCCACCACTTCAAGGGCACCCACATGTCTCGCTTCATCGAGGTGCTCAATGAGCACCACGGTGAGGTCACCATGCGCACGCTGCCCACGATCCTCCGCGCGCTGCGACAGCGGCTCGAGGCGGAATCGGCCCACCTGACCGTCGCCTTCCCGTACTTCCTGTCCAAGCCAGCCCCGGTCAGCGGGGCCACGGCGCTGATGGACTACGAGTGCTCGTTCATCGGCACGTCCACGCCCGACACCGACGACTTCATCCTCGAGGTCAAGGTGCCGGTGACCAGCCTGTGCCCGTGCAGCAAGGCGATCTCCGACTACGGCGCGCACAACCAACGCGGCCACATCACGATCCAGGTGCGAAGCACCACCGACGATTCGGACGTGCCCCGCCTGGTATGGATCGAGGAGCTGGTCGCGCTTGCCGAGGCGAGCGCGTCGGCTCCGGTCTACCCGCTGCTCAAGCGGGCCGACGAGCGCCACGTGACCATGCAGGCCTACGACAACCCGGTCTTCGTCGAGGACATGGTCCGCAATGTCGCCGCTCGGTTACAGGACGAGCCCCGCGTGGCGTGGTTCTGCGTACACGCGGTCAACCACGAGAGCATCCACAACCACGGCGCCTTCGCGTCGCTGGAGTGGACGCGCCCCTGAGGCCCCGCCACTCCTGGTCGAGCGGGTTCGCCTCACCCCTTGTAGTAAAACCGCTCCCGAACGACCTTGCCGTCCTTCCAGGTGCGAACCGACACCTCTTCCATCTTCATGCGGGATCCGTCCTTGAGGGTCGCGTCGAAGAACTGCTCGCAGAAGCTGATGTTGCCCTGCACGGCCGACGCGCCCAGCCCCGCGGCGTGGACCTCGGCGATGCGGTCGAAGAACTCCTGCTCGCGCTTGCGGTTGACCTCTTTGCCGACGAAGGTCTCGTCGTTTTCGATCATGACCACGTCGTCGGCATAGAACTGCTCGAAAGCTTCCAAGGTCTTTCCCGCGCGGACCATCGCATTGAGCTCCGCGTCGAGCAGGGCAACATCGGTCACTGGACGACTCCCGGTATCCATGAGCGGTCGTTGAACGTTCGTGCGGCTCGCAGAGTAACGCAGTCACGCACCGAGCTCGCGGTCGAGGCCCGTACCGATGGGTCGGCGCCAGTCCTGCTGGCATGTGGATTGCATGTGGCGGATTGCATGCAGTGGTTTCCGGGTTATATAAGGACCTGCAGCGACGCCGTCGCTCGGTCACGACCACCGCCCGTAGGGTCGTGCTCTGGCCACCCCGATCATGGGCAGCGCCGGTCGACCTCCCCATGACGGACTGGATCCAACTGCGTCAGCTGAACCTCTCCTGCATCGTGGGTCTGTGGCCCACCGAGCGCGATCGGCTGCAGCCCATTACCCTCGACGTCGAGCTCGGCCTCGATCTGGGGGCCGCCGCCTGCGGGCGCCTGGAGGAGTCGGTCGACTACGCCGTGCTCGCGTCGCAGCTGACGTTCATCGCCCAGCACGGCCGCTTCCGTATGCTGGAGTCCATGGCCATGGCCATGCTCCGGTTCATCCTCGCCCCGCCCGGTCCGGGACAAGAGCGCGCCATGGTCGAACGAGCCCAAGTGACGATCACCAAGCCCGAGGCCCTGCAGGGGCGCGCGCTGCCCCGGGTGGTGCTGTCGCGCACCCAGGAAACGGTCGACCCGCTGCCCTCCCAGACCCAGGCGTCCGTGGGGATCCAGCCCCTGCTCGAGACCCGACACACCGGGGTCTATCACGTGCGGCTGGGCCCGCAAAAGGCGTGGTCGCTCCCCGACGGAGCCTCGGCCTTGGTCCTCGGCGGTGCCCTCGAGAGCGGCCCCTACGTGCTCGAGCCCGATCAGCCCGTGCCCTCCGGGGATCCCACCGTGGCCAATCGTTCCTCCACCGATGGTGCGCTGCTGGTTGTCACCCACCCTCCGCTCAACTCCAGCCTCAGCCTCAGCCTCAGCCTCAGCCCCTCGGAGCCGAGCCCGTGACGCAACAGACGACCATCGAGCTGTTCAAGGAGGACATGAAGTTCTCCGCCGGCCACTTCACGATCCTCTCGCCCACGCGCCGCGAGCGGCTCCATGGCCATAACTTTCGCACCTACGCCGCGATCACGAGCATGATTCCCGACGACGGGATCGTCTTCGACTACGGGATCTACAAAAAGAAGCTCCAGAGCCTGTGCACGGAGTGGAACGAGATCTTCTTGATTCCGGCCAAGAGCCCCTACGTGCGGATCGAGACCGAGGGCGAGCACCTTTACGTACACTTTGCCGAGGATCGGATCCCCTTTCTTCGAAAGGACGTCTTGCTGCTGCCCATCGCCAACATCACCGTCGAGGAGCTCGCGCAGCTGATGCTGACGCGGCTGACCGAGGCGATCCGCCCCGAGGATCGGGCGGTGATCACCCGCGTCGAGGTCAAGATCTTCTCCGGCCCGGGCCAGAGCGCGTCGGCCCGATGGTCGGCCGATGCATGAGCGTCGGGTCGGCGTGCGTCCGCCCGCAAAGCAGCGAGCGAAGCACGACCGTCGCGTTCGTCGAGGCGACAGTCTCGCCGGTCGACCAACCGTGAGCGGGCACAGTATCGTGCACAGCCCAGTGCCCAGGACCAGGACCCATCGACCCTGGACAAGCAAAGGGACGAGCAAAGGGACGAACAAATGGACGAGCCGTCGGTAGCCATCATCACGGGAGCGAGCTCGGGGATCGGTCGACAGACCGCGATGCTCTTGGCCGAGCGAGGAACCCGGGTCGTGCTGGTGGGACGCCGGCGCGACGAGCTCGACAAGACTGCCGGAATGCTCGCGGGGCAGGGACACCGGGTCTATCCCGCGGATCTGTCGGAGCACACGACGGGCGAGCACACGACCGCCGGCGCCTTGATAAAGACCGTGCGCGAGGAATTTGGCCGGCTCGACGTGCTGGTCAACAACGCCGGCCTTGCCCGGCTGGGGCCGCTGAGCGAGGGGGTGAGCGCGCAAGACATCCACGAGCACGTGATGATCAATACGATCGCGCCTGCCCTGCTCGTCGCCGCGGCCTGGCCGCTGATGCTCGAAGGGCAGGGGGCCTGCCTCGTCAACGTCTCGAGCATGTCCACGATCGATCCCTTCCCGGGACTGTTTGCCTATGCGCTGTCCAAGGCGGGGCTCAACGTGATGCTCAAGTCCTGCATCAACGAGGGAGAGTCCCGCGTGCGCGCCTTCGGCATCGCCCCGGGCTGCGTCGAGACCCCGATGCTCCGCGGTCTGTTCGACCAACGCCAGGTCCCCCCCGAAATCGCGATCACCCCACGAGACGCCGCGATGCTCGTCGTCGAGTGCATCGACGGTCAGTGGGACGAGGCCAACGGCGGGGTGATCTCGATCCTCAAGGAAGACGACGAGGTCGTGCGACGCGTGGTCGAGCGCTGAGCGAGCGATAGGGTGATCAAGCGCTGAGCGAGCGCTACGGTAGCCGAGCGCCGAGCGGACCGACCACACCGCAGGGAGTACCGGTGTGACTCGGTGTGTCGCGCGGTGCGTGGATGCACGCTCGTGCGACGCGTGCACTCGACGTCGACCCATTCGATCCAGGCCGGCGCCATGAGATCACTTGGCCATCGATTCCTCAAAGATTGACCCAAACGTCCGAGCCAGACCGACCATTGTCGTGCAATCGGAGTGTACGGGAAGCGATGGACCTCGAGCTCATAAAGAGCAAGACGGGACCCGGCTCCGAGACTCATGGATGAAGGTCAGATCCTCGACGGCAAGTATCGCCTGGGCCGACTGCTCGGTGAGGGCTCGCTAGGCCGAGTGTTCGAGGCACAGCACACCTCGTTGGCGAGGACGGTCGCGATCAAGGTGTTCTACGGCGATCTGATGGTGGTTGCGGGTGGGGCCGAGCGGTTCTTGGCGGATGCCCGAGCGGCTCGGAAGGTGCGACACCACAACGTGGTGGACGTGCACGAGTTTGGGCAGATCGACGAGTTTACGGTGTACGTGGTGATGGAGCGGGTCGAGGGATGCACGCTGCACGCGTATCTCGAGCGCCACGGGCGGCTGGGCTGGCTTTCGGCGCGAGCGATCGCCCAGCAGATCGTCGCTGCGCTCAAGGCTGCGCATCGCCGAAGGGTGCTGCACCGGGGGCTCAAGGCGACCAATTGTTTCGTGATCCGCGACGGCTCACCCGACCTGAAGCCGTGGATCAAGGTCAGCGACTTCGCCATCGTACGAACGGGGGCGGCCACACTCGACCCCACCGCCGATCAGACCTCGGTGTTCTTGGGGGATCCTGCGTATGCTGCCCCCGAGCTCGACGCCGAGTCCGAGCCCTCGGTGCAAAGTGATGTCTACGCGGTGGGAGTGCTGCTTTACCGCATGCTCACCGGTGTGCTGCCGTTCACCGGGGACACGCCGTTTCACGTGTTGCTCGCCCACGCCGAGGAGCCCGTGCCATCGGCCCGCGAAAAGGTCGAGTCGATAACGCCCGAGGTCGACGCGATCATCCAGCGAGCCCTCGCCAAGGATCCGAGCGAGCGCTACGAGTCCGTTCGTGAGCTCGAGCAGGCGCTGGACGAGGTGCCTGAGTCGGCCGAGTCATCGACGAGGTCGCCCGCCGATCGAGCCGCCGATCGAGCCGCCGATCCGCCCAAAGATCCACCAAAGGATCGGGCGCACGACGAAGACGCGCCCGGCGGTCCGCTCGACGAACGCGAGACGGGGCTGCATCGACACGCCGAGCAAGCGCCCGACCGGCCCGTCCGCGACGAGGCCATGCACGCGGCCTTCGAACGGCGAGAGGAGGATGACGAGCCTGCGACCTCGATGTTCGCCCCTCCGCGGCTGTTTTCGTACTACGGACCCGCCGCGCAGCAGCTCGAGCTCGAAGCTCCTGCGCCGGCGGGCTCCGGGACGATGTCGCCCCCCGGGGTGCTCGCGAGATCGGAACCGGTCAGGCCAGCGCCCGCTCAGCCGGGGCCCGTCCGACCCGGAGTCGTCCCGCCGGCGTTGGCCCGACCTGTGTCCTTTCCGCCGGCGTTCGCTCCACCTGTGTCCATCCCGCCGGCGTTGGCCCGACCGGGGGCATCCCCGACAGCGCCGGTTCAGTCAGCGCAGACCAAGCCCGCCCATGCCCCGCCCGCTTCGATTCCGCCGGCGTTCGTGCCCGCACCGATCGGTTTGGAACCCGCCCGGCCACCGGTGCCGGCACCAGCCCTCCCGGAATCGACGGTGTGTTTGGATGCGGCCGGTCGAGCGTCATCCTCGCGAGGGGTCACGGGGACGGTAGTGCTCGGCGCCATGGAGCGCTCTGCATCCGTTCCGGAGGCCACGATGGCGTCGCCCGGATCGAGACCTGCATCGACCAATGCAACGGCGAGTCCCGCGTGGCACGAGCCGGTCGCTCGGGTCGACTCGACCGAGCCACTCCGATCTGCGGATCGAGTCCCCGAAGCGCCCTTCGCCGCGCGAGTGCATCATCAGGGCGACGCACGGGTGAGCGACCTCGGTTCCGGGCGACCGTTGGTGCGTCCCGGGGGCTCTGGCTACCTTGCCCAACCGGATCCGGCTGTGAGCCTCCGCGGTAGCATCGTAAGCACGCCCGGTTCGTCGCCCTTGCCGACCATGGTGCAGCCGCTTGTCGTCCGCGGCCCCGCCCGGGCTTCGTCGATCACCTCCACGCCGACGCCAGGCCAACTGATCATCCTCGTGATTGCGATGCTCGCGTTGGGCGCCCTCGTGGTCTTGGGGCTCGTGTGCACCGCTCGTACGACAACCGTCTCCGACGGTGGTCGCCGCGAGGACCCACTCGCGTTCGACATTGCTCTGCCTACCCATTGGCCTGCCCACCTTGGAGCATCCAACGCCCATGACTGACGACGACCGCACGCGTGAACCCCACGGACGGCCTGCCTTCGATGCCCGCGACCGGGCCCGGGAATCGGGCGACTCAGCGGGTCGGCTTCGTAAGGCTCGTGCGCTCGAGCGAGCGGCCGACGCAATCACCAGCGGACGATCGTCGCTCCAAGGCGTGCTGCGTAAGGCGATGGGCCCGCGGCTCGAGCAGGTCAGCTATCAGCTCCAGGTCCAAGGAGCGCCCGATCCCGACTGGCACGTTCGTCGGGTGCATCTGGTCGAAGCGATCAGCGAACCCTACGAGCTGAGCGTCGACCTCATCACCAATGACATCGACCTCGAGGTCGACGAGATGCTCGGGGCACAGGCGCAGCTCGAGATCACACGCAACACCTTCGCGCGAAGGATCCCCGGCATCGTCGAGCAGGTCGACTTTTTGGGGGTGGCTTCAGAGCGCCTGAAGGTGCGGCTGCGGATCGTCCCGGCGTTCAAGCTGCTCACCCAGCGGGTTGACACCCGGATCTTTCAGGATCAGACCGTGCCCGAGATCCTCCAAGAAGTGCTCGAGCCCGCGCTGGGGCAGTATGGGCGCGCGCTCGATCGCTCGGGCTTGGCCCAGACGTACCTGGTGCGCGACTACTGCGTGCAGTATGGCGAGTCTGACTTCGCATTCGCCTGTCGCTTGATGCAAGAAGAGGGGATCGCATACATCTTCGAGCCCGAGGGAGGCGATGACGGTGAGGAGGGGCCCGAGCAGCTGGTCCTCGTGGACCAGGGCGGGGACGAAGCCAACGCGGACTTTCCCCGGATCGAAGGCGATACGCTGGAACAGATCCCGATCATCACCGATCGCCCCGAGACCGCCGACCACGAGTCGCTGCGCGACCTCGAGTGGGTTCGACCCGAGCAGATCACCAAGGTGACCACTCGGCGCTTCAACTGGAAGCGGCCCGATCCCGACGCGCCGCCGGTCGCGGAGCACGAGCAGGCCGATCCTCGGGATCGGCATCGGGAGATCTACCGGCCCGATCCACGCCGGCGTATAGAAGACTACCAACAAAGCGACAGCTATCGCGGGACCACGGCGAGCGAAGACGAGGAGCCGCTGACGGTCAAGCGCTTCGAGATGTTCACCGGTCGTCGAGCCTACGGGCGAGGGGAGTCGAACGTCACCTGCATGCGGGCCGGGGGGGTGTTCGAGGTGGCCGAGCACCCGCACGCCGGGGTGGCGTTTGCCGGGTTCTTGGCCACCCGAGTCGTGCACGAGGGTGACTGTGCGGACGAGGAGCTCGGGGCTCGCCCCGGGGATGCGCGCTATCACAACACCCTCGAGTGCATCCCGGTGACCACGCGGTATCGGCCGCCGGAGGCGATGCCCAAGCCTCGGGTGTTCGGGCCGCAGACGGCCACGGTCACCGGGCCGGAGGAGGAGGAGATCCACACCGATGTGCACGGGCGGATCAAGGTGCGGTTTCATTGGGATCGGATCTCACCGCTTGATGACAGCGCCTCGTGCTGGGTCCGTGTCGCGCAGATGTGGGCCGGGCCGGGGTGGGGGACTTGGTTTCTGCCGCGGATCGGGATGGAGGTGGTGGTGGAGTTCCTCGACGGGAACCCCGACCGGCCGCTCGTGGTCGGGTGTGTATATAATGGGCTCAATGGCACGCCTTATCCGTTGCCGGGGGAAAAGACCAAGAGTACGATCAAGAGCAATAGTAGTATCGGTGGTGAAGGGTTCAACGAGCTGCGCTTCGAGGACGCCAAGGGGGCCGAAGAGATCTTCATTCATGCGCAGCGCGACCAGAACGAGCGAGTGCTCAACAATCGCACGCGCCTGGTCAAGGGCAACGAGTGGCTGACGATCGAGGGGAACAAGTTGGTGAGGATCGACGGGGCGCCAGTGCACGGGGATCCCCAGGGGATCGTGCAAGGGCGGGAGACGAGGATCGACGGGCACGAGATCCTCGAGACGACGCACACGGTGCACATCAAGGCGCCGGAGAGGATCGTGCTCGAGGTGCCGGGTAGCTCGCTGGTAATGGAGCCGGGGTCGATCACGCTGACCGCGGGGGATGGAGCCTCGGTGAGGCTGGATGAGGACATTTTGGCGGTCTCGAAGGCGCGCTCGACTCTGGAGCTGTCGGAGAACATCGTGGAGGACACAGAAGGATCGATGGTGATGGACGCAGGAGACGTGAAGATGACCGGTGAGACGGAAGTGGTTGTGAAGGGCGGGGTGATTCGGTTGAATTAGACACCAGATCGGAAGTTTGGGGCAAAATTACATTAGAATCATATGCCATTCACATACGCTGAATGCAGAATGAGAGAGAGAGAGAGGCGGATATGTCACACGTAGGAAGAGTAGGTGATTTAGCAGTATCATCATGCGACACTCATGGCAGAGCATGTTGCCCTCATAGTGTAGAAGGGCCTGCTAAAATCGGATCATCTGATGTGCTTGTCAATGGACGGTCGGCGCTTCGTATTGGCGATAAAGGTATGCATGTCGGATGTTGTGGGGCGAACACCTGGACGGCAGTCGAAGGTTCGCAGACGGTCATCGTGAATGATCGTTTCATTCACCGCAAGGGTGATGACACCTCTCACTGTGGAGGCGTTGGACATTTGGCTTCAGGGAGTCCAAATGTCTTTGCTGGAGAATCTGAGCGGGGCACGAGCATCACACCTGAGCCACGATATCATTGGATTTGTCTTGATTTTGAAGTATCTGGAAGGAGGCTGCACTCCACGGAAGCAGAGATTCGATTCTCAGATCGAGGAACTCGTGCTAGCCTTGATTCTCTTGGAACATGTGAGCTCTCTTGGTTTTTGGAATTGCTCGTTCTTGAAGTGGCTGTCGAATGGGAATTCATCGGAGAACAGTGATGACCATCGTATTGTTCTGCTTTGACGAACTTCTAGGTACGGTAGATCGTAGTCATAAAGTCAAGTACCCCGATCTTTTTGATTCTGAGAACAAGGGATGGCCACTTCCGTTTCCACCCTGGCGATGCTTCTATCCGTCATCGAAGCCTGACCCTGTTGGAATCTTCTTGGATGTAGTAGAATTGCTACCCGTCGTAGGGACGGCCGTTAGTGTTGTTCGGGGTGTCTATCAGGAGGATCTCATAAAAATCGGCCTTTCATTCGTTCCTCTGGCTAGTGTAAGACATCTTGCCAAAGCGAAGAATGTCTTAAAAGCAACGCCGCGGTTCAAGCTTGTTGGCCATCGCGTTGTCGTAGCCCAGAAACGAAGTTTTCTTTCCCTAGAGCAATATCGTCTAGCTTTGACGACTCTCAAGGTCAACCCGAAGTACAAGAAAGCTCTGGAGGATGTGTGGGCAGCTCGCACTCGTCTGCAGATGACAAAGGCAGGACTTAGAGCAAAGAAAGGGGCCGATATCATAGAAGTAAGTAAGGATCTGTATCGAACGATTAAGGATGGTGATGTTGGTGTTGAGCAGATATCTATGAACGCTTTCTGTCAGTTAAACGGTCTTGTGAGCAAGACTGTAGGCGTAAACGAGTTTTCTTTCGAAAAGTGGAAGGACAAGCAAGATTGGTTTCTGCTGTTCGATGGCGTGTCTGCCGCTGTCGAAAGGCCGGAACTATGGCTCAGGAAGGATTGGGCGAAGGAAAAGTTTGGAGACATAGCAAAGAAGAAACGTCGCGATTGGGATGAATGGGTAGAAGACTCATTGAACCTCATCGCTCATGCAGTGGAGAAGGTTATTTCCGGACAAGATGATGGCGTGGATCCGAAAATAAGAGCAGCAATTAACGACTATCTTATTGGTAAGTATAATCACGATACGTACATATGGCGAGAGCCGAGACGTAGCTTTCTTAAACAAATGAACGACGTAATGAATCCTCTTGATGGAGGTCTTTATTTAAGACGTCAGGGCAACTTGTTTTGATTATTAACTCGATTGGATCAGTCTGCTTTTGTGAAGATCATATGCACGAGATATCCGGAGCCCATCGTGCAAGGACCTGTCATTTTTTCTGTGTGCGAGGGATTCGGCCTAAAGATGGGCTCCGCAAAGGGAGACCACCATGCATACCGAAGCCATCGAGAAGTTCATCAAGGATCTGGATCTGAAGGGCGGCACCGAGCTGTTCGGCGCGA
>JBCCWC010000192.1:0-30023 GCA_039194325.1 Myxococcota bacterium
CGGCTCGGGTTCGCTGTCCCGCTTCAGTGCAGGGCCATCGCTCCGCGAGCGTCGTGGAGGCGTGCTCGGTGCAACCGCCTCGGACCCCAGCACGTCCGCCACGTGGGCAGCCCGCTCGGCCAGGTCATCGTCGCTCAGCTCCAGCGACAAGGCTGCGCGCAGGTCGTACGAACTCGGCTCCCATAGGCCGAGCACGACCTCCCAGCCAAGCTCCCGCAAGTCATCCGCGAGCATGTCCAGGAAGCTCGCGTCACCCGCGAAGATCCCCTCGTCGATGTCGAGCGTGACGGTGCCCAGGTCGCACACCTGGATGGGCTGACCGTCCTCGTCCATGAGAACGGCCGCCCCACAGGACAAGCGGTGCCAGCCACTACCGAGCATGGTGCACCTCCTGGTCCCCACGCTCCGCGCACAGCAGGCACCCGCCTGCCTGCTCTTTGGAGGTCAGCGACTCAACCATCGCTCTGCTCCTCTCCCGGCAGCGGCAACAACTCCCACTGCCGAGGCCCGGCCGTCCGCTCCTCGGTCTTGATCTCCTGCAGGGCCTTGGCCTCCACCAACTCCGTCATCCAGCGCCGAACCGATCCTCGGCTCGACTGTTGCTGACGAGCCAACCGGGCGACAGAGCCCTCTACCACTGTCGATCCAGCCTGCTCGGCCTGACGCCACAGCATTGCAAGAAGCGCTACGGCCCCTCGCGAGACGGGCAGCCCGTAAATGCCGTCGGGTGTTCGGAGCTTCGCGGACGCAGCCGTACCGCTCGGGGGCCGGGATCGACCCCTATCCCTACCTCATCCTCTCGGCGTTCTGAGCCGAGCCGAGATCGAGGCGATGCCCCGGGCCGGAACCGAGCGGACGTCCCGGGGCGTGCCGTGTGAGACCCGATGGAGGCGCTCGGCGCGACGGAGTGCCGCGGCTATCCCCGCGTGGTAGGTTGGGTCGAGATGTCACGAGGCGTTTCGATCGGGTTGGTCCTCGTCGCGTGCGACCCCACTGTGGCGAACGACGGTGAAGCCTGCGGCAAGGCCGACGTCGATGTCAGCGGAATGCTAGTCGGCGCGGACGAGATTCAATGCGACCCATGCCCTCGTGACACATCGTCGGTCTGGCTCACGCTCGAGACGACTTGCGAGCCGGGCGTCGAGTGGCGGAGTCCCTCGATATGCCTCATCGACTCGTTGAGGGTGACGAATCTGGCGACGCGGAAGGAATCGACTATCGACATCACCGCGTGCAGTCTTGCTAGTATGCTGTGGACGGTCGTGCCCGGCCAGCCGATGGAGGCCAGCGGACCTTCGGTCGTAGAACTCATCGATGAGCCGGGCGAGTACGCGTTCGTGGCCGAGCTGAATTACGAGCTCGATTCCGCGGAGTTCGAAGGGATCGTGCAGTAGCAATGATGGCAACGTCGAAGAGCCATCGAGTGCCTCGAATACCCGGCGCTGGGCTGGATCTACAGCTCGTCGCATGGGCCGAACATGGAAACCTCGTGGGCGAAGTGGCGCCCGAACGGCAGAGAAACGGCGGTGGTTTCGCTTGCTGGGCATCGTCGGTCTCCTCCAGATCTCGGGTCCGGGTGGAGTCCAGTTTCAACTGAGGCAGGACAGTCCATTTTCGACGACGCTCAGCACCACCTGGGCTCGGCCCTTTGGCAGGTGGGGGATAGTCCGGGCCATCTCGGAATTCGCCGCCAAGTCCGTATCCCCGGCGGGGGCGCCCGCACGTGGTAGGCTTGGCTGATTATGTCACGTAGCGTCTTGGTCGGGTTGCTCCTCGTCGCATGCGGCCCCTCTGCGGGGGACGACGGTGAAGCCTGCAGCAAGGCCGACGTCGTTGTCAGCGGAGCGCTCGTCGGTCTGGACAGGAGTGAATGCGACCCATGCCCTCTTGACGCATCATACGCCTGGATCACGCTCGAGACGACTTGCGAGCCGGGCATCGAGTGGACGGCCTCGTCATGTCTCATCGACGTGATGAGGGCGACGAACCTCGCGACGCGGGAGGAATCGACTTTCGAGATTCCCGAGTGCCCTGCTGGCGATATCATGTGGACGGTCGCCCCCGGCGATCCGATGGCGGCCGGCGGACCTTTGGTCAGAGACATCGTCGATGAGCCGGGCGATTACGCGTTCGTGGCTGAATTGATCTCCGAGCTCGATCCCGCGATGTTCGAGGGGGCTGTGCAGTAGCGATGACAACACGTGGACCGACGACCAACGTCCCGTTCCGGCTCCTGCCAAGTGTACTTGCGCTCGCCCTGGCGGCAGCGGGCGGATGCGACCCCGCGAGCGACAGCGGAGCCAAACGGACCCCGTCCGAAGGCGGGAGCCACCAGATCCTGCTGCGAAATCGTGTGTTTACACCAGCCCCAACCGTGGAGCCCTTCTTGCGTTCCGCGCAGACACATGGACTCGTCCAGTTCTTCGATCGACAGCCCGGCGCGGCTGCAGAGCTGACGAGGCTGGGCGTTACAGTGCATGGGTTCCAGCGCAACGACGCCTACTACGTCACCGTGCCGAAGCGGGTCTCAGCCGCACAGCTGCGGAGCATCGGTGTGCGCGCTGCCTTCGCGCTGCGACCAGACGACAAAATCGGGCCCTTGCCTCGGTCGATCGCGAAGCACGAAGACCCGGTCGACGTGTTCGTCAGCTTTGCCGCTGACACGTCTCGCGCAGAGATCATTGCGACGCTGTCGGCACTGGGCGGTGCCTTTGTCCGCTTCGGCATGCCGAGTCTCGTCTTGGCGCGCGTACCACCACGTGCGCTCAGGACCCTGGCGAGCCGCGATTCCGTTTGGTGGATCGAGGCAAGCCTCGGCGCCTCAGTCTCCCTGCTCGACGACGTTCGCGCGGCAGTGCGGGTGGAGGAGGTCCTGGCGGCGCCATGGGGCACCGGTGTCCCCGGCTTTACGGGAACCGGAGTCAATGTGGGGATCTGGGAGGTCGACGGTGTTCCCCAATTCGACCATCCGGACTTCGACGACCCCATCATCGGCCCCCGGGTCTTCGAGGGCGAGCCGAGCAACCTCGGGGTGGACGATCACGCCACCGGCGTGACGGGCGTCTTGATAGGGAACGGCGCCGCGAGCGAAGGCGCCGGGGGCTCGCCGGTGCAGTGGGCCGGGATCGCACCCGAGGCGGTCGCGTTCGCCTACCAGCGCGCCTTGGTAGATATCATCGGCGACGAAGTGACGGCGAGTCATGTCGACGACGGGATACTCGTCACGAACCACTCGTACGGTAGCCCAGTCGAGGGCCCGCAGCACTGTGCGGGTGTCGGTAACTACGGCACGTACTCGCTCTCACTCGACGAGGCCACGAATGTCGTTCCCGTAACGGCCGTGCACGGCGCCGGTAACGAGGCGATGGCGGTCGCCACGGTGGGTTGCCAGATCTTCATATTCGCTCCCGGTGGGGCATTCCCCTTGGACCCTATGCTGGTTGAGGCGGGATTCGGCACAATCAACGGGCTAGCAACGTCGAAGAACTCGATCGCCGTGGGAGGTCGGGCGAAGGACCTCGATCTTTCACCTGCGAGCTCCAGGGGTCCGACATTCGACGGACGGCTAAAGCCCGACATCTCGGCGATTGGCGGAATACCCGAAGATCCACTGACGGTGCCGGGCCCGCCATCGACCTACATACCCTTCGACGGGACGTCCTTCGCCGCACCTCAGGTCGCCGGAGGAGCTGCGCTTCTCATCGAGAGGTATCGAGAGATCGAGAATGATCCGGCCTTCGTACCGAGCCCGGCCGTGGTCAAGGCGGCGCTCTTGAATACGACGCAGAGAACCGCGGGGGACGGGCCAACCTACACCTTCGGCTACGGCATCCTCGACCTCGAGGCGGCTATCGGATCCGCCGAGAATTTCCAGGTGGTCACCGTCATCGATGGTGGGCAGGAATCGGTTTCCATCCCTGCGGGGCCCCCGGATGCGTGTGAGCTCCGCGTCATGGCGACCTGGACGGATCCGACCGCGATGCTCCCTTCCGGCAACGCGCTCGTGAACGACATCGATCTGCAGCTCATCGTCCCAGAGGATGTCGTGCTTCCTTGGACCCTGGACCCCGCCCAGCCACTATCGAATGCGAGCCGAAACGAGAACCATGTCGACAACGTCGAGCAGGTCACGGTGGCGCCTCCGCCCGGAAGCTCGGAGGCCATCGTCGGCGGCGATTCCCCGATGGGCGGTGGCCAGGAGGTCGTCGTCCATTGGTACTATGCGGCGTGCGACAACGGCGGTGACGGGGGAACGGGGACCGACGAGGGTGATGGGGGCGACGGTACTGGGTGCCCAGGATGCTCGACGAGTCCGTTCTCATCGCCGGTCGCTTCTCTAGGGTGGATTCTCGTACTCGGCAGCCTTCGGCGGCGGCGGCGTGGTCGTCACCCCATCGAACTCGCGTGCTAACGAACGCACGAACCAGTCGACCTCGCCCAGCGGGCGAGGGTCTCGCTAGGAAGGCCTCCGAAGGGGCCTTTCACGTTGGGAAGGCCCCTCCGGGGCCGAGAGGCCTACTTCAGCTCGAGCTCCCCCTGTTGCGACTGGAGTTTCTCCCGCTCGCGGATGTACTTCCGCACCCTTCCTTCATCCGGACCCACCGTGCTCACGCAGTAGCCCGGGTCGTCCCGCCAAGCGCCGCGCAAGCGATACCGACAAGGGCCCCTCGAGAGCCGCCGATGTCGGCTACCCGCCCGGAAAAAAGACCTGCTGTGCCCACCGTGTGCCCACGGGGTGGGCCCAAAACTAAAGGGCCCCGTGCGGGGCCGTCTGGAGCGGGACGGACGGGGCTCGAACCCGCGACCTCCGGCGTGACAGGCCGGCGTTATAACCAACTTAACTACCGTCCCAGACGTTAGATTCTGTATTCTTAGCGGGCCGGGATGATGGCGCAGTGAGTGCCGGCTTGTCAAGATATCTACGCAGCATTTGTGAACCGCAGGGAAAAAATCATAATATCATATATTTGTGTCTCCGTGCGGGCAATGCCGCTTGGCGCGCAGGTCCATCAAGAACACGATACCTTGAGGTTCTCCACGCTCTCCTAGGTATTCAGACGGTATTAAAGTTGGTTATCACGCCGCGATTCCGTACCTAACGCCGTTCTTGCGCATTTTCCGCTCCCTTCCCCCATGCCCCTCCTCCACCGCATCGCCCTCGACGACGCCCACGCCATCCTCGTCGGCACCCTCCCCGCCCCCCTGGTCCCCGACGCCACCGCCTTCAACGCCTTGTGGTCGATCCACCCATCAGACTTCCACGAGATCAAGATCCACGGCCGCCTGGTCAAGACCCCGCGCTGGCAGCAGGCCTACGGCGCCGATTATCGCTACACAGGCAACACCAACCGCGCCCTCCCTCCCACGCCGCCGATGGTCCGCTGGCTCGACTGGGCGCGCGAGCACTTCGACCCCACCCTCAACGGCCTCTTGCTCAACTGGTACGACGGCGCCCGAGGCCACTACATCGGCAAGCACCGAGACAGCGAGATCAACCGCATCGAGGGCTCCCCGATCGTCACGCTCTGCTTCGGCGAACACCGCCCCTTTCGGATGCGACCGTGGAAGTCCAGCGACTTCGTCGACATCCCAGCGCCCGACGGCTCGCTCATCGTGATCCCCTGGGAGACCAACCGGGCGTTCACCCACGAGGTGCCCTCATCAAAGAAGGCCCAGGGGCGCCGGATCTCGGTCACCATTCGCGCTTTTCACGAATGATGAGCCGCCCGCTCAGATCACCAGCGCCACGTTGTGCCGATGATACGCCGCCGACTCCTCGTCGTGCACCCGCTCGGCCTCGAGCAGCAACCAAGTCGAGATCGCGTTCGCCAGCCCACGCTCGCCCAGGTCGTTCCACAACCACGCCATCTGCTGACGCAGGTGCACCTCCACGAGCTCGTAGGCTTCCTTGCGCAGCTCCAGTGACGCCACCCGAGCCACCGCCTGATAGCGCCGACGAACGGTCTGCCAAGCCAACCACTGGTCGAGCACGTAGCCGACGGTGGCGAACTCGGGATGCGGACCGTCGACGATCTCCGCGGCTCGGTCGAGCTCGATCAACGCAATGTCGTGCATGTGCTCGCCCGCCCGACGCACGGTGACGCTGTCCCCCGCGTCCTCGGCCGAGACTCCCGACTCGGTGAGCATGCGCGCCATGTCCTCGCAGACATCACGGTAAAGCTGCGACATGACCTTCTCGCCCGGCGTGGTGCACCGAAGATCCTCGGCCCGGCGACGCACATGACCGCGAAAGCCAAAGTCGTCCATGGCTCGATCCCAGGCCTCGCCCAGTCGAGCCATGCGCCCCGCCGCACCCGGAGCATCGCCGTCGACGATCGCCTCCACATGCAAGGCCAGCGCCTGCCGCGGCGGCGGACCGCCGTCGTTGGCCGCCAGCCGGGGGTCGTTGGCCAACGCAACCGCCTCGAGGTCGAGCGACCGACGATGCGCCGGGGCACGCAGCGCCCCCCGAACCAGCGGCAGGGTGTGACGCCGGTGCGGCGCCGCCAGCCAGGCCCTCCACACGAGCCGCCGATCGACCGACTCACCACGATGCACCCGAGCCAGCACCACCATCAATCGCACCGTGCGCGACGGCGCAGGATGATCGTCGGCCAGCAGCTGCACCCGCGCCCAGTCTCCCTCGCGCACCGCGTCGGCCACCAACCAGTCCAGCGCGATCCGTCGAGCCAAGGGCGGACTCAGATCGGGATCGAGATCATCAAGGCTGGTCAGCAACGCCCGAGCCGCCTTGCGATCCCCTCCATCGGCCGCGAGCAGCCCAGCGGCGACCAAGCCCGCACCCCGCAGCGGCCCGCGACGCAGCCGACCCCGCAGCCACGCGTGCATCGGGGGATCGACCGGCCGACGCAGCTGGGCGAGCACGCCGGACAAGACCTTGCCCCCCTCGGGATCTCGCACCCAAGGATGACCCCCCAGCCGGCCCAGGGTCACCGCCAGTCGCGGCAGACCCAGCGGGATGAACACCCAGCGCACCGCGAGCCACGGATGCAAAGCGACCAGACCCGCCGCCGTGAAGATCGCCATCGGCATGATCGGCCACGTCGACCCCTGCTCGAGGGCATAGAGAATACCGATGGCCAACAGCGCCAAGGCAAAGATCGTGGCGGCCAGGCGCGACTCGGAGCGACGGATCGACTGCGCCCGGCTGCTCTCCGGATCGAGCATGTCGGAGGACGGCAAGGGCGCCGCCACGACCACCATACAGCCAAGCACGCACAGGCCCATCAATGTCACCAGGGTCATCGCGACCTCCATCCCCAAGCAGCCGACGCCCGAGGCCAAGCATCCTCGGCGGGCTCGACCACGGCCCGACCACGGCCCGGAGCTTCCCACCAGATCTCATGCTGGATCCGCACGTCAGGATCGCGCAGCTGAGCCCGCGCAACTCGGATCGCACCCTCGGTCAGCGGACGAGGCCCCAACGGAGTGTCATAGGTCGCCACCGCCGGATCACCCGCCCGAACCGACTCGAGCAAGCACGCAGCTCGACGGGCGACATCGGACCACGTAGCGCGTGGCGTCAGACCCAGCACGGCAAACGCGTTGTCGACGATGCGTGCAGCACTACTCGCAGTACCCGATGTCATCGAATCCATCACACTCGACCCGTCAGCACGGCATCGACGCCCAAACGAGGGTGAAAGTTCCCACGAAGCTCGAAAAATGTGCGCGAAGGACCGATCCGCGCCAATTGTCGGGGGACCTACCGGCTTGACCACCACTGGATCCGTGCGGTACTTGCCCTCGCAAGGGTGCGCCGCGGTAGGGGCGCATGACCGTCTTGAAACCTCTAAAGATCGTCGGGACCGGAGTCTCCCTGCCGCCCAAAGTAGTCACCAACGACGATCTCTCGCGCCTGGTGGAGACTTCGGATCAGTGGATCACCGAGCGCACGGGCATCAAACGGCGCCGGGTCGCCGCCGAGGACGTCGCCACCTCGGACCTGTGCGCCGAGGCCCTGGAGCAAGCCTGCACGAACGCGGCGATCTCCCCGTCGGACCTCGACGCCCTCATCGTCGGGACGTCCACCACCGACACGCTGTTCCCTTCGACAGCCTGCTGGGTCCAACACAAGCTGGGGCTGAGCGGCCCCGCCGCGTTCGACGTGAGCGCGGGCTGCTCGGGGTTCCTCTATGGGCTCGAGCTGGCCTCGGCCCTCATCACGGCCGGCACCGCCGAGCGGGTGGCGGTGGTGGGCGGCGAGTCGATGAGCAAGGTGGTCAACTGGACCGACCGCAACACCTGTGTGCTGTTCGGTGACGGCGCTGGCGCGGCGATCATCACCCGGGGCGACGGCGACTCTGGCGTGCTGGCCTCGAACTGGGGCGCCGACGGCAACCTCGCGCCGATCCTCTACCAGCCCGCGGGAGGCTCACGACGACCCGCAAGCCACGCCACCGTAGACGCGGCCGCCCACACCGTGCACATGGAGGGCAACACCGTGTTCAAGCACGCCGCGCTGGCGATGACCCAAGCCGCCAAGACGGCGATGAAGGGCGCTCAGCTCGGCGCCGACGCGGTCGACCTGTTCATCCCGCATCAGGCCAACATCCGGATCATGGAGATCGCTCGCAAGCGCCTCGGGGTGCCCCGCGAGAAGATGATGGTGATCCTGAACGACTACGGCAACATGTCCGCCGCGACGATCCCGGTAGCCCTACACCAAGCCCACCAACAAGGCCGGATCGTCGACGGCTCGACGGTGTTGATGACCGCCTTCGGCACCGGCTTCACCTGGGGCGCCGCCGTACTCCGCTGGTAAGCCACAACCCTCAGCCCGTCCGAGCCGCTCGCGCTCGACTCAGCCCGCCCGAGCCGCTCGCGCTCGACTCAGCCCGCCCTACCGAGGCGTAGCGGAGAGCCGCGCCGACAGCTCGGCCCGGTCCTCGATCGGCTCGGGCCACTCACCATGCTCGAAGCAGTGCAGCATGAACTGACGCACCCGCTCGGCAAATGCCGGCATGTCCTCGTCGCTGACGGCGCTAGGATCCATCTGAGGACCCACGAACACCTCGACCAAACGCCCGGGATAGAAGAGGAACGAGCCCTTGCGGTTGACCTCGTACATCCCCCGCACGACGATCGGGACCACCGGCATCTGAGCGTTGCGGGCCATGATGAACACGCCCCGGCGAAAGTGGTGGATCTGGCCGTCGGTCGTACGATGACCCTCGGGGAAGGTCAGCACGGACATCCCGATCCGACACCGCTCGGCCGCGGCCTCGCTGATCTGCGCAATGGTGACTTCCCGACGACCCGGGTACACGGGGATCCCCTTGGACAATGACATCAACCAGCCGTAGATCGGGATCTTGAACTGCCAGGCGTTCATCAGCCCAGAGAAGGCGTGCGGGATCACGCTGCTGGCGAGCATGCCGTCGACGAGGTTGATGTGATTCTGCGTGTAGACCGATCGCGCCTCAGGCTCGTAGTCGGGGTGCGTATGCACCCGTAGACGAGTCAACGACAGGGGAATGCAGGCCGCAAAGAACGGGGCTGTCACCCACATGTGGACCCGCTGGTAGGGGATCCCGATGACGAGCAAGACCAAAGAGAACACCGCGGCCACCAGCATGGTGGCGAACGCAACCGGCCAGTAGACCAAGGAAAAAAGAAAGACGCCGAGTCGACCCAGCACGACTGCGGAGCATAACAGCGACCGGCCTATGGGCCGTGCGAGGCGATGCACACCGCGGGGGCGCGCCGAGCGGACGGGCGGAATGTGGCCGAGAACACCGCAGAACGCACACCACTCGACCCCCGTGGCGAAGGTCGAGCTCAGGGGTGCGCTGGTGGTTGCACACCACCCGAACGCGGTGAGTCACCCGACGAACCCACCGCATGATCTCCTTCGTCGTCGTCCTCCTCCGTGTCCTTGCCCTTGCGGACCTTGGTCTCACCATCGGTACGCAGCAGGTTCCACAGGCTGGTTCGGTTCTGAACGCCGGCCTTGGCGAGAACCTGGCCCACGTGACGCTTGGCCGTGCGCTCGGCTCGACCGAGGATCTGGGCGATCTGAGCATCACGTAGACCTTGCAACACCCAGTAGGCCACCTCTCGCTCCGTGGGAGAAAGCTTGGCGATGAACTTCAGCCGGTCGGCCGCTTGTTCCATGTCGACGACCACCACCGGCGGCTCCTCGTTCGGCTGCGCCTCGGCGATACCCGCCCCCCTCCACCGGTGGGTGTCGAGCATGGTCGCATGGACATGAGTGAGCAGTTGGATCCCACCGACAGGCTTGGCCGCAAACCGAAACGCACCCTTGCCTCGGTACTCGAGAGCGAGCTGATGATCTCGGAAACCGGTGAGAATGAGCGAGCTGCAGCTGGGCTCCCGGCTGGCCAGCGCACTAACCAGTTCACGGGAGTCACCATCGGGTAACTTGTGATCCAACACCGCGGCGTCAAACCGGACGCCCGGCTGATCGATCAAGGCGCGAGCTTCAGCATAGTTGGTAGCAACCGTAACCGCGAAACCAGCGCGCTCGAGGGTCCGTACCATCGCTCGCGAGAGCTGAGGCTGGTCCTCTACGATCAGTACAGGGATTGTTGGGTCGGGCTCGGTGGGGGCAGTCATCGATGTGCCTCTCTGGAGAATGCGGGTGCAGCAGAACGACGTCTACGGGCAGCATTGTAGCCATAGATCACGCGCAACTGATCCCATCGGGTCAATTGTAAGGTTTTTAATGAAATCTATTGACAATTTCGAAATGACTCTTATGTGCCAGACATAGCGTGTTTTGTCCCGAATGTGCCACGCACCGTGCTTGGTCGAGCTCGCCGATTGCTCGACTGAATGCCGTCAATCTATGAAGCGCCGACACATTGTGGGCCGGTATTGGTCCACCGATCCCGAGCAATGATGACTCGAGGTCGAGCGGTGTTCACTCACAACGGATCCCTCCTCTTGCTGCGACGGCACGAAGCGAGCCCTGGCCGGGAACGCTCGAAGCCACGCACGGTGCACGACTCCCTTCGATTTCGGCCGTGAGGTCGGGCCTCTCGAGAAGTCAGCGCGTTTTCATGAAACGTCGACCCTACTGCCGTAGGGTGTCTGGCTGGCCTGTACGGCCGACCTGCATGGCCGACCTGCATGGCCGACCTGATGGCTGGCCTGCATGGGTCGATGAAGGGCAAGCCTGACCCCACCCTCATCACCTTCGTCTCCGCGGCCCTTAATGTCCCCCGCGAAAGAGCCTGCGCAAGATGAGATTCGTCGTCCAACGCCGTTTCGAATGCTACTTTTAGTAAAAAAAACGCGACAGAAACGATAAATCACCATTTCTGGACCAAAGATAACCATTCTTTACTGGTCTAGAAACATGTAATATCGATTTCTTTTTTTGCATACCGAAAAGCTGATTTTACTTCCTAAGCCTCGGGTTCATGTCACGCGCAGGGCGCGCAGATCCCCAGTGATCCGAACGATCCGCCAGCGATTCGACGCGACGCAAGAGGAACTCCCGTTCCCATGATCGTTGGGCCCGCTCGATCGCCCGGGCATAGGCCACCCGTGCCTCGTCGGATCGACCTGCCCGCCGCAGCAGCTCGGCCCGAGTGGCCGCCAGCGGATCGAAGTCCTCCGGAAGCATGCCCTCGTGCACGAGATCGTCGAGACGACGCAATCCCTGTGTCGGACCGTCGGCCATGCCCTCGGCGTAGGCGAGCGCGAGCGCGGCCACCGGGGTCGGAGCACGCCGCAGCAGCTCAGCGTAGAGGCCAGCAATCTGCGACCAGTCGGTATCGTGCGACCGCCGAGCTCGCGCGTGCAGAGCAGCGATCGAGGCCTGCAACGCATACGCCCCCGGCTGCTCCGATGCGAGCACCTCGTGCAGGGCCGCGATCCCCTCGGCGATCGCGACCCGGTCCCAGCGTGTACGATCCTGCTCCTCCAGCGGGATCACTCGGCCCTGGGAATCGGCCCGCGCGTGGCGGCGGGCGTGGTGCAGCAACATCAGCGCCAACAGGGCCCGGGCTTCGGCGTGCCGGGGAAAAGCGTGGCCCATCACCCTCGCCAGACGGATCGCCTCGTCGCAGATCTCGGGGCGGATCGCCAGCCCCCCTTCGGTGGCGGCGTAGCCCTCGGTGAACATGAGGTAGATGCAGGCAAGCACGTCATCGATCCGCTCGGCGAGCCGAGCTGCACGTGGGATCTCGTAGGGAATGGCCGCATCTCGGATCTTGCGCTTGGCCCGGACTAGCCGCTGCGCCACGGTGGGCTCGGGCACCAGGAACAAGCGGGCGATGGCGGTCGTGGAGAGGCCGCACACGGTACGCAGGGTGAGGGCCACCCGGGCCGACTCGGCCAGCGCTGGGTGGCAGCAGGTGAACAGCAGCCGGAGCCGCTCGTCGGGGACATCATCGTCGTCGGGCCCGGCGCTCACCGACTCGACCTCCTCACGCAGGACCTCGTGCGAGCGACGGACCACGGCCTCGTGACGCTTGGCGCTGATCGCCGCGTTGCGAGCCACGGTGGTGATCCAGGCCGCAGGACGCTGGGGGATCCCGGTGTCGGGCCAGCGCTCGAGCGCCCGTAGCCACGCGTCTTGCATGGCATCCTCCACTGTGTCGAAATCTCGAAACAACCCCACCAGGCGGGCGAAGACCCGACCATGGGCCGCGCGGAAGGCCGCATCGACCTCGGCTTCGGTGGGACGCTCGGAGGCCACGATGACGGCACGGTAACAAGCCACGGCCCGCACACCCACCGAGCCCGAACGAACCGCGATTTTCTCGGTCGAACCGTCGATTTCGACGAGCGCTGGGGCGTCACCCGATCGATGCACGACATCCATCATCCTGACTCCGCTCCCTCCGATACCCTCGGGCCACGGGTGACCTCGCGGGTCACGCTACGGCACGAACGACCGCACCGCACCGCACCGCACCGCACCGCACCGCACCGCACCGCACCGCACCGCACCGCACCGCACCGCACCGCACCGTGAATTGGTGACCTCCCAAGGCTGAGCGAAAGGCTACGCGAAATGCAATATCTGCTGCTGTTCAACAAGGACGAAGCCAAGTTTCGGGCCCTCTCGGAGGAGGAGCGAGCCCGAGTGCGAGCTCGCTACACCGAGTATGGGCGCCGGATCGTCGGCACGGAGATCTACCTCGCGGGGGCAGCTTTGCAGCCCACCGAGACCGCGACCACGGTACGCATGCGCGACGGCAAGCGCCTGATCACCGACGGGCCCTTCGCGGAGACGACCGAGCAGATCGCCGGCTTCGCGCTGATCGACGTGCCCGATCTGGACACCGCGCTCGAGTGGGCCGCCACCCACCCCGACGCGGAGTGGGCCAGCGTGGAGGTACGCCCGGTGTTTCACTGGGCTCCATCCATGTCCGATGTCGATGACGTGATGCCGTGAGCGCGGCCGGTCACCACCCGCTCAGATGAACGGTGATCGCGGGGTAGCGGGGCCCGGCGGGATCGGGCTGGCACCCGAGCACCTCGGAGCCCGCCTCCATGATCTCACAGCCCGCCGCCGCGTAGTCGTCGAAGACGGTCAGATCACACCAGCCATCGCCCAGTGAGCAAGTGCGCCCCCGAAAGAGCGCCGCCCACTGGCCCGCCGAGTCGCCCTTGCACGCATACTCGTCGCTCGTGGACGGCGTGAACAGGTTGCCGAAGAACACCCCCTCGAACAGCGGATAGCCGAGGTCCTCGCCAAACCCAAGCTCGGGGTGCTCACCCTCGATCCACAGGCTCACCGACTGCCCAAAGGCGTTGCGCCGCGCCAGCAGGCAGGCGCTGAGCCACTGCTGGCAGTCCTCGTCGCACGGCCCGGTCTTCCACTCGGGAGCAAGGCCGATCTGGCCCTCGAGCACGACCGGAACACCGTTGACCACCTTGGTGATGCTGTCCCCCTCGGGCAAGGCACACTCGACCAAGTAGTGGATGATGGCCAATTCGTCGGCATCTCCATCGGCGAGCCAGCCGTCGCTGTGGTCGTCATCGCCACCACAATCGTCGTCGTCATCGTCGTCATCGTCATCGTCGTCGTCATCGTCGTCGTCGTGCAGGCCGAGCGTCGACTCGAGCGGAAAGTTCGGATCCACCCCGCTGATCGTAAAGTCCCTCAGACCATTGTTGATCCAGTCACCGCCCCCCCGGCTCTCGTCACGATCATCCGGCGGCGGTACCCACTGACCATGATCGCTCTCGCTTCGAAACTCCACATCGAGAGCATCGCGTTGGTCATCGTCGAGCGAAACGCACGCTCCCACGAGCCACGACAAACTTACACTTCCTACGAATACACTCCACCGCTCCACCACTCGGACCTCCTATCCATGGTGTCACCCTTCTTACTCCACCGGGGCATGCCCCGGCGCGGCCTACATGACCGCATCCCACCCTCGAACGTGAAACCGGCCCGACCCATGTCAAAGGGGTTTTTCACCCGGAATTTGCCGCCGGTGAACATCACGACCGAAGCAACGGCGTTCAAGTCCCGGCAAACAGCAGTTTGGATCACTACCCGTCGAGCCCGCAAGGTGTGTTCGACGAGTGCCTTCCCCCCATCGATCTCGGCACCGAGGAGTCGATGCGCAGGACTCGCTAGTCAACGGAATGCCAATATTGCATGATGGGTCAGAACGCCACATTTTTGGGGCATGCTGCCTCCCAATGAGCGAAGTCGTATCCGCGCGCTTTCGATCGAGTGACCTCTGGCGCACTCACGAACTGGCACACGATGAAGACGTGACCCATGGACCGAGTCCCTCACCCCTCACCTCGGAAACTCGGGACCGTATTGGTCCTCGCCGGTGACGACTCATCGCGGTACCGTAGGTGTTTGAGCGTCGAGATGCTCGGGCGTCGACCCGAACGCTCGCTCAAGCCCGCGGCAGGACCTGCTCGATGGCCTCGAACACCTCGGGCGCGGTGGGCTTGACCGACGAGTCGAAGCGCTGGACCACTCGCCCCTGAGGATCTACGAGGAACTTGGTGAAGTTCCACTCCACCTCGCCGCGAATGCCCTCGGCAGTCTGCTCGGTCAGGGTCTTGTAGAGCGGCGCCTTGTCGGGCCCCTTGATGACGACCTTGTCGAACATCTCAAACTCTACCGAATACTTGGTGTCGACGAAGTCGCGGATCTGCTCGGAAGTCCCCGGCTCCTGGCCACCAAAGTCGTTGGAAGGAAATGCGAGCACTTCGAACCCCCGATCTTTGTACTTGCCATAGAGCTCTTGAAGGTCAGCATACTGCGGGGTATAGCCGCACTCCGAGGCCGTATTGACCACCAATAGCGCCTTGCCGCGGTAGTCGGAGAGGTTCTTCTCGGTCCCATCCAAGAGCTTGACCGCATGGTCGACCAGCGCGTCGTTCGGGACGGGGCCGGGACGTGGTCCAGGCGGCGTTCCGGGGGCACCAGGCTGGGCCTGCACCGCCTGCGCCGGGGCCGTCCGAGCCGGGGCCGTCTTGATCACGTCGGAATCCGAGCTCTTGGCGTCACACGCAACGAGAACCAAGATGGCGAGGAGCGATCCGGCACGCATGACCGAGGCATACAGCAAAGCGCGCCAAAGGCAAGGAACGTCCAGCCACGACGGCACCCACGGGTGAACAGACATAAGCCGCCAGCCGCGCCCGACGCGATCAGATCAGCCGGTACGGGCCCAGGGCGCCATACTCCGCATCGCCCCAGCAAGCGACCTCACCGGATCTACGCACGGCGCAGGTGTGCGCGGCCCCCAACGCCAGATCGACGGCATCGCTCATCCCGCGCACCGCGGTGGGGGTGGGCCGCGCGGTGATCGAGCTCTTGTGCCCGAGCTGACCGGCCGCGTTGCCTCCCCAGCAGACCAGGCGCCCCGATTGCAGCCGCGCGCAGGTGTGCTCGCCCCCACCAACGAGCTGAACTACGGAGCTCAGGCCCGGCACCTCCACGGGGACATGGCTCTTGGGCTCGCGACCCGCGTTGGGGCCCAGCTGCCCGCGTGCATTGTCGCCCCAGCAGGCCACGCTACCCGCGCTTCGACGGGCACACGTGTGGCGATGACCCGAGGCCAGCTCGACCGCATCTTCGAGGCCGAGCACGGTGACCGCCTTGATCCGGCTGCCCGACTTACCATCGCCTAGCTGCCCCTCGGTGTTGCGACCCCAGCACTTGACGACGCCCACCTTCTCCAGCGCGCACACATGAGAGGAACCCGAGGCGATCTGGGCGACGACCCCGAGCCGCTCGATCGTCAGGGGCATGCCAAAGGCCCGCTGAGCGTCACTGCCGATCTGACCGTTGCCGCCGTTGCCCCAGCACTTGACCGACCCCCCCTGCTCGAGGGCGCAGGCGTGGTACTCGCCCGCGGTCAGCTGCTGCGGCGCCCGAAGGCCGGCCACCTTCACCGGCCGCAAGCTCAGCGCACCTGGCTTCATGCCTCGACCATCGCCAAGCTGGCCATCCTCGTTGTTGCCCCAGCAGATCACGCTACCCGCCCGGCGCCTCGCACAGGAAAAATCACGACCCGCGACCAGCTCGGCCGCATCCGCCAGGCCGGCCACCTTCACCAGGCGCGCCGAGTCCTCGCGGCGCCCGTCACCGAGCTGACCATAGGTGTTCTTGCCCCAGCACAGCACATCACCCCCCTGGCGGCGGGCGCAGGTGTGGAACGACTGCGAGGCGAGCTCGACAACGGGATTGACCGGCGCGGCCGCGGGCGCGGCCGCTGGCGCGGCGACGGGGCGGGGCTTGGGCGGAGTGGGCTCGGGAGTCTGCTTCCAGCAGCCGAGCAGACCCACCGCGGGGAGTAGGAGCCAGACAAGGCGGCGAGGGCCACGAAGCGTCATGCAACCCGGAGCATAGCAACCGAGCACGAACGCGCCCGTCGAAGGTATAAGATCACGGCTATGCGTAGCTTGGGTACGACCGCAATAATGATAGGGCTCGAACTCGGAGCCTTCGTGAGTACGGCGAAGGCCGAGCCCGCGGTGCTCTACATACCCGACGAGGATATCGAGCTAAACCCTCTGGGGCTCCTGCCGTGCTCGTCTCAGGTCAACTCGGCGCTGGGCTGCCTGGGCGACTCGATGGAGGTTGCGCCGGCCTACCCCAACGCGGCCGGGCTACGCGCGAGCCTGTCCGGGGCCCTCGATCCTTACGACGTCCACGTCACCGGCCAGCGGCCCCCCGAATACCTGGCCTACACGATGCTGCTGGCGAGCGACGATCCCGTCCCAGAGTCCGCCAGCTTCACGTGCAGCCAGGGCGCGATCCACTGCGAAGCCCGCAAGCGCAACGGCATCGTCCAGGTGCTGGGCCCGACCCAAAACTGTCCATTTTCGGATCCGCGGCTCACCTCCCTCTTTGCGTTCGGCCGCGCCTCGGGGCTCGAAGGGGTCGATGCCCCGCTCGACGCCATGTACTACCCGCCCGATTTCAGCGTGGGCGGCGGGGTCTTCATCGACGCGTGCCAGCCCATCGTCAACCGGCTCGGGTTCAACGACGCGGGAGAGGTCATCGAGCTCCCGCTGGAGTGCACCTCGCTGGATCACGTGGGGTGCCCCGCGCAAGAACAAAACGGCCACGCCGATCTGCTCGCGTACTACGGCCCCCGGGTCGTCGACGTCGACCCGCCCGTCGTCGTCTCCATGACCCCCGAAGACGGGTCGTTCATTCCCCCTGGGGAAGAACTGGTGCTCGACGTGGTGCTCAGCGACGCCGACCCGGTGCTCGGCGGCCGCTGGACGATCTACTCGTCCGTGCTCGAGGAGGCGGTCCCGGGTGGCCAGCTGACGATATGCACCAACGACACCTGCGCGGTCAGCTGGCCCGACGCCACGCCCCTCAAGCCCACCGACAGCGACTGGCGCATGCCCGTCGCTGGGCTTCCCGAGGGAGAGTACGAGGTCACCTTCGAAGCGTCGGACTTCCACGGCAACGTGATGGAGCCGGTCTACATGGTCATCTATGTGGGGATCGGGCCCGACGACGAGACGACCACCACCGGCGGCATGGAGCCGGAGACGAGCACCGGGCCGAGCATGACTGGGCCGAGCATGACCACGAGCTCAACCACGACCGTCGCCCTCGATGAGTCGAGCGGGGTGGGGGTGGGCTCGGCCGAAGGGCCCGAGCCGGGTGAGAGCTCGGGCGGGCCGGCACAAGACGACGGCCTGATCGATCCGGGATGCCTGTGTCGGTCGTCTCCGAACTCGGGGTGGAGCAATGCAGTGCTGCTGCTGCTGATGGGGATGGTTCGGCGACGGCGGACGCTCGCATGATCGTGCGTGGCATCGCCGGGTAGCCCCATGGCCCGCGATTGCGTCGTGCTAAGCCCGCGGCGCCGGTGAGCCCTCGTGGCCGCAGCTTTGCAGCATGGCGGCGGCACACGGGCGCACCGTGTGTTGTAGGCAGCGCGCTCGCAGCCGGTGCCGGACCGCCGGCGGCAATACCCCGTGGGCCGAAGCCACCTCGGCCGGCAAGCCACCCCGGCCGTCGACCGACGGGCTGGCGACTTGAGCGGCATCCAGAGCCCGCCGTAGCTCATCACGAACGACGGCGGCCAGGGCCGGGTGGCGGCGTAAGGCCCAGTCCACGAAGCGCCAGGCGAGCACGGCATGACGCGCCTCGTCGTCGGCAATGCTCGCGAGCGCCGCCCGAACGGCGGGATCGGTGGCCCGGCGCGCGGCCAGCTCGGCCTCGGCCGCGGCAAGCGTCTCTTCGATGCAGCCCTCGCGCACCGCCGCACGCACGATCGCCTCGGGATCGCCCCCGGCAACGACCCCCTCCATGGGGATCGTACCCGGGCCGATCGGTCGCTCGGCGTAGGCTCCCGCTAGACCAAACGCTACCTGGGCGTGGCGGATCTCGTCTTGCATGGCCGCCGCAGCCTCGGCCAGCAGCGAAGGCGGAGCTCCTAGTGCGCTCAGATCGAGCACGAAACGGGCAAACGAGGCGACCGAGGCATGCTCGGCCAGCGCAACGCTCGACCAATGCTCGGCTAATGCACACCGATGCGCGACCTCGAGAGCCTCAACACTCGGATGGACCGAGACTTCGGCCCAGTCGCCACGGTGGCAAAGCTCGGCAGTACGTGCTTGACCATCCACCAGCAGCGGACGACCCTCACCGCAGCTTTCGTTGAACTTCACGACGTAGTAGCACTGATCACCCATCGGCTCAGCACACAACACCTCGTCAAAACTGTACCAGCAACTCCCGCAACAAGTCTGCTCATCCCACTGCTCCTGCGCGAGGATCCTGCACGCCTCGTCGCAGATACACTGGCCGCCCGGGCCCTGCGGCATCCACAGCTCCCATTCCAGCCCGTTGCCGGAGAGCCCGCAGGTCGGCGTGGGTGGCGGTCCGTCGCTGTCCGAGTCGCCGTTGCCATCGCCAGAGCCCGAGCCCGAGCCCGAGTGAGACGCTCCGGTGGACTCGTCACTGGTCGAGCCTTCGTGGCCATCATCATCGTCGCTGTCGTCGTCGCTATCGTCGTCGCTGTCGTCGGGACCATCGAGCGAGCGCACTGCGCAACCAGGCTGGCTAGCCAGCATCCATGGGGTCAACCCCAACGCGACGACGATCTTGCGGCGCAACCCATCCCGGAAGTAAGCCATGCGCCCAAAGCTAGCGCGGGTCCATGGGCGCGTCGAGCCACGAGTAACTCCAGGACCCCAAGCCGACCCCCCCGAGCGGGATGGATGCGCCAACGCGGTTGGTGACGATGTTCGATCCCGATCGTTCGAGGCGATCGGATCCAAGGACGAGCCCCCCGGTCGTCAGCTGCTATGCTGCGCCCGTGCCGAGGATAGGGCTGCTCGGGCTGCTCGGGCTGCTCGCCATGGTCGGCTGTAGCGACGAAGAGATCGTCCAGCCCCCATCCCAAACGATACCTCCTGCCGTGTTCAGCGAGGTCTGCGGGACCGAGGGCCCGCACCGCCTGCTGCCACTGGCAACTGGAGAACATGCCTACAGCATCAACAGCATTCCCGGCAGCGACCGGGTGCTCGTGAGCACGTTCTGGGTCGATCCCCAGATCCCGCTCGCCATGGCTTCCCCGACCCTCGATCATTCGATCTACGCGGTCGGCCCGTGCGCAGAGGACCCGATCGAGCTCGCGCGAGGGCTGGTGCTCAGTCTCCCTCACGGAGACTCGATCCTCGCTTGCCACGATGACGAACACGGGGCGTATGAGCTCGACCCGACCGGTGCGCAGATCCCTCGGCCCCTCCTGGACGGGTGGTGCCCGCTGCGCTCGACCGACGCGGGACTATTGACGGTCGAGGTCGAGCCGGAGCCCGAGCAGCGCTACGGATCGCTCGTGCTCTTGCGCGACCCGCCCGACACCACCGAGCCCGAGGTGCTCGCCGAGGGGATCCGGACCCCACACAATCGGTACTTCGGCCCAGGCGGTCGTTCGACCACCTCTCTATGGACCGCGGGCACAGAAGCGATCGGGCTCGATGAGAACGGGACCGTCCATCGCTTCGACCTTACGACCGGCGAAGCCTCCGAGGAAGTGCGAGGGGTTCGCGAGCTGCGAGTCTCGGGCAGCGGTCGATGGATGATCTGGCAGGCGCTCGACCCGTCCTCGGGCGATCCCGAGGCCCCGGTCGGCCCAGTCTTCGTGCGTGACCGCGAGACCTCGACCGATGCCTATCTCCTCGACACCCACCTGGAATGGACGGGCAACCCATACGCGGGCGAGTATCTCGTGCTCCGCGACGATCAAGAGGGCTTGTCGGTGCTCCGACGGGACGGTCCAGAACCGATCTCTATGCCCGCAAAGACCGACTACCGCGGCGTGATCGCGGACGACCGACTGTGGCTGTCCCGGCGAGTCGACGGGCTCACCGAAGAGCTCCAATGGACCCCCGGCGAAGCCGAGCCCGTGGTCTTCGCTCGACACGACGGGGAAGCCTCGCGACGTAGCGACGGGCTGGAGATTTTCGAGGCCGACCCACTCGCGGCGGTCGGCGAGGGACACCTGAGCTTCGTGCCCTGGGAAGGCGGCGATCCAGTGGTGCTCGCCGACCGCGTCCATCGCAGCCGAAGACGGCTGGCCGACGGCCGGATCCTCACGATCACCGGCGCGGACGAGACCCGGCACGGAGCGCTTCGCCTGATCGATCCCGATGCAGGGTCGTGGGTGCAGCTCGATCCCGGCGGATACGAGCAATCGCCTCGGCTCAACGATGCCCTGGGCGAGCGCTTCGACGGCGACATCATCTATGCGATCGATGGCCGCGCTGGCGACGAGCGGGGGGTCTATCGGGCACGCGTGCCCCGCTGAGCGCTAGGGCTCTTAGATCTTGCGCTCCTAGATCTTGCGCTCCCAAAACGCGACGAGCCGAACCACGTCTTCCCACATGAGCCGGCCGATGTTGCCCGAGCTATAGCAGGCAACCCCGACCATGGCGTCGGGCCGCACGACGAAGCCGGTCGCATTGAGGATCCCCCGCTCCTCGTCGTAGTAGCCGCCCACCCGGGTCGCGGTGTCGAGCATGGTCAAGCCATAGCCCACGGGATAGGTGGCGCCGCTTATCTCGGCCAGCCGCCGGGCACCCTTTGCATCATCGGTCGATGCTGCGATCACGCGGATCCCCGCGTACTCGAGCTCGGGCAGGCCCTGCTGGAACGCGGCCAACTGCCGCGCGCAGTAGGCTCACCAGTGGGCGCGATACAGCAGCAGCACCCCCCATCGAGACTCGAACACATCGGGCACTTCCACCCGCCCGTGGTCGAGGGTCTCGAACGACAGCGCGGGAATCGGATCGCCGGTGTCGAGCGGGGTACCTGCGCGGGCCATGTCGGCGTGACTCTAGCAGCATCTGGATGAAACCCGCGCTCGATTTCAAGGCGCCGGACCGAGCACGGCGAGCACGGGAAAGTGGTCCGATGTGCCTCGTTCCAGTACCCGAACTTCTTGGAGTCCGAGGTCCTCGCTAATCACGACGTGATCGAGCATCGCGCGGAGTTTTCCCATCCGGGTCTGCCAACGCCAGGTCTTGGCACGAGGCTGGACCTGAGGCAGCGCGCTGCGTAGACCCCGATCGGCCAGGAATGCGACCGCCTGACCCTCGGCATTCTCGTTGAAGTCACCCGCCACTACGGTGGGCATCTTTGGGTCCATCTGGGCCCAGAAGCTCTCGATCTCGTCGCGCCGCACTCCGCGGGTGCTGAAGTAACCCGCCACCCAGCTGCCACCATCGCTCATCGGAGGGCGAAGATGAACATTGAGCACCTGCACGGGGCCCAGCGGAGTGTCCACGACCACTCGCCACGCGGGGAACCAGCCGACGGTGGGCTCGAGATAGTCCTCGTCGAGGATCGGATGCTTGGACATCACCCCCAACCCCCCCGCATTGCAGCACTGTCGAAAGAGCATGTGGGGATAGCGCTCCGCGAAATGCTCACGAAAGACCTGCTCGGACTGGTCGGTGGTCTCCTGCAGCAAGACCAGATCGGCGTCGGCCTCAGTCACTGCGGCGGGATTGCTCGGATCGTGCCCGACCCCGAAATTGATGTTGAAGCTGAGCACACGCCAGCGTAGGCCGGGCAGGGCGGCGACTTGGGGCTCGGAGCGAGCATGCGATCCCCCAGAACGAGACGAGGTCACGGAGTTCGGCGACGCGATCTCGGAGCGAGCGCCGTCGGACCGAGCGTCGTCGGACCGATCAGACACCGGCTGATCGGCGCCCTGTCGGGCGGTCGACGACCCACAGCCCAGCAACAGCAACAGCAGCCCGAACGGCCGCACCGGAGAGACGAGCGATGATCTCACGATGACCTCGGACATCGAGCATAGACCGTAGGTTCCCGCCCACGGTCACGCCGATGTAACGGCCGACCTCCGTCGAACCTACACCAAGTCGTCGAAATCGCGCGAATTGCAGCGCGCACGAGCGTGATTGCATCATGCCGGCATGCCGCGCTTCCGCTCGCCCCATCGCGCTCCAGATTGGTTGCGACAGCGACCGATCGCGCACCGGGGGCTCCACGACGACGAGCGGCCCGAGAATTCGCTGGCCGCATTCGAAGCGGCCGCGACCGCGGACTACCCCATCGAGCTCGACGTGCGCTGTAGCGCCGATGGTCGGGCGGTGGTCTTTCACGATTCCACCCTCGAGCGCATGACCGGTCGGCCCGGAACGGTGGCCGCGACCCCGCTGGCCGAGCTGACGACGCTACGCCTGGGCGCGAGCGAACAGACGATCCCCAGCCTCGACGGCGTCCTCGCGCAGGTCGCCGGTCGGGTACCGGTGCTCATCGAGCTCAAGCCCGCCGATCGCGTGGGCCCGCTAGAGCGGGCGGTCTGCGACGTGCTCGCCCGCCAACCCGGCGACTATGCTGTGCAATCGTTCGATCCCTTCTCGATGATCCGCATGCGCAAGCTCGCTCCCGACCTACCCCGCGGCCTGCTGTCGGGCAACATGCGGGACGAACCGATGCCGTTGCACCACAAGCTGGCCCTGCGCAACCTGGCGCTCGCGCCCCAGGCCCGCCCGCACTTCATCGGGTACGAGCTATGGTCACTGCCCTATTGGGCCCCGAGTCATCTTCGTCGCCGAGGTCTACCCCTGGTGGCGTGGACCGTGCGCGACGAGGCCGGGCTCGCTCGGGCTCGCCTGGTCGCCGACAACGTGATCTTCGAGCACGTCCGACCGTGAGTCGTCCTTGGCGAAGTTCCTGCTCCGCAAGGCCAGCGGCTAGCTGCCGCTGGCGGCGTCGTCGTACCCGATCCGCGACAGCCTAAGCTCCGACTGGAACACGCAGGGCTTGAAGATCGACGACCCCATCAGCATGCGCACGCAATCCTGGAGCCCCTCGGTCACCGCGGGGTGCGGATGCAGCAGCTCGGCCAGATCTCGGGCCGAGCGCGAGTGCTGGATCATCAGCGAGATCGCCTCGAGCATGGTGGATGCATGCACGCCCAGCGCTCGCATGCCCAGGATCCGCAGCTCGTCGTCGTCGGTGGTCAGCAGCTTCACGAAGCCGCCGGTGGCCCGCATGGCGATCGGACGATTGACCAGCCCATAGTCGTACACGGCCACCCGATAGGGGATCCGCTGCTTTTGGGCCTGCTGCTCGTTGAGCCCGATCGCCGCCACCTCGGGGTCGAGGAACATGATGGTCGAGAGGTTGTCGTAGGCCAGCGCGTGCTCGGTGTGCCCGGTGATGACCTCGGCCGCGTGACGCCCCTCGATCTCCCCCACGCTGACCAGGGCCACGTCGAGGGTGACGTCGCCCACCGCGTGGACATGGGGCAGCGAGGTGCTGGTGTCGTCGGCTGCGATGTGGCCACGCTCGTCGAGCTTCACCCCGATCTCTTCGAGGCCCAGGCCCGCGGTGTTGGGCACGCGCCCCACGGAGACCAGGGCCTTGTCCACTCGGATCGTCTCGCGCCCGCCGGTGTGGTGCTCGATCGTATACTCGACCTCCTCGCCCACGGCGTGCATGGAGATCAGCTTGGCGCGGTGGTGGATCGTGACCCCCTTGGCCTCGAGGTTGGTCGAGCACACCCGCGAGACGTCGGGATCCTCGAAGGGCAAGATCCGCTCCGCGCGATCGATGAGGTAGACCTTGGTCTGGCCGAAGTTGGCGAAGATCGTGGCGAACTCGCACCCCACCACGCCCGCGCCCAGGATCACCAGGCTCCGGGGGAATCGCTCGAGCCGACCGATGTGGTCAGACGTGATGATCCGCCGCCCGTCGACCTCCACCTCGGGCAAGATCCGGGGGTGTGAGCCGGTGGCCACGATGAAGTGATCGGCGGTGATCTTGCGGGTATCGCCGGTGCTGCTGCCCTCGACCTCGACAGCATGCGGGTCGAGGAACCGGGCGGTCCCACGAACCTGGGCGATCGAGCCGGGGCCATCGGTACTGGGTTGAGCCAGCGCGCGTAGCTGTCGCTGGATCTGCTGCTCCTTGGCGCCGGTCGCTTCCTCGACCACCTGCATGACCGCCCCGAAGTGGACTTGCAGATCGCTCGCAACGTAGCCGCGATCTCGCCGACGTGCGCGACGGTAGTCGCACGACAGCTCCCACAGCGTCTTGGACGACAGGGCGCCGTTGTGGACCCCGGCCCCTCCCAAACGGCCGCGCTCCACCAGGCACACGCGCTTGCCGAAGTCCCAAAGACGCATCGCGGCGGCGAAGCCCGCGGGCCCCGCGCCGATCACACAGACGTCGTAGTCGGCCACGGCCGGCATGGTAGTCCCGACGCCGGCAGGCTCCGTCGGATGGGCGTCTTTACCGCATAATGCGTACTAAGCGCACTACAGTATTCCTTTAGTTTCTTGATTTTTTCGACAATAAAGTTAAAAAATACTTTAGTTTTGGACTCCGAGAAACCGGCAAGCCCTGACAAGTCTCAGCTTTGGGAGATCGCTGCTGCTCAGAACGGGTATTTCTCGCTGGACCAGGCCCATGCAGCCGGGTTCTCGTCTCAGCTCATCCGCTACCACTGCAAGACGGGGACGTTCGAGAGAGTTCGACGCGGGATCTATCGACTCTCCAGCTTTCCGGGGAGTGAGCGTGAGGATCTGACCATCCTCTGGTTATGGTCCGAGCAGTTGGGCGTCTTCTCCCACGGGACCGCGCTCTCGTTGCACGAGCTGTCCGATCTCCTGCCCGAGCGGATTCACATGACGGTGCCCGAATCCGAACGAGCGCGTCGCCGCTCGCTCCCGCCAGGCCTGGCTCTCCACTACGCGGACATACCAAGCGGGGAGCAAAGCTGGTACGGGAGCGTTCCGATCACTTCGCCGGCGCGGACCTTGCTCGACTGCGTCGCGAGCAAGCTCAGTCCGGGCATACTCCGGCAGGCGCTCGACCAGGCGGTCGAGCGCGGGCTACTCGACGTCTCCAGCATCACGAGCATAGCAACGAGTATCGACGTCATGGAGCGAGGCTGAGTGGCCCGGACGTTCAAGACACCTAACGCGTTCAAGGCCAGCGTAGAGCAACGTCTCAAGGCAGAGGCAAAGACGGGCCGCGACCTCGGCCGGCTCCGCCAGCTGCTGGTCTTCGATCGATTCATTGCTCGCCTGATCGACGAGTTTGGGGATGCAATCGTCTTGAAGGGAGGGCTGGCCCTCGAGCTTCGCCTTCAACGAGCGCGAACCACCAAGGACATCGATATCGGTGCGTCTGGAGATCCAAAACAAATGCTCGACCGATTCCAGCGGGCAGGACGTCTCGACCTCCACGACTTCATGGTCTTCGAGGTACGCCGCCACAAGTATCCGACCATTTTGACCGAGAGGGCCAAGTACGAGGGCCTTCGCTTCCGAGTCGAGTGCAAGATCGCCGGGAAGATCTACGGGAACGCTTTTCCGATGGACATTGGCATCGGGGACCCTATGCTCGGCGACCCCGAGGAAGTGGTTGCGCCGGACCGACTACGGTTCGCCGGGATCGCTCCCCCACGAGTGCGCGTCTATCCGATCGAATCGCACCTAGCGGAGAAGCTCCACGCCTACACGATGAAGTGGCCCAACGGAAACTCTCGAGATAAAGATCTCCCGGACATCGCCTTGATCGCCAACGAGACCCCGATCCGAGCAGATCGCCTGAGAAAAGCGATCGCCAAGACGTTCGCATTCCGGGACACACACCCGATCCCCGACCGACTCCCCGCACCACCGGTCTCCTGGCAGGGTCCCTATGCCGAGAAAGCTCTGGAATTCGAGCTGCCATGGAAGACGCTCGATGAGTGTCACGCTCGCGCCCAGCGATTCTTCGACCCGGTCCTCGGCGGTCTCCCTGTGGTGACCTGGGACCCCGAGGCATGGGACTGGAGCGCCCACGCAGAGTCCTCGTAGCCCGCGACTCTCGAAGCCCTACGGCGCATGCGACACAAGAGCAAGCGCGCCACCGCGCCAGCCCGGGCACGCTCAGGAGCAGGCCCAGCCGAACGCGACGACCTCGGGGTGACGGGCGCACTGGAACACGTGGCCGGTGCCGCCGTCGCCGAACTGATGGTGGGTGAGCCCGTTGGAGTCGAGCTGGAGCAGGTACTCCATGGGTTGCGAGCACTTGGGGCACTTGGGCACCTCGGGCCCCTGCGCCCACGCCGGCCAACCACCGAGCTTGTCGCCCGAGCGGGGGTTATACGCCTCGTCCTCGAGCTCTTCGAGGCCCTCGGGGGCCGGCTCGCCCGCTTCTTCTTCGTAGGCGGGGAGCTCCAGCGGACCTTCGGTCCAGCCGGTGAGCAGAGCCGCCGGTGACTTGGTGGGATCCTGCGCGGGCTCGGCCTCCTCGGCGAGGTGCTCGGCTGGCAACCAGCGGGCGAAGGTCGACTCGGCAAAGGGTCGCCACGGCTCGTGGCTCACCGGGCAGTCTGGGTCGTGGCGGGTGGCATAGAACACCTGCAACAGACCCGTGCGATGGGGATGGGGCATGTGCTCGGGCAGCTCGGCCAAGTCGAGCTGCACGAGGAGTTTCATGGGGGCGTGGCAGCCGGGGCACTCGGGCCAGGACTCGCCGCGGAGCAAGAAGGCGGCCCCTCCGAACTTGCTCGCGCCCACGGGTCCGTCGCCCTCCCGAGTGACCGGGGTGTAGGACTGTCGGGACCACTGCGCCATCCAGACCTGGCGATCGAGCTCTCCCGGGTCGATCGGGGTCAGCAGCTCGCGGATCAGATCGCCACCGAATGCTCCTAGGTCGGGCTCGAGCTCGGGCTCGGGCTCGGGTTCCGGCTCGGGCTCCGGCTCTTCAGCCAGCGCTCGCGCCTGCTCGAGCACGACCGTCCCCAAGGCTGCGTCCGAGGCGAACACGTCGTCGACCCCATCCTTGTCGAGCAACCACTCACCGATGACGCCCCCCAGATCGTCCTTGCCGGCCGCGCCCGCGAGCTCATCGGCGAAGTCGTCCACGAGCCGACGCCACGGAGAGGCGAAGGCGACCAGCTCCTCTCGCTCGTACCGCTCGAGGACTCGGGAGGCAAGCCGTATCCAGGGAACGCTGATGGGCGCAGCGTACCCCAAGGCGAGGATACCGACGTTCCGGTGCGACCTCGGGCCACGAACGCACGAGCGGTCCGGGGATCTGAAGAGGCATCGAACGCCGTATACGGACCCGCCTGTCGGGGTGCGCTCGAGGGAACACACCGGCGATGGCGGCGTGAGTCGTGGAGTGACCGAGCTCGGCTCGGTTCGTGCATGCCTGGTCGACGACCACGCCCGATGAGGAGCCGTAGACGATGACGACGACGAAGTACGTGTTCAACGAGGGCACTGGCTCGCTCCATCGGGTCGTGGGATACGAGCAGCCGTGGGAAGAGCTGGGCCCGGGAGTGCGTGTGCGTCGGCGGATCGTCAGGCCCCTGACCCCATTCGAATCCGCTGAGCTGCTCGCCTGGTTTGCGATGTTCATCGACGGCACCGTCGACGAGCACCTCTACGATTGACTCGCGACGGAGCTCGATCTTCCACCGACGGAGCTCGCCGATCAGGAGCGAGTGTGGGTGACGAACTCCTCACACGCCCACATGGGCGGCGATGGAGGTTCGTCAAGGAACGCGGCGCCGGCCTGATGACGCTGCCCTCGAGGCCGTCAAACGGCAGACTCGGGAAACGCCCCACCGACGAACCGCCGCACGGCCACACGGCCACACCACGATGGCGACCGTGGTGCTCGACGAAGGGTTGCCACCTACAGCGGTCGCCCTGCTCAGCGCGGTGCGACTTGATCGAGCCAGCCTCGCAGCTTCTCTAGATCGTCGCGCGACAGCGGGATCTGCTCGGTCACGTTGACGGTTCCCTGAGCCGCGGGGGGCCCGGGCAGCGACACGGGAACATTCGCGATGGTGATCGTGAACGCGTAGGGCTTCTTATCCGAGGGGCCACCCTCGGTGCCCAGGCAGAGCTGCACGTGGGTACCGGCGTTGGTCCCCTTGCTCCCAGAGAAGCAGATGAGGGCCGTCGTTTGTTCGTTGGTCATGCTCGTTCCGTCCGCGGGCCCTATGACACCACAGATCGAGACGAGCCGCTCAGTCTTCGATGACCAGGGTGACCGCCGAGAGCGCCATCAGGCTGGCCGTAACGGTCTGGTCGTCGTTGTCCACGAGCTGGTCACCGAGGTGCGCCCAGAAGATCTCCCGGTGCGCCACCATGGTCAGCTCCTGTGCCTCGTGCCCATCGAGGGTCTGCTCATCGTAGTCGTAGGTGAGCACGACCGGCCGGGCGAAGGTCAGACCCATCGGCTCGACTACGTAGAGATCGCTGGCTGACCCATCGGGGCCCTCCATCACCTCGATGCTGATCTCGACCTCTTGGTCGAGCGCGCCCTCGGGGATCTCCAGCATCATGCGACCGTCCTCGGAGACGACCACGCCACCATCCGAACCGATCCGGTCCGAGCTCAGTACGTCGCAGCCCGTGGCGACGGTGGTGGTGAGGACCAAGGCAGCAAGAGCAGTGCGAGCGATCTGCATAGAGGGTCGGCCGTGAGTCGAGCAACGTAGGTGAGCGATCCGCTCTCCCTTTGTCCGACATCAGCCTGCACCAGGGTTTGCTGATTACAAGGTGATTTTTAGAAAACACACCCTACCATTATGTAGTTAAATGTATTACTGAATACAATCATAGAGTTAGATAATTGATATAAAAGTAATCTGCGCAATTTGCGGGTTCTCGATCCAAAATAGGCGAGCTTTGGATCCAGATGCGCAAGATCCGCGCCACCAACGCCGTATTGGATGGTGCGCAGAGTGACCCCAAGGGGTGGTCCGGCGGGCTCGATGAACTTGCTCGATCACGATCGCTTCGTCGATGCGATGCGTCCTGGTTTCGCGAGCGGGAGTGCCGGGAACGAGTCCGTCATGAACGAGTGAGTCAACATTGCTCACGCATACACTCTGCTCAACAACCCCCTACCTCTACGCCAACAACCTGCACCCAACCCCCGCCCAACGAAGCCTCAACCTCGCTCCATCGAAGCTCCCTATCTCTACGCCAACAACCTACCCCCCAAACCCGCACCCCCCCACCCCCGCCCAACGAAGCCTCAACCAATCCCCCCGCTTGCGGGGGGAAGCTTCGCCTACCTC
>JBCCWC010000193.1:0-29345 GCA_039194325.1 Myxococcota bacterium
CCGCCTGCCACCCCCCGGCCGCGGGGCCCCCCCGGGGGCCCCCCCCGCGCGCCCCGGGCCGCCCGGGCGGCCCGGGGTGGGTCCATCGACCACCGCGGCCCCGACGCTCGTTCGGGGACTCAGGCGCCCCGCTCGGCGGCCCGGGGCGGGCCCTCCAGCAGCCGACGCAGCCGGGCTTCGTGCCGAGGATCGGCCACCACCCACCACCGCCGCGGCCCGGCGCTCGACGGGCCGGCCCCCGCGACCCGCGACCCCCCGACTTGCGATCCCCCAACTGGCGATCCCCTCACTCGTGATCCCCTCACTCGTGATCCCCTCACTCGTGATCCCCTCACTCGTGATCCATGGTCACGTCCGTGGCCGTCCCCCCCGAGCACCGCGGGCGGAGCCACGCCGATCGTCCGCTCGGCCGGGCCCCCCTCCCCCATCGCCTCCAGAGGGACCACCCCGTCCTCGGCGACCGGAGGATCCTCAGAGGGCGGAGGATCGACCACCACCGCGACCGCCGCGTCATCGCCCACCGCTCGGACCGCCGGCGCGACGATCGCATCGTCGGGTCGCCGGAATCGCAACGCCCGGGTCAAACCATCGAACACCGCCTCCACCACCGCCCGCTCGGACACTCGCCCCGGCATGGCCACCAGCACGTCGCGGGGCGCAAGACGCTCGACCATGGTCACCAACCGCTGACCCGTCGCCTCGGCAAGCGCCCGGTCGAACGCGCTCGACGGCCCCAGGCCCACCATTATCAGGCGTTCGATCGGCAGGGTTCGACAACCCGGCAGCAGCACCGCTTCGTCGGCGTCCCCCGTGCACAGCCCCTCGCGGAGCATCGCGGATAGGCGGCCCCCCATGCGCCAGTCGACCAACCCCGCCAGCCCCTGGAGCGGCCGCTCGTCCGTAAAGCAGGGCAACACCGCCAGATCGACTCCCTGGCGCACGCCCGTCGGACCGAGGACACCGTCTAGCAGCCCCCGATCGAGGGGGGCGACCTCGATCTCGGCCACCGCCAGGCGCTCAGCCATCGGCCTCCATGGACTCAGGCGCCGCCGGGGCTTCCGAGGCCGGGGCTTCCGAGACCGGGGCTTTCGAGACCGGGGCTTTCGAGACCGGGGCTTTCGAGACCGGATGGGCGGCTCCCTTGGCGGGGACCGGCCGCAGCCGCTTCGCGAGCGCATCGGCGACGCCGTTGACAAAGCGCGGGCTCTGCTCGCTGCCATAACGCCGAGCCAGCCGCACCGCCTCGGCCAGGACCACCGGCCGCGGGATGGTCGGCTGGCCCAGCTCGAACGCACACAGCCGCAGCACGTTGCGATCCACCTGGGCCATGCGGTCGAGCCGCCAACGCACCGAGATCTGCGTGATCACCTCGTCGAGCTCCGCCCGACGGGGCAGGAGCTTCGAGAGCAGCGCATCGGCCCGACGCCGGGCCGGCGGGTGCTCGGCCATGCGCACAAAGCTCGTCCCTCGGTCTCCCTCCCCCCGGGGGGGGTGGCGCCACAGTAGAGCCAGCGCCTCGCCATGCTCGTCCGACGGATAGGACTCCAGATGACACAGGGCCAGTAGCGCCAGCTCGCGCCCCTGCCCTCGATCGTCGCGCGCCTCGGTCCCGACGACCGCGCCGTTTGGTGTGCCCGTGGCCTTCACCCCTTCGCGATCCCATCGATGGCGCGATAGAGGTTCAGCTGCTCCACCGCGGCCATGGCCGCCTCGGCCCCCTTGTTGCCGTACTTGGCCCCCGCCCGATGCACCGCCTGGTCGAGGGTGTCGGTGGTCAGCACGCCAAAGCCCACCGGGATCCCCTTGTCGATGCCCAGCGCCCCCAGGCCCTTGGTCGCCTCGGCCGCGATCAGATCGAAGTGGATCGTGTCGCCGCGCATCAGGCACCCCAGCGCGATCAGTGCGTCGTAGCCGTGGTCACCCGCCAGCACCCGCGCGGCGACCTGCGGCAGCTCGAACGCCCCGGGCACTCGCACCACGGTGATGTCCGAGGCCCGTGCCCCGTGCCGAACCAGGGCATCCACTGCCCCCTCGAGCAAGCGCTCGGTGATGAACGCGTTGAAGCGGCTGACCAGGATGCACACCCGCGCTCCGCTCGCATCGAGGGCCCCTTCGAGTACGCGAACATCGTCCATCGGACCGGCCATGTCCGCCCGAGATACATCGCGGACGCGGGCGCGATCAAGCGATCGGGCCAGGCGCCCTCTCGGCCGTCATACGCTGCCCTACGCTGCCCTACGTTGACGGTCGTCGACCACCGCCCGTGAGGTCACCCGGCAGGCCGCCCAGGGCGGGCGGGCCCGGCCCTGACGATCCGGGCCGATGACCCCGGCCCGACGGGCGACCCGACCAGTCCTCGGGTCCGGCCCTCGGGGTCCGGCCCTCGAGTCTGGTCCTCAGCTCCGGCCCCGCCCGTCGCGCGGGTGGCGGTACGCGACGGGCCCGGACGGCGCGGCTAGGATTCGTCGGATGACTCGCCGCCGCCGGTCGCCTGGCGGAGTTTGTCGGCCATCAGATCACCCAAGGTCGCCCCGGCCTGGCTGGCATTTTGGAAGCCCTGCGCATCGGCCAGCTCATCCTGGCGACGGGCGCTCTTGATCGACAGCCCGATCCGGCGCTCGGCCGCGTCCATCTGGATCACCTCGGCGCGCTGGGTCTGTCCCGGCTCGAGCACCTGGCCCGGATCCTCGATCCGCTCGTCGGTGATCTCCGAGATATGGATCAACCCCTCGATCCCGGGCTCGATCTCGGCGAAGGCCCCGAACTCGGCGAGCTTGAGGATCTTGACCTCGATGATCTTGCCGATCGGGTAGTCGTAGGGGATCCGATCCCAAGGATCCTGCTGCAGCTGCTTGATGCCCAAGCTGATCTTGGGTTTCTCGCCGCTGTTGTCGATGTTGAGGACCATCGCCCGGACCTCGTCGCCCTTCTTGTAGAGCTCGGAGGGGTGCCGTACCCGCTGCGTCCACGACAGATCGGTGATGTGTACCAGTCCGTCGATCCCGGGCTCGAGCTCCACGAACACGCCGAAGTCGGCGATGTTGCGGATGATCCCCTCGACCACGGTACCGGGCGGGTACTTTTCGACGACCTTCTCGTAGGGGTTCTCCTCGAGCTGCTTCATGCCCAAGGAGATCCGGTTTTGCGACACATCGATGTCGAGCACGACCGCCTTGACCTCGTCGCCGATCTTGAGGATCTGCTTGGGGTTCTTGATCTGGCGGGTCCACGACATCTCCGAGACGTGCACCAGGCCCTCGATGCCCTCCTCGAGCTCGATGAAGGCGCCGTAGTCCTTGATGCTGACCACCTTGCCCTGGACCACGGTGCCGGGGATGTACTTCTCCTCGGCGTTGATCCACGGGTCGGGGGTGATCTGCTTGAGGCCCAGGCTGACCCGCTCGGAGTCGGTGTTGAACTTGAGGACCTTGACCTGAACCTTGTCGCCCACCTGAAACAGCTCGGAGGGGTGATTGACCCGGCCCCAGCTCATGTCGGTGATGTGGAGCAGCCCGTCGATCCCGCCGAGATCGATGAAGGCGCCGTAGTCGGTGAGGTTCTTGACCACGCCCTCGACGATCTGACCCTCCTGGAGCTTGCCCAGGGTCTCTTCCTTCATCTCGGCGCGCTCGGCCTCGAGCAGCACCCGGCGCGACAGCACGATGTTGCCGCGCTTCTTGTTGAACTTGATGATCTTGAACTCGAAGTCCTGCGCGATGAAGGAATCGAGGTTGCGGACCGGTCGAAGGTCGACCTGGGAGCCGGGCAGGAACGCCTTGACCCCACCGGCGAGGATGACCGACAGGCCGCCCTTGACCCGCGCGGTGATCGTCCCGGTGACCAAGCCGTCCTGCTCGACCGCCTTGGAGATCTCGTCCCAGACCTTGCGCTTGCGGGCCTTCTCCTTGGACAGGACCACCAGGCCGTTTTGATCCTCGGCCGTCTCGAGCAAGACCTCGACCTCGTCGCCGATGTCCACCAGGGGCTGGGTCATCGCCCCCTCTTCACCGGACTCGTCCTCTTCTCGGAACTCGCGCAGAGGAACCTGACCCTCGGCCTTGAGGCCAACGTCGACGACGGCATAGTCCCCGATGATGTCGACGACGACGCCCTTGACGATGGAGCCCTCCTTGACCTCGGGGGTCTCCAGGGTCGTCTGTTCGAACATGTCGGCGAAGCTCTCGTCGCCGGGGGCGGGGGAAACTGAGTGACTCATGATGGGGTTTGTAGGGTTGACGTTCGGGTTGAGAAGAAGGAGACGACAGGGTGCTCCCGTCGCTCGCGGCGCGCAGCGTGGGGTGCGCGCCGCCGGCCGCGAGAGCGGCGAAGGTAGGGCGTTTGGGGGTCTCGGTCAACCGAGCGCGGGATCGGGTGCCGACTCCGGCGACTCACCGATCCGGCGCAAGATGAGCGCCATCACTTCCGAAGGGTCCAGCTGAGTGGTGTCGATCAGCACCGCGTCCTCGGCCCGCGAAAGCGGAGCCGCCGAGCGCCCCGAGTCTCGCGCATCACGCGAGCGAAGGTCGGCCTCCACCGACGACAAGCTGGGCGACTGCTCGGGCGCCATCGCGCCCAAGTCGGCCCGGCGACGGGCAGCGCGCTCGCTCAGGTCGGCGGTCACGAAGAACTTGTACGGCGCCTCGGGGAACACCACCGTGCCCATGTCACGACCCTCGGCCACACAGCCACTGGCGCCCAGAGCGCGCTGTAGGTCCAGCAGCGCTCGACGGACCCCGGGCAGGGCCGAGACCCGCGACGCTCCGTCGGCGACCTCCGGGGTGCGGATCGCCTCGGTCACGTCGTCGTTATCGACCCAGACCCGCTGGGGGGTATCGGGTGCCCCGGGAGGAGCCAGCCCCCCAAAGCGGATCCGAAGCTCGGTCGCCAGCGCGACCAGGCCCGGCTCGTCGTCCCACGCCATACCGCGGCGCCGAGCCACCAGGGCCAACGAGCGGTAGATCGCCCCGGTATCCAGCAGCGGCAGGCCCAGGCGCCGCGCCAGCGCCCGCGCGATCGTGGTCTTGCCCGCCCCCGCGGGTCCGTCGATCACCACCAGGCGACCGGTTCGCTCCCCAGGGGTCGGCCCGCTCATCGGCGCGAGGCTAAACGAACCGCGGCCACGTTGCTAGCCGCTCCGACCCCGGCGGAGCGCGGCGCTCGCTCCTCGCGCGACGGCCTGGCCTTGCCGGTACGGAGCGCTTGGGGCAGCGTGGGGCCGATGCCTCGTACGACCCTCGCTCGGCCCACGCCGCGCACCCTCACGCTCGGCCTGGCCCTGGCCTCGAGCGCCTGCGTGACCGTTACCCCCGCCCAGCGTCAGACGCTGAGCACCCCCGAGATGACCCCGGTGACCGAGGCCGAAGAAGAGGTCTGGCACACGCACTTCGAGGCCGCCCGTGAGGCCGGATTTGGCGGACACGGCGGGGCGGGAGGCGGCTGCGGTTGCGGCTGAAGGATCGATCTGGCCGAGGCCAGCGGACGGGCGGGCCGCGGCTTTGGTCGCTCGTCACCTGGCTGTTGCCGCTGCTGGTGCTGTGGGGGATGCCGCGCCCGTCGGCGGGCGAGGATCGGGTGATCGTGCGGGGCAACTACTACCGCGAGGCCTCCACCCGGGTGCTCCAGCCCACCGTCGACGTCGAGGTCGATGTGCCCGACGAACGACTGTCGCTGGGCGCCGCCTACGTGCTCGACGCGATAAGCTCCGCCTCGATTGCCTCGGGGACTGCGCAAGTCACCGGCGGCGACTTGGTGTTCACCGAGATCCGCCACGAGCTCACCGCCCACGCCGGCTCGCGCCTGGGCGAGTGGACCGTGGGTGGCTTCTTTCGCTACTCCTCCGAGACCGACTACATCGCGCGGGGCGTCGGCGTGTCCGCGTCGCGCGATCTGCTGGCGCGCTCGCTGACGCTGGGCCTGTCGTACGGGTACAACTTCGATCGCGTCTATCGGATCCAGGCCAACACCCGAGTGCGCGCTCCCTGGTGTGGCGGCGCGGTCGACGTGGGTCTGTGCCAATCCGGTGGCCGCGGGGTCGGTCACAACCTCCACCAGGTCCACTACGTCGCCGCCCACTACACCCACGCGTGGCACCGCCGGGTACTGGGACTGGCCTCGCTCGAGGTCGCACGCTCGCTGGGCCCGCAAGACAACCCCTACCGCGGTGCGCAGATCCCAACCTCCGAGGTCGAGATCCACCCGTTGGGGCGCTCACGGGTTGCGCTGTCGGGTGCGGTGCGCTGGGCCGTCCCCAAGGTGCCCATACCGATCGTGCTCGAGCCGCGCTATCGCTTTAGCGCCGATTCGTGGCTCATCCGCACCCACGCCATCGATCCGCGGATCCACGTGCGCGTGCTCTCGCACCTTCGCCTGCGGGCCCGCTACCGGTACTATCAACAGAGCGCGTCGTTCATCTGTATCGACCCCCGGGCGGAAGTCCTCGATGATGGCGCATCCTTCTACTGCAGCACGGCCGATGGCAGCTTCGCCACCGCCGATCCCAAGATGGGCGCCTTCCGATCCCACACCCCGGGGATCCAGCTGGTCTATGAGCTCGACGGGCTCGCCAAGGTCCGGGGCATGGGGTGGCTCGAGCGGGGGTGGATCGAGGCCACCTACAACCACGTGTTCCAGACCAATCGCTTCGGCAACGCCCGCCTGGGCGCGCTCGCATTCTCCCTGGCGTACTAGCATTGTCCGCGTGCGGACACGGGTGGTGCTCACCCTCGTGACCGGCTTCATGACCGGCTTCATGACCGGCTGCCCGGACAAGGCCGAGCCGTCCCGACGCCCCGTGGCGCGGATCGGGGCCCTCGTGCTCGATGCCTCGGTGGTCGAGCAGATCGCCACGCGCGATGGACTGAGCGAGACCGAAGCCCGGCAGCGGGCCTTGTCCACCCTGCGCTTGGCCGCCGCGGGGCGACAGCAGCATGCCGCCTCCGGAGAAGATCCGGGGCCTGTGCTCTCCGAGCGGCGCGCCACCCACCTGCGCCGCGCCGCCCGGGCCCGGCTGTGGCTCGAGGAGCGCTTCGAGCCCGCGCACGGTCCCGACCAAATCCCCGCCGACGATCCCCGCCTCGTTCGCGCCCGCCTCGACCCCCGCTTGGTTCACCCCGAGATCCACAGCGTGTGCCAGGTGGTGGTAGAGCCGCCCAACGTCGACGATCTCGACGCCAAAGCGGAGATCACCGCCGACCCACAGTGGCAAGACGCGGCCCGGGCCACCCTGGTCCCCGTGCTCAAGCGGATCGAGCGCACCGTGCCGCTCGGCGATCCCGAGGCGTGCCGCCTGATCGGCCTTCAGGTGCAGCTGTCCGAGGCCCTGACCGATCCCCGATTGCAGCTGTCGTTTCCCAAGCCCGGAGGCTTCGATCTGGATGCGTGCATCCAGATCCGACCCAGCGACGGGCACTGCCTGCAGCCCCGCTTCGATCCCCAGTGGACCGCGGTCGTGCGCGCCATGGAGACCGCGAGCCTCTCGGCGCCCTTGTTCACCCGCTTTGGCCTGCACGTGGTCTATCTGCACGAACGCCTGCCCGCTCAGCCCGCTGATGACCCGGCGACCGAGTCGGTCGTGCGCGCCTCGGTGCTCGACGCGTGGCGAGCCGAGCAGCTCGATCTCCGCTTGCAGCAGATGAGCCAACGCCGCAGCGTGCGGATGGTCCGCCCCTCGGACGCAGAGTCCCCCACCCCCCAGGAGAACACCCCATGAGGGTTCGCCCGGCCGAGACCCTCATCGATCTCTCGCGCCGGATCCCCAGCGCGATGCGCAGCGAGTTCGGGCGCGTGATCGAAAACCTCATGGACGTCCCCGGCGCGATGGGGGCGGTGTTGGTCGACGACGACGGCTATGCGGTCGACTACGTCTACGACCCACGCACGCTCGCCGACATCGACGTCCAGCTCGCGGGAGCCCAGGTGGAGCAGGCCGTCATCCGCACCAGCAAGAGCGCCGCCAAGCTCGACCTGGGCACCCCGCTGGTGCTCCTGGAGGGCCACGCGAAGCTCCTCATGGCCGGCTCGGTGGGCGAATACTACGTGCTGGCCTTCTTGATGCACCGCCACGCCAACGTCGCGCGAGCGATCGACCGCTTCGAGGCGGTGCGTAGCACCGTCGAGCACCTGCTGTCCTGAAGTTCTTGGCCGAGGCCGGGTGGGATGCGCGACGGCTGTCGCGCCCGGCCTCGGTCTTGTATCGAGAGAACCGAGGTTGCTGGTCGAGCACCGGACCTTCTTGACGAGTGTGGGGCGCGTGAGCATGCTGCGCCCTGCCCATGGCCACGCACATCACCGGGGACTGCATCAACTGTGGAGCCTGCGAGCCCGAGTGCCCCAACGAGGCGATCTCGGAGGGTGACGGCCTTTACGTGATCGATCCCTACCTGTGCACCGAGTGCGTGGGCTTTCACGACCGCGAGGCGTGCCAGGCCGTGTGCCCGGTGGAGTGCTGCCTGCCCGACCCCGCGCGCGTGGAGACCGAGCACGCGCTTTATGCCCGCACCCGGTCGATCCACCCCGACTCCGCCTGGCCGGCCTTGCCCGTGCTGCCCAACCACCTCTCGCACTTTCGCAAGGGCAAGGGCGCAGACCCGGACCCGGACGGCGCCCCCTCGGCGGCGGCTGGCCCCTCGTAGGCCCTCGTAGGCCCTCGTAGCCACGCCACCGGCCGGGTAAGCTCGGCCCGCTCGTGCCCTCCGATCCCGTACCGTCGGCCGCCGCATCCACGCCCCCCCAGGCGCTCTGGCGGCGAGGCCTGTGGCTGCGCCTGATCGTCGCGCTGGTGCTGGCCCTCGCCTTCGTCATCGCGCTTTGGCCCTACTTGCGGGCGATCCCGGCCGATCTGCAGATCGCCCCCGCAATCCTCGCCGCGTATGCGGCCACCCTCGTCCCCTACATCCTGCTCCGCGCCGGACGCTGGCATGCCCTGGTCGCGCCGCTGGGTGACGTGCGGCGGGGTCAGACCCTGCGGGTGAGCCTGGCCGGCTACATGTGGATCGCGCTGTTGCCCTTTCGCCTCGGCGAGCTGGCCCGCCCCCTGTTCCTCGCCCAGCGCAGCGAGATCACCGTGCAGCGGGCCCTGGGCACCGTGGCCATCGAGCGGGTGCTCGACGGCTTGGTGATCTGCGGGCTCTTCTTCGTCGCCAGCGCCGGCCGCACCGAGGCCGAGCTCAGCCGCCTGGCCCTGGGCACCACCGGGCTGATGGCGATCTTCTTCGGCGGTCTGGTCACCCTCGTGCTCATGGCACGCTGGCCCACCGCAGCCGGGGTCGTGCTCGACGCCACCGTCGGCCGGATCTGGCCGCGGCTGGGTCGCTGGGCTGCCGACCTGAGCCAAGGGGTCGCCCAGGGCCTGGCCGCCCTACCCCGCGGCGGCGCCCTGTCCACCTTCGTGCTGGTCACCCTCGCCTACTGGGCCAGCAACGCGGTCGGGATGTGGGTGCTGGCGCGGGGCTGCGACCTGCCCCTCGATCTGTCCGGCGCGCTGCTGGTGATGGCGACCATGAACATCGCCTTGCTCGTGCCCGGGGGACCGGCCCAGCTGGGGATCTTCCAGACCGGTGTGGCGCTGGGCCTGCACCTGGCCCTGCCCGATCGCGCGATCGGGGACGAAGGCAGCAAGTTTGCCTTCTACCTCTACCTGGGTCAGCTCGCCGCGATCGTGATCAGTGGTCTTTGGGCCCAGCGCAGCCTCGCCCTGGACTGGCGGGCCGTGCTCACCCCCCGGGTCGGCCCGACCACGAATACGGCCACGAACACGACCACGAACACGGCCACGCCGGAGGATCCCCCATGAGCGACGACGCGTCGCCCCAAGCGCCCCCGGACGCCCCCACGCCCGGCCGTCGTCGCGTGATCTTCAAGGGCGTGGTCCAGCTCGCACTGGGCCTCGCCCTGTTCGCAGGCCTGGTCTGGTGGGTCTCGCCGCCCTGGGACGAGCTACGGGACACCATCGACCTTCACCCGCAGTGGCTTTGTCTCAGCCTGCTGGGCAGCGCCTTCGCCACCGTGGTCACCGCGGCCCGCTGGAAGATGTTGTCGGAGACCATGGGCGCGGGCCGGCTGCCCTACGGGATCTACTTTCACTACCTGGCCCTCACCCGGGTGATCGGCCAGGTGCTTCCCACCGTGCTGGTCGACGTGCTCGGTCGCGGCGCCGCGCTCAAGGCCGCCGGTAGCGACAGTCGGCTGGGGCAGCTCATCACCCCCGTGGTGCTCGAGCGCCTCATCGATCTGCTGCTGCCGCTGGCGCTGCTGGCCTGGGCGCTCGCGGTTCACCTCGACGCGATCCCGTGGATCGACCCATGGCTCTCGCTGGGGCTGTGCACCGCCGTGTTCGTCGCGCTGGCGATCGCACTGATGGAGCCCCTGGTCGGCCTGGCGCTGTGGGCCTACGGCACCCTGCGACGCCTCCGTCGGCGCGACCGCTCGCTGGCTCGCCCGAAGGCACCTCGCGTCGACCCTCCCTTGGCGGCCCGGATCGTGGGACTGAGCGTGCTGCGCTACGCGGGGATCCTGGTGCAGTACTGGGGCGCCGGCGCCGGGCTCGGCGTCTTGCTGGCTCCGCTGGTGCTGGTCAGCGCCGCCCCCCTGGCCCAGCTCGCCGGGCTGGTCGGCATCACCCCCGGTGGCCTCGGGGTCCAAGAAGGAGGCTGGGCCGCCGCGCTCCATCAGCTGGGCCAACGCGAGGCCCACATCGTCGTCTTCATGGCGGGGACGCGACTGATGATGTCGGTCAACTTTGGGATCCTCTCGCTGCTGTCGTGGCCCTGGCGAGGCAAGCGGACCGAAAGCGCGTGAGCGACTCGGCTCGCCCTTTTCCGCCCAACCGTGCGCTATGCTCGGGGTCGATGCCGTTCACCGCCGAGGACCGGGGCAATGCAACGGCGGCCCTGCTGCTGGCGCTCCCCGAGCACGAGCGCTTCCACGAGATCATCGATGGCGAGCTGGTGCGCAAGGCGTCGCCGAGCGGCCCCCACGGGCGGGCGCAGTCGCGAGTGGCCTCTCGGATCGGAGGCCCCTACGATCGACGACCCAAGGCTTCTTGCTGGTCCAGGCCGCCGAACACAGCGAGCGCGTGCGCGCCGAGCCCTTCGACAAGGTGGAGCTCTATGTGGGGGCGCTGTTTGGGGATGATGAAGATGAGGAGGAGGACTACCAGAACGATCGGTGACCGACTTACGATCGCTCGAGCTGCGACACCAACACATCACGGTAGCCACGCATGGCCGCCGAGGTCGACCGCCGGTCGATGAACGACGCCAGCTGCGACAGATCGATGCCCGGCAGGGCCTCGCTGCGCGACACGGCCGCGTATTCGCCATCGCGCAGCACATACGGTGTGATGACCCCCTTGCGCCAAAACCAGACTTCGCGAACCCCCAACCCCGCGTACACGCCAAGCTTGTTGATCCCCCCCGAGGTCCACACCACCTCGATCGCCAGATCGGGGCGCTGCGGCTCATCCACCGCGCCGAACACGTAGCACTCGTCGGGCTCAACGCCGCGCTGGACGTGCTCGTCTTCGATCGTCCATGAGCCATAGGTGGAAAACTCGATGTCCTTCTCCAGACAGTACACCTCGACCAAACGCCCGATCACTGACTTGATCGACTCGTGGGTCCGCGAAGGACTCATGATCTGCAGCAACCCCTCGATATAGGTGATCCGCGGCGCGGAGTGGTCACCCCGCACCGCCTGCAGGCGCTGGTAATCGGCCCACGTGGCCCCGCGGAAGACCACGTAGTGATCTTCTTGGGGGATCTCACTGGGAGGAAGGAGCGCGGCCGCAGCGACCATTACCGCCAGTATACTCCTACGAGCCCGCGCCTGGCCCCGCGCCCAATGCGCATCAGCCCGAGGCCGCCGCGGTCGCGGGCGGCGATCCGTCTCGTACACGCCACGACCACAACAGCAGCACCGCCACCCCCACCACCAGCCATACATCGGCCAGGTTGAACGTGGGCCAGCTGACCGTGGTCGTGAGGTTGACCCGGATGAAATCGACCACCGCCGGATCCCCCGCAGGGGTCGCCCGAAAGACGCGATCGTAGCCGTTGCCCAGTGCCCCTCCGGCGATCACCCCCATGGTGAGCACGGGCACCCAGTGAAAGGGACGGCGCCGGACGGCCATGACCAGCAACGCCACAAACACCACCACCGACAGCGCGCCGAACACCACCCGTAGGGTGTCGAGGTCGGGGATCAGGCTGAACGCCGTTCCGCGGTTATAGGCCAGCGAAAACTCCAGCCACGGGTCGACCACCGACATCGATCCCCCCGGGCGTGGACCCAGGGTCTGTTGCGCCCACCCCTTGGTGGACAGATCGCAGCCCCCCGCCAAGAGCGTGGAGAGCACAAACCACCCCGCAGGGCGACGCCAAGACACGGTGGACGCCATCGACATCGAAGGATCGTCCCCGCGAGGGCCCCGAAGGTTTCACCCCACCGAGGATCCGGTCGCGCCGCCCGACGGATCGCCCCCGCGCAGGTAGCGATCCATGACCCCGTGCCCGGCATAGATCACCGGCAACGTGCCCAGCGCGATCAGGAACTTGTAGACGTAGTTGGTCACCGACACCTCCAGGCCTTGGGCCACGGTCATGGTGCCGAACACCACGAAGGCGATGAAGACCACGACCACCGAGTCGATGAGCTGCGAGACCACGGTGGAGCCCACCGCCCGCAGCCACAATAGCCGCCCCGAGGTCCGCGTCCGCAACGCGGCGAACACCACCGCGTCCAGCAGCTGGCTCAGCGCGAACGCGGTGATCGACCCGATGATGATCCCCAGCGACTGGCCGAAGACCATGTCGAAGGCCTCGCCGGTCACCGGCGAGATCCCGGCCGCGGGGACCTGCATGCAAAGCCATAGCAGCACGAACGCGTAGGTGATGAGCCCCATGGCCAACAGCGTCAGCTGCCGCACCGCCCGCGGGCCGTAGTATTCATTGACCAGATCGGTGGTCACGAACACCGCCGGCCAGGGGATCACCCCAATGCTCATCGTAAAGCCGTAGAGCTCGATGAGCTTGCCGCCGGTCAGCTCGCCCAGCAGCGCGTGGGTGACGAAGATCCCCGCGAGCACCACGAACATGCGGTCGCGCCGGGTCGGGTCATGGACCCCCGTGGCCGGGTCGTCGCTCATCGTGGATCAATCGTGGATCAGTCGTGGATCAGTTGTACGCCAGCTCGACGGCCCGCCGCATATTGACCGACACCAGCTTGGAGATCCCGCGCTGCTCCATCGTCACCCCGTAGAGGCGATCGGAGGCTTCCATCGTGACCTTGTTGTGGGTGATCACGATGAACTGCGTGCCGTCGGACAGCTCGCGGACCAGCTTGCACATGCGCCCCACGTTGGCGTCGTCGAGGGGGGCGTCGACCTCGTCGAGGATGCAAAACGGGCTGGGCTTGATGAGGAAGATCGCGAAGATCAGGCTGACGGCGGTCAGCGCCTTCTCACCGCCCGACAATAGATCGAGGCTGCGCAATTGCTTGCCCGGAGGCTGGGCCTCGATCTCCACCCCGGTGGCCAGCATGTCGGTGGGATCGGTCAGCCGCAATTGCGCCCGCCCGCCGTTGAACAGGCGCGGGAACAGCTGCTGGAACCGCTCGTTGACCGCGTCGAAGGTGTCGCGGAACAGCTGCCGGGTGGTGCGGTTGATCTTGTCGATCGCCTCCTGGAGCTGGGCGATCGCCGATTCCAGATCGCCTCGCTGGGTGGTGAGGTACTCGTAGCGGCTGGAGACCTCGTCGTACTCGTCGATCGCGGTGAGGTTGACCTCGCCCATGCGCGAGAGGATCCGGCGAAGCTCCTTGCGGCGCCCGACCGTCTCCGGCCCGGCCAGCGCCCGGTGGTGGTAGTCGACCAGCACCAGCCGCACGTCGACATCGAAGCGCTGGCGAACGTCTTCGATCACGTGCTGGCGCTCGAGCCCGCTCTCTTGCAGCCCCAGCTCCACCTGCTGCAGGCGCTCGCGATGCTCGTCCAGATCGCCGCGGAGGGTCTTGATCGAGGCCTCCAGCTCGTCGACCGCCAGGCGCAGCTCGTCGTACTGCTCGCGAGCGTCGTGAACCTTGACGGTGGCCTGCTTGCTCTGCTCGATCCGCTCGGCTCGCTCCGCGACCGCGGCCTCGGTGTCGCGATCGAGCTGGGCCACCCGGTCGTCGGCCCCCTTGGCGGTGGTGCGCAAACGGACGATCCGCTCGCGCTCGCTGGTCGCCTGCCGCTGCAGCCGGTCGCGGGTGGCGGTGAGGGCATCGGACTGCTGCTGCCAGCGGGCCAGCGCCACCCGGGCCTCGGTCAGCTCGGCGCCGATCCGCTCGTGGGCCTGGCCCAGGGCCTCGCGCTCGGCCGTGCCCTCCTCGACGGCCCGGCCATGCTCGGCGGCTCGGGCCTCGTCCGCCTCGACCTGGGCCCGCAGCTGCTCGACCTGCTGGCGCCGCGACCCGACCATCGCGCCTATCGATTCGTGCTCGGCCTGCCGCTGCGAGAGCTCCGCCTGGGCCCGCGCTCGGTCCGCCTCCAGCTGCTCGCGGGCTTGGGCTCGGGCCAGCTTGTCCTTTTCGGCGTCGAGCAGCTCCGACTCGCTGGCCTCGCGCGCACGCTCCACCTCGGCCAGGCGCTGGGCCAGACCCAGGTGCCGCCCGCGGGTGGCCGAAAAGTCGCCCTCCAGCTGCTCGAGGATCTCCTCGAGCTCCCGGATCTCTCGTTTTTGCTGGAGCAGCGCCGAGTCCAGCGCAGTGGGCGAGCCGCCCACGACCACGCCCGAAGGCTCGAGGCGATCCCCCTCGAGGGTGACCAGCGGACTGCGCTCGTCGTGGGCCCAAAGCTCCAGGGCCCGCGGTAGATCCTCGACCACTAGCGTCTCGCCGAGCAGCTCCCGGGTCATCGGGGCCAGCTCCCCGCCCACGTCGACCAGGTCCACCAAGCGCCCGACCACGCCCGGACGATCGACCCGGGCGGCCGCGCGCCGCTCGGCCGCCGCCACCGCCGGCGGGGTCCAGATCGATCCCTCGCCGGAGAGATCGACCACTTCGATCCCGCCGGGCCGATGATCCGCCCCCGGGTCGCGCGACCAGCCCAAGCTCTGTCCCCGCGGGGCGGAGGCCTCGACCCGAGCCGTCGCCTTCGAGGTGCGAGTCTGGCGGGGCAAGAACGTGGTGCGACCCTCTTGCAGTTGCTTGAGCAGATCGACCCCGCGCGCGGCCACCGTGGGCTCATCGACGACCACGCCCTCGAGGCGATCGCCCAGCACCGCGCTCAGCGCGGCCTCGAGGTGCTCGGGCGCGGACACGAAATCGGCCAAGATCCCGAGCACCGGGCCCGGGGGATCACCCGAAGCCGTCGCCGGCGTCACCCCGTCGGTGCTTGCCCCCGCAGGACCCCCGGCATGAACCATCGCCGAGGGGGTCGCCAGCTGCTCGCGGTGCTCCATCACCACCTGGACCCCGCTGTGGCACCCACGGTAGCGCCCCTGGATCTCCTGCAGCGACTGCAGGCGCGATCGGCAGCGATGGACCTCGGCCCGCTGCGTGTCGAGCTCGACCTCGGCCGACGCCACCTGCTCGCGCAGCTGGCTCCGCTCGCGGTCGAGCTGCCCGCGGCGCTCGTGCAGGCCCTGGACGGTGGCCGTCGCCTCTTGCAGGGCCACCTGCGCCCGCGACAGTCCCTCGACCAAGCCCTGGTGCTGCTGCTCAAGGGCCTGCACCGCCCCCGAGGCCACCTGCGCCCGCGCCTCCAGCTCGGTGATCGCCTCGTGCAGCGACTGCTGTCGGGACGCAGCCACCGCCAGCCGCTGGGTCGCGGCCTCACGCTCCACCCGCGCCGTCTCCACCGCCGTCTCCAGCGCCGTGCGGCGCTGCTCGACCTGCGCCAGCTCGTGTCCCAGCGCCTCGACCCGACCGCGCAGCCCCTTGGCCCCGCCGGCCTCGTTCAGCTCGCGAACCTCGGCCTGCACCTGCGCCAGCTCCTGCTCCACCGTGGCCAGCCCGCGCTCGCCCGCGTCGGCCTCGGCCCGGGCCTGGGCCGCACTCGCCACCAAGCCTTCGCGCTCGCGCCGACGATACTCGTCCTCGGTCTCCAGCAACCGGATCCGATTGTCGAGGTCGTAGCCCGCCTGCTGGTGCTCGGACAGCTGCCGCTCGGTCTGCGATAGCTCCCCGCGCTGCGCTTCGATCTTGGCGTCGCGAGCGGCTATCGTGTGCCGCAGATCGGCCACCTGCCCCGCCAGATCCTCGCGACGCTCCTCGAGCACCCGCCCGGTGGCCTGCAGCTCCAGGAACGTATGGCTGGCGATCCAAAGCTCCAGATCGCGCAACTCCTGCCTATATCGCTTGTAGCGCTCGGCCTTCTGCGCCTGACGCCGCAAGGTCCCCAGACGACCCTCGAGCTCGCCGACCACATCGGTCACCCGCAAGAGGTTGGTGCGCGTGGCCTCGATCTTGCGCTGCGCCGCCGCCTTTTGCTTCTTGAACCGGGTGATCCCAGCCGCTTCGTCGACCAGGTGCCGCCGCTCCTCGGGCTTGCTGCTGACGATCTTGCCGACCTGCCCCTGCTCGATGATCGAGTAGCCCCGGGTCCCCGCCCCCGTGCCCATCAGCAGCTCGGTGATGTCCCGCAGCCGCCCCGGCACCTTGTTGATGAGGTACTCGCTGGTGCCATCGGCGAAGAGTCGACGGGTGATCGCGATCTCGGGCAGGTCCAGAGCACCGAGCCCGCTGGATCCTTCGTTGTCGAAGGTCAGCGTCACCTCGGCCATCCCCGCCGGCCCTCGGCTGGCACAGCCGGCAAAGATCACATCGGCCATCCCCGCCCCCCGCAGGTGCTTGGCGCTCTGCTCGCCCATGCACCAGCGCACCGCATCGACGATGTTGGACTTGCCGCACCCGTTGGGTCCGATGACCCCCGTGACGTGTTCGTCGACGACGACCAGCTGACGATCGGCAAAGGACTTGAAGCCGACGACCTCGATCTTCTTGAGCTTCATGGGCATTCGATCGACCAACGCGATCCCCGTGGGAGATCGCGTCCGCCGAGGACGTTCGGATAGCACCCTCGGTGCGGCGACGGAAGGCCGTCGACTCCCCCTGGTCCTCCCCTGGTCCTCCCCTCGTCCGCGTCGCGTTGGATCGTCGCAGCCCAGCAGATCGCCGCTTCACGCGGCCGTGGGCCACAGTTCGCCACCGACCGGACCCCGGTCCGGCTCGCCCGACGATGACCCGACGATGACCCGACGATGGAGATCTGCACCCACTGACAAGTGGGAGATCGCTTCGGTGCAGATCTCCCGGCGCCTCCCCCTTGCGTGCCGCCGGTCGGCGAGATAGCTCCATCGCTCGATGAACGGCAACGAGATCCTCATCGTGCTCGGCCTGCTGGGACTGGGTGCCGTCGCCACCTACTTCGTCCTCCGCTCGCGGCAAGCCGTCCTCCCGGCCGCCCCCGGAGACGGCAAGGCACTGGGCGAGGGCTCCCCCCCCCAACCCGACGAGCCGGCCGAGCCCACCGCTCCCGCCCCGGAGTCCGCCGAGCCCGAGGCCGATGCGGAGCCTTCGGACGCACCGCCCGTGCGCCCGGACACCGCCGCTCCCGTCGAGGCCACCGCGCCCGCCAAGCCCGTCCCGTTGCCGGTCGACAAGCCCAAGGTGGCCCCTGCGATCGACGAAGACGAGGCCGCTCGCCGCCGTCAGCAGCAGCAGCGCTACCGCGACGGTCTGGCCAAGACCCGCGGCGGCTTCGTCGCCAAGCTCGCCCGGATCTTCAAGGGCAAACCGCGGGTCGACGAGGATCTTCGCGACGAGATCGAAGAGGTCCTCTTTACGGCCGACATCGGTACACGCACGGCCCAAAAGCTCCAGGACCGGGTCACCGAAGTGCTCGACGACAAGGACGTCGCCGACCCCGACGCGGTCTGGGCGGTGATCCGTCAGGCCACCCTCGAGCTGCTGTCGATCGAGGCGCCCCCCCCCAACTACGCCCCCGACCCCGGGCCCTATGTGCTGCTGATGATCGGGGTCAACGGGGTCGGCAAGACCACGACCTTGGGCAAGCTGGCCGCGCAGCACCGCCAGGCGGGGCGCTCGGTGCTCCTGGTCGCCGGCGACACCTTTCGGGCCGCCGCCGTAGAGCAGCTGGACGTGTGGGCCCGGCGGGTCGGCGCCGCGCTGCATCGCGGCGCCGACAAGGCCGACCCGTCCTCGGTGATCTTCGAGGGGATCCGCCGGGGGCAGCGCGAGGGCTTCGACGTCGTGCTGTGCGACACCGCCGGCCGGCTCCATACCCGCAAGGAGTTGATGGACGAGCTGGCCAAGGTTGGACGGGCGGCCGGCAAGGCTCTCGCCCGCGGGCACGACAAAAACGAGGGAGGCGAGGGAGGGCAAGACGTGCCCAGTCGTGCCCACGACATCTTCCTCGTGCTCGACGCCACGATCGGCCAAAACGCCCTGGCCCAAGCCCAGCTGTTCAAGGAGACCATGGACTTCACCGGTCTGGTGGTGACCAAGCTCGACGGCACCGCCAAGGGCGGCGTGGTCCTGGGAATCTGCGACGAGCTGGGGATCCCGATCCGCTATATCGGCGTGGGAGAAGGCACCGACGACCTGCGAGGGTTCAACGCGGAGGATTTTGCCGATGCACTCCTGATGGGCCGGGACACCGAAGCGGCAATCCCCTGAACACCCGCGCGGTCTCGGAAACATCCTCCCCGCGAACGCGTGGGACCATCGTGGCCTGCCGAGCCACCACCATGCGGGCCCCGGGCCACCACCACCAACCCCGTTCTACGCCCGCCCAGACGGATCCTGACCCGTGGTCGACACCACGCGGGCGTCGAATGAATCCGCAGACACTCCGACGCCATGAACCCCGCGTGCTCGTGGTGGTTCCTCCCTCACGCTCCACCTCGATCCGAGGTGAGGCCCGCACGGGCCTTCCGGTTGTGCGCGGCCAAAACGCTGTGATACGGTCCCCTCGCCGAAGTGCCCTACAGGTGCCCTTTTGCGGCACATTGCCCCACGCCCTCGCAACCTGCGACGGGTTCTCTCCCTTCGCACCGTCACTCGATCTCTTCTCTTTGAGGTGAGCATGCGACGCTTCTTCTACGGTCCCCTTGGGGGCCTCTTGGTCCTCGGGACCTTGCCTGCGACCGCGGTGGCGTCGACTCCGCCGGTCTCGCTGGGCACGCTGCCGGCCGCGGCACTGACCGCGGCCCGCACGCTCGACGACGAGCCCGAAGATGAGGACGAAGACCTGGTCGTCATCGACGACGACGAAATGGAAGGCGGCGAGCCGGGCGCCGAAGGCGGGGACGACCTCGTGCTCGACGACGAAGGCGGGGACGACCTGGGCCTGGACGACATCGGGTCCGAGGGAGGCTCTGCGGCTGTTTCCGAAGAAGAGGCCGCCCCCGACGAGAACAGCGAGGAAGACCAGATCAAGGCCGAAATGGGCCTCATCACCGTCGTCCAGCGCCAGCGGATGCTCAAGAAGAAGCGCTTCGAGCTCCAGCCGCAGTTCGGGATCACCGTCAACGATCCTTATGTTCGCCACTACACCCTGGGGGTCCAGGCCGACTACTGGGTGACCAACCGCATCGCCCTGGGCCTGGTGGGCACCGCGCAGATCGGGGCCAAGACCCCGCGCTACGACAACATCCGGCGCCAGGAGGGACTGCTGCTCACCGCCAACGAGGTGCTGTGGCAGGCCAACCTCAACTTCACGTACAACTTCATGTACGGGAAGATCGCGATCTTCAACCGCGCCCTGCTCCACTGGGAGGCCGGGGTCACCGCGGGCGGCGGCGTGATGCAGACCCGGGTCATTCCCCGCTTCGAGTCGCTGCACGAACCCTTCAGCAATATCACCGGCGGCGGCGTGATCGGCTTCCACTCGCGCACCTACCTGCCGCGGGTCAACTGGTTCGCCTTCGACGTCGGGCTGCGCTACTGGCTGTTCGCCGACCGACTCGAGCCGACGCAGCGAGGCCCCGACACCGAAGCCGGCGGCAACGGCACCGATCTCGTCGAGCTCGACGACCCCGACAACGCCCGGGACGCCTCGATCCTCGAGCTGGCCCACAACGTCACGTTCTTCCTCGGGGTGAGCTTCTTCTTCCCCACCTCCTTCGAGTACACGACTCCTCGCTAAGGCTGCGCGCGACATGAAGACGACCCGCAAGCTCCTCACCGTCGGTGCCGTGTTAGCGGCCGCGTGGACATGGTCGCCCTCGCCGGCTTCGGCCGCTCCCGGGGGACGCAAGAGCGTGCTGGAAGGCGAGCCCATCGTTCGCAAGAAGCTCCAGCTCCGCAAGTTCCGCTTCCAGCTCACGCCCTACGTCGCCATGAGCCTGTCGCAGCCCTTCGTGCACATGGGGTACGTGGGCGCTCGGGCCGGCTTTCACTTCGCCGACTGGATCGGCGTGCGCGCTGGCTTCGGCTATGGCGTCGTCAACGTCGACTCCTCCCTGCTGCGGGCGATCAACGGCGGTGGTCTGCCCGTGGGGATCGCCCCGGGGCAGACCGACCCCATGCTCACGGGCGAGAACAATGCCTGCCCCACCACGCCCAACGGCGGCGCTCCGTGCCGCCCTGTGGCCGAGGCCGACAACCCCGCCCCGCTGCTGCACGACTTCCGGGCCGGTCTGACCCGCGCCCAGTGGCAATCCAGCGTCGACGTGGTCTTCACGCCCTTCGCCGGCAAGCTGGGCCTGTTCTCGGCCGCGTTCACCAACTACGACATCTACCTGTTCGGTGGCCTGGGCCTGTTGGGCTGGAACAAGCACTACCCCGACCAGCAGAGCACCGCCGACCAATTGGGCCTGGACGACAACTGCTCCGTAGCCGGCAGCGGCCAGAACGACGAGTGCATCCTCCACCCCGTCGATCCCGACGAGGGCGTCAAGCTCGGGTTCTCCTTCGGTGGCGGGGTCCACCTGTTCATCACCAACTTCGTGGCGATGAACCTCGAGGTGCAGGACATCATCACCAGCAACAACCTCGCCGGCCTCAACTCCACGGTCACCGAGATTCCTCCGGTGGTCAACCGGGAGGACCGGGATATCTTTCACAACGTTACCTTCCAGATCGGCGCCAAGTTCTACATTCCATTCAAGGCCAAGCGCTCCAAATAGCGAGCGCTCGGGACACGCCATGCGGGCGCGATGGACTAGCGGTCCTCGCGCCCGTTTGGCGTTCGAACAGTCAGTCCGCTACGACCAGTAGCGACGCCGCGGCAACCGGCGGAGGACTACTCGCAGCCCTCGACGACCGCGATCGTCTGGTCGTCCTCGCCGATCACCGCCCGATAGGTCAGGTGCTCGCCCTGCTGACCCTCGGCGTCCTCGACCCACAGCTCCAGGCAGTGGTCGGTCAGATCGAGGGACAGACCCTCCGCCTGAAATGTGGCGTCCGCGGTCAGCGGGACCTCGGCCGACGCTCCCCCCACCTGATCGAACATGTGCACCCTCAGATCCTCGCCGTCCCCCTCGAGCCCGAACACCGACCCCTGCACGTGGACCTCTTGTTGGGGCTCGCTGACCAGGCTGGGCGGAGGCAACGGGACCGAGATCCCTCGGTCACCGATGAAGGCCGTCGCCCGAAAGGCTGGCTCGGCTTCGTGGATCGCGCAGGCCCCGAGGGTGAAGAGCACGAATGCGGACAAAACGCTGCGCACGGATCGAGACATGACGGACACGGTCCTGGTGGAGAGTCTAGCAAGGAGCATTCCGAGGGGAAGCGCATGGGGGCACGCACAGTTGCGTCCTCCCGTGGGGCGCGATGCCAACGAGGTTGAGGGCAACCCCGACCACAATCGCCACTTTGGTTGGCAGTCATGAGACGGGCACGGAGGCGAGCACGAGCCAGTGCCCCTCATGCCGACGGCTCCTCCTGCGTCTGCGCGAGTCGTCGAAGCTTCTTTTGCAGTCCGTAGCGCGACAACCCGAGCAGGGCGGCCGCCTTGGTCTGGTTGCCCCCGGTGCGCTCCATCGCCCGCGCGATGAGAGCCCGCTCCATGCGCTCGACCCGAGGGCGGATCTGGAGATCGTGGTCGTCGGACGTGCTCGACGATCCCCCCAGATCGCGATCCGCCGGCGCCGGACCCATCGACAGATCCTCGGGCCGCACCTCGCCCTCGACCAGGGCCACCCACCGCTGCACCTCGTTCTCCAGCTCCCGCACATTGCCGGGCCAGGGATGCTGCGCCAAACGTCGCATGGCCGCAGCCGATACCAACAGCGGCGATCCCGCGGCGCCCGGGGATCCATGCGCTCCATGCCGGCCCACGAAGTGCTCGATGAGCGCGGGAAGGTCGTCGATCCGCTCGCGCAGCGGCGGCAACTTCAGCGTGATCACGTTGATCCGATAGTAGAGATCGCGCCGGAACTCGCCGCGCTCGACCATCGCCTCCAGATCGCGGTTGCTGGCCGCGATCACGCGTACGTCGATCGTCCGCGCCCGGCTGTCGCCAACCCGACGCAGCTCGCCCTCCTGAAGCACCCGCAGCAGCTTGGTCTGCATGGCCGCGCTCATCTCCCCCACCTCGTCGAGGAAGATCGTGCCGCCGTGGGCAGCCTCGAATAGCCCCGCCTTGGTGCTGCTGGCCCCGGTGAACGCCCCCTTGACATGGCCAAAGAGCACGCTCTCGAGCAGGGTCTCGGGGATCGCGCCGCAATTCTCGGCGATGAAGGGGCCCTCGTGGCGCGGACCGGCCTCGTGCAGCGCCCGCGCCACCAACTCCTTGCCGGTGCCGCTCTCGCCGTGGATCACCACGGGCACATCGGCGTCGGCCACCCGCTCGATCAGCTTGAAGATCCGCTGCATCACCGGGGTCTGGCCGATGATCCCCCGGTATCCGCGGGGCGCAGGACCCACCACGCTACGCACCTGGTCACGCAGGCCGATCACCTCGGCCTCGCGCGCCTCGAGCGACCGCGCCAGCTCGGCCTTTTGCCGGCTCATCGCCTCGGTCTGCGCCCGTAGCTCGGCCAGGGCGCGGGCATGGGCCACCGCCAGCGCGGCCAGCTCGGCAAACTCCTCCATCCGGGCCAGATCGTGCTCGTCGAAATTGCCGCGACGCAGCCGATGATCGACGTAGGCCGCCCCCAGCCGCTCGCCCCGAAACTGCAGCGGGACCGCGAGCACCGAGCGCAGGTTGAGGTGGCTGATGCTGCGCGAACCGTCGAAGCGGTCGTCGGCGGCTGCATCCACCGAGATCACCGGCTCACCGTCGCCCAGGACCCGCTCGATCACCGAACGGGAGAAGCGAACCCCCTCGCTCCCCTCGGCGAGCTCGCGGGTGACCTCCAATCGCTCGGTGTGGGCGGTAGGCTGCACCACCACCGCCCCGCGCTCAGCATCGGTCAGCTCCATCATCGCGTCGACCACCTGCTGCAGCAGCACCTCGAGCCGCTCCTCGCGGGCCAATCGGCGATAGATCCGCAACAATTGCTCGGAATTGGCGGGGACGGACCCCGAAGCGACCGCGGGCATGGACCGACCCGCCCCCGCAGGGGCCGGCACCGCAGGGACCGGCGTGGAACTCGAGGCCGGCCCGGGCATCCGGGGGGCCGGGGCGTCCTCGAGCTCGGCCAGCAGCTCGCGGAGGGGCCCGGGATCCCCCCCATCGACAAGCAAGCTGCCACGCACCGCGGCACGATCTAGGGGTCCGGTCTGCTTCATGACGATCTCCAAGGTGGCCGCCCACCGTCGCGCGACGCGACGGCGAGCGGGATGAGAGCGAGCAAGGCGCCGGCGCAGGGCCGACAACAGGGTGCGGTCGTAGGACCAGGCCAGATCGACTCGACCGCGGGCGCACCAGGGCCCGGGTCGACCGATCGTATGGAGGCGGGCAAGCGCCTCGTCGACAGCGGCCGGCGATCCGACGGCCAGATCCTGCAGCGTGGCCTCGAGCCCGAGCTCGGCCTGGGCGTCCGGATCGTCGCCCGCCACCGACCGAGCGCGACCAAGGTGCGCCTGGGCCCGCTCCCGATGGCCCTGCACCCGGGCAAGCCCCGCGGCCAGACGCCAGGCTTCGGCCGCCTCGAGGTCGGCCCCCGCAGCGACCAGTCGCCGGGCGGCCTCCACAAAACGCGACTCGGCCATCGCCTGCGCCCCACGAAGGGCCGAGCCTCGCGCGCCCGGCCCCGGCCGCAACCGGATCGTGGCCAGTTCGGCCTGCACCCGCAAAAGACGGGCCTGCGTCCGCGGCTCGTCGGCCGACCCGTGCAGTTGCTCGAGCAGACGACCCAGGGCCCGCGCCGATGACTCCGCCCCCACCCGTACCCACAGCTGCACGAGGTTGAGCCCCGCCTCGAGGGTGGCCGGCAGCTGACCCTGCGCCAAAAGGCCCCCCACCGCCGCCCGTCCGTGCTCGATCCCCCGGGCGAAGTCGTAGGACAGCACGGCCAAACCGGCCAGGCTTCCCTGGAGCGTCACGCTCCCAACCGGCTCCCCGGCCGCCTCGAAGGCCTCGGCCGCGTCCGCATAGCGCTGCTGGGCCTGGCGCAGTTGACCCCGGGCCTGGGCCAAGTTGCCATGAAGCTGATGGGCCCGGGCCCGGACCCCGGCTGCGGCCCGTCCCGGCTCGACCTCGGCCGCCGCGATCGAGGCATCGAGCCAGATCTCGGCCTGCTGGTGCTCGCCCACCACCAGGGCCGCCATGGCCCCCCACAGCCGAGCGGTCGCGGGCCCCAGCCCTGAGTCTGGCGCCTCAGGCAGCACCTCACGCGCCCGGGCCAGCGCCGATTCCCCCTGCCCCTGGTCGATCCACAGCCGCCATCGCAAGCCCCGAGCCCCCCAGGCGATGGTGGGATCGGGATCGCGGGCGGCCTGCGCGGCCTGCTCGAGGGCCTCGTCGATCCGACCCAAGCGCTGGAGCACACGCGCCAGGGCCAGCCGCCCCGCCGCACAGGGAGCATGCGGGGCCAGGCGCCGCGCCCCATCCAGATCCCCACGGGCCAGGCGCCGCCGCATCATCGCCGCCACCGTGGGGGCGGTCAGATGCGCCGCCCCTCCCGTATCGATCCAGCGATCCAGCGCGTGCGACCGCATGCGATCGTCGGGGCCCTCGTCGCGCACGAAGGCCTCGATCACTGCGGGCCGATCCGCATCGATCGCCAGGGCCAAGCTCAGCGGCTCCCCTTGTCGCTCCGCCAAAGCCGCCACCTCGGCGGCCAAGGAGGCCACCGTATCGCCCAGACGGCGTCGTGCCGCCGCCTCGGCGGTCGCCCAGGGCCGTCGACCATCGTGCAGATGGGTCGGCAAGGCCGATAGCGCCTCCGCACCGCGCCATATGGCCAGCATCACGGTCCGGGCCAGCCCCGCATGCAGGGAATCCGCGCCGTCCCGGGCGATCGCCTGGGCGACCGATGCGTCGTCGGGATCGTCGATCGCGGCCTCGGCACAGGCCTCGGCGGCCCGGATCACCCGCGCGGGCCAGCCCCCGGTGGCCGCGTGCAAGCGCCCGGCCCACGCCCGACGCCCGGCCGCGTCGATCACCCCCTCGAGAACACCGGCGACATCCGCCTCAGACCAGGGATCCACCTCGATCACCATCGCGCCCCGCTCCGCGAGCGCCCGGCCCAGGGCGGTGGACACCGGCAGCAGCAGGGTCGCCGCCGCCTGAGACGCGATCTGCTGGAGCACCGCCGCCTGAGACCCGATCGCGCGATCCCCCCGCAACCCCGTGGGCCACGGCGGATCGTCCAGCAGGCCCACCACCCCGCGGATCCCGGTGCTTCGCCACGCCTCCAGCCAGGGACGACCCGGTCGTCCGAACACCACCGGCAATCGATCCGCCTCACACACCCGAGACGGTGGCGCCTCGGGGTCGGTCTGCCGCGATTGCACGATCTCCTCGACCACTCGACCGCGCCCCACCCCCGCCGGACCGGCGACCGCGACGAGCATCGGGGGCCGTGATCCCGCCAACGCCCGACCGATCCGATCCAACGAGGGCCCCCGGTAGGGCCAGCGAGCGGGGATCCACCAGGGCTGGGCCTGGCCCAGATCCAAACCGGCATCGGCGGCGGCATGCAGGCGCCCCAGATGGGTGACCAGTTGCTGCGGATCCGCGATCCGCTGCCCGGGGTGCGGGTGCAGCAAGCGAAGCAGCAAGGCCCGAACCGGAGGATCGAGCTGCGTCCCGCCGAGCCCATCGAGCCGGGCCATCACCGCGGCCGCGTCTCGGATCTCCACGAGGGCCTCGGGGCGCTGCCAGGGCACCCGACCCAGCAATCGCAGACACAACAGACACCCCAAGGCAAAGCGATCCGCGGCTGGACCCCCGCCTCCGGCCAGAACCTCCGGGGCCAAGAACCCCGGGGTGCCGATCCCTCGACGGCCCAGCTGGCCGAGATCCACCAAGACCACGCCCCCGGTGGGAGTGACGATGACGTTGCTCGCGGAGACGTCTCCATGATGGGTGCCGGCCGCGTGGATCGCGGCAAGCGCATGCGCCACCGCCCGGGCTTCGGCTAAGGCTTCGCTCACACTCGCCGCCCGACCTCGCGGCAGTGGCGCTCCTGCCACCCAGTCGGTGACCATCCAGCCCGCGCCATCCTCCGCGGTGACCAACGCCCGAGGTGCGGGCAAATGCGGAGAACCCGCGCGTCTCAAGACCTCAAAGGCAAAGCGAACGGAGCGAAACTGCTCGGCCGGGACGCGCTTGAGGACCACCCGCCGGCCGGTCGCTCGCTCGATGGCGGCATAGGTTCCCCCCTCGGCACCGTCGCCGAGGCGAGCGATGTCCCGGTAGTCCTCGGCACAATCGCCATCGAAATTGGCGAGCGCTTCGTCGGAGGTCCCCACTATTGGGAGTAGACACCCCGATTGACCAACAAGGTTGCCTTAATTCGATATTTTGTTTCGAACATCGTTTTCAAGACGATATGAACCATGGATCGGCACGCGGGCGAAGCATGACTGCCAACCAAGATGCATCGGCTGCATCAACGAGCGCGCGAGCTCACCAATGAACGCCAAGACTCAGACCAGCGCGAAGCCCGTGTCCGACCGTCTTGTCAATGATGTTCAGCCGATAGCCAACTTCGGGCCGCAGCGAAAACGTGGGTGCCAACCAAAAATCGACCCCCATGCCAACCCGAACGAGCCCGGCGGCTTCGAGAGGAGCGTCGAGGGGACTGCGGCGCACGCCCACGCCCGCGCCGACCTCGGCCCATGGCTCGACTCGACGAGGGCGGGGCCAATAAAACCGCGCAGTCAGCAGATCGAAGGCGGTGATCCGGCCATAGAACACCTCCTGGATCTCGCGGCCCTCGGCATCCAGCTCTTGCGTGATGGCCGCGTCGTGGGAGAAGTTCGACAGGGAGGTCTGTAGCCCCAACCACGGCCGTACTCGCCAACCGAACGCAACCTCGGGGACGGGCGCCACAACGGTCCCTGCTCCGGGCCTGGTGCCCCCCACGGGGATCGACAAATGAAGGGCGATCCCCAGCCAAAACCGACCCCGCCAGGGGTCGTCGGTGAGCCCAGCGGGGTCTTTGGGCGCCGGAGCGGGAGGCAACGGGGCGTCGTAGGCCCCTCCGTTGGCGCGCGGCTCGGTGCTCGCGGGTGCAGCGGGCGCGACCGGGGGCAACGAGGCGGGCGTGGTTTCCGTGCCACCGTCGGGATCGTCCCTGACATCGGTGTCGGCATCCACCCGGGCGTCCGCGTCGAGCCCAGCGGGGGTGTCGATCCCAGCCCCATCCCCCGGCGCAACACCGACGGACTCTTCGGAGCCCTGGATCACCGTGTCCGGCGCCCCGGTACGATCCGAACCCGCCTCGACCGGGGCGAGCGCGGACGCGTCGGGCGGGGCGGGCGCCTGGAAGGCCGTCGCCAGAGCCAACGAAACGCCCAGCGCCGCCAACCCGGGGATCATTGCCGATGTCCCCGCGCCACCGCGGCCTTCAGAGGACGAGGGTCGGCGTCATCGAGGCGCGCCAGGGCCCGTTCGGCCCGGGAGGCCAGCTCCGGATCCTCCTCGTTGCGGGCCGCGAACTCCAAGAAGCCTCGGGCATGCTCTCCCCCGAGGTTGGCCAGGGCCTCGTAGAGCCGATGCGCATGGGCGCGATCGGCCAAACGGGCGGATCGCAGCAACCCCGGGGCGTGCTCGGGCCCTCCGACCACACCCAGGCACTCGACCGCTCGGATCGCGACCCGCTCCTGCGCGTGGCCGAGTAGCGTGTGCACCTGATCGCCCAGGGATCGCAGGCGACGCCGCTCCACACCGTCAAGCGCGACGAGGATCACCTCGGGATCCTCATCGTGCAGCAGGGCGGCGACCTCCTGGGCAGTCCCCCGCGCGATGGTCACCTTGGCATCGAGCAGCGCCAACGCCCGCTCCACCGCGATCGGAAGGTCGCGCCGCAGATCCAGCGTGTGATCGCGGCGCTCGAGCTCCACATTGGCGTCGAGCACCCCACCGGTAGCATCCATATCGGCGGCCAGGGCGTCGTCTGGTTCGATCACCAGGTACACCCCCAGCACCGGGTGGCCCTGGTCACTGCGCCGTTCCTCGTAGCGAAGCCGCGCCGTGAGCCGCTCGCCGTCCCCCTCGGCCCGAAAGTACTGGGCGTGGGTCATGGCCGAGGCGAGCACGTCCTGGATCCACGCCGATTGGCCCCGCGCCGATTGGCCCCGCCCCTCCAAACCCGCAGAACGCGCATCCCATCGCAGCACATAGGGGACGACCTCGTGCGGGGTCGACGACGATGGACGGCCGCAGGACACCAGCAGCGCCCCGACGAGCGGTACCCATCGCCAGCTCCACCCTCCCACGGCCACGCGCAGACGATAGCACGCCCCCCCGCTGCCGTGCGTCATCAAGGGTCCGGTCGGGGCGGGAACGGCTCGCTCCACCGCAACGGCGCCCCGAGGTCCTCGGCGAAGATCTCGGCCCATCGACGGGCCGCGTCGGGCAAAGCAACGGAACGAGCGCCGAAATCCCGCGCGTTGCGAACCACGGGCGGCCCCGAGAGCCCACACGACACCAGCGATCCAAAGAGCGTGGGATCGACCTCGAGGTTCATGGCGATCCCTTGCACGGTCACCCCGCGGCTGACGTGCACGCCGATCGACGCGATCTTGTGCGTCCCCACCCAGATCCCGGGGTGCTCCAGCCGGAACTGCGCGCCGTCGACCCCGAGCTCGCCCAAAAATGCGCTCGCCACGCGCCCCAGCCGCACGATGTGCTCACGCACCCGCCAGCCAATTCGAATGATCGGGTACGCCACCAGCTGCCCGGGCGCATGCAGGGTGACCTGCCCACCGCGCGGGGTCTCGCACACCTCCACGCCCCGGGCGGCGAGCTGCTCGGGGGTCCACAGTACATCGCGGCGATCGCCGCGCCG
>JBCCWC010000194.1:0-29179 GCA_039194325.1 Myxococcota bacterium
GGAGCGGGTGCGTACGCTTCGCGAGCAGGTCGCGCTGGAGACCCGCACCCGCTCACTCAACCCCAAGTGGACCGAGCAGATGCTCCAGCACGGGGCCGAGGGCGTGCGCCAGATCGAAGCCCAGGTGACCAACACCCTGGGCTGGTCGGCGACCACCGATCAGGTGGAGCCCTGGGTCTATCGCGAGCTCACCCGCACGTACCTGCTCGACGAGCGGATGCGGGAGCGTCTGGCCGAGCTCAACCCCAAGGCGTCGGTCAAGCTGGCCAATCGGCTGCTCGAGGCCTCGGAGCGCCAGTACTGGACGCCCGACCCCGAGACCCTGGCCGCGCTCGAGAGCGCCGGCGACATGCTCGAAGACCGCCTCGAAGGCGTGATTCCCTGCGTTGCTTGATGCCCTTCCGTTGCCTGATGGCCTAAAGCCCCGCCCGTACCCAGCAAGGACCCACGTGACACAGCTCGTACAGATCTCCAATCGAAGCCGCCTGGGAGACGGGGACGGCAGCGTCCAGTTCCACCAGACTCGCCCGACCGCTATCGAAGGGGCCAAGGTCTTCGCGGTCTACGGCAAGGGCGGGATCGGTAAGAGCACCACCTCGTCCAACCTCTCGGTCGCGTTCTCGAAGCTCGGCAAGCGGGTCTTGCAGATCGGCTGCGATCCCAAGCACGACTCGACCTTCACGCTCACCAAGCAGCTGCAGCCCACTGTCATCGACGTGCTGGAATCGGTGGATTTCCACGCCGAGGAGCTGCGGCCCGAGGACTTCGTGGTCGAGGGCCACGGCGGGGTCTTGTGCATCGAAGCGGGCGGCCCCCCGGCGGGGACCGGCTGCGGGGGCTACGTGGTCGGACAGACGGTCAAGCTGCTCAAGGAGCACCACCTGCTCGAGGAGACCGACGTGGTGATCTTCGACGTGCTGGGCGACGTGGTGTGCGGAGGCTTCGCGGCCCCGCTCCAGCACGCCCAGCGGGCGCTGATCGTGGCCGCCAACGACTTCGACTCGATCTTCGCGATGAACCGGATCGTGGCCGCGATCGCGGCCAAGTCGAAGAACTACGCCGTCCGGCTCGGGGGGGTCATCGCCAACCGTAGCACCGACACCGATCAGATCGACCGGTTCAACGCCGAGATCGGGCTGTCTCGCCTGGCCCACATCAAGGATCTCGACGTCGTGCGGCGTAGCCGGCTCAAGAAGTCCACGCTGTTCGAGATGGAGCCCTCGCCCGAGCTCGAGGCGGTGCAGCAGGAGTTCTTGCAGCTCGCCGCCCGGCTGTGGGCGGGGGTCGAGCCGCTGCAGGCCCAGTCCATGAAGGACCGGGAGATCTTCGACTTTCTGGGATTCGAGTGAGCACCATGATCGGCTACGAACAACGACGCGAACAGCTCGAGACCTACTTTGATCGCACCGCGGTCAAGGCGTGGGAACGGCTCACGTCGGATCAGCCGGTGGGGCGGATCCGGGCGACGGTTCGTGCTGGACGGGAGCAGATGCGGCAGACTCTGCTGAGCTACCTGCCGTCGGATCTCACGGGCCTGCGCGTGCTCGATGCGGGCTGCGGGACCGGTACCTTCGCGACCTGCCTGGCCGATCGCGGGGCGAGGGTGGTCGCGGTGGACATCTCGCCGACGCTGGTGAGCCTGGCGCGCGAGCGGGGTGCGGACGGGGTCCGCGGGACCATCGAGTACCACGTGGGTGACATGCTCGATCCCCGGCTGGGCACCTTCGACTGGGTGGTCGCGCAAGACTCCCTCATCCACTACTCGGCCGACCAGCTGCTCGAGCTTATCGCGACGCTCAGCTCGCGCACGGTCTACGGCATGGCCTTCACCTTTGCGCCCCGTACCCCGCTGCTGTCGCTGATGCACGTGGTCGGTAGGGCGTTCCCGCGGGGGAACCGTTCGCCCGATATTCGCCCGATCTCCGAGCGATCCCTGCGCACGCGGCTGGCGGATCACGAGGGGCTCGGAGCCTTTGCGGCCGGTCGTAGCGAGCGGATCGACAGCGGCTTTTACATGTCCCAGGCGATGGAGCTGGTGCGCCAATGAACCCACGCCTGACGCGGCTTTGGCGGTCGCTGAGCCCGAAGGTCTTACCCTTCGCGGACGCCGCCACGCCCGAGCTGCCGCTCGGTCGGCTGCTGCGTCTGGCGCTGTTTCAGATCTCGGTGGGCATGGGCCTGGTGCTGCTCAACGGCATGCTCAACCGCCTCATGATCGTCGAGCTGGGCATCGCCGCGTCGGTGGTGTCGGCCATGATCGCGATCCCGATCTTGTTCGCGCCGCTGCGCGTGCTGGTGGGGCACCGCTCGGACAACCACCGCTCCGCGCTGGGATTGCGCCGCACGCCTTACTTGTTGATGGGGACGATGATCCAGTTCGGAGGGCTGGCGATCTTGCCCTTTGCGATGCTCGTGCTCTCGGGCCGGGGAGCCTACCCGCCGGGCGTGTTCGGCTATACGGCCGCGGCCGTGGCCTTCTTGATGGTCGGCTTGGGGCTGCACACGACCCAGACGGCCGGGGTTGCGCTCGCGACCGATCTGGCGCCCCGGGGCAGCCGGCCGCGGGTGGTCGCCCTTTTGTACGTGATGCTGCTGGTCGGCATGGTCGCCGCGTCGCTTGTCTTTGGCGGCCTGCTGCAAGACTTTGGCTATACCCGGTTGATCCAGATCATCCAGGGCGCCGCCGTCGTTACGATCGTCCTCAACACGGTCTCGTTGTGGAAGCAGGAGCCGCTCCGCCGTGAGGTGGCCGGGGCCGGGGAGGGAGCCGGGGAGGGGGCCGGCGAGTCCGCCGAGGTCTGGCCCGCGCCGCCGCGATGGACCACCGCATTCGCGGCCTTCTTGCGTCGCCGCTCGGCCAAGCGCTTGCTGGTCGCGGTCGGTCTGGGGGGCGCGGGCTTCGGGGCGCAAGACATCCTGCTCGAGCCCTACGGGGGGGAGCTGCTCCACCTGTCGGTCTCGGGGACCACCGTGCTCACCGCCCTGATGACCGGGGGCACCCTGCTGGGGCTGTTCGCGGCCGCCCGGTGGCTCTCGGGCGGGCGCGATCCGCATCAGCTCGCGGCCCTCGGCACGCTCATCGGGATCGGAGGTTTTTCGGCGGTGATCTTCTCGGCGCCGCTGGGCTCGCTGCCCCTGTTCTGGCTCGGCACCGCCCTCATCGGCTTTGGGGTGGGCTGGTTTTCGGTGGGGACGCTGAGCGCGGCCATGGCGATCTCCGACGACGACGGCCACAGCGGCATCGCGGTCGGAGCGTGGGGTGCGGTGCAGGCCACGGTCACCGGCGTGGGGATCGCCGTCGGCGGGTTACTCCGCGACGTGGTGTCGACCCTGGCCACCCGAGGGGAGCTCGGGCCGGGGCTCACCGAGGTCTCTGCCGGGTACATCTTCGTCTACCACCTCGAGATTGCGCTCTTGTTCGGCACGCTCGTCGCCCTCGGCCCGCTGGTCCGGGTGGGTCGTCGCGCGGTCGTCGACCGCTTCGGTCTCGCCGAGCTTCCCACCTAGAGTCTTCGATCCGCTCGGATCTCACGTCATGTCGAACGCACTCACCTCCTACATCGACACCGCCCAGGTCGTCCTCTACGCCTTTTGGATCTTCTTCTTCGGGCTGATCATCTGGCTTCGCCGAGAAGATCGGCGCGAGGGCTATCCCATCGAGAGCGACGTCCCGCTGCGGGTCAACCTTCGTACCGACGCCCGGATCCCGGCGCCGAAGCAGTTCGTCTTGCCGCACGGCGAGGGCACGCGCGATGCACCCAACTTCAAGCGGGATGCTCGGGCGATCGAGGCCGAGCGCCTGGTGGAGGTGTCGGGCTATCCGCTGGATCCGGTGGGCGAGCCCCTGCTGGCCGCGGTGGGGCCCGGCTCCTATGCGCAGCGCAGCGATCACCCCGAGCTGTCCCACGAGGACGACAAGCCTTCGATCCTTCCGATGCGAGTGGCGAGCCAGTTCTCGGTGAGCGCGGGTCCGGATCCCCGCGGTTGGCAGGTGATCGGGGCCGATGGCGTCGTCGCGGGCAAGGTCAGCGACATCTGGGTGGACCGGGCCGACCTGCTCGTGCGCTACCTCGAGGTCGAGCTCGACGAGGCCATGCGGGGGGACGAGGCTTTGTCCGAGGCTAGCCCGCCGCCGGACGAGGGCAAGCCAGACGAGGGCAAGCCAGACGAGAGCGAGCCGGACGAGGGCGAGCCGGCGAGCGGCGGCGAGGGAGACGCCGACGCGAACGAAAGCGCCGCGTCGGCCGAGTCGAGCGCGTCGCCGGACGAGGGCAAGCCGGACGAGGGCGAGCCGGCGAGCGGCGGCGAGGGAGACGCCGACGCGAACGAAAGCGCCGCGTCGGCCGAGTCGAGCGCGTCGCCGGACGAGGGCAAGCCAGACGAGGGCGAGCCGGACGAGGGCAAGCCGGACGAGGGCGAGCCGGACGCCGACGCGAGCGAAAGCGCCGCGTCGGCCGAGTCGAGCGCTACCGATGAGGAAGCTGAAGGTGCCGGCGAGGACGACCACGAAGGGGCCGACGCCGAGCCGACCCACCCCCGGACCCACACCCGCCTCATCCCGATCCAGATGCTCTCGCTACTGCCCGAGGACGCGTCGATCCAGGTCCGAGCGCTTCGCTCGGAGCAGTTCGCCCACGTCCCCACCCTCAAGAAACCGGACGAGGTGACCCTGCTCGAGGAGGAACGCGTGGCCGCGTTCTATGCGGGGGGATGGTTCTATGCCGAGCCGGACCGAAGGGAGCCATTGCTATGAAGACTGAAGACGCAGAGCTGGACGCGATCCCTGGGCTTCCCGCCGAGGCGCTGCCCGAGGGGGAGCGGATCCTGTGGCAGGGGCGACCGCAGTGGCGGGCGCTGGTCCGCCATGCGTTCAAGATCCGCTGGATCGCGGCCTACCTCGCGGTGTTCCTGGTCGCGCGCATGGTCTCGGTGGCCACGGGAGGCGCGGGGGCAGACGGTGCGCTGCAGGTCGTGGTGATGGCCGTGCTCTTTGCGGGGTGTCTGGGCCTGTGCGCGCTGCTGGCCTGGTCCCAGGCTCGGTCGGCGATCTACACGATCACCACCCATCGGGTGGTGATGCAGGTCGGCGCGGCCTGCCCGGTCACGTGGAACCTGCCGTTTCGGCGGATCGAGGCGGCGGATCTGACGGTGCGCGACGAAGGGGACGGCGATGTCGTGCTGCGGCTGGTGTCGCCGGACCGGGTGGCCTGGGTGCACCTTTGGCCCCACGCTCGTCCGGGCCACCGGCTCAAGGCGTGCCCCACCCTGCGGGCGATCGCGCAGCCGCGGCAGGTGGCGGCGCTGCTCGGGGAGGCCGTGCGCGACTGGGCGGCCGAGCAACCGACCACCCCGGGGGTGTTTGTCGATGCGGCGGTCGGTGATCACACCAAGCCGCCACTCGGCTCGGTCGAGCCGCTGCCGGTCGGGCCGCGGCTCGCCTCGGAGGCTCACCACTAGGCTCGACCAATGGCTACGCATCATCACCACGAGCAACGGGTACCCCGCGGCGCGCTGCTCGGCGCGGCCGTGCTGCTGGGGCTCAGCCTCGCCCTCGCGGCGCAGGCCCACAGCGCCCGCCACTCGGATCCGAGCGGCTCGGTCACCCCCGCGGTGCAGGTGGCGATCGACCTTCGCTTCGAGGACCGGGCCGATGGCTCGGTCGCCGTGCTCGACGCGGCGACCACCCGCGAGATCGACGTCGTCCCCTCGGCCGAGGGGGGCTTCGTACGCGGCGTGATGCGGGGGATGTTCCGTACGCGAAAGCTCGAGTCGATCCCGCCCTCTGGTCACTTCCGGCTCGTACGGTACGTGGACGGGGCGCTGGTCCTCGAAGATCCGCACAGCGGTCGGCGTGTCGACCTCCGGTCGTTCGGCGCCACCAACTATGACGCCTTTGCGCGCTTGCTGACGGCGAGCGAGGAGATCCGATGACGACGACGACGACGATGACGACGACCGCGCTCGCTCGACGACCGTTCGCGCGCTCCTTCGAGGTCCTGTGCACGGTGCGGGTGTGCAACTCGATGGAGGAGCTGGGCGCTCACGTAGAGCTGCCCGCCGAGATCGACGTGGGCCCCGGGGACCAGGTCTTGGTGCACGGCGAGCCCATTCACCCCCCCTTCGGCCAGACCGTCGTGCAGCGTCGCCGGGCGACCGTGACGCGCGCGACCTGGCTGGGGCGCCTGTGGACCCGCCTGACCGGCGACCTGGGCTGCCTCGAATTACTGGATGTCAGCTTCACCGATCGGAGGACCCTGTGAACGCAACCACCGTCGATCCCCTCACCCGCCCCTCGCCCCGGCGCTCGGCCGTGCCCAACGAGGTCACGCGGATCGCCCAGCAGACGACCACGCTCAGTCCGCGCTTTTACACCACCGACGTCGAGGCGATGAACCGGCTCTCGGCCGACAGCGTCCGCGCCGAGTGGGACGCGCTGATGGCGGAGTTCGAGGCCGACCTCAACCGGGGCCACTTCGCCCGGGACGGGGACTGGAGCTTCGACCCCGAGCAGCTGCCCGCGCCGCTGCGCGCGGAGGTCATCGATTTCATGGTCAGCTCCCTGACCGCCGAATTCTCCGGCTGCATTCTCTACGCCGAGCTGCGCAAGAAGGGCCTCAACCCCGACTTCAAGGCGCTGTTCAAGTACATGGCGCGCGACGAGGCGCGGCACGCCGGCTTCATCAACGAGTGCCTCAAGGAGTTCGGCGTCGAGGTCGACATGGGCTTTTTGGTCAAGGCCAAGAAGTACACCTACTTCAGCCCCAAGTTCATCCTCTACGCCACCTACCTGTCCGAGAAGATCGGCTACGCGCGCTACATCCGGATCTTCCGCCAGCTCGAGCGTAACCCGCAAAATCGCTTTCATCCGATCTTCAACAAGTTCCACCGCTGGTGTAACGACGAGTTCCGGCACGGCGAGGCCCTCGCGCTGATGATGCGGGCCAACCCGAAGCTCTTGAGCGGTCCGATCAACCGGCTGTGGATCCGATTCTTCCAGCTCGCCGTGTTCGCGACCATGTTCGTGCGCGACCACTCCCGCCCCGAGTTCCACCGGGCGCTGGGCGTCGACCCGGAGCAGTACGGGATGGAGGTGTTCCGCATCGTCACGGAGATCTCCCACCAGGTCTTCCCCGTGCGCCTCGACATCGACCACCCCGCGTTCCTTCGGGGGCTCCGCCGGCTCCATCGGCTGGCCATGCGGATCGACCAGGTCAAGCGCGGCCGCGGGCTCCTGGGCAAGCTCCGCGCCCTCCCGCTGCAGCTGGGGGCGGCCGCGACCTTCGCTCGTCTTTTGTTCCTACCCGTCAAGACCCACACGCTCCCCGAGCAGTTGCGAGTCAAAGCCGCCTGGTGAGGTTGCCATGAACGATCCGTTGATTCCGATCCTGTCGGTCGCCGCCGTGTGGTGGCTCGGTACCGGCGTTGTGCTGCGCTTGGTCTGGCTGCCGCGCCGGACTCACCGCACGAGCCTCCTGGTCTTCAGTGTGCTCGCCCTCCTCGGTTTCGTGGGGGTGATCGGGTCGAGCACCGTCCCCACGGTGGGCGCCGCCTACCTGGGATTCGGATCGGCCCTGGCGATCTGGGCGTGGCATGAACTCACGTTCTTGCTGGGGGTGATCTCCGGTCCCCGAAAGATCCCATGCTGGCCCGAGGTCTCGACCTGGGTTCGGTTTCGGGACGCCACCGCGGCGGTCATTCACCACGAGCTGGCCCTGGCGTTCACCGCGGCTGCGTTGGTCGTGATGACCTGGGACGCGCCCAATCAGGTCGCGACCTGGACCTTTGTGGTCCTTTGGATCATGCGGCTGTCGGCCAAGCTCAATATCTTCGTCGGCGTTCGCAACCTCTCCGAAGAGTTCATTCCTCCGCACCTTCGATACCTGACCAGCTACTTCCGAAAAGCGCGTTTCAGCCCGCTAATCATTGTTTCGCTGGCCGGCGCAGGTCTTGCGCTGATGCCTCTGGTCGGTGGGGTGCTCGACCCGGAGGCCAGCGCCTTCACGGTCTGTAGCCACGCGCTGGTGGCGACCATGCTCGGCCTGGGGATGCTGGAGCACGTGTTCTTGGCCCTTCCGGTGCCCGATGCGGTGCTGTGGCGTTGGGCGTTCCGGCCGCGCGCCCAAGGGCGTGCAGCGGCCCGTTCGGCCAAGCATCCCCGTGCACGGGGTGGATTGCGCAATCCCTGGTTCGCTCTGGGGATGATCGATCAATGGCTACCGAAATAGCGGTGATTTGATGAACAAAGCTTGACCGATCGGAAGGGAACTCCGTGGCCGAACCCAGCAACGATCTTCGCGGGCGTCGAGACATCGAGGCCTCTGTCATGCCCTTGATTCGTCACTGGGCCGGGCGTAAGCGCGCTATGCTGCCGCCTGACGTCAATATGGGCAACGGGAGGGAATTCGAACGGGCGCGCGACTCCAGGAGGGTGTCGTTCGAGTCCCCAAGAGAAGGTCAGCGGCCACTGGATGGGCTGCCCTCTTCCTCTCCAGGAGCGACAAGCTTTGAACAGTCGTCCCTGTCGTCTTCGGACCTAGTGGATACGATTACACGCCACGTGGTGCCGCGCTTGTTGGTCGCGCATCGCATGGACGGGCCAGTGCTCCAGCGGATCAGCGACGCCCGGCCGCCGCCGACCCCCGAAGAGATCCAAGAGTTGGTCAATGCCGTCTCGGTACAAGATGTATCGGCAGGGATCCAACAAGCGGAGTCGTTGTTGCAACAGGGGTTGTCGCTGGAGTCGGTGCTCATCGACTGGATCGCCGAGGCGGCGCGTGTGCTCGGCGAGCAGTGGCTGAGCGATGACAAGTCGTTTGCCGAGGTGACCCTCGGCATGAACATGCTGTATCGGATCTCGGCGCTCTTGCGGCATCGTCTCAAGCCCCCGCCGCCGCACCGCGGGCAGGTGGTCTTGCTGGCGGCGCCCGGTGAGCAGCACACCCTGGGCATCCACATACTGGGCGATCTGCTCCAGCACGCGGGGTGGGATGCGGTGGTCGAGCCTCACCTCTCCGAGGACGAGCTGGTGGCCATGGTCTCGACCGAGCCGGTCGTGATGGTGGGGATCACGGTCAGCTCCGAGCAATTTACCGGTTCGTTGGGTCGCATCGTAAAACGAGTGCGTAAGGCTTCACTCAACCGTGACGTCGGTGTGCTATTAGGTGGCGCGGTCGACTTGTCCGAGCAGGCCGAGGCAATCGGTGCGGTTTTCTGCCCCAGCGTCCAGAGCGTGGTTCCATGGCTGAACAGTCACGCGCGGATTTCCATCTGAGAGTCCCCCTTGATTGTTTAGCGGGGTAACGATCGCGATGACTTCGGCCAACGCCACGATCCGGGCTCTGGATGGCGGCATCGACCCCCTGGCGTCGCGCATCGTCGCGGCGTTTACGGATCTCGTGCTGGTCGTCGATCGCAAGGGAACGATCGCCGAGGTCTCGGCCGGGCCGGCGCTCGAGGCCCATCCAGGCTGGAGCAAGCTCGCCGGTCAGCCGTGGGTCGACGTGATGACGCCGGAGTCGCGGGGCAAGGTCGAGCCGCTACTGCACGAGGCGCTCGCGGGGAACACCTCTCGCTCTCGCGAGATCAACCTCGAGGTCGAGGGACTCGGCGAGATCCCGTTCCGATTTACCGGCGCGATGCTGAGCGACGACCGGATCCTCGTGCTCGGCGTGGATCTGCGGTCCGTGGCCCAGCTGCAGCAGCGCATGGTGAGCGCGCAGCAGGCCATGGAGCTCGAGTACGAGCGCGTGCGCCAGTCCGAGGCCCAGTACCGGGTCTTGTTCCACGTGTGCCGAGAAGGGGTGCTGATCGCTCAGGGTCCGCGGCATGCCGTGGTCGAGGCCAACCCGGCGGCCGCGTCGCTGCTGGGCACGACCCCCGCGGCCATTCAAGGCCGGCCCCTCCCTGAGCTCTTCGATCCCTCGAGCCAAGAGATCCTCTCGGCCCTGTTGGTCTCGGTCAAGTCTCGTTCTCCGGCCGAGGCCCACCTGCTCCCTCGACGGCAGACCAGCGAGGTCTGCGCATCTGCGACCATGTTTCGCCAGTCCGGTTCCGTCGTTCTCCTGCTTCGGTTCTGGCCGGCGGACGACGTGGCCGCTCCGTCCGAGCGTGACGCTCGGGTGCTCGAGGTGCTCGAGGCGATGCCAGACGCCTTCGTGGTGACCGGCGAAGATCTCCGGATCCTCGGCGCCAACCCCAGCTTTTGCGAGCTGGTGCAGCAGGCGTCCGAAGCTCAGGTCACCGGCGAGTCGCTGGAGCGATGGCTGGGCCGGCCGGGTGTCGACCTCAACATCATCGTCTCGAACCTTCGTGAGCACGGCCAGGTCCGTAGCTTCTCCACCATCGTGCGCGGCGATTTCGGACTCGAGCAAGAGGCGACGGTAGCCGCGGTCTCGGCTCCGTACGGCCAACATCCCTGCTTTGGGTTTACGATCCGGCCCTCGGCTTCGCGCGCCCTGGGGCGCTCGGGCTCGGCATTCTCGCCGCGGTCGGCTGAGCAGCTCCAGGAGCTGGTCGGTCGGGTCTCCCTCAAGGAGATCGTGCAGGAGACCTCCGACCTCATCGAGCGGCTGTGCATCGAGGTTGCACTCGACATCAGCAGCAACAACCGCGCCGCGGCCGCGCAGTTGCTGGGGCTGAGCCGCCAGAGCCTCTACACCAAGCTGCGGCGCTACGGGCTGGAAGAGTTCCAGCCGAGCTAAGCAACTTGGTGTCAGACTCTAGAGCTCCACGGTCGAGCTTTAGAGCCGTAGAGTCGCTTATTTGCCGAAGGACCGGACTTTCCGGACGAGCTCGGCTACCACCTTGGGCTTTTTGGCGAGCTCGGGGTTGGGGGCCATGTTGGCGCTCAGCCCGACAGCGGCGCCTCCCTCGACGATGACTTTCTTGAGGTGGTCGTCGGTGACCTTCTCTTGGAACGCCTTGTCGTGGAAGTTGCGCGGCTTGGGGTCGAGCGCCAGCCCGGCTTGGCCGTCGCCTCGACCCTCGGGGCCGTGACAGGTCGAGCACTTGGTCTCCCAAACCTGCCGGGCGGCGGCTACGACCTTCGGATCGGTCTTGGGCTTGGAATCTCCATCGTCGCATGCACCGCAAAACAGGGCGATGCCAAGCAGCGGATAAAGGACACGGGTCATGTTTCGGTTCCTTTGCACGGTCTGGTGAGGCATGAGTGGTCGTTCACATCGCTCCCGACGAGCGACCCTGCCATGAGCGGGCTACCGTATTGTCGATGGTTGTCAAGCTGACTCAAACGGGCGGCCAGATTTACCAGTTTTTCCGTTGCCCGCGAAATACTTCGAGCCAGCCGATCCGGCGGAATCATGCTTGTAAAGCATGAAAAATTTACTCGATTTTCCCTACTCCACCCGCTGGAACGATGTTCGAGGGCGCTCTGTACGCCGTCCGGGGGCCTTGGGATCGGCCGCCGGGGGGTCCGAGGACCGCGTCCACGGAATAGGTCATCGAACGTGAGGTTCCCGTCGCGGCCAGGTAGCCGGCCGCGACGGGATCCCTCGCGCAGACCCAAGCCGTCGGCTAAGGCAGCGCTGAATTCTCGATCGCCGCCGTGGGGCCATCGAGCCAGTTGAAGCGTGCCGTGCTCAGCAGCACGAAGTGAATGACGATCGCGAGGCCGAACAGGAACACGAACAGCCCGATGAGGGCTTGTTTCGGATCGAACAGTAGCCAAATCCTGTGCATGTTGATGCCCTATCAGGTGAGCCGTGTGTGGTGGACAGCCTGGTTGATGGACTGGTTGAGCTCCATGAGCATGGAGTAACCGTCCTCACCAGGGAACCAGGGACGCCACATCCACACCAGAACATGAGCCACGATGGCGATCACGGTAAATACCAAGAACCCCCTCATGATCCATGCCTGAAACTCCTGCGCCTCGGCGTCGGTGAGTCCCGTGCGGGAATTGAATTCTTTTGCCATGGTTTCGTGACCTCTTTGGTTGATCCTTTCAGTGTGCGCGGCTCCGATCCGCCGGGGTGACTTGATTGGGGGTGAAACCCCTTCGGAGCTCGGTCGCCTCAGCCTGGCTGGCGAAGGTCGCAGGGGCCGCCCGCACGACGTCTTCGCGAGCGACCCGGTCCCGGCCCGCGGCTCGGGCCGCTCGCTCGGCGTCGTCACGAAGCCCCTTGGCCGCCGAGATGCGGGTCAAGATCGGTACGGACGAGAGGATCGCCTCGAGGGCTCGCTGGGCGCTCGGATCCCACGGGAGCTCCTCGTGGAGGAGGGCCGGCGTGGCCTCCACTGCGTCGAGCTCGGTGCCGAGGGGGAGGATGTTGAACAGCGCGTCGAATAGCGCGTTGCAGACCTCTTGGAGCAGGTAGGACGCGCCAGAGTAGCCCATGAAGGGGGTTCCGGTGTGGCGGCGAATGGCGGTGCCGGGGAACGACGCGGGGATGTAGATCCCCCGGCCGCCGGCCTCCGCCAGGTACATACGCTCGTTATAGGAGCCGAAGAGCAACAGCGGCGTGCGGGTGGTGACCGCCTCGCGCACCGCGGCGTTGTCGGTCTTGCTCCCCGGCGTCCGGGCGATCGCGAAGTGGCACGGCAGGCCCAGCTCCTCCTCGAGGAAGGCCCGCAGGCCGCGGGTGTAGGTGTCGTTGGCGACCACGCCGAAGCTTGCGGTCCCCAAGAAATCCTGGGTGACCGAGCGCCACAGATCCCACATGGGCTTGAGCGTGGTGTGCTTCTCGCGCTCGATGAAGGGCTCGGGGTCGAGGTCGAGCTGCTCGGCCAGGGCCCGCAAGAACCGGGTGGTGCTGTGCAGGCCGAGCGGGGCCTGCAGGTAGGGGACAGCGAGCTCCTCGCACAAGAGGCGCCCGTACTCCCGGTACATCACCACGTTGGCGTCGGCGTCGGCCAGCCGCCGCACGTCGGCGAGGTGGCTGCCGAGCGGGAAGGTCAGGTTGACCTCGGCTCCGATCCCCTCGATGAGCCGGCGGATCTCGGCCAGATCGGACCAGGTGTTGAAGTAGCCGTAGCTGGGCCCGATGATGTTGACCCGCGGCCGCTGGTCCGGGTCGCGGGCCTTCCGCTTGCGCCGCTTCTTGGGCCCGTACTGCTGCCACAGCCACAGCATCGCCCGGTCGGCGCTCTGCCACTGGTCCTCGTCGATGGTCCGCGGCAAGAAGCGCTTGATCCCGGTGCCCTCGGGGGTGACGCCGCCGCCGATCATCTCGGCGATCGAGCCGGTGACGACCACCGAGGGCAGGCTTGGATCGAGCGCCTGGTGGGCCCGCTTCATCGCCTCCTCGGTGCCCTTTTGGCCCAGCTCCTCCTCGGAGAGCCCGGTCACCACGATCGGCAGCTCGTGGGGCGGCAGGCCATCGGTGTAGTGCAGCACCGAGGTGACCGGCAGGTTCTCGCACCCGACCGGGCCGTCGATGATGACCTGCAGCCCCTTGACGGCGGTGAACACATAGACGGCGCCCCAGTAGCCGCCAGCTCGGTCGTGGTCGAGGATCAGCATCCGATCGCCTCGTTGTTGCGCTTGGGTGCGGCCTTGCGCCGCGGACCGCCGAACGCGGGACGCTCGACCGGCACGTCCTCCCACACGCCGGCCGCGTGGCCCTGGCCGACGCCCTCGAAGAAGTCGCGCATCCGGTCGAAGCGGTGCTTGTTGGCGATGGCGGCGTTGACGACCTGGGCCAGCGAGCCCGCCCCGGCGGGACCCATCAGCGGTCGGGCCGAGATCAGGTTGGTGAAGTAAAGGGCAGGGATCCCCCGCTCCTTGGCGGCTTGCACCACCGGCGTCGTGCCGATCGTCAGATCGGGCTGGTGCTCCTGCATGGCGGCCAGATCCTGCTCGAGCGAGGCGCGGAACCGGACGGGCACGCCGCGGGCTTCGAGCCACTGCCGATCGAGCTCGGACCACGGCGTGGCGGGGCACGCCGTGCCCACGTAGCGCACGTCGGCCCCGCTCTCGATGAGCAGGCGAGCCACGAGCAGCTCCGAGCCCTCGTAGCCCGACAGCGTGATGCGACCCTGGATCGGGGCGGCCGACAGCGCGCCTTCGATCGCGGCGAGCATCGCGTTCTTGACCGCGTCGATCCGCGCCCGGGCGACGCCGCAGGTGGTGCCCACCGCCTCGAGCCACTGCATCGTTCCATCGCGCCCGACCGGCGCCGACCCGACGACGGTGCGCCCCGCCGCCTCGAACTCCCGGAGGCTCGCGGTGTAGAACGGGTGGATGGCGGCCACCGCCGCGCAGTCGAGCGCCGCGTAGAGCTCCCGCCACTCTCGCGTCGGCACCACGGGTCCGGCTGCGAGCCCCATCGGCTCGAGCATCTGTCCGATGATCACTGGATCCGCCGGGAACATCTCGCCCAGCAGGGTCACGGTGGGCGTGCTCGAGCGCCCCTGACGGGGCGCGCGGACGGGGCCCTGCTCGGCCTCGGCCCGGGCGTAGGCGAGCATCGCCCCGCTGAGGACATCCTTGGCCTCGGCGTGGGTGGGCACCCCGAAGCCGGGGACGTCGATCCCGATGATCCGCACCCCGTCGATCGTCTTGGGCAGGAGGCGCAGCGGCACGCCGGAGGCGGACGGCACGCACAGGTTGATGACCACCACCGCGTCGTAGTCCTCGGGGCGCGCGAGCTTGTGGACCGCATCGCGCAGATCCTCGAACAGCTTGCCGGTGACCAGCGACTCGGAGTCGAAGGGCACGTAGCCGACGGTGCGGCGCGCCCCGTAAAAGTGCGAGGTGAAGGTCAGGCCGTACACGCAGCACGCCGAGCCGCACAGGATCGTGGCCGTTCGTCGCATGCGCAGGCCCACCCGCAGCGAGCCGAAGGCGGGGCACATGCTCTGCGGCTGGTCGTGGGGCCCTACCGGGTAGTCGGCGGCGTAGCGGTCGAGGATCTCGCCCTGGCCCGCCTTGGCGGCGGCCAGGCGCAGCCTGACCCGCTGCCGGCCGTGCGGTTCGTTGGTCTGGTCGCCGTGGGGGCCCCCGCCGCAGGTGGCGGCCGATTCGTGCGGGGGCCGGGAGCTGCTACGGGTGGTGGGTCCATCCATGGGGCGTCCTTAGACGGTTTGGTCGTAGATGACCTCGAGCGAGCGTCTGCGGGCCCGCTGTGGACCGCACATGTCCTCGAGCGTGGCCGGCTCGAGCACGACGTCGCGGCCCACCGCGTCCCCCTTGAACAGCCCGAGCAAGGCGTCGTGGGATAGTGGGTTGGGGGCTACGGGCGGAGCCTCGGCCACATTGGCGGCCAGCTCCTCGAACAAGGGGCCCCAGGGGCTCTTTGGGCGGCCGACGATCTCGTAGCTCGCGCTCTTGCGCCGAATGTCGTCGTCGGCCGGGATCGCAGCGAGCACCGGGATCCCCACCTTGGTCGCGAAGGCCTGAGCCTCGCCGGTGTGGTCGTCCTTGTTGACGACGATCCCCGCCACCCCGACGTGTCCGCCGAGCTTGCGGAAGTACTGGGCGGCCGAGCACACGTTGTTGGCCACGTAGAGCGACTGGAGATCGTTGGACGCGACGACGATGACCTTTTGGCACATGTCGCGGGCGATCGGCAGCCCGAAGCCGCCACAGACCACGTCGCCGAGGAAATCGAGCAAGACGTAGTCGAAGCCCCAGTCGTGAAACCCCAGCTTCTCCAGCGTCTCGAAGCCGTGGATGATGCCACGCCCCCCGCAGCCGCGACCCACCTCGGGGCCGCCGAGCTCCATGGCGAACACGCCGTCTCGCTTGAAGCACACGTCGCCTATCTGGACCGCCTCGCCGGCCATCTTCTTGCGCGAGGAGGTCTCGATGATCGTCGGGCAGGCCCGACCGCCGAACAATAGCGAGGTGGTGTCGCTCTTCGGATCGCAGCCGATGAGCAGCACTTTTTTGCCCTTGGCCGCCATCATGTACGACAGGTTGGCCAGCGTGAAGCTCTTGCCGATCCCTCCCTTGCCGTAGATGGCGATGATCTGGGTGTTCTTGGCGGCGACGGGGGAGGCGGGAGCCTCCGTGGTCTCGTGAAGAGAGTCAGCAGCGGCGGTCATGGGCGGTCCTCCAGTCGACACACATCTTGAGACAGTCGGGATCGTCGAACGCGGTGACGTAGGCGTCGGCCACCTGGTCGAAGGGTCGACGGTGGGTGATGAGGCCGCGCAGATCCAGGTGCCCCGAGGACACCAGGTGTACGGCGGCCTGCAGATCCTCGGGCGCCCACTCGGCGGCGACCCGCAGCCGGGCCTCCTTGACGAACGCGAGGGGGAAGTCGAAGGCGATCCGCTGGGAGTAAAAGCCAGCCAGGATGATCTCGCCGCCCCGGGCCAGGCGGCCCAGCAGGGCCTCGAGGATCGAGGCATCGCCGCTGACGTCGCAGATGCACCGATAGTCGCGGCGCGGGTCGTCCTCGGGATCGATCACCGAATAGTCCGTCGCGCCGGCCATGCGTCGAGGGTTGGTCTCCCACACCGTGGGGGTGACGCCGGTGGCCATGCAAAGCCGCGCCATCAGCCGACCCAGGACTCCGTGCCCCACGATGAGCTCGGGCAGGCGCCCGTCGCCGCCGTGGAGCGCATGGCGAGCGGTGGCGGCCAGGGCCAGCAAGATCCCCTGCTCGGGACCACACACCTGGTGTCCTTCACCGGACTGCGGTCCGAACTCCTCGCCAAACTCTGGGCCGAGCCGGGTCACCCGGGCCTCCGGAACGCGTAGACGCGAAGCCGAGCCGCCAAAGAGCCCCCGCACGTCGCCGAAGCAGTTGGCTCCGGGCACGAACACGCGGTCGCCCTCGGACAACGAGCGGGCTCGGCCCGGGTCGACGACTCGACCCACCGTCTCGTAGCCCGGCACCAGCGGGTAGCCCATGCCCGGGAACGGCGGCATCTGACCGCGATAGAGCAGCCGCTCGGTGCCCGTGCTGATTCCCGTCCACTCCACGTCGACGAGAACGTCGTGATCCTCGGCGGGGGTGAGCGCCAGCGGCCGTAGCTCGAGCTGCTCGGGACGCGCGATGACCACGGCGAGACTCTCCGTCACGCGTGTCACTCTACATGGACGGTTTGTAGTGTCAAGATAAAATGACACTCGCTCCATGGGCCTGGCCGGTGGTCTACGCGGGGTCTAAGCGGTGACGTGCGGGGTCACCTGGGCGGTGATCAGCTGCGAGAGCAGGGGTCGTCGAGTCCGGCGGCGGCGGATCTGGCTGAACCCGGCGCGCGACAGCAGGGTGGACAGCTCTGCGGCCGAGCGGGGTCGGCCCTGGCCCATGGCCAGCAGGTAGAACCCGAAGTAGGCGTCTGCCATGGGCTCGGCGCCGGTGATGCTCCGCATGGGCTCGGCGATGAGCAACACCCCACCGGGGGGCATGGCCTGCCGGATCGTCTGGAGCAGCCGGAGCGCCTGGTCGTCGTCGTGGTCGTGGAGGACGCGGACGAGCGTGACCAGATCGGCCCCTTGCGGGAGGGGATCGACGAAGAGATCTCCGCTCGTCACTGTCACGCGCGACGACAGCCCGACCCGCGACAGCCGATCGAGGGCCCGGCGGGCGACGGGGGGCAGATCGAACAGGGTGAGCGCCAGGCGGGGCGCCCGGGCAGCGACGGCCTCGAGGAAGGCGCCTTCGCCTCCGGCCACGTCGAGCAGCCGCTGGTGCCGGTCCATCGGGTAGGCCTCGAGGACGTCTTCGGCCAATAGCGAGATCGAGCCGGCCATGAGCGTGGAGTAGGCCGCGGCGCTCGACTCGGACTCGGACTCGGACCCGGACTCGGATCCGGACTCGGACCCGGAGGACAGCGCAGACCGATCGCTGGCATAGCTCCAAAACCGGTTGAGCTCGGTGTTCGGTCGCTCGGCCCGAAGGAGCGCCACGGGGTCGGCCAGATCGCGGTAGAACATCGCGTTGTGCTCCACCATCGACGCGATGGCCGGGTTCCCCAGGGTGTAGCAGCCCCGAGGCCCGAGCCCGTACCGGTCACCGCGTCGCTGGAGGAGCTGGAGTGAGGCCGCGGCGTCCAGCAGGCGCTGGGTCGCTTCGAGGCCAAGGCCCAGTCGCTGCGACAGCTCGGCGGGGGTTTGGGGCCCGTCGCGTACGGTCTCGAGCAGCCCCAGACGCATCGTGGCGTAGAAGACCTGCGAGTACACGAACCCCGCGCACAGATCGAACAGCGCCGCGGTGCGACGTCGGGCGACGGGGCGGGTGAGGATGAACCCCGCCGACCAGTGCAAGAAGCGGGGGCTGGACAGGATCCGGTTGCGGAGCGCGAGCCAGCGGTCGGCGATCCAGTCGAAGAGGCGGCTGATCCGGAACGCGCGACCGCTCATGCGGCTTGTCGGAGGCTGGGAGGCACCAGTCGCTCGGCCATCTGCACGACCAGCTGTCGCAGCGATCCGGCCCCGTTGCACTCCGGTACGGATGCCGCCGCGTCGGCCACCAGACCACGGAGCTTGTCGATCGCCCCGGCGGTGCCGTGCTCGGCCACGGCGCTGGGCCGCTCGAGCGTGCGATCGCGCTGGGTCGGCTTGCCGGCCAGGTCGGGCCGTGCATGGGCGTCGAGCAGGTCGTCGGCGACTTGGTAGGCCAGCCCGAGGCACTCACCCATCGTGCGCCACGGCGCTGGATCCCGCCCTGCCGCGAGCGCGCCCGCCATGGCGCTGGCTACGAACAGCGAGCCGGTCTTGTCTCGGTGATAGCGCTCGAGGGGAACGCTTGGCTCGCTCTCCCAGGCCTGGCCGGCAATCAGCCCCCACGGCGTGCCCGCGGCCCGGGTGAGGATGGTCAGCAGTGGCGCGAGTCGTGACGGCACCGACGCGCCCGCCCGGGCCAGGGTCTCGAACGCCAGCACGATCAGCGCGTCGCCACACAAGACGGCCACGGGCTCGCCGAAGAGCTGATGGACCGAGGGTCGACCTCGCCGGGTGTCGGCGTCGTCGAAGCAGGGCAGATCGTCGTGGACCAACGAGGCGCAGTGCAGCATCTCCACCGCACACGCGGTCGCGTCGACGAGCGCGGGCGCATCGTTGCGATCGGCGTCGGCGACCGCGATGCACAGCCGAGGCCGGATCCGTGCGCCTCCCGGGAACACCGCGTGACGGATGGCGTTCGCGAGCCGGGGAGGGGTGTCGCGCTCCAGCCCGGCGAGGCTTTGGGCAAGAGCCGCGTTGACGCGCGTCGTCATGGCCATGGTCATGGGGTCCGACCTTTCCAAGTGACTATTTCATTTGACACTGTTGACTGTCAACCCAAATTGACGCTTGGAACGTTCGTGGCCATTCGTGGTCATGCGTGGGGCGCTCACGGTCTCGAGTCGTCAGCGCAATCCATCGATCTGCTCGAGAAACTCGGTGTAGGCGGCCACGAACGGGTCTGGGAGCTCGAAGTGGGGCAGGGCGCCCGTCTCGAACACGGCGCGGCTCCACGGTTGGGGCACCCGCAATCGATCGAGACCGCGGTAGTTGGTGAAGTCTCCGCGGACCCCATGGGAGATCCACACCGGCATGGTGAGCCCTTCATATAAGGATGTGATGTCCGCGCTGAACAGCAGCCCGGCCGCGAAGGTCAGCGGGGCGTGCTCGGCATTCGGCTGGCGGGCAGTCTGGACCGCATAGGCCCACAACCCCTCGTCGATGGTCGAAGTCCCGAACGTGCGGGCGAGGAAGTAGCGGACCACGCGCGGGCGCGTGAGCAGGCCAAACAGGCCCCGACGCCACCAGGACATGGTCAAGATGCGGTGCAGGATCGTCGAGCCCCGGGTGCTCAGCGGCGGACCTTCCCACCGACGCGTGCCGGCCAGTCCGGTCGGGCTGACCAGGGCGAGGGTCCGAAAGGCACGAGGGTTCTCGGTGGCGGCGCGAGCGAGGAACTCGCACGATAGCGACAGGGCCAGCGCATCGACAGCGGCGTCGGGGTGTTGGCCCTGGATGTGGGCCACCGCAGCGTGGATCGCGTCGGTGTACAGGCGCGGCGTGTACGGTCGCGGGCTGCGATCGGATCCGCCAAAGCCCGGTAGATCCAGCGCATAGGTCGGTCGTGACGGGGCCAGGCGCAGGTACAGGGGGCGCACCTCGTATGCCGACGCTGCCGCATTGATGCTGTGGAGCAACAGCAGGGGGCTTGTGCGCGGCAGCTCATCGCGCTTCAGGTGATAGAGCAGCAGATCTCCCCCGTGGCCGTCATCGAGACGGATCTCGTCGCCGGGCAGAGGAGGCGCGCCATGGCTGGACGGTGCGCGAGGGGCCACGAGCGCGAGAGTACGCGAGCGCTCATGCGTGTCAATTGCCCTTGACACTTTTATGTGTAAAGGATTATGAACTACTGGCTTCTCTCGAGGAGAGCCCGTTCACCATGGGTCCGCGCACTTTCAGTTGGTTCAGTATCGTCCGACTTGGGCTGGTCCAGGCTGCGCTTGGAGCGGTCGTCGTGCTCACGACGTCCACGCTCAACCGGGTGATGGTGGTCGAGCTCGCGCTGGCGGCGATGGTGCCCGGGGCCCTGGTGACCCTGCACCACGCCATGCAGCTGCTGCGGCCGCGCATGGGCCATGGGTCGGACGTCGGCCAGCGCCGGACCCCGTGGATCGTCTTGGGGATGGCCGCGCTCGCGATCGGGGGGATCGGGGCGGCGGGGGCCATCGCGGTGATGGTCGATCACCCGGGGCTGGGGCTGGCGCTCGCGGTCGTGTCCTATGCCCTCATCGGCGGGGGCGTGAGCGCGTGCGGCACCTCGCTGCTGGTCCTGATGGCCAAGCGGGTGGCGCCCTCTCGGCGGGCGGCGGCGGCCACCGTGGTGTGGATGATGATGATCGCCAGCTTCGCGATCACGGCCACGCTGGCCGGTAAGTTTCTCGACCCGTTCTCGCCCCAGCGCCTGCTGACGGTCGCGGCGGTGATCTCGGCCATCGCTTTGGCGGTCACCGTGCTGGCCATGGTGAGGCTGGAGTCTCCCGGTCGCGGGACGGACACGGGCGCAGCCACGGCGTATGACCCCGCGGGGGCCGAACAGTCGGGCCTGCGGGGGCGGACCGCGTTCAGGGAGGCCCTCGCGCAGGTGTGGGCCGAGCCGGACGCGAGACGGTTCACGCTGTTCGTCTTCGTGTCGATGCTCGCCTACAGCGCGCAGGATCTGATCTTGGAGCCCTTCGCCGGGGTGGTGTTCGGGTGGTCGCCAGGAGAGTCGACCCAGCTGGCCGGCGCGCAGCACGGCGGGGTGTTCGTGGGGATGCTGCTGGTCGCGATCGTGACCTCGGTGTTCAAGGGCACCCGGCTCGCGTCGCTCAAGGGCTGGGTGGTGGGGGGCTGCCTCGCCTCGGCCGCGGCGATGATGGGTCTGGTGGTGGCCGGGCTCTCCGGGGGAGGGGAGTGGCCCCTGGGGGCGAACGTATGGATCCTGGGCATCGCCAACGGGGCCTTTTCGATCGCGGCGATCGCCTCGATGATGACGCTGGCCAGTCGGGGTCGCGGCGCCCGTGAAGGCACGCGCATGGGCCTTTGGGGGGCCGCGCAGGCCATTGCCTTCGGGATGGGTGGCTTTTTGGGCACGGCGTTGGTCGATCTGGCCCAGTGGGTCGCCGGTCCGTCGGGGCTGGCCTATGCCTTCGTCTTTGGCCTCGAGGCGCTCGGCTTCGTGGTCGCCCACCGGCTCGCGGCCACCACGGCCTTCGGCGAGCACGGCGAACGCCGAGCCGAGCGGGCTCGGTCGGCCCTCCGGCCTCGCGCGTACCTGCCCGAGGCCATCGAGAGCGCGAGGTCGGGCGCATGAGGATCCAGGGGCACGGCAGCGCGATGGGGGAGAGCGCCGGCCCGGGGTCGTCGGGCCGTAGACCCGCGGGGTCGGGGGGCGGCCAGCCGGGGGGGTGGCGGCGCAATCGCTGGCTTCGAACGATCCTGACCAGCCTGTTCGTGCTGCTCATGCTCGGCTCGGCCCACCTGTTCATGGTGGTGATCAACGCCGCCGAGCGGGGGGTGGCCGCGCCCGCGCCCGCGGACGGGGTGGTGGCCCGGATGTTTAGCGATCGGCCGATGACCGAAGAGCTCGAAGGAGCCCGCAGCAAGGCCCGCACGCCGCAGGATCGGCAGGTGATCGACGAGGCTCTGGCCACCGTGCGCGCGGGCGGGACGGTGCAGCTGCGCACCTTGCCGGTCACCCGCTTCTTGGTGTGGACCAGCCTGGGGCTGAGCGCGCTGGGGGTGCTGCTCATCTGGGTCACGTCGCGGCTGCGCAGCGACGCCGCCCAGTCGATCCTCGGGATCTTCGGCGGCAACCTCTTGTGGACCGGGGCCGTCGAGTACGGGCTGACCCTCGCCTCGCGCTCTTTGGGGGTCGGCAAGACGGTCGGCGTGGTCGACGGACAGCTGATGGCGGTCTACGGGGAGTACGTGCTGCTCAAGCACACCTGGGGCGTGCTGTTCTTGGTGCTCGCCTACTTGCTGTTCTTGGAGTCGTCGCGGTGCCCCGTGTTCCTTTGGTGGCGCAAGCGGGTGCCCACCATGCGGGGACCGACGGTCAGCGGCCGGATCCACAACTACGGCCCGCGCAGCGCCTTCCAGTACGGCACCACCGTGTGGTTCTTCTACCTGCTGCTCTTGTGGGCCTACGACGAGCAGGTGATGGGGGTGTACTCGTTGGCGACCCAGGGGATCGTGTTCGCTGCGATCGCGAGCTCGCTCTACTGCGTCTGGAAGCTCCACCAGCAGTCGGGGTGGGGCCCGGCGATCCGGTATGCGGTGGGGGCGATGATCGTGGTGTGGACCCCGATCGAGATCTTCGGCAAGTGGGGCATCATGCGTCAGCCCTGGCTCTTGCTGGAGACGACGACCTTCCTCATCTTCTTCGGGGGGCTGGCGGTGGGCACTTGGGCCCTTTGGCGGGCCCAGAAGCGCCGCGTGGCGGCCATCGCCCAGACCGCCGAGCTCGACCTTCGAGGGCCGGTCCTCCCGGCCTTGCCCAAGCACGGGCCCGAGCATGGATCCAGGTACGGATCCGAGTACGGACCCGATCCCCAACCCGATCTTCTTGCGAGCTCGCCCCTCGAGGGCGAGCCCCATCGACCCGACCAAGAGACCGACCCCGAATCGACGCTCGGTCCCCTGGCTGTTGCCTGACCGCAATCCGAGGACTTTGCCGTGGCTGTCTTTCCCTTCACCGCAATCGTGGCTCAAGACGAGCTCAAGCTCGCCCTTCAGCTGGTCGCCGTCGATCCGACCTTGGGGGGGGTGTTGGTCTTCGGCGATCGGGGCACGGGCAAGTCGACCGCCGTACGGGCGCTGGCCGAGCTGCTGCCGCCGATGAGCGTGGTGGCCGGGTGCTCCTACCACTGCGATCCCGCGGGCGATCCCGCGGGGTGCGTGGCCGGGTGCCCGCGGAGCGCTGGTGACGGGGAGCACCGCGTGGCCGAGGTCCCCGTCCCCGTGGTCGATCTTCCGCTGGGTGCCACCGAGGATCGGATCGTGGGCGCGCTCGACCTCGAGGCGGCGCTGACCCGAGGCGAGCGGATCTTTGCGCCGGGGCTGCTGGCGGCGGCCAATCGCGGGTTCCTCTACATCGACGAGGTCAACCTGCTGCCCGACCACCTGGTGGATCTGCTGCTTGACGTGGCGGCGTCGGGTCAAAACGTGGTCGAGCGCGAGGGGGTGAGCGTGCGCCATCCGGCGCGCTTTGTGCTGATCGGCAGCGGCAACCCCGAGGAAGGGGAGCTGCGCCCGCAGCTGCTCGATCGCTTCGGCCTCGCGCTCGAGGTGCAGACGCCCGAAGACATCCCCACGCGCGTGGAGGTGGTCAAGCGCCGTATGGCCTTCGAGCAGAACCCCGACCGCTTCGTTGCGGGCTACGCCGCGAGCCAAGCCGAGGTCACGCGGCGGTTGATCGACGCGCGCGGGCGGCTTCGAGAGGTCGCCGTGCCCGAGCGCGTGATCGAGCGCGCGGCCGCGCTGTGCCAGGCGCTGGGCACCGACGGGCTACGGGGGGAGCTGACCCTGGTCCGGGCGGCTCGCGCTGCGGCCAGCCTCGATGGCGCGACCGAGGCCGAGGAGTGGCACGTGCGGCGGGTGGCCGCCCTGGCCCTTCGTCACCGGCTTCGACGCGATCCCCTCGACGAGGTCGGCTCGGGCGTGCGTGTCGAACGAGCGATCGGCGAGGTGTTCCCGTCGTGAGTGGCGCGGCGGCCGATCGCGCGGGCCCCGAGCCGGTGGATCGGGGCTGGGCGGACGTGATGCTGGTGATCCGGCTGCTGGCTGTCGATCCCTTCGCGCTCGGGGGGATCGTCGTGCGCGGGCGCCCGGGACCGGTCCGCGATCGCGTCTGCGCTCTTTTGCGTGCGCAGCTGCCCCCGGGCCCCCCCGTGGCCCGGATCCCGCTGCACGTCACCGAAGACCGATTGCTCGGGGGGATCTCCCTGCCCGACACGCTGCATCATGGCCGGGTGGTCCGCGAGCCGGGCCTGCTCGCGCGCAGCCACGGGGGGATCGTCGAGGTGGCGATGGCCGAGCGGGTCGAGTCCCACGTGGTGTCTCATCTGTGTGCGGCCGTCGATCGGGGTGAGCTGGTGCTCGAGCGCGACTCGGTCAGCGCCCGCGTTCCGTGTCGGCTCGGGCTGGTTGTGCTCGACGAGGGGATCGACGACGAGCACGCTCCGCCGGCGCTGTACGATCGCCTCGCCTTCTGGCTGGCGCTCGATCGTCTCGATCCTCGGGCCGCGCCCCCGCCGGGGGACGCGCTCGTCGGGGAGCGGCCAGGCGAGCAACGAGCAACGCCGTCGAGTGTGCGCGCGCGGCTGGGCGACGTGCGGATCGAGTCCGACGCCATCGAGGCGCTGTGCCGGGCCGCCTTGTCCCTCGGCATTCCCGATCTGCGCGCGGTCCTGCTTGCCGCCACCGCGGCCCGGGTCCATGCGGCGATCGCCGGTCGCCGTCGAGTCGAGGCGCCGGATCTCGACGTGGCGGCGCGGCTGGTGCTCGGACCTCGGGCGACGCCCGCGGTCGACCCCGACCTGCCGGAGCCTCCGCCCGAGGACGAGCGGGCCTCGGCGCCGGAGCCTCCGCCCGCCGAACCTCCGAGCCCGGAACCGACGCCTCCCGATGAGGGCGACTCGATCGAACCGGCCGCATCGTCCCCACCCGATCCGCCCGAGGATCAAACCGCCGAGGAGCAGACGGCCGAGGCCTCGCTCAACGAGATCGTGCTCGACGCCGCCAAGAGCGGGATCCCAGACGGCTTGCTGGACTCGCTGCGGGCCGGCGCGATCCCGCGCAACGCCCCGCGACGATCGGGTCAGGCGGGTGCGACCAAGGCCTCCAGGGTTGGTGGCCGCCCCGTGGGTACGAGGGCGGGGATCCCCAGCCATGGCGCGCGGCTCCATGTCCTCGAGACGCTGCGAGCGGCGGCCCCCTGGCAGCGATTGCGGCGCGACGCGAGTCGCACGAGTCATACGGGCCGACTGCAGATCCGCCGCGAGGACTTCCGGGTGCGGCAGTTCCGTCAGCGCACCGAGACCTGTGTGATCTTTGCCGTCGATGCGTCGGGCTCGTCGGCGCAGCAGCGCCTCGCGGAGGCCAAGGGGGCGGTCGAGCGGGTCTTGGCCGACTGCTACGTGCGGCGCGACCACGTCGCCCTCATCGCCTTTCGCGGGACGCAGGCGACCGTGGTCTTGCCCCCGACTCGCTCCTTGGCCCGGGTGCGCCGTCGGCTGGCTGCGCTGGCTGGCGGGGGGAGCACTCCGCTGGCGGCAGGGATCGACGCCGCGCTGGCCCTCGCCCACGACGCCCGCGACAAGGGGCGCGCGCCGCTGGTGGTCCTGATGACCGACGGCCGCGGAAACGTGGCCCGCGACGGTCGATCGGGAGCCTCCCAGGCTCAGGAGGATGCCCTCGAGAGCTCACGGCGCCTGCGACACAGCGGGGTCCCGGCCCTGCTGCTCGACACGGCCCCGAGGCCCCGGCCGCGGGTTCGTCGGCTCGCCGAGCAGATGAACGCCCGCTACCTACCGTTGCCCTATCTCGACCCCGCGGGGATCTCCCGGGAGGTCCAGTCCCTGGCCCGAGAGTCGGCATGTCGTTAGCACGTACGGTTCGGCGTCATCTAGAGGGACGATCGGCCCGGTCGGCGGTGGCCGAGGTCGAGCGGTGGATGCAGCGCTTGGGCGCCGAGGCGGCGGTCGAGCCCGAGCGGCTCGATCACCGTTTCGTCGAGGACGGGCCGATCCGCTGGCACGTGACCACCATGGGTCGGGGCCCGGTCGTCTTGCTCCTGCACGGCACGGGCGCGTCCAGCCACTCGTTCTTCGGGCTAATGGCCCGGCTGGCCGAGCACTTCACGGTGGTCGCTCCGGATCTGCCCGGGCATGCCCTCACCCGGGTGCCGCCCTCCTTCGTGCCCTCGCTGCCGAACATGGCCGCCGCCCTCGGTCGTCTCGTCGCGCGCCTCGGCCAGCGCCCGCGCGTGGTCGTCGGGCACTCGGCGGGGGCGGCCGTCGCGGCTCGGATGACGATCGATCGCACGATCGCGCCCACGCTGGTGGTCGGGCTCGCGGCGGCCCTCGTCCCCTTCCCTCGGCTGGCCCGGGCGGTCTTGTCTCCCGCGGCTGAGCTGCTGTCCCGCTCCGTCGTCCCCATCTTGATCGCCTCGGGGGTTGCCCGCACCCATCGGGTGGATCGGATCGTGCGGAGCACCGGGTCGGCGCTGGGCCCCTACGGCATCGAGCGCTACCGGCGGCTCGTCGAGCGCCCCGAGCACGTGGAGGGCACGCTGTCGATGATGGCGCGGTGGGATCTGGGACCGCTCTACGACGCGTTGCCCCGGCTCGACGTGCCCTTCTTGCTCCTCAGCGGCGATCTGGATCGTGCCGTATCCGTGGCGCAGACCCGAGCCGCGAGCGCCCGGCTGCCCCGCGCGACGATGGTCGTCCTCGAGCAGGCCGGCCACTTGCTGCACGAGGAGCAGCCCCAGCGAGTGTCTCGACTGATCCTCGATCACATGGCCTCGTCGCGACAACGAGCCGAGGACTCATGAGCCGCAAGGATCCATCCGACTTCCCTCTCCCGGGGCAGCAACGCTCGGGCATCGTGCTGCTCTCGATGGATGTTTTGTCCCATCGCCCATCCCCGCAGGAGGTTCCATGGCGCTACTAAGCTTCGAAAGGCGATACCGGGTTCGGGGAGGCACCCTCGTAGGGGGTGATCTCTTCGATTATTGGTTCGGCCCCTTCTACGTCGGTTTCTTCGGTGTCACCACCATCTTCTTCGCCCTGGTGGGCACCGCGCTCATCCTCTGGGACGCCTCCCAGGGGCCCACGTGGAATCCGTGGCTCATCAACGTCGCGCCCCCTCCGCTGGAGTACGGGCTCGCCTTTGCGCCGCTGAAGGAAGGAGGGATCTGGCAGCTGGTGACGATCTGTGCCCTCGGAGCGTTCGTCTCCTGGGCGCTGCGGCAGGTCGAGATCAGCCGCAAGCTGGGCATGGGCTACCACGTCCCCGTCGCCTATGGGGTGGCTGTCTTCGCGTACTTCACCCTGGTGGTCATTCGACCGGTGTTGCTCGGGGCCTGGGGTCATGCCTTTCCCTATGGGATCTTCAGCCACCTCGATTGGGTCTCGAACATCGGGTACCAGTACCTACACTTTCACTATAACCCCGCGCACATGATCGCGGTGAGCTTCTTCTTCACCACGACGCTCGCCCTGTCGCTGCACGGTGGCCTCATCTTGTCGGCCACCAACCCTCAAGAGGGGCAGACGGTCAAGGGCGCCGAGTACGAGGACACGTTCTTCCGCGACCACATCGGCTACTCGATCGGAGCCCTGGGAATCCACCGCTTGGGCCTGTTGCTCGCCCTCAACGCGGGGATCTGGAGCGCGATCTGTATCATCATCAGCGGTCCCTACTGGACCCGCGGTTGGCCCGAGTGGTGGAACTGGTGGCTCAACCTGCCGATCTGGTCGTGATCCCGAGGAGTGCACCATGCAACACGCGAACATCTTCACGCGCATTCAGGTCGCCGCGCCTCCGAATCCCTCCATGCCCATCAAGGAGCAGGAGGAGCGCACCAAGGGGTCGAGCCTCTCCCGCTTGATCGGTTGGTTTGGCAACGCACAGCTCGGGCCGATCTATCTGGGGCCCACCGGGTTCGTCTCGGTGCTGTGTGGCTTCATCGCCTTCGAGATTATCGGGCTCAACATGTTCGCCTCGGTGGGCTGGGATCCGGTGCAGTTCATCCGGCAATTGCCGTGGCTTGCCCTGGAGCCACCGCCCCCGTCGGTGGGGTTGTCGCTGCCTTCGCTCAATCAGGGGGGCTGGTGGCTGGCCGCCGGGTTCTTCCTGACGGTGTCTGTCTTGCTGTGGTGGGTACGCACCTATCGGCGGGCCAAGGCCCTGGGCATGGGGACCCATGTTGCGTGGGCCTTTGCGGCGGCGCTGTGGCTCTACCTCGTGCTCGGCTTCTTTCGGCCGCTGCTGATGGGGAGCTGGGGAGAGGCCGTGCCCTTTGGGATCTTCCCCCACCTGGACTGGACCGCGGCGTTCTCGGTCCGCTACGGCAACTTGTTCTATAACCCCTTCCATGCCCTGTCGATCGCCTTCCTCTACGGGTCGACGCTGCTGTTTGCGATGCACGGGGCGACCGTGCTCGCGGTCAGCCACCTCGGCGGCGAGCGAGAGGTCACGCAGGTCGTCGACCGAGGGACGGCGGCCGAGCGCAGCGCCCTGTTTTGGCGCTGGACGATGGGCTTCAACGCGACCTTCGAGTCGATCCATCGCTGGGCGTGGTGGTTTGCGGTCTTGACCCCGCTGGTCGGAGGCATCGGGATCTTGTTGACCGGAACCGCGGTCGATAACTGGTACCAGTGGGCGCAAAAGCACGACTTTGCGCCGTCGTATCCCGCCGCGTACGAGACGGTGGACGACCCCGCCGATAATCCCCTGCCCGTCGAGCGCACGCTGGACGTGCCCGAGGATCTCAGCGGCCGATATGTCCCGAGCCCCGTGAAGAAGGTCGAAGGGGCCGGCGCGGACGCGGGTGCGCCAGATACCGTGGGGGCCGACACGGCCGGTGGCTTCGCCGACACCGCCACGGGGAGCTCGGGGACGGGTGGCTCGGAGTCGAGCGGCTCAGGGACGGGCGGCTCGGAGTCGGGCGGCTCGGAGTCGGGCGGCTCGGAGTCGGGCGGCTCGGAGTCGGGCGGGAGGGGTTGGAGAGTGAGCAAGATTTCTTAGCTGAGCACTAGGTTAGGTACAGTCTCTCAA
>JBCCWC010000195.1:0-29164 GCA_039194325.1 Myxococcota bacterium
CGCCCTACTCGATCGCCTCGGGCTCAGGCTGCCCACGCGGCTGCGCTCGCCCGCTTCGATCGCGGGGGTGTAGTGCCAACTTTTTCTCTAAGTGGTTGAAATTACTTACTCGACTACCCCAAACTGCCGAAGTTGGGTTAGGCTGCGCTCAGCGAGAAACGAGGACCCATGAGCGAGACCCCGCAATCGTGGATGGAGAAGTTCAGCGCGGCCGAGAATCCCGAGCAGGCGCTCAAGTGCCTGGACTCGGCGCTGGCGCTCGACCCGAACTTCGTGCCGGCGCTGGGCTGCAAGGGCACGCTGCTGGGTCAGCTTCAGCGCCACGAGGAGGCGCTTTTGTGCTTTGGGAAGATCGTCGAGCTGGCCCCCGACGCCAGCGCGGCCCACTACTCGATAGGCATGCACCTGCAGGCGCTGGGGCGCGGCGAGGAGGCGCTGGCCGCCTACGGCAAGGCGATCGAGCTGGCGCCGCAGGAGGCCGAGCCCTACGTCAACCGCGGGCGCTTGCTCGACGAGTCGGGTCAGCCCGAGGCGGCCATCGAAGACTACGACCGGGCCCTGGCGATTACCCCCACCGACAGCGTCGCGCTGAGCAACCGGGGCAACAGCCTGATGGCGCTCGAGCGCTTCGACGAGGCGCTCGAGAGCTTCGACCGCGCAATCGCGGCCGACGCGTCCAACGTGGCCGCCGTGCTCGGGCGCTCGACGGCGCTGATGAGCCTGGGGCGGATCGACGAGGCCAACGAGGCGCGACCCAAGGACACGCCGCTAGACCGCGGCCCGGTCGTCGAGAAGCGGCACACGCTGCCGTCGGGCAAGTCGCTCGTCGTGCGGTACTTCCCGCAATCGCACTCCAACCCCGAGCACCTCGAGCAGGTCGCCAAGCACCTGCTCGAGTACGTGGCCGGGCTCGAGGGTAAGGGACCCGGGCTCGGCGACGGGATCCGGATCGGCTTCATGTGGTCGATGATCACCCTGCGCGAGCAGGGCGACGTCTTGGTGCTGTGCGAGCCCGCGTTCGGGCGCCATCCCTTCAGCGAGCTGAGCTACGACGTGAGCTTCACGCTCCAGACCGGGGTGATGATCCAGCTGCTGCACTCGATCACCGAGCTGCCGCGCTCCGAGTGCACCTTCGCCGACGGGATCGCGCTGGGCCCCGACGCCATGTTCGACGAGTCGCTGTCGCTGCACCGCCTGCACGAGACCAACGAGCAGCACATCTCGGGCTGGGTCGCCGGGGCCGACAGCCGCGAGGCGGCCATGAAGATCATCGACTCGGGCAAGTACGACATGCTGCCCACCGCGGCGCTCACCGGGATCCGCTATAGCGTGGTCAAGACCCTCACGCTGCCGCCGGGGTGCACGGTCACCATGAAGGAGCACAAGCTGATAAGCGTGCTCGATCCCAACGGTCGCGAGGTCTGGAAGCAAGCCGGCGAGTCGGGGGGCTGAGAGGTATATATGCCGAGGCCGGCTCGGGATGCGCGACTTCGTCGCGCCCGGCCTCGGTCTTGCCCAAGCGGCATTCGGGAGGGACGAAAACCGGGATGCGCGACGGCTGTCGCGTTCGGCCGCGCGCTCAGTCCCACCACAGGTGGAAGGTGCGAGTCTCGGCGAGGGACTTGGCCAGGGCCTCGAGATCCTCGAATCCTTGATCGATGGTGTCTGGGCAAAACGCGTAGATCCGCTCGGCCAGGCCCTTGGGGTCGCCCAGCGGCCGCAGGAAGCGCCCGGCCACGGTGTCGTCTTGGACGCGCGTGACCACCAAGGGGTGCTCGGTCGCTAGCTGCTCCAGCCACTGGGCGACGTCGCTAGATCCGAACCCATAGTTGGCGCCGTTGGTCTGCTCGACCGCGATCACGTCGCGGAGCCGGGTCGAGGGCAGGATCTCGAGCTTGTTGCTGTACCAGTTGCCCTCGTACACATAGGCGCCGCGCTCGAGCCAGCGAGCTTGGAGATCCTCGATGTCGATCGTCTCCTTGCGGTCATGGATGACGTGGAGCTCGAAGTGGCCGGGCACCGTGTTTCGGGGGACGGGGCGGCTGCCGCACAGCGCGGCGAGCTCCTCGACCGCGGCGCGATACTCGGGGTTGTCGGCGGCGGCCGAGAGATCGGGAACGGGTAGCTGTGAGCACGGAGCGTCGTCGGCTTTGGTCTTGTTCTTGTTCTTGTTCTTGGTCTTGGTCTTGGTGGTCGGAGATCGAGTGCCGTGTTGGCGCAGCTGCGCGATGATCTCGGCGTCGCCGAGCACATCGGCCATCTCGAAGGCGTCGCGAGTGACTGCGGTTCCCGCGGCGAGCAGCCGCTCCACCACCTTGATGTGACCGGTCTGGACGGCCGCGGACATCAAGAACGCGGAGAGCCTCTTGGGGTTGGGACTGGCTCCGGCGCCCAGGAGGACTTCGATCGCGGCGAGGATCGGGGCCTCGGGACACGGCTCGAAGGAGCGGGGATCGTCTTCACCCACGTTCATCATCCGAGCCTCTTCGGGGGCCGCCCAGTGGTGCGCTCGGAGCGCGTGGATCAGCGGCGTGTTGTCGGAATCGTCGGCTTGGTCGACGGCGGCGCCCATGCTCAGCAGGCGCTCGATGAGCGTCACGTCGGCCCGACTGGCGGCCTTGATGAGGGCGGTCTCCCCGTACCGATCGTGCTCGACGGGGGAGGCCCCGGCGTCGAGCAGGGCATGGGCGACGCTAAAGTGGCCTCGATCGATCGCGGTCAGCAGGGGAGTGTGTCCGTTGTCGTTGCAGTTCCCCAGCGGTGCGTTGGCGCGGAGCAGGCGCTCGACGACCGGGAGCATGCCCTTGTGACACGCGACCCTCATGGCATCGATGCCGGTGGCGTCGGTGGCATCGACCGTCGCGCCCGCTTTGAGCAGTCGGGACAGGATCGGCACGTGCCCGATCCGCGCCGCCTCGATCAGCGGTCGCCGGCCCATGGGGATGCCCCGATACTGGGGGGCATAGAGCGCCTCTATGGTCGACGTGACCTCCACGCGCTCCTCGGCCTCGTCGGGGTCGGCCCCGGTCTCGAGCAGCAGGGCCACCGCCGGCTCGTGGCCGTGGGTGACCGCGAGCAGCAGCGGGGTGGCCGAGCGTGTGTCCTTGCGCGGGTCGCGGGCCGAGGTGGACGCCCCCTTGTTCAGGGCCGCGCGCATGCCCGCTCGAGCGCCGCGCTCGGCGGCCAGGAGCAGTCGAAGATCCGGGGAGGGCGGATCGGGTCGCCACCCGTGCCGCTCCATCACGTCGAGCACCGCCTGGTGCCCGTGGGCCTGTGCGTACGCGAAGGGTTGCTGCTCGTCGCCGTCGTGGGACGAGGGATCGGCTCCGGCCCTGAGCACGGTGTCGACGACGCGGGCGTGCCCCAGGCGGGCGGCCACGTGCAGCGCGGTCACCTGCTGCATGAGGATCGGCGCTTCGGTCTCGGGCGGTGGCGTGTCGGGACCACTCGGCTCGGTCGCTCGACTCGCCGCCCGGAGATCATCGAACACCTGCTTGAACCACTGGCGGTCTTGGGCCTCTCGCTTCCCGCGGTTGACCACGATCTGCTCGGCGCGCTCGTCGACCTTCGCGTCGTGGGCCAGCAGCCAGTCGACCACCCGGGTCGCGTTCGTGCAGGTCGCCTGGACCAGCGCCGGGACCTGGCCCGCGCGGGGGTTGGCGCCCGCTTCGAGCAGGCGCAGCGCGACCTCTTCGTGGCCGCGCTCGAGCGCCGCGAGCAGGGGGATCTCCACGATGCTGCCGACGTCGGGGTCGGCCCCGGCCGCGAGCAGTCGCTCGACGATCGGCACCAAGCCTGCACGGGCGGCGCGGTAGATCGGGGTGCCGACCGCGGTCGAGACGTTGACGTCGGCGCGTCGATCGATCAGCCGCTGCACGAGGTCGACGCGCTCGGTGCCCACCGCCCACGCCAGCGAGCCGACGAGCCCGGGATGCCAGGCCCCGGCCACGATGAGCTCGGCTCTGAGATCGTCACCTGGATGCGGTACGCGCTCGAGCGGAGTCTTGCCCTGGTATTGGCCGTTGGGATCTGCTCCCCGGGCGAGCAAGGAGCGGAGCTCGTCGAGCTCGCCTCCCTCGATGGCGCGGTGGAGCTGGGCCTGGAGGTCGTCGTTGGTCATCGCGCTCGTCGTCTTCGGCCACGAGATCCCGGCCCGAAGTTTCCCCTGTTTGGTCGAACGTGCGGAGGTCGACGCCTGGATCGTGGTCGAATTCGACCCCGGGCGCGCTCGTGCCCCCGCGCTCAGTCACGGCAGCATAGCGCCCCGCCCAGATCTGGCGATTCCTTGAGCAAAAACTCCGCCTCGGAGTTGAGCTCGGCGTTGCAGCCCCACGGCTCCTCCAACTCCACGCAGCCGTTGCCGGTGCTGCGGTTGAGCGGGGCGCAGCCGGTGATCGCGGTCAGGCCGATGTCGCCGCAGCCGAACACGTCGTTGGTGCCCACCGGGCCGCAGGTGTCCTTGCCCGAGCCCGACTGCCGGGTGGCGAAGAACGAGCCGTCCCACTCGAGCGCGGCGCAGTCGGCGACGCCGGCGTCGCTGACCTCCATGGCGCTTTGGCACAGGTGCCAGCCGGGGGCGCACAGGTCGTCGATCGCACAGCCTTCGCCGCTGGGCACGGGGCCGTCGTCCCCGCCCATGCGGTCGCACATGGGGGTGTTGGTCACCACGCCGGGGAACGACCAGCCTCCGGCGCACGCGGCGATGTCGGGATACATCGCGTCGTCGAGCAGGGCCTCTCGCTCGCCGTCGGCACAGCCCACGTCGGGCAGGGGACCGGTGGTGGTGGTGGTGTCGGAATCGGGGCCGGTGCTCGCTGCGGTGGTGGAGTCGGCCATGCCCCCGCTCGACGAGCTGCCCTCGCCCGAGGCCACGCCGTCGGTGCTGGTGTCGGGATCCATCGCGGTGGTCGGTCCCCCGTCGGGGTCGCCGGAGCTCGAGCTGCCCGAGCTGCCCGAGCTGCCCGAGCCGCTGATGGTCGAGGGCGGCTCGTCGGGGCACCCGAGGGCGAGCAGGAGCGGGAGCACGAGCGGGAGGCGGGATCCAAGGGAGGCCATAGCCGCGAAGGGTAGCGCATGGAGGTGCGGGGGCCGAGATCAGTCGAGGCTGATGTCGGCGGGGTGCTCGTCGTCCCCCTGGATCTCGCGGCACAGCTGAGTGGCATAGCTGCCGGGGGGCAATCCAAAGCGCAGTCGAAGGCCTGGCCCCAGTCCCTCGGTGGGCACCGCCTGTGCCGGCTCGAGCGCGACGGGCTCCACCGTCACCGCGAGCACCCGGCGAGTGCCCGCGACCTTGCGCCCCAGTCGTGACAGCGCGGCCGGCTCGATCCCGGCGACGGCGAGCACCTCGGCCTCGAGCATGGCCGCGGTCGTTCCCGCGGAGGGGCTTGCCATACGCGAGCCGTAGATCGGCCCGGTGATCGACAGCTCGCCCGCGTCGAGTCGCGCTTGATCCACCGCCGGATCCTCGCACTCGAACAGGCCCCCGCGGGTGGTCTTGAGCACGTCGCCCATCAGCACCGTGCGCCATAGGTCACGCTCGCGGCGGATCCACGCGTAGAGGTTGAACAGCCCGGCCTGCCCCGCCGCCACCGCCAGGTTGCCGCGCTTGCCCCCGTGCCCGCGGCGCAGCGCGTCGAGCCCCCGGTCCAGCTGGTGCCCCTTTGTGCCGAAGCGCTGCGGGCCGTAGAGGTTGGCCAGGCCCCCGCGGGCCCTTAGGGCGCTCAGCGTATCCCGGGCCCGCGCCACCGCCTCGGCCGGCTCGACCGCCAGCTGTCGGATCACCAGATCGAAGCGGTTGCCGCGGAGGTGTCCGGTGCGCAGCTTGTTGCCGTGCGGTCGGGCCGGCCCCAGGCGGATCGCCGGGTGCTCGAAGCTGGCCAGCCTCGCCTCGGCATCCGCCGGCACGCTGACCCACTGGGTGGTGATCGCGTCGCGATCCTTGCGGCCGGCCATGCCCAGCAGGCGACGATCCAGCTGCAGGTGCTCGGCCAGGGCCCGTACCGCCTCCTCGCTGCTCAGGCCCTGCTTGGTCATCGTCAGCAGAAGGTGCGCCCCGGCCTGGCCGTTGGGCGCGTAGGCGGGGATCTCCTCCACCATGAAGTCCGCCGAGCGCCGGCGGATCCGTCCCCCCGTTCCGGGTCGGTCACCTGTCTGCAGCGGGGGGTCCAGCACCCGTGCGCGCCAAGGAGCATCCATCGGACCGCGATCCGCCGGTGTGGGTCGGTCACTCGGGCTCATCGGCCGTGGGCGGTCAGCCCGATGCCTTGGGGTCGGACGTGCCCTCCGCCGGGGGCTCGGTCATGCTCAGGTAGACGTGGCAGCTACGGTTGTCCGGATCGATCTCCAGCACCGTCTTCCACTGGATGCGCGCGTCGGCGATCCGCCCCATCCGCCACAGGGTCACCCCGTAGTGGGTGCGGCCGGGCACGTAGCCCGGGGACAGGTCGCAGATCGCCTGGAACTCGTCGAGGGCATCTTCGTAGCGCCCCTGGTCGCGCAAGGAACAGGCCAGCTTGGTGCGGATGTCGACGAAGGTCGGGCACACTCGCAAGGCCTTGCGGTACTCTTTGATCGCGTGATCCTGCAGGCCGACGGCCGTATAGGCGTCGCCCAGATCGCGGTGCATATTGGCGATTTTGCCCCGAGCCAGGGGCTCGAGGTCGTCCAGGCCCCCCGAGCCGCGCGAGTTGTGCACCTGTTCGTACAGCCGGCGCCCCTCGTCGTAGCGCCCCAGCTCGTTGTAGACGACCGACAGGTTCAGGGCCGCCTCGGTGTAGTGGGGGTTGATGGCCAGGGCCCGCTCGAACTCGTTGCATGCGTCTTGGGGGCGGCCCTGCTCGTAGTGGATGAAGCCGAGCATGTTGTGCACGTCGGCGTAGTCGTCGTGGGCGTCGCGGACCGCCTCGAGGTGCGGGCGCGCGTGCTCGTACTCGCCGGCTTGATAGAACTCGCGACCGACGGACAAATGATGCTTGATCTGCGCTTCCATGGCGATCGGGCGGGACGAGCACCGCCACCTTGGAGGGTACGCCAGCCGAGCCGAAGATTGGGATACCGATGCGCTGTCCGGGCGGTGATGTCCGGTCTCGCCCGCAGCGCCGGATCGACCCGAGCGCGGTCGTCCAGTGGCATGGCGCGACGAACGCCAAGCGCCTACGCGCCCGCCGAACACGGCTCGAACGGCCGGTCTGCGGGGGCACGCGTTACGCCGGCAAGGGCGGCTACGGATTCTCTACCGAGCCTCTCCCGAGCCTCTCCCGAGCCTCTACTGATCCTCCGACGAGCGCTCGGCGTCCGAGGTCGTCGAGTCTTTGGTGCCTTCGGGCTCGGCTGGGGGCTCGGCTGGGGGCTCGGTCGCCGGGGTCGGCGTGCGTCCTTGCTCGGTCGAGCCCTCGGGCTCGGTGGGCGTCGTGGTGCCCTCGGGCTCGGTGGGCGTGGTGCCCTCGGGCTCGGTGGGCGTGGTGCCCTCCGCAGGGGTGGGCGTGGTGCCCGGTGGTGTCTTGTTGGGGGGTTGGCCGGGGGGAGCGGCTGGAGGATCCACCGGAGGCTCGGTCCCCGGCGGCCGCACCAGATCCGGTCGCTCGGGTCGCTCGCGATTCTTGGGCATCGGCGGGGGGGTGGGCACCGGGCGGCTGCGGTCGGGTCGCTTGCGCGAGGGGTCGGCCGGTCCGTACGTGTCGTAGATGTAGCGCAGATAGATCCGCGCTTGCTGGCCGTGATGGTGCTTGGGGTGCTGGCTTTGCAGCTCACTAAACGTGGAGCGGGACAGCTCCACCTCCTCCATGCGCAAGTAGGTCACCCCCAAGAGGAACAACACCTCGGCGTCCAGCCCGATCCCGGGATACCGGGCGTGGGCCGTCTCGAGCCGACCGATCGCCGCCTCGGGTTTCTCGCGGTCGAGGTAGAAGCGGGCCACATAGAGCTCGTGCTCCAAGAGCCGGCGGTTGACGTCGTCGCGCAGGCCCAGGGCATACTCGTTGAGCGGCGTGTCGCCGTAGTGATCAAAGAAGTACTCCAGCTCCACCAGCGCCTCGCGCAGCTGCGACTGGTCGCGCTGATAGTCCGGCGGTAGCAGGAAGAAGCCCTGCGGACCGTTCATGTAGGCGGAGACCGCCGCCATGTAGCTCACCCATCCGTTGCGCACGTGCTTGTGGGTGGGGTGCAGCTTGGCGAACTGGCGGAAGGCGTCCTGGGCGGTCAGGAAGTTGCCCTGCTCGAACTCGGCCCGGGCGATCAGCAGCTCGGCCTCCACCGAGAACCGAGAAAAGGGGAAGCGGATCCGCACGAAGTCCGCGTACTGGATGCACTCGTCCCAGTCCTCGTCCGAGAATTCGCCCAGCGCCAGCTCGTAGTTCTCGCGGGCGGTTTGGGCGTAGTCGGCCGATAGATCGGGGCCGGTCTTGCACCCGATGGGCAGGGAGGCGGCCAGCAGCCCCGCCAATCCCAGCAGCGGGCCCAGCGTCCGTGTCCGGCCCCAGACCCGACGGGTTGGCCCGTGGAGCGGCCCAGAGGGCGCACGCGGCGAGCGTCGGGAACGCCGCGAGGCATGGCGGTGGGGGGCGCGCATGGGCCGGCGGGCACGCTAGCCCCGGGAATTCCGGCCTGTCAAACCATCCGGGGTGGATCGGGGATCGCGATCACCCCGGAAGGCATCGGGTGGGACCACCGGGCCGGGCATAAGTCGGGGGTGCGTACGCGTACGTGGCGCGCAGGCCCCGGCGGTCTGCCGCTTTTGCCGAGCCCTCGGCCGCTTTGCGGTAGAGTCCAGCCGACCTGCACCCGGTAGTGCCCGTGCGAGATTCCGATCACGAAGAGACCCGCTCTTTGGGCTCCTTGCCTGCCCTCGCGCTGGTCGCGGGCTCGATGCTGGGGATCGGCATCTTCATCGCCCCCCCCGTCGTCGCGGCTCAGCTCGATCACCCGGGCACCTTCTTGATGATGTGGCTGGTCGGGGGCCTGTCGGCGCTGTTCGGCGCGCTGTCGGTGGCCGAGCTGGGCGCCATGATGCCGCGGGCCGGCGGCGACTATCCCTACCTGCGCCTGGCCTACGGCCCGGGGATCGCCTTCGGGGTGGGGTGGCTGCAATTGCTCGCGATCTTCCCGGGCTCGCTGGCCACCATGGCGGTGGGCACCGCCTCGTTCCAGCTGCCGGTGATCCTCGGTCCGTACTACGACCTGCCGACCCAGCTGGGCCTGCCCCCCGAGATCGCCTGGGCCTTCGCCATCATCCTCGGCCTGACCGCGCTCAACCACGTCGGCGTGGTGCTCTCGGGTCGATTCCAGGTCGCGCTCACCGGGATCCCGGTCCTCATCCTCCTGACCGCCAGCGTCGGGGTCCTGGCCACGCGGGGGTTGGATGGTGGAGCGTGGGCCGCGACCTCCGCGCCCATGCGCACCCCCGGCCTCGAGGCGGCCGCGCTCGCCTTCTTGCCGGTCTACTTCGCCTACTCGGGGTGGAACGCCGCGATCTTCGTCGGCGGCGAGATCCGAAATCCCGCGCGCAACCTGCCCCGGGCCCTGGTCGGCGGCACCCTGGGCGTCATCATCCTCTATTTCATCCTGTGCGTGGGCTTCTTGGCCGTGTTCCCCATGGCCGATCTGGCCAACGTGGGGGAGGCGGGCACCGCCGCGGCGCGAACTCTCTTTGGCACGTTCGGCGAGCTGGGGGTCACCACCCTCATCGTCCTGGCCATGCTCGGCTCGATCAACGGCACCGTGCTCACCGGCTCGCGGATCGCCTACGCCATGGCGCGCCACGGGCACTGCATCGCGCCGGCCGGCCGCCTGCATCGGCGATTTAGGACCCCGGTGACCGCGCTGTGGCTGCAGGCGGGGTGGAGCCTGGTGCTGGTGCTCACCCAGAGCTTCGAGCAGCTGATGAACTACACCTCGGCTGCCATGCTGATCACCGGCACCCTGACGGTGATGGCCGTGGTGGTCCTGCGTCGCAAGCTGCCCGATACGACCCGGCCCTATCGAACGTGGGGATACCCCCTGACCCCGGTGCTCTACGCCCTGTCGAGCCTGGCGGTGCTGGCGGTGCTGGCCAGCAAGCTGGACCCCTCGCTGCTGTTGGGGGTCGTGTGGTTCGTAGGCGCGCTGGTCGTCCATCACCGGTTCATGAGCAAGCGAACGCCGGCACCCACGATGTCGGCCGGCGTGGTCTCGGGCGGTCCCGAGGGCTGAGCGGGCTGGCTGAGCGGGCGGGCTGAGCGGTCTGGCTGAGCGGTCTGGCTGAGCAGGCGAGGGCGCCGAAGCCGCCGAATCCGCACTCCAACTTTGGCTGAGCCGTTTGTCGCCGCTGCCGGAACACGGGCGGGCGATGCGAATTCACCGGATGGCAGCGGAGCTTCTTGGGGGTCTTGGGGATCTTGGGGGTTGGAGCCCGAGATTGCGCGGCTTGGCGCTTCTGGTCGTCAGCGGGGGCTGTGTCGGCGCCGAGCTTGAAGGCTCTTCCGACGCGCCAACGGCCGACGGCAGCGCGACCGAGGGGATCGGGTTCGTCGACGATTCGGGAGGGATCGACCCCGGAGGCGAGGACACCACCGGGGGCATGGACCCCGCCATGGACACCGAAGGAACCGACACCGAAGGAACCGACACCGAAGGGCCGGATCCCGAGGATCCCGGTGTCGTCCCGCTTTATGACGACACCACGGTGCTAGAGCCGGAGATCCTCTTCGATCGCGGTGACGCCATTGTCACGCGCTTCTCCGATCGGGCGCGGGATCGTCACGCGCGGGAGGATCAGTTCCAGAGCTACGACCACTACCTGCCGATCTATTGGGAGCACCGTACCGCCCGACTGCAGATGGTCGACTACGTCGCCAAGGGCGGCAGCACCATCGAGGTCTCGTTCGTGACCGAGTGGCAGCTGGGCCCGACCGAGTTCCGTGCCTGGTACAGCGGCCAAGGCACGGTCGCGGCGTACAGCGGCAACTATGGCTCACAGTTCGCCGTGGAAGGGCCGGGGATCTACGACAACGATCACAACAAGGTGAGCGACGACGGCACCCAGTACAAGTACAGCTATACGATCGAGTCGGCGATCCTCCTCGATGGACAGGTCGTGCCGCTCGCGGTGGGCCAGACCATGGAGTTCGAGAACAGCTTGTTCCTCGAAGCTCCGCCGCGGGGTCGGGCCAACTACTACGGCACCACGTTCTTGTACGAGGTGGGCGGGGGCGGCGTGGTCCCGTGGTACACGCGGGGGCAATTCGAAGATCCCGCGTCGGAGCGCGAGAACTCGTATCCGCTCGACGAGGCGGCGTGGCTGGGAGGTCGTACCACGCTGCCCTATATGTACTCCGACGAGCCCGACAACCACTTCATGCAGATGGCCACCAACCTCTCGAGCGTCAACGGGCAGGCCTTCGTCCTGGGGCGGCGGGTGCACCACACCGACATGCTCACCGGTGCGCACGACGAAAGCCCGGACAACGGGATCTTCGACGAGCTGGTCGATCTCGCGGGGCCCTACTACGTCAATCGTTCGTGCGATGCGTGCCACACCCGGAACGGTCGCGCGCCAGTGGCCGCGCTCGGTGAGCCGCTCGACACGTGGGTGTTCAAGGTCGGCGCGGCCTCTGGCGGCGCCGATCCGACGATCGGCGCGGTCTTGCAGCCCTCGGCGGCCTCTGGCGGCCCGGGGGAGGGGCAGGTCTCGATCGCCCAGTGGGTGGAGGACGAGGCCGGCCTGCGCTCGCCGGTCTATGCGTTCTCTGGGGCGTTCTCCGGGGCGTTCTCTGGCGCACAGCCGGAGCGGTTCTCGGCTCGCCTGGCCCCACCGCTGGTGGGCATGGGGCTCTTGGAGGCGATCCCGGAATCGACGGTGCTGGCGTGGGCCGATCCCGACGATGAAGACGGCGACGGGATCTCCGGCCGCGTGCAGGTCGTCGACGATCCGGTCACCGGTGATCCGCGCCTGGGTCGCTTTGGCTGGAAGGCCGGGGCCAGCAGCCTCACCCATCAGATCGCGGGTGCCCTGAACACCGACATGGGCGTGATGACCTCCGTGATGCCCAGCCCCGATTGCGGCGCGCAGCAGTCGGGTTGCGGCAACGAGGGGGGCCCCGAGCTTTCGGACGAGCACCTGGAGCAGCTGGTCAAGTACGTCGCGCTGCTCGGTGTGCGGGCGCGTCGTGACATCGACGACCCCCAGGCTCTGCGCGGGGAGGAGGTGTTCGCGGAATTGGGCTGCGGCGATTGCCACCGGTCGAGCGTGACGACCAGCGCCTTTCACCCCTATGCGGAGCTTCGCGAGCAGGTCGTTCACCCCTACACCGATCTGTTGCTGCACGACATGGGGCCCGGGCTCGCCGACGATCTGGGCGAGGGGGAGGCCACCGGCGCGGAGTGGAGGACCACGCCGCTTTGGGGGATCGGCCTGGGTGCGTGTGTCACCGGTGGAGTGGAGGGCCCGTTCCAGCAGCAAGTGTGCGCCCCGCACGGAAGCTTCTTGCACGACGGTCGCGCGCGAACGATCGAAGAAGCGATCCGGTGGCACGGCGGGGAGGCGCTGGCGTCCCGGGAGGGCTTCGAGGCCCTGCCCGGCGGCGATCGAGCGGCGCTGCTCCGCTTCTTGGAGACGCTGTAGCGTCGGGGCCAGGGGGCTACCGGGGCCACGGGGCCACCGCGGGCGCATCGCAGCGCGCGTGGTGGCCTGGTTTTAATTGGCTGGGCGAGCTGGGCGAGCTCGCCCAGCGCGAGGCAGCGAGCGGCGTCCCTTTGCGGGATCGGAGCCGAGAACCCGTAGTTCTGACAGGTGACCGGGTGATCGGTGGGTGGTAGCGTGAAGATGGTCGCACGGGTGGTGCGGGCGCGACTGCAAAGTCGTGCTGCCCCGCATCGTCCTCACATCGTCAGGGCTGGGCCGTAGGGAGCCCCTCGCCTCGGTGCGGGGTGAATCCGCTTCGGGCGAGCCAGTGGCGGCCCCAGGTCGTCGTGGTGGGTGGGCGAGCGTATCGCTCCATGGCGAGGGCGAGCGCGAGTGCTCACGGCGGGGCACGGCGGTTCATCGCCGTCGCCGCGCACCGCTGGGGCGGGCTGGTGGCTCGCGATCGGGAGGCAATTGAGAATGAACGTGACACTATCGATGATCGGGTTGTGGATGGGGATGAGCGGTCTGGCGATCGAGCCGGCCGCCTCGGGGGGGAGCCGGCCGGATGCGCACGGCACCGCGGCGGGAGCCGAGCGCGGGATGGCCTGTCGCGCGCGTCGGGCCGCCCCAAGCTCGTCTGTTCTTACATCGGGTCGCACATCGGGTCGCACATCGGGTCGAACGTCTGGCAAGGCCCGCCGAGCCAAGCGCCGCGCCACCGAGCATCCCGAGGGCCGGTGGATCAACCGCTGGGCGCCCGAGCCGAGGATGGGCGAGTGGGCGCTGGTCTCGGGGCTCTATCAGGCCGGGCGCTTCGCTCGGATCCTCCAGCCCGACCTTGATGCTTCGGGGCAGCCGCTCCCGCAGCCCCAGGGCAGCATCGGCGAGCTTGGCCTGCGCCTGGGTCGCTACCCCAGCCGGTACTTCGGGGTCGAGATCGAGGCGGGCACCTTGCTCCCCCGGCCCTCCGCGATCCGCAATCCCACCCACTTCGGCGGGCGGGGCAGCGTGGTCGTCCAGGTCGGTCAGTGGACCCTCACCCCCTTCGTGCTCGCCGGGGCGGGGGTGTTCGGCCTGCGTCGCGATCGCAACATTCACGAGCAGGGCCTGGAGGCCATGCTCCACTTCGGCGGGGGGCTCAAGCTCTACCTCAGCCGCAGCGCCCAGGTGCGCCTGGACATGCGCGACGTCGTGGCCTATCAGCACCGCCAGGGCGGGGCCTATCGCAACATCGGGCTGATGGGCGCGGTGAGCCTGGCGTTCACCCCGGGCCGCAATCGATGAAGGGCGCGGCGTTCCAGGTCGTTGAGCGCGCGCTCGGTGTGCGCGCTTCGACGTCGGCTACGGGCAGACGGGATCGACGTCTTGACAGTCGGTGGTCCAGTTCGAGCTGAAGATGCAGTTCTCGTTCTGCTCCGAGGGCCCCGCGGCCAGGCAGTCGTCGAAGAACTGCGGTGCCTTTAGCGTGCACGATTGAGTCGGCCCCCAGGTGTCGTGCGTCAGGGTTTGGCACACGTCGGTCGCGTGACGCTGGAGCACCTGCACCTGATCGCTCCCGTCGGTGTACACGAGCGTTCGGTCGTAGAAGATCACGTCCGAGATGTTCGACGCCAGGCGGCCGGGCGTGCGGTCGCGCAGCGCCGCAAACACGCACTGCGTGTACTCGCCGAAGGGCTCGCCGTACTCGTGGTCGACCAGTTCGCCACAAAGCGTCGGGAGTTCACAGGCCTCGAGGGTGAGGATGCCTTCCTCTCGCGGGCAGTCGCCCGCGCCGCACCAGCAATCGCAGCGCTGTGGGTCCGTGGGCGCGCCCGAGCACTCGGTCCACCCCACGGGCACGGCGGGGGGCCCGTCGATGCACATCGCGCCGTTGAATAGGTAGTCGATGCCAGACTCTGTCTGGAGAAAGTAGGTGGTGCGATTGCTGCTCGATAGCGGCTCCCCGGCCTCGATGCAGCGCGGGAACGGCAGGCCCAGGGCACACGTTTCCTCGTTGTTGGAGTCGACCTCGACGACCATGCAGTCCGGGCGCGCCTCGCATTGGGCCGAGGGGAGGCCATCACAGGGCTGCACTGGCGCCCCGGTGGACGAGTCGTCGCCCGGGGCAGGCTCATCGTCGCCGGTTGAACCCGCCGGGTCGCTCGTCGTGGCACCCGAGCCGCCGCTGGGCGGCGGGTCATCCTCGTCACAGGCGCTCAGCAACAGCACCATCACGTAGATCGGCACGTAGATCGGCACGAGTGGGCGGGAGGGCAGGCTCACGAATCTATTATTGTTCATGTTAGTTATGGTATCAATGTGAAAAATAAAAGGGGGTCCAATCGGCGATCGCGGGCGTGGGAGCGAGCACTGGGTCGCGGCTCGGCCATCCACGCAGGCCCGCCGGGCGGGTCCGACCGGGCATTCCCGACCGTGCTCCGCCTTCTTGGGCCGGCGGGACCGCGTGGCCGTGTGGGTGGGTCGCCTTACGCGGTCGTCTCGAGCCGCCCCCAGAATTTTTTCGATTCTCACCAACACTTGGTTTGCTCACCGCACTTATCGGTGAACCCGCCAAGGGGTTCCCCTACCAAGCCCGAGGATGATGCTCATGTTGCCCAAGATGATGACCAAGGCTTCGCACTATTGCGTTGGGACGCTATTGCTGTTCGGTTTTGCCGCCGCATGTGACTTCGAGACCGATGAACCGCTCACCGAAAACTATGCCGACGAAGGGCGAGGCTTCCGCTCCTTGGTCCTCGAGCCCCCCGCGGGATCTTGTCAGACCGAGGCCGGCGATCTATGTGGCGGTCCGGGCACCGAGTCGTGTTGGTGCGATGATCTATGCGTGGGCTATGGCGACTGTTGCGCTGATGTCTACGATGTATGCGGCATCGGCCCCGACCCCGGTGGCGGGGACACGGGCGGGGGCACGGGCGGGGATCCGGGCGAGCTGGTGCAGTACACGCCCGACCAAGCCAACTGGGATACGTTCGCCACCAAGCCGTTCGAAAGCGGCACCAACACCTCCCACGACCCGGATGGTATTGGCTGGATGACCCCAGCCCATTGGGCGGCGGCCGAGTGGGATGGAACCATCTACAACCCGTCCCAAATGACCAAGGCGGAGTTTGCGTCGGCGATCTGCCCCAGTGTGGACCGAGTGAGGGGGATCCGGGAGGTCTTCTACCAGCACCAGCCGTTCGCGGACAACGCAAACCCCACCAAGGCCGAGCTCGATGAGTGGCACCGGATCGCCATCAACCACGTTCGGGCGCTCGTTGGCTACACCAGCGAAGACCGTCAGGTGAAAAAAGACCATTGCATGTTTGCGCGTTCGCTTTGGGGCGACGAGCGAAAGTTCACCACTATGTGGGATACCGAGTATCCCGGCACCGTCGGATCTGCGTACGGACCCTGCCAGGGCTCTGGAAACTCGCATTGTGGCGCGACCTTCATTCCCGATCTCGATGATCAGGCCCCCTATCTTCCCGATGGTCACCCGGGCTGTGGCCCCCAAGCGGGCGCCGAGGGGGTCTTCAGCGGACCCAAGTCGAATATCCCCTGGTCGGTCAAGTGGTCGCGCGGGTTGTGCAATACCCTCATGGCCGAGGGTTTTTGGGGCGGGCACGTTGGACCCTGGTTCCATCGCGAGATGTTCGGGTTCAGCTTTTGGGACAACGACCCTAACAACAACAACAACAACGCGATCCTGCGCGCGAAATGGACCGGCAACTTGATGCCCAACCTGTACTGCAACCCGTCGGATCCGGGCTGTGACCCGGATAATACCGGGCCCAACGCCAACCAGTAGTTGAGACGGGATGAGGGCGCGCCTGCGGCGACGCCCCGCACTGGGGCCGGGAAGAACCTGGCCCCGCTCGCCCAACCCCACGGACAAACCCTCGGCCCGCTCGGCCGAGGGTTTTGTTCGTGGAAGCGCCGGGGCTGCTGTCGGCAATGCCAGCCGCCCTCCGGTCTGGCCCGTGGTCGGTTCGCGCAGGCCAGTGCAAACCGCGACCGCTGGCGGCAATCAGGATCGACTCGGGACCGGGTTGCCCGATGGGCCTACGGACTCGAGGAACGCCTGCGCAGCGTGCGCAAGGCCGGGGACCGTCCAAACGCCCGACCAGCCGGAAAAACGGCCATACTCGGTGTCCCGAGCCGTCCGTCATAATTTTTCGATTCTCACCAACACTTGGTTGGCTCGCCGCACTTATCGGTGAACCCGGCAAGAGGTTCCCCTACCAAGTCCAAGGACGTTGAGTATGTCACCCAAGAAGATGACCACGAGCTCGAGCTATTGCCTCGGGGCGCTATTGCTGCTGAGTTTCGCCACCGCTTGCGACACCGAGTCGGACGTGCCCGACATCCCCTACTGTGACAGTGTAAGCGACTGGGATCCGGACTGGGCGTCCCTGGAAGACGAGATCCTCGATCTTACCAACCAGGTTCGTCAGGCCGGTCGGAACTGCGGCGCAGAGGGCGTATTTCCCCCCGCACCGCCGCTGACCGCCGATCCGGCGCTTCGCTGCGCGGCCCGGATCCACGCGCAGGACATGGACGCGCGCAGCTACTTCGCCCACACCAGCCCCGAGGGCGAGCAGCCGTGGGATCGTATGGACAACGCCGGCTACTCGTGGTCGAGCGCCGCCGAGAACATCGCGGCTGGTAATGCGACCGCCGAGGCGACGATGAATCAATGGCTCAACAGCGACGGGCACTGCGCAAACATCATGAGCGCCTCGAGCGTCGATCTGGGGGTCGGCTACGTTCCCAGCGGCCTCTACGGTACGCTGTGGGTGCAGGTCTTCGGCTCGCCGCAGTAGCGCCGGAGGCGGGCACGCGGGAGTATGTCGCGGGAGTATGTCGCGGGAGTATGTCGCGGGAGTATGTCGCGGGAGTATGTCGCGGACGCGTGCCATGGTGCCCTGTATGGTCTGTGATGGTGAGTGTAGCGAAGTCCGTGAACCGTCAGATCCGCCTGATCATCTTTGTTGACCGCTGACAAGTTGCCAACGAACTGTTCGTGCTGCGAGCCGCAGGTGATCCGATCATGGATCACCTGCGGCTTTTTTATCGCTTGTGAGCATCGCCTCGATTGGTGCGGTCCATCATTCAGAATTTTTTCGAATTTCACCAACACTTGGTTTGATCGCCGCACTTATAGGCGAACCCGGCAAGAGGTTCCCTTACCAAATCCAAGGACGATGCTCATGTCACCCACGAAGATGATCAAGAACTCACACTATTGCCTTGGGGCGCTATTGCTGTTCGGCTTCGCCACCGCTTGTGACGTCGAGACCGAACCGCTCGCCGACATCCATGCCGAACAAGGGCGGGGCGACAGCTTCCGCGTCGTGGTGCCTATGCCCCCTGGAGGGTCTTGTCAGGCCGAGGGCGGCGATTTCTGCGGCGGCCCGAGCAGCGACGGGTGCTGGTGCGATGACCTATGCGTAGGCTATGGCGACTGCTGCGACGATGTCTACGCGGTCTGTGGAATCGGCCCCGATCCCGATCCCGAGCCCGAGCCCGAGCCCGACGTGCCCAACATCCCCTACTGCGACGACGCGAGCAACTGGGATGCGAACTCGGCATCGCTGGAGGCTCAGATCCTCGACCTCACCAATCAGGTGCGTCAGGCCGGTCGGGACTGCGGCTCACAGGGAGTATTCCCCCCCGTGCCGCCGCTGACGGCCGATCCGGCGCTTCGGTGTGCGGCTCGTGTCCACGCGCTGGATATGGACGCGCGCAACTACTTCGCCCACAACAGCCCGGAGGGCGAGACGCCGTGGGAGCGTATGAACAACGCCGGATACTCGTGGTCGAGCGCCGCCGAGAACATCGCGGCCGGCAATGCGACCGCCCAGGCCACGGTGGACCAATGGCTCAACAGCGACGGGCACTGCGCGAACATCATGAGCGCCTCGAACACCGAGCTGGGCGTCGGTTACGTTGCCGGTGGCCCCTACGGCACGCTGTGGGTGCAGGTCTTCGGCTCGCCGCTGTAGCGCCACCGGGGGCGGGGTATGGCCGCTAGTCATGCGATGACCGCAGGAGATCGCGGATCTGCTGGGCCCAGCCCTCGATGTCACCGAGGGTGCTCTCGAGCACCTTCGGGTTCTTGGCGAGCTGGCGGATGGCATCCGCCAGCTGCGATCGGCCCTGCCGGAGGTGATAGCGCACCGTGCTGGCCGAGATGCCGAGCACCTGGGCGATCTCGGAGCTGTTCATTTGCTCCCAGTATCGCAGCTCCATGACGACCTGCAGATCGACCGGCAAGATCCGCAGGGCCTGAGCCAGCAGCCGGGTCTGCTCGGACTTGAGGATCAAGGTGACCGCGCTCGGGGCGAGGTCTTGCATCGACGCGGTCCCCAGATCGAGCTCTGCCCGGTACTTGCTGCGCAGGTGCACCCGGAGCACCCGGTAGGCCACTCCGAACAGGTACGCACGAAAGTCACCGCCCTCGTGGATCCGGTCCCGTCCCTTGATGCAGGCCATGAAGGTCTCCTGCACCAGGTCGCTCGGGGACCCCTCGATCTTGTTGACGAAGAATAGACGGATGGGCTGGAAGTAGCGGGAGAACAACGCCTGCCCCGCGGCTCGATCCCCGGCGCGCCAGGCCTCGAGCAACTCGGCCTCGGTCTTCACGCCTCCAACCATAGCACCGGTCGATGATTGTGCTTGTCACTATCCGGCCGTGGTCCGGAGCGCTACGAGCAACAAACACAGCAAGAGTGCACAGTGGCTCGACGGCCGAGCATGCGATCGGTGAGCGCAGGGAGTCGAGGCTCGACGATCGGGCCTACTTGGCGCGGTGCGTGGCCAGCCAGGCCTCGACGTCGGCGAGGTCGATGTCGGATTGGTCAGGGCCTCCGGCCGCCGCTAGGGCGCCCTGGGCCTGCGTGGCCAGGGCGCGGGCGCGGGCTCGCATGCTCGGTGTGCTCCACAGCGACCGGGCGAGCACGAAGCGGGCCTCGGCAAGCAACCGGGGCGCCACCGCGGCCGCCTCGCGGATCGAGACGGCCCGCTCGGCATGCGCCCGGGCGGACGCGAGGTCGCCGGTCTCGATGGCCACCTTGGCCAGCCCGAGCAGCGAGGTGGCCCCCTTGGGATGTTCGGGGCCCAGCGCCTCGTCCACTATTGCTAGGGCTCGCTCGTAGTGAACCCGCGCCTTGTCCAGATCCCCCTGGTTGAGCAACACATTGCCCAGGTTGTTGTGGCTTGTGGCCATATCGGGGTGCTCGGGGTCCTGGGTCTTCTCCCGTATCGCCAGGGCTCGCTCTTGGTGAGCCCGTGCATTCTCGAAATCCCCTTGCTTGTCGAATAACGCAGCCAGGTTGTCCAGGCTTTGGGCCACATCGGGGTGTTCGGGGCCCAGGGCCTTTTCCCGTATCGTCAGGGCTCGCTCGTGGTGAGCTCGCGCGTTCTGCAAGTCCCCTTGCTCATTGAATACAGTGCCCAGGTTGTTGTAGCTTGAGGCCACATCGGGGTGTTCGGGGTTCAGGGCCTTTTGCCGTATTGACAGGGCTCCTTGGTAGTGAACTCGCGCGTCCTCCAAGTCTCCTTGTTCGAACGCTATGATGCCCAAGTTGTTCAGGGTCTTGGCCACGACGGGGTGGTTGGGGCCCAGGGCCTTGTTGAATATCTGCAGGGCTTGCTCGAGGTGGACTCGCGCCTTGTCGAGATCCCCTTGCCCGAGAAACACGGTGCCCAGGTTGGCCAGGCTCACGGCAATATCGGGATGGTCGGGATCCAGGGCCTTCTTCCACAGCGCCAAGGCTCGCTCATGGTGATCCCGCGCGCGCTCGAAATCCCCCTGCCTGACCAATACAGTGCCTAGGTTGTTCAGGTTCTTGGCCACGAGGGGATGTTCAGGGCCCAGGGCTTTGCCCCAGATCGCCATGGATCGCTCGTAGTGCACTCGCGCATTCTCCAAGTCCCCTTGCTCGATGAATATCGTGCCCAATCGGTTCAGATTCGTGGCTATATCGGGGTGGTCGGGATCCCGCGCTTGTTGTCGTATCGCCAAGGCACGTTGCTGATGAACCAGGGCGTTGTCGAAATCCCCTTGGTCACGGAAAATCGTGCCCAGGTGATCCAGTCTCCGGGCCTCCTGCAGCGGATCGCCGCTGCGCTGGGCCAGGGGCCGGGCCACCATCTCACTCCATTGCTGGCCCTCGGCGTGTCGGGCGAGGTTTGCGCCCACCACGAGGGTCAAGCGCTGGGCCGTATCGAGGGCGACCGGGTCGTGGTAATGGACCGTGGCCAGCGTATGGGCCTGTCGGAGGTCCTCTTCTGCTTCCGCGTACTGGCCATTGTTCGATCGTATCGATCCGCGCCGATGGAGGACCTCGGCTCGGAGGGGAGGATAGCCGAGGGCCTCGGCCTGCTCCAGTACTGGCTCGACCGCGTCGAGGGCATCGACGTAGAGGCCAGCGCCTTGCATCGCCTTGATCTCGGCCAGGCGTGTGCGCTGGGCCTGCACCGCGGCGGCGACGTCGGGGTCCTCGGGGGGGGGCACGAGCTGACGGCGTTTCTCGAGCCACGCAAGGTCATTGCAGCGGGTCAGCGCCGGCAGGCTAGCCGCCAGCTTCACGGCGTTTCGCATGACCTCGGTGTCTGCGTCGGCGAGCACTTCGATCGTGCCGTGGAGCGCCGTGCGGCGCTCCACCAGGCAGCGCATGCGCAGATCCAATGCCTCGTCCGACTGCTCGCCGCGCACGCTGGTGGCCTCGCAGATCTCGGTGTGGGTGTCGATCCAGCCTTGGGCATACGCGTCCAGCTGAGGCTCGATCCGCTCCCAGGTGCCCGGGGCAAACGAGCGCTCGGTGCCCAGGATCGCGCCCCGCACCTGCTGGCGGCGGTCGTCGTCCCAGATCCCGTCGAGCTGGGCTCGTGCACCGGTGCAGCGCTGCTGGATCTCGAGGACCTGGGGCACGGCCACCGCGCTGCCCAGGCCCACGAGCCCGACAGTCACCCCCAGTGCGATCCACCGTCGGGGGGGCGGAGTCACCAGCGTGCGTAGCTCGGACAGCAGCGCGTCCATCGAGGGCCAGCGCTTTTCGGGGTCGACGGCCAAGCCCTGCAGCAGCAGGCGGCGCAGCCGGGCCGGCACGGCGCTCCCTTTGGGAGCGGGTCGGACGCTATCGCGTTTGATCGCGGCGATCAGCTCCTTGAGCGTGTTGCCCTCGAAGGGGCGCTGGCCATACACGGCCTCGTAAAGCGACACACAAAAGCTGAACTGATCGCTGCGTTCATCGGCCCGCTGCTCGCTGACCTGTTCGGGGGAGATATACGCGGGCGTGCCCAAGATCGTGCCGGCCTCGGTCAGGGGCGTGTCGAGGGGGGGCTCGCCGTCTCGGGACGGTGGGGGCCAGCTCGCCGTAAGTTCGGGCGGGGAGGTACCTCGTGGCAGGTCGTCTGCGGTCCGACCCTGCGCGTGGCCGTTGGCACCCTCGTAGGTCGGGTCGATCGCGATCCGCCGCGCCAGCCCGAAGTCGAGCACGCGCGCGCGGCCCTGGTCGTCGACGATCGCGTTGCTCGGCTTGAAGTCGCGGTGGACGAGGCCCTGGGCATGGGCGGCGGCCAGGCCCTGGCCCACCTGGATGAACACCTCGACACACTGCCGCCAGTCAGGCCGGGGGGGTTGCTTGATCCACGCGTCGAGGGTCTTTCCTTTGACCAGCTCCATGACCACGAAGGTCTGGCCGCCCACGGTGTCCGCCTCGTGCACCTGGACCACGTTGGGGTGGGAGAGCTTGGCCAGGGCCTGGGCCTCGCGCAGCAGCCGGGTGGTGTGTTCCTCGTCGAGTTCCTGGTGCAGCACCTTGACCGCGACCCGGCGGTCGAGCGTGCGGTCGAAGGCCTCGAACACGGTGCCCATGCCGCCCTGGCCCAGGGGACTGAGCACCACGTAGCGGCCGAGTGTCTGCGGGCGAGCGGGCATCTGGAACAGCGCCTCGAACACTTGCGCATGCTCCATCGCGACGACCAGGTCATCGAACTGGGGGACGGGCATCGAGCCGGCCCCCGTGGTCGCGCCCATCGAGCCCTCGGGGGCCGGGCTCACCCGGTTTGCCGGGTCCTCGAGCGAGGGGGGTTGGTGCTGGCCCCTGGTTGTGCTCATGTCGTGTTCTCCCCGAGCGCGCATGCCTTCGCGCCCAAGCGTACCGGATGTCACACATCAATTGCGTATGACTGGTGCGTATGACTGGCTGGCGCGCATGACTGGCTGGCGCGCATGACTGGCTGGCGCGCAGTTCCACAACGGTGGGCGATGTGTAGATGTGTGCGTGTGTCTACCGCTCGGCCGACGGTCACAGCCACGGTCACTCCACGGTCACAGCGACGGTCACGGATGGTCCGCGCGATCATCGAGTGGGTCGTGCGCCGACCGGACGGGCAGTTCTATGCGGCGCGATGCGTGGCCAGCCAGGCCTCGACTTCGGCGAGGTCGACGTCGGATTCGCCAGGGTCTCCGGCCTTTGCCAACGCCTCCTGGGCCTGCGTGGCCAGGGTGTGGGCGCGCGGTCGCATGCTCGGTGTACTCCACAGGGTGCGGGCGAGCACGAAGCGGGCCTCGGCGAGTAGCTGGGGCGCCACCGTGGTCGCCTCGCGGACCGAGACGGCCCGCTCGGCATACGCCCGTGCAGACGCGAGATCGCCGATCTCGGTGGCCACCTTGGCCAACCCGACCAGCGAAAAGGCCCCATCGGGATGGTCGGGGCCCAGCGCCTTGTCCAAGGTCGCCAGGGCTCGCTGGTAATGGGCCTGGGCCTTGTCCATGTCTCCCAGGCCAAAGAACGCGCGGCCGAGGTTGTCGAGGCTATAGAAGATATCAGGATGGTCAGGGCCGAGCGCTTCTTCCTCGATCGTCAGCGCTCGGGTGGCGTGCATCCGAGCCTTGTCCATATCCCCGATGATCAAGAACGCACTGCTGAGGTTCATGTGACACTTGGCGATGTCAGGATGGTCGGCTCCCAGCGTCTTCTGTAGCCCGACGAGGGCTTGCTGGTAATGATCCCGCGCCTTGTGTGCATCCCTTTGGGAGAGAAATATATGGCCCAAGTTACCCAGGCTCTTGGCTACGTAGGGATGGTCGGCGCCCAGTACTTTGTGCCTTATTGCCAGGGCCTGCTGGTAATGAACCCGCGCCTTCTCAAAATCCCCTTGGGCAAGGAATACATTGCCCAGATCGCTGAGGCTCGTGGCCACGGAGGGGTTGTCGGGACCTAGCGCCTTTTGTTCTAGCGCCAGCGCTCGCTGGTGATAGAGGAGCGCCTTGTCGAGATCTCCTTGGATCTTGGAGAGATTGCCCAGGTCGCTCAGGCTCTTGGCTACGTAGGGATGGTCGGGGCCCAGCGCTCTTTGTCTTATCTTCAGCGCTTGTTCGAGGTAAGCCTGCGCCTCTTCCACATTTCCTTGTCCCAAGAGTCCATTGCCCAGGCTGCGCAGGCTCGTGGCGATCTCGGGATGGTCGGGATCCAGCACCTGTTGTCGTATCGCCAGCGCTCGCTCGGCATAATCCCGCACCTTGCGTAGATCCCCTTCGCTCTGGAATACATTGAGCAGGTTGTTCAGGCTCTGGGCCTCTTCGAGGGGATCGCCGCTCCCCAGCGCTCCGGGGAGGGCCGTCATCTCGCCCCACTGACGACCTTCGGTATGCCGGGCGAGGTCAGCGCCCACCAGACAAGACAAGGCTTGGGCCGTGTCGAGGGCCAACTGGTGGTGATGGTGCTCGACCGAGAGCGCATGAGCATGTCGCAAGTTCTGCTCTGCTTGGGCGTACTGGCCGCTGGCGTGTTGGAGCTCTCCCCGCCAGTAGAGGGCCTCGGCCCATAGCTGGGGGTAGCCCAGGGCTTTTGCCGACTCGACCACCGCCTCGACCATGTCCAGGGGCTCGGCATAGCGGCCGGCCTTGTACATCGCCGCGATCTCGGCCAGGCGCACGCGCTGGGCCTGCACCGCGGTGGCGATGTCGGGATCCTCGGGCGGGGGGACGAGCTGACGGCGTTGCTCGAGCCACGAAAGGTCATCGCAACGGGCCAGCGTGGGCAGAGCGGCCACGAGATCGACCGCGTTTTGCACGACCTCGGCGTTGGCGTCGGCGAGCACGTCGACCGTGGCGCGCAGCGCGGTGCGGCGCTGGCCCAGGCAGCGCATGCGCAGGTCCAGGGCCTCGTCCGACTGTTCACCGCGTACGCTGGTGGCCGCGCAGACCTCGGCGTGGGTGTCGACCCAGGTGTCGGCGTATCCGTCCAACTGAGGCTCGATCCGCTCCCAGGTGCCGAGGGCAAACGAGCGCTCGGTGCCCAGGATGGCGCCCCGCACCTGCTGGCGGCGGTCGTCGTCCCAGATCCCGTCCATCTGGGCGCGTGCACCGGTGCAGCGCTGCTGGAGCTCGAGGACCTGGGGCACGGCCACCACGCTGCCCAGACCCACGAGCCCGACGGTCATCCCCAGCGCGACCCGCCGCCGGGGGGGCGGAGCCACCAGCGTGCGCAGCTGGGTCAGCAGTGCGTCCATCGAGGGCCAGCGCTTTTCGGGGTCGAGGGCCAAGCCCTGCAGCAGCAGGCGACGCAGCCGGACCGGCACGGGGCTCCCTTGGGGAGCGGGTCGGACGCTATCGCGCTTGATCGCGGCCATCAGCTTCGTCAGCGTATTGCCCTCGAAGGGGCGCTGGCCATACACGGCCTCGTAGAGCGACACACAAAAGCTGAACTGATCGCTGCGTTCGTCGGCCCTCTGCTCGCTGACCTGTTCGGGGGAGATGTACGCGGGCGTACCCAAGATCGTACCGGCTTCGGTCAGGGGCGCGTCGAGGGGGGGCCCGCCGGCTCGGGACGGCGGGGGCCAGCTCATCGTAAGGTGGGGCGCCGGGGGGCTCCGCGGCAGGTCGTCTGCGGTCGTGCCCTGTGTGTGGCGGCCGTTGGCATCGTGGTGGGTCGAGTCGATCGCGATCCGCCGCGCCAGCCCGAAGTCGAGCACGCGCGCGCGGCCCTCTTTGTCGACGATCGCGTTGCTCGGCTTGAAGTCGCGGTGGACGAGGCCCGCGGCATGGGCGGCGGCCAGGCCCTGGCCTACCTGGATGAACACCTCCACGCACTGCCGCCAGTCAGGCCGGGGGGGGTGTTTCATCCACGCCTCGAGCGTCTGCCCTTGCACGAGCTCCATGACCACGAAGGTCTGGCCGCCCACGGTGTCCGCCTCGTGCACCTGGACCACGTTGGGGTGGGAGAGCTTGGCCAGGGCCTGGGCCTCGCGCAGCAGCCGGGCGGTGTGTTCCTCGTCGAGCTCTTGGTGCAGCACCTTGACCGCGACCCGGCGGTCCAGCGTGCGGTCGAAAGCCTCGAACACGGTGCCCATGCCACCCTGGCCCAGGGGACCGAGCACCACGTAGCGCCCTAGCGTCTGCGGGCGGGCCGGCATCTCGAACAGCGCCTCGAACACCTGCGCATGCTCCACCGCGACGACCAGGTCATCGAACTGGGGGACGGGCATCGAACCCATGCCCGTGCTCGTGCCCGCCGAGTCCTCGCTCGCCGCGCTCGCCCGGCTCGCCGGGCCTTCGACTCGGGGGGGATCGTCGTCGCTTGCGACGACAGCCCGTTTCACCGAGCCCGTCTGTGTCTCCCCCGTCTTTGTCTCCCCCGTCTGTGTCTCCCCCGTCTGTCGGGTCAACGTGGCGCCAACGTCATTCGCTGCATCACCGTTGTCAGCGGCGGTCTGTTCGTGCTTGCCCCTGGGTGTGCTCATGGTCTCGATCCCCTCGCGTCATGCCCTCCAACCCCAAGCGCAACGGATGTCACGCACCGATTGGCGCACGGTCCCACGAAGGTGGCGTTGCGTAAAGGTGTGCGCGTGCCCCCCCCTCGCCCACCTCTCGCGTTCCTTCGCTCGGTCGGATGATAGCCACGCTACGGCCGCAGATCGTTTCGGGCGGTCATCGAGTTACGTCGTCCGCCGACCGGGCAGGCCGCTCTACTCGGCGTGGTGCGTGGCCAGCCAGGCCTCGACGTCGGCGAGATCGATGTCGGCTTCGCCAGGGCCTCCGGCCGCTGCCAATGCCTCCCGGGCCTGCTGGGCCAGGGCGTGGGCGCGCGATCGCATGCTCGGTGTGCTCCATAGGGCACAGGCGAGCACGAAGCGGGCCTCGGCGAGCAACTGGGGCGCCACCGAGGCCGTCTCGCGGATCGAGACGGCCCGCTGGGCATATGCCTGGGCGGACGCGGGGTCGCCGGTCTTGGTGGCCACCTTGGCCAGCCCGATGAGCGGGAAGGCGCGATTGGGATGGTCGGGGCCTAGCGCCTCGTCCAATGTCGCCAGGGCTCGCTGGTAGTGGGCCCGGGCCTTGTCCATGTCTCCCAGGCCAAAGAACGCATGGCCGAGGTTGTCGAGGCTATAGAACACATCAGGATGGTCAGGACCCAGCGTGCTTTCCTCGATCGCCAGCGCCCGCTGCGCGTGGGCCCGGGCCTTGTCCATGTCTCCTTGGATCAAGAACACACTACTGAGGTTCTTGAAGCATAGGGCCAGGTCAGGATGGTCGGGACCCCGCGTCTTTTCCAGGATTGCCAGGGCTCGCTCGAAGTGGACCTGCGCCTTGTTGGGTTTCCTTTGGGAAAGGAACACATTGCCTAGACCGTTGAGGCCCATGGCGATGGTGGGGTGGTCGGGAGCGAGCGTCTTCTCCAGGATTGCCAGGGCTCGCTCGAAGTGGACCCGTGCCTTCTCGAGATCCCCTTGACTTATGAACAACCCCCCCAGTTGGCTTAGGTTCATGGCGACGTAGGGATGGTCGGGATCCAGCGCCTTCGCCCTTATGGCCAGGGCTCGCTCGAAGTGAACCTGCGCCCCCTCGAGATCCCCTTGTATCTTGGACACCCGGCCCAGGTCGCTGTGGCTTATGGCCACCTCGGGATGGTCGGGGCCCAGCGCCTCTTGTCTGATGGCCAGGGCTCGCTCGAAGTGAGCCCGCGCCTCGTCTACATCCCCTTGTTTCAGGAGCCCATTGCCCAGGTTGCTTAGGCTCGTGGCGACAGAGGGGTGGTCGGGACCCAGCGCTTTTTGTCTGATGGCCAGGGCTCGCTCGGCATGAACCCGCAGGTTGGCCAGATCCCCCTTGCTTTGGAATACATTGCCCAGGTTGTTCAGGCTCTGGGCCTCTTCGAGCGGTTCACCGCTTCCTTGGGCCCCGGGCAGGGCCGCCATCTGGCCCCACTGATGGCCCTCGTCATGCCGGGCGAGGTGAGCGCCCACCACACAGGTCAGGGCCTGGGCCGTGTCGAGGGTCACCTGGCGGTGATGGTGCTCGACCGAGAGCGCATGGGCCTTCCGCAGGTCTTGTTCCGCTTGGGCGTACTGGCCGCTGGCGTGCTGGAGCTCTCCCCGCCAGTAGAGGGCCTCGGCCCAAAGCGGGGGGTAGCCCAAGGTCCGAGCCGACTCGACCACGGCCTGCACCGCGTCGAGGGCCTCGGCATAGCGGCCGGCCCCGTACATCGCTTCGATCTCGGTCAGGCGCGTGCGTTGGGCCTGCACCGTGGCGGCGACGTCGGGATCCTCGGGCGGAGGGACGAGCTGATCGCGTTGTTCGAGCCACGAAAGGTCGTTGCAGCGACTCAGCGTGGGCAGGCCGGCTACGAGCTTGACGGCGTTTTCCACCACCTTGGTGTCCGCGTCGGCCAGCACGTCGACCGTCGCGCGCAGGGTCGTGCGGCGCTGGCCCAGGCAGCGCATGCGCAGGTCCAGGGTCTCATCCGATTGCTCACCGCGTACGCTGGTGGCCTTGCAGACCTCGGTGTGGGTGTCGACCCAGGCGTCGGCGTATGCGTCCAACTGAGGCTCGATCCGCTCCCAGGTGCCCAGGGCAAACGAGCGCTCGGTACCCAGGATCGCCCCTCGCACTTGCCCACGGCGGTCGTCGTCCCAGATCCCGTCCATCTGGGCTCGTGCGCCCGTGCAGCGCTGCCGGATCTCGAGGACCTGGGGCACGGCCACCGCGCTGCCCAGTCCCACGAGCCCGACGGTCACCCCCAGCGCGACCCATCGCCGGGGGCGCGGAGCCACCAGCGTGCGTAGCTGGGTCAGCAGCGCGTCCATCGAGGGCCAGCGCTTTTCGGGGTCGAGGGCCAAGCCCCGCAGCAGTAGGCGGCGCAGCCGGACCGGCACGGGGCTCCCTTTGGGAGCGGGTCGGACGCTATCGCGCTCTATCGCGGCCATCAGCTCCTTGAGCGTGTTGCCCTCGAAGGGGCGCTGGCCATACACGGCCTCGTAGAGCGACACACAAAAGCTGAACTGATCGCTGCGGGCGTCGGCCCTCTGCTCGCTGACCTGCTCGGGGGAGATGTACGCGGGCGTACCCAAGATGGTGCCGGCCTCGGTCAGGGGCGCGTCGAGGGCGGGCTCGTCGTCTCGCGACGGCGGGATCCGGCTCGCCGTGGGTTGGCGTGTGGTGATGCCCGGGACCTGGCCGTCTGCGGTCCTACCATCGTTGGTCGGGTCGATCGTGATCCGCCGCGCCAGCCCGAAGTCGAGCACCCGCGCGCGGCCCTCTTCGTCGACGATCGCGTTGCTCGGCTTGAAGTCACG
>JBCCWC010000196.1:0-29046 GCA_039194325.1 Myxococcota bacterium
CCAGCGCCGCCAGGGCCGGCTGGAGCCAGCCCCGGCGAGTCCCACCCCAGCCCCACCCCAGCCCCACCGATCGGCCGACGTCCTTACGGACCGATGTCACCGGTCCAGGCCCCCGACGACGACCGGTCCCGTGACGACGCTCAATGCGAAATATCCACGCCCACGGCGATCGATCGGCCAGAGGTCCCGACTGGTAGGACAGCGGAGCCTAACACTATGAAACTGCGCGCACTCACCGTACTGATGACCCTGACCGCCCTCCCCCTCGCCTGCGACCGCGACTCCGACGGCGACAGCGACAGCACCACCGGCGACATGGGCAGCAGCACCACGACCACCACCGATGGCATGGACAGCAGCACCACCGGCACCATGGGCAGCAGCACCACGACCACCACCGATGGCATGGACAGCAGCACCACGACTGACGGCGGCGTCATGGTCACGTGCGAGCCCCCGCAATCCGAATCGCTGGTCACCTGCGGTGCCCACCAACAGACCGACGAAGACCCATGCGGCGGAGGCTCGGGGGGCGTGGAAACCGGGGGCGGCAGCACGGGCACCGACACCGACTCGGGCGGGGACTGCGAGCAATTCGAAGAGGCCAACCTAGACGTCGTGGAGTGTATTCAGCAGTCCGCCGCCGACGGGGTCGCGTTTACCTTCACCGACTCATACTACGCCAATGGCGGCCAGTTCGACCATCAATCGTTCCACCACGTGGCGTCCGATGGCTCGGTGTGGCGCAGCCGCTCCGGCTACGACGACCTGTGCCTGCTGGACGAGTCGGCGATCTACGGACCGGTCGATCTGAGCACGTGCACCGACTGGGACTGCGTCGAGACGGTGGTCCAGTCGGCGCCCTTCATCCAGGGGTGCCACGACAATGGCAACTGTGACGGGGTCTGAACAAAGACAGGCCCGAGACGAAGCCCGAGGAGCATCATACGATGCGAGCGACCTGCTCGGGCGACACCAGGCGGATCGGAGCTGATCGCACGCACGCACCGCCGCGACCCGAGCCCCGCGCGCACTAGAAGCTGTTGCCGATCGAGAACTCGAAGACGATCGGATCCTCGCCACGAGTCAGCAGCTGCGTCGGCCGCTGGCGATCCAGCGGGATCCCCCATTCGAAGCGCAGGGGGCCTATCGGCGACTGCCAGCGGAACCCGAACCCTATAGAGTACCGCAGGTCACGGAGCCCCCGGCGCTGCGGGTAATCGTCGTCGAGCAGCAGGCAGGGATCGCTCTTGGGCAAGAGCTCCGGGCTGGGCTCGGCGCAGTAAAGGCCCTCGGTGTTGAAGGCGTTGCCCATGTCGTAGAACAGCACGCCCTTGATGTTGGCCGGCGGGATGATCATGAACTCGAGCTCGGCGTTGAGCGAGGTCAGCAGGTTGCCGCCGATCCCGTAGGGAAACAGCGACGCGGTGGGGTTGGGCGAGCTGGCCACCAGGATCCGCGGCCCCAGCGAGCGCAAGGGGAAGCCGCGGATCTGGCCGTCGCCGAAGATCCCGCCCGGGAAATAGCGCTCGAAGATCGGCACGCCCTGGGCCAGGCGGTTGTGGATGTAGCCCACCTGCAGGCGGGTCTTGAACACCAGCCAGGCCCGGAAGGCCTGCTTGCTCTTGATGACCGGGAAGTAGAAGCGCGAGTCGAGCAGGTAGCGGTTGTACTCGTTTTGTGAGCCCAGCAAGCGGTTGGCGAACTCGCCCCGCAGCTGATGGAACATGCCCTGGGTGGGGAACAGGAAGTTGTCGCGGGTGTCGTACTGGATCCGTCCGGTGATCGCCGAGGTCAGGCCGTTGGAGAACAGGTTGTTGATGAGGGCCTGCTGGGGAATCGAGACCAGCGAGCCGGGGGAGAACACCCCGCCCACGCTACCGGGCAGGCCAAAGCCCACCCGCACGAATTCGAGGTTGTAGCCCAAAAAGACGGTCAGATCGCGCAGGATCGGATAGCCCCAGCTGACCCGAAAGCCGGTGGAGGTGCGCGAGAAGCTGGGGAAGATGTTTTGCGAGTTGAAGACGTTGAAGACGAAGTTCCACTTACTATCGAGAAAATATCGCGTGAAATACGACAGGTTGAACAGGCGCCGCAGGCTCGACAGCTGGGCGACCACCGACACGGTGGCGCCGCGACCCAGGAAGTTGTCGTACTGCACCTGGGCTTGCAGCACGAAGTTCTCGATGGTGGAAAAGCCCGCGCCGATCTGGAAGGTCCCCGTCAGCTGCTCGGTCACCTCGACGTTGAGCACCACCTTGTCGTCGGCCGAGCCGCGCGAGGTGGACACGTCGACGTTGGAGAAATACCCCAGCCGCAGCACCCGGAACTGCGACTGCTCCTTGCCCGTCTCGGAGTAGAGATCGCCCTCCGACAGCAGCATCTCGCGGCGGATCACCTTGTCGGCCGTCTTCTCGTTGCCGGTGATGTCGATCCGCTCGATGTAGACCAACGGGCCCTTTTGGACCTCGAGGGTCATGTAGAGCTCGAGCTTCTCCTTGTCTTGCCGCGAGTTGCTGATGACGTTGACGTTGGCGTAACCCGCGTCCTTGTAGCGCAGCTCGATGTCCTCGCGGATCTGCTGGATCTTGCCCAGCGAGGCCACGTCGCCCACGCGGAGGATCGGATCGATCGACTCGGCCAAGACCTCCTCGGAAAACAGCTCTTGCTCGCCCGGCAGCAGAACCTCGCGAGCCCGCAGCTCGCCCACCATGTACTGGGGGCCCTCGTCGATGGGGATCGTCAGATATACGAAGCGCCGATCGGCCGAGAGCGACAGCTCCGGATCCTTGGGGCTGGCGTCGAGATAGCCCCGATCCCCGTAGAACGAGCGCAAGAACTGGTAGTCGGTCTGGAAGGCTTCGCGGTTGAACACCCCGCCGGCCCGCTTGGGAAAGGCCACGCTGAGGTAGCCGCCCACCCGGGTACCGATGTTCCTGCGCAGCTCCTTGTCGGTGAACGCGGTGTTGCCCACAAAGGAGATCCCGCGGACGATCACCTCGGTGGACTCGGTGATCACCAGGGCCAGATCGGTCTTACCCGGCTCGTCGGCCACCGCCCGCAGCTCGTAGGAGACGTCGGCCAAGAACAAGCCCGAGTCGGTGTACAGGGCCTTGACCTTCTCGACGTTGGCCTTGACCTTGCCGAGATCGAGGACCTCGTTCTTCTCGAGATCGAGCACCTCGTTGATGTCGTCGAGCTTGACCTTGTCGTTGCCCTCGACCACGATCTTGCGGATCGTGGGCCGCTCCACGACGGTGTAGGTGAGGATCGCCCCGCGCGAGCTCAGCTCGCCCTCCACCTGGATGTCCTCGAAGTAGCCCAGCCCCCAAAGGCGGCGCAGATCGGCGGCCAGCTTGCCGCGGGTGACCAGCTCGCCCACCGAGCTCTCGAGCTCGAGCAGCATGGCCTCGGACTCGACCCGGCGGTTGCCCTCGAAGCGGATCTCGACGATCGGCTGGCCGTAGAGATCGCCGGGGACCTGGGCCAGCATCAGCACCGGACGCAACCAGGGACCGTGCCGCACGATCGACGGACCCACGGATGCTGAGGCGGGCACGGACCAAAAGATCGCGATCCACAGCAGGCTCAGCACCCACAGCCCCGTGCGAGATCCCGTGTGAAGCCTCGCGCGAAGCCCCGCGCGAGCCGGACGGGCCCGACTAGTGCGCCGGCGCAGCGTCGGCCTCACGAGCGCGTGCCTCGTCCTCCCTGGCCACGTCCCCGGTGGTGTCACCGATGAGACGGCCGTCCGCCATGCGGATCACCCGCGGGAACCGGTGGGCCAGCTCGAGGTTGTGGGTGACCACCAGCATGGTGATGCCGTGCTCCTCGTTGAGCCGGAACATCAGCGAGTGGACCTCTTCGCTGGTGCGCGTGTCGAGGTTGCCGGTGGGCTCGTCGGCGAGCAGGAGCTTGGGGCGCATGACCAGGGCGCGAGCGATCGCCACCCGCTGCTGCTCGCCCCCCGATAGCTCGCCGGGGCGGTGACGCAGCCGATGGGCCATGCCGACCGCCTCGAGGATCGACTCGGCCTGCTCGCGCGCTTGTCGCTGCGGCGTGCGGCCGATCATCGCCGGCATCATCACGTTCTCGACCGCGGTGAACTCGGGCAGCAGGTGATGAAACTGGAAGACGAACCCGACCGACTCGTTGCGAAACCGCGCCAGCTGCGGGGGAGACAGCGAGACGATGTCGACCCCGTCGAAGAGGATCTCGCCGCCGGTGGGCAGATCAAGCGTCCCCAGGCAGTGCAGCAGGGTCGACTTGCCGGCCCCGGAGGCGCCGATGATGGCCACCATCTCTGCTCGGCGCAGATCGAGATCAACGCCCTCGAGCACCCGCAGCGAGCGGGCCCCCTGGAAGAATTCCTTGGTCATTGCCCGCACCTGAACGAGCACAGGCGCCGATGAGGCATCTGGGGCCATGGGCGCCCGACCCTAGAATGGGCATGGAAGGGGTGTCAACGCGGCCCCGGCAGGCTTGTGACCCATCGGGCACCCCGCCGCAGCCCAAAGCACCGAGCCATCCCGTAGGGCTTGCCGCGGCCGCCCGGTCGAGGATCGGGGAGGCGACCAACCGAGGACCGACCGGCGACCGACTGGCCGTGGACGCCGCGGTGAGGCCCACGCCCCCGGGGCCCGTCACCGACCTCGCGGCGTTCGCAGCTCACGTGGCCGCCGGGTCCGGTGAGCACGACTTCGACCTCCCCGCGCCGCGGAGATCCGGTGACGGGCCCCACGCGACGACCCCGGGGATCCCCCGGAATCGTAGTTGGGCTCGATCGGGCGCCGGGGGTCTACGACCCCGACGCAAGCACGACCGTCGGGTGGTACGAGCCGATCGCCGCAGCGTCGTCATCCCGATCACCGCGCGACCTCCCCCGGCTCTCGTACCTTGCCTGGTCTTTGCCGATCGATCCCAGCGCTACCGGGTCGACCATCCACACGGCTGGGAGGCAGCCGCGACCGCGGCCATCAGCCCCCGCTACACTCGCACCGACTCGGAGGCCGAGCTCAGCTTGTGCCGGGCCAGCGCGAGGTTGCCTTGCTTGCGATCGATCGCGATATAGAGAAACATCGAGGCTCCGACGGGTTGAATGATGTGATACTGCGATTCCAGGGTGATGAGGATGTCTTGGATACCCCCCTCGATCCCCAGATCTTGCATGACCCGGGTCTTGGCCTTCATGACCTCCATGTTGCCAGCCGCCGCAACTTCGATGTTGAGCCCCGTACCTTCCGTGCCCAGGCACATGCCGCTCTCATAGTCCACCAACGCCGTCGCCATCGCTCCGGTGACGTTGTCCATGAGGTTCTTGAGTACTTGCCTGACGTTGTCCATGTCGAGTGATCCCTTGATGTGTCGTGCTGATGGCCGACACTCGTCGCGCCCCCTCATCGGGGCACTTCGATTCGTGCGGTCGGCCGGGTTTTCCGTAGTCCTAGTCTCTGCTCTAGTCTTCGTGCTCGCAGTCTTCGTACTCGAATTCGCCCGCTTCGCCGACCGCCGTAGGGCCGTATCCGTTGCCCCCCTCGTTGCCACCTTCGGCCCGGCCTCGGCTTCGGGGCACTCGGTCAGCGACTGCTCGCCGACCGGCAGCGCCGCACGCGTATGCACCACCTTGGGCCGCGTTGGCGCGGCGCCCAGGCAGCGGGTGATGGCATCGTCGAGCAGACCGTGCACCAGCCGACGCAACATCGACTTGTGAGACTTCTTGAGCAAGTCGCTGACATCCGCCCGCAAACAGCTCTGGTCATAGTCGACCGTCCGGGAGGCCACAATGACGCCACCGTGGAAGATATGGGTACAGATCCGACCCTTGGCCCGACCCGAGTCTTCGGTCTGAATGTGGTAGAGCCGACCGTGGTGCGGGATCTCGTGGTTGTAGCCCGTCACCATGTCGCGAACGGCGAGGGAGCGGGCGATCGAGCCGACAGCCCCAGCACTCGCGACCGCGCGGGGACGACCGGCGGACGACTCGATCTGCGGGTGTTCCATCGACAATTCCATCACTGTCACCTACCGTTCGTGGAGTATTGCTTCGATCCGGGGACCCTCCGGACACACGGGCAGCCCCCTCGCGGCCCGACAACGCGCTGCCGTGCTCGACCCGAGCCGGGCAAACACGGCGAACTGCTGGACCATCAGGCCACAGAACCCACCTGGAGAGTGACAGTGCACGACGGACCCGTCGCCGCCGCCCATGGGTCATTGCGTGGTCATGGCCACGTGCCAGCCCATGGGCGACGAGCGACTCCTCGGCCCATAGTCGATGCATAGAGACATCCATGTCTGCTGTCGATTACCGTGCAGTGCGCGATCCTGCGCACGACCGATCGCCTACCCTCCAACAAGACCCCACACGTGAGTGGCCACATCGAGTGACCCCTCGGACGCCGCCGCACCGAAGTGTGCCCACTTTGGCACATCACGAGCTTGGCCACGAGACGACCCGCAGGAACCTTGCCAATGACGCAGAGGACTACCCCCACGTCATTTGATTCTTTTGTAATCTCTCCCCCAGCAAGAGGCTACCATGAGTTGACCCAAAATCACCATGTGAACCAAGTAAGGGAAACGCTTAAAATACAGAGTGTGTTTCCGAGCCAGTGGCACACTCTTCAGGTCAATGCATGATCACGAGGACGAGGTCGCGCACTATCGTGCGGCGAGTGTCTCGATCCGGGCCAACGTGCGAGAACGTGCGGGGAACAACTCCCCGGTCGATCGTTCGCCGGGGAATCATGCAACGCCGATTCCCGCGACCGAGACACAATGCCCCATTCACCGCACCTACGAGTCATGGGTCGAGCGCATGACATCGGGACGAGATCTCCATTGTGCGAAGGCCGCGACGAAACCATCGAGCGCCTGGGCCAGATCCGGGACGTGGGCGGCCGCCCCCGCGAGGCGACCCGCGTCGGCCTCGTGCTCGATCCTGGCCGCCACCGCGCCTAACCGCGCCGCTCCGATCCCTCGACCATTGGACTTGAGAGTGTGGGCAGCCCGGGACAATGAAGGAACGTCGGCTCGGTCGACCGCCGCGACGACCTCGTCGACCAAGGATCGAAGATCGTCGAGATAGGCGTCGATGAACGCGGTGCGATCGAACCCCTCGTCGTCGCCGACCAATGTCCATAGCTGCATCAACCGCTCGCGATCGAACACCGCGTCGCCCGCCCCTTGCTGGTCGCCAGGCGCAGACGGGGACGCGGCCGGGGGCGCGGCCGGACTCGCGGACAGACTCGACCGATCCCCTCGGGCCACGCCGCCCAGAGCGTAGCGCTCCAGCGCCTGGCGCAGATCGACGAACCGGTAGGGCTTGGCGATATAGTCGTCCATGCCCGCGTCCAGGCATCGCTGCCGATCCCGCACGGTGGCATTGGCGGTGACCGCGATGATGTAGGGCTGCCGACCCGCGCCCCGCCGCAGCCGACGGGTGGCCTCGAGGCCGTCCATGGCCGGCATGTGGACGTCCATCAGGATCACGTCGTAGTCGATCGAGGCGCAGGCGGTGAGGACTTCTTCGCCATTGGCGACGCAATCGGCCCGCAACCCCAGCCGCTCGAGAGTGAGCCGACCGACCGTCTGGTTGTTGGCGTTGTCGTCCGCGAGCAGGACGCGAGCGGCGGGCAACGGGGGACCGCTGGCCAGCGTGGAGACCATCGGGGCATCCCACTCCGACCACCACGCGACCCGCAGCGCCCGGCGCAGACGCGACGGCCGCAGCGGCTTGGGCAGGCACGCGTGCAGCAGCTCCCGCTCCCCCGACGCAGGCTCGGGCCGGGCCCGAGAGGTCATCATCAGTCGCGGCACCGTCTGGCCCTGCTCGGTCGCGGCCAGAGCCCGGGCCAGCGCCAGCCCGGTCATCTCTGGCAGCTGCGCGTCGAGGATCACGCAATCGAAAGGCCCGTGCTCGGCAAAGATCGTCAGGGCCTGCCGCCCCGAAGCCACCGCGGTCGCACGTACGCCCCAGTGCTCGAGGGTTCGCTCCACGATCGATCGACGGATCGAGTGGCCATCGACCACCAGTGCGGTGCGACCGGCCAGCCCCGACTCGGACTCGGGCTCAGGCTCGGGCTCGGGCCCGGCTCGGGCTCGGGCCGCAACGCTCCCTCGGATCCCGAAGCGAAAGCTCGTGCCCTCGCCCACCCGGCTGTCGACCTCGATCTGGCCCCCCATGGCCTCGACCAGGCGCTTGCAGATCGCCAGCCCGAGGCCCGTCCCGCCGTATTCGCGGGTGGTGGAGGTCTCGGCCTGGGTGAAGGCATCGAACAACCGGGGCAGCACGGCCGCGTCGATGCCGATCCCGGTGTCGCGAACCTCGAACTGGATCTCGACCGGCTCGACCAGCTCGACCGGCTCGACCGGACCGGGCGCTTCGCCGAGCGAGCGAACGCGAACCCACAGCACGACCTCGCCCTCATGGGTGAACTTGATCGCGTTGCTGAGCAAGTTCACCAGCGTCTGCTGCAAGCGGGTGAAGTCCCCTTCGATCACCGCGGGTACGTCGGGCTCGACGTAGTAGAGCAGCTCGAGCCCCTTGGTGGCCGCCGCGATTGCCACCACCTCGATCGAGCCGTCCACGCACTCGCGCACACTCATGGGCACCCGCTCGATCACGAGCTCACCGGCCTCGATCTTCGAAAAATCGAGGATGTCGTTGATGATCCGCAAAAGACCCTCGCCGCTTTGGCGGGCCACCTCGGCAAGATCCCGCTGCTTGGTATCGAGGGAGGTCTCGAGCAGCAAGCCGTTCATGCCGATCACCGCGTTGAGCGGGGTGCGGATCTCGTGGCTCATGTTGGCCAAGAACTCGCTCTTGGCTCGGTTGGCCGCCTCCGCGGCGTGGCGGGCCACCTCGAGGTGCTCGATGGTGGTCTGCAGCTGTACGAGCGCCTCATTGCGCAGCTCGGCGCTCTGCTCGGCAACCCGATCGTACAGCAGGATGATCGTCGGCAGCAGCAGCAACATCGCACACGCCACCACGAGGAACATGAAGTGGAACTTGATGATGAAGGGCTGCTCGGGCACGGGCAGCCCCCACCAAAATCCGATCGCCTGTCCACACTCGACGACCCCGTAAAGCAGGCCCACCCGCCCCCCAAGCAAGAAGCCCGCGAGCGCGGGGACGAGGAGGAACGCCAGCAGTACCGGGGCCGGAAAGTGGCCCACCTTCGCTTGGATCAGCCCCAAGAACACCGACAGCAGGCTGCACATCACCCACGCCGGGCGGCGGACCGACACGGACCGATGCGACCAGGCTGCGACGAGCCACAGTAGCGCGAGCATGGCGACCAACATGCCGACCACCGGACCCGACCCCTTGAGCTGGACACGGGGCACGAGCACGAGCACGGTGACGACGGTGACGACCCCCGCCCCACCCACGAGCACCCGCCGGCGCACCTGATCGAGGGTATGAAGATCGATCTGCTCGGGCCCTAAGGGCTCGCGCGCCGGCTCGCGTGTCATTCGGCCTGGCGCAGGCCGTCGACCGGGCGTAGGCGAGACGCGACCAGCGCCGGGTACAAGCTGGAGAAGCACACGATGACCAGGGCCGCGACCCCAACCAGCGCGACCTCGACCGGGTTGACCACCACGGGCAACTTCTCGATGTAGTAGACGTTCTCGTTGAGGGGCAGGCCAAAGCGGTCGAGCGCCCAGCAAAGGCCCAGGCCCATCCCGATCCCGCCAAAGCTGCCCAAGATCCCCACGCACAGACCCTCGGCGATGAACACCCGCAGGATCCCGGCATCGCGGGTTCCCATGGCCTTGAGGATCGCGATCTCTTTGGCCTTCTCCATCACACTCATGAGGTTGGAGGCCAAGATCCCAAACGACGCCACCAACACGACAAACAGCAGGGCAATGAACATGGCGACCTTCTCGAGGAACATCGCCGAGAAGAGGTTGCGGTTCAGATCGCGCCAGTCCTCCACGAGCAGCTCGTCACCCCGGCCGGCCGCCTGCACGGCGGCCACCACCGCGGTCTTGCCCGCGTCCACCGCCTCGACGTCCTCGAGCTTGACCTCGATCCCGGTGACCCGGTCGCCGACCAGCAGGAACTTTTGGACGGTAGAGAGCGGTGCATAGACGTTCTTGCGGTCGTACTCGTACATCCCCGAGAAGAACACCGCGCCGACCTTGGTCCACAGCTGGCCGGGGATCCGGCCCGCGGGGGTCAGGCGACCCACGGGGGTGATGAGCTGCACCTGCGCCCCTACGCGGACCGACAGCTCCATCGAGAGCTCACGACCGACGAGCACTGGGGGAAGGATCGGATCGGACGGATCGGACGGATCGGCCGCCGATGGGTCGTCGCCATCGAGCAGGTCGCCAGATGGGTCGCCAGATGGGTCGCCAGACGGGTCGCCAGACGGATCCTCTGACGGATCCTCTGACGGATCCTCAGCGGGCGACGGCTCGGGTGCTGGCGGCAACTCGCCCTTGTCGCGCAGCTTGGTGATCTCAACCTGCGGATCCTCCCAGCCATCGGCCTCCCAGTCATCTTCATCGTCGTCCACGGCATCGGGTGGGGCCAGCTCCGACCCCGACGCCAAACCTGGCGGCGGCGGTAGCTCGCCGCGCTCGCGAAGCTTGGGGAGCTCGATCTGCGGATCCTCCCAGCCATCCTCCCCCCCCGGTTCGGGCTCCCCGGGGAGACGCTCGAGCGACGGGAGCTTGGCCGCCGGACCCTCGATGGGCTTGGTCTTGGGCTTGGTCTTTGCCGTGCTCTTGCCCTTGCCCTTGCCCTTGCCCTTGGTCTTGCTCTTGCCCTGTCTGTCGAGATGACGCAGCCGCCAGGGCTTGTCGTCGATCACCGCCAGGGGATCCGGATCGGGGATCCCCCCCGGATCTTCGAGGTAGCCATAGTCGCCCTCGCGCACGAGCGAAGGGAGGTTGGTCACCGTGGTGTGCCGCTGCGGGATGATGCCCGAGAGGATCGCTCCCTGCCGCTGCAGGCCCGAGCGCACCATGATCTCCCCCTCGAGATACGGACTGGCCCCCGCCACCCCCGGCGCATCCGCGACCGCATCGGCCAGGGACAGATAGTCCTCGAAGGGCCGACCATCCTCCCGCGACACCCGAATGTGGGCCTTTTGGTTGAGGATCTTGTCGCGCAGATCCCCCTCCAGCCCGCTCATCAGGCTAAGCACCACCACCAGGGCCATGCACCCGAGCAAGACCGACATGGTGATGATGGTGGGCAGCAGGTTGAAGAAGAACGACAGCAGCCCGAAGACGAGCGCCATCAGGCCGATCACCAGCGTCAGCCCACCAAAGGCCCCGTAGTACTGCTGCATGGGGGTGGGCCCCATGTCGGTGCCGGGGACCTCATAGGGCCCCATCATCTGCGGCCCGACCCCAGCCTCGAGGGTGCTGGCGTACCAGGCCATACCGCCCCCCACCATCATCAGATAGACCGCGCCGATGATGAGCGGCATGACCCACACCGGACGGTCATCCCCCATTCGCAGGTGCCGCCAGGCGATGATCCAGTCGAGGCGGGTGAACAACCAGGCGCTCACGATCCGGCCTCCTCGCGCTCGGCTGCCGAGCCCGCGTTACCCCGGGCCAGCAGGTAGGCCTCGACGAACGCCTCGAGATCCCCATCGAGCACACCGCCCACGTTGCTGACCTTGAGCCCGGTGCGATGGTCGTTGACCTGCTGGTACGGGTGCAGCACATACGAGCGGATCTGTGAGCCCCACTCGATGCTCTTCTTCTCCCCCTGCAGCGCCTCCACCTTGGCCTGCCGCTTTTGCTCCTCCAACGCCCACAGCCGGGCCTTGAGCATGCGCATGGCGGTGGCCCGGTTCTTGTGCTGCGAGCGCTCGGCTTGGCAGGCAACCACGACCCCGGTCTCGAGGTGGGTCAGGCGTACGGCGGAATCGGTCTTGTTGACGTGCTGCCCCCCTTTGCCCGACGCCCGGTAGGTGTCCTCGCGCAGATCAGACGGCCGGATCTCGATCTCGATCTCATCGTCGCCCAGATCGGGCATGACCATCACGCTGACGAAGCTGGTCTGACGACGGGCCTGAGCGTCGAACGGAGAGATCCGCACCAGCCGGTGCACCCCGATCTCCGAGCGCAGGTAGCCATACGCATACTCACCGTCGATCCCTAACTCCGCGCTGCGAATGCCGGCCTGCTCGGCCTCCTGAACGTCGAGGATCTTGACCCCAAAGCCCATACGCTCCCCCCAGCGGTGGTACATGCGCAGCAGCATGTCGGCCCAATCTTGGGAGTCGACCCCCCCCGCTCCAGCGTTGATGCTGATGATCGCCGAGCTCGGATCGTGGGCTCCCGAGAGCATGCGCCGAAACTCCAGCCGCCCCACCATGGCGTCGGCGGTGTCCAGCTGCGCCCAGGCCTCGCGCACGCTGTCGTCGTCGCCCTCCTCGCGGGCGAGCTCGTAGAGCTCCTTGCCGTCGTCGAAGGCGGAGGCGGCGGCGTCGATCGTCTCGATCAGCTTCTTGATGGTAGACTGCTCGCGCACCACCATCTGCGCCCGCTCGGCGTCATTCCAGAAGTCGGGATCGGCCGACTGGGCGTCGAGCTCCTCGAGCTTCTCCTTTTGCGCCTCGTAGTCAAAGATGCCTCCGCAGCTCGCCGATGCGAGCGTCGAGGTCGGAGACGCGATCGACGACCTTGGCGTGCTCGGGCAGGGGCGGGACGGAAGATCCGGACGGGCTGGACATGACGGGCTAGACCTCGATGAGCCGCAATTGCCGAACCGACGGCTCGTGATGGATGGGAACGGGGTAATCCCCGGTGAAGCACGCGTCACAGAAGGTGCGCGTGTCGCTGGCCCGCACCGCCCGGCGCAGGCCCTGGGGGCTGAGATAGCCCAACGAATCGGCCTCGATCGAGACGCGGATCTGCTCGACGGTCTGGGTGGAGGCCGCGAGCTCGGCCCGGGTGGGCGTGTCGATCCCGTAGAAGCACGAGCCATTGACCGGCGGCGAGGAGATCCGCACGTGGACCTCGCGAGCGCCGGCCTGACGGATCAGCCGCACGATCTTGCGAGACGTGGTGCCCCGCACCAGCGAGTCGTCGACCACCACCACCCGCTTGTCCCGCAGCAAGTGAGGCACCGCGTTGAGCTTGAGCCGAACCCCGAAGTGTCGAATGGAATCGGACGGCTCGATGAAGGTGCGACCCACATAGTGGTTGCGGATCAGCCCCATCTCGAAGGGAATGCCGCTTCGGCGCGCAAACCCCATGGCCGCCACCACGCCCGAGTCGGGCACGGGGATCACCGCATCGGCCTGCGCGGGGTGCTCGGTGGCGAGCTGCTGGCCCATGGCGATCCGCGCCTCGTAGACCGAGTCGCTGTCGAGCAACGAGTCGGGACGGGCAAAGTAGACGTGCTCGAACACGCACAAGCGGCGCGGGATCGCACCGGGCAGATGCCGGGAGGTCAGGCCCCGCTCGTCGATCACCAGCACCTCCCCCGGAGCGATGTCGCGGATGCGACGAGCCTCGAGCAGATCGAAGGCACAGGTCTCGGAGGCAACGATCCAGCCGCCGGGCTCGTCGTCGGCGTAGCCGCTGAGGCGACCGAGCACGAGCGGACGAAACCCATGGGGATCACGCACGGCGATGAGCTTGTTCTCGGTGGTCAGCACCAAGCTGTAGGCGCCACGGATCCGACCCAGCGCATCGACGAGCTGGCCGACGAAGTCGGGGGCGGTGCTGCGCGCCATCAGCTGCAGGATCACCTCGGTGTCGCTCTGCGAAGAGAAGATCGCGCCCTTCCCCTCGAGCTGGCTGCGCAAGGACTCCTCGTTGACCAGGTTGCCGTTGTGGGCGACGGCAATCGTGCCCACCTTGGTCTGCGCCCACAGCGGCTGGATGTTCTTGGTGATCGAACCACCGGCGGTGGTGTAGCGAACATGGCCGATCGCGATGTCGCCCGGCAGCTGGGCCAGCACCTCCCGGGTAAAGATCTTCCGAACGTGACCCATCGCTCGGACGGCATGGAGGATCCCACCATCGTTGGAGACCACGCCCGCCGACTCCTGGCCACGGTGCTGGAGGGCATGCAGACCCAGATAGCTGAGGTTGGCCGCCTCGGGATGCCGCCAGATGCCGAACACACCGCACATGAGCGAATCGATCCGCCGAAGCTCGACCGTTTGCTAGCACACTTCGGGGTCGGCGCGCGCGCCACCAGCCCGCTCAGACCAGCAGCTTGGCCAGGGCCTGAAGGGCGGTCAGCGCAAAAGCCGCCCACAGGACCGTGCGGCGACGCTCGAACTCGAGGGCGTCCACCAGGCGAGCGGTCAACGACAAGAGGATCGCGTTGACCAGGGCCTGGACCACGAAGGCACCCAAGGGGCCGGTCAGGACGATCGGGAGCAAGAAGACCAGAGTGAGCAGCGCCACGAGCACCTTGCCCAGCACCGCCGACAAGATCCCACAGACCAAGCCCGCCTTGAGCGCACCACCCATGCCGCGGACCCGAAATCCACCGATCATGGCCGGCAAGAGCAAAAGACCGAGGGCAAAACCGAGGGTGGAGGCGAGCAGCGATCCCATGGGGAGGTCCTTGTCTTCCTTTCCGGCGGTCGCGGGCGCGCGCCAAAAGACGGTGGTCGGACTACTCTAGCGCATCATGAGCCGCTGTCTGCCGATCGCGATGGGGATCGCGATCCCGATCGCGATCTCCATCGCGATGGGGATCGGGGGAGGATGCCGCCCCTACGATCCGCAAGAGCCCATCGAGCAGACCGCCCAGGCGTGCTGCACCCGCGCCGATCCGAAGCTTCGGCACTTCGAGGGCTGCCGGGTCACCCGGGGGCAGTGCCGAATGCGCAAGGGCGAGACGTTCTGGATGCGCGGCCGGGTGACATGCGGCCCGGTCGACGAGCAGCGCTGCGCCGGCGGCCGATGCTGCTCGTACCGACCGGTCTACGACCTGCCCGGCGCGCAGGCACAGACCGACTCGTCGACCGGGCCCGGCACGAGTCACTAGACGCCCAGGTGTTCGCGCAGGCGCTCGACCGGCGGGCGCAGATCGGGCTCAAAGGGCCGACCGGTGAGCTGCTCGTAGGCTTCGATGTAGCGCCGCGCCGCCTCCACGCGAACCTCGTCGGGCAACGGGGGCGGATCGCCCTGCCCCGAAAAACCCCGCTGCACCAGCCAACGGCGCACGTACTCCTTGTCGATCGCGCGAGGATCGTCCCCGGCCTCCATGGCGGCGGGGTAGGTCTGCGCGTACCAGTAGCGCGAGCTGTCGGGGGTGTGGATCTCGTCGATGAGCACGATCTCCCCGTCGGGGGTCCGGCCCAGCTCGTACTTGGTGTCGACCAGGATCATGCCCCGCTGCGCGGCCTGCCGCTGCCCCTCGGCAAACAGGGCCAGGGCCTGCGCCTCGAGCCGCTCGAACAGCTCAGGCTCGACCAGGCCACGGGCAAAGAGCACCTCCTTGGCCACACTTTGGTCGTGCTGCCCCTTGGGGGCCTTGGTCGACGGGGTGACGATGTTGGCGGGCAGCTTTTGGTGCTTGCGCAGGCCGTCGGGCAGCGCATGACCACAAAAGACCCGCGCGCCGCCCTCGTAGGCCCGCCAGATGCTGGTAGACGACACACCGGTGAGATAGCCGCGCACGACGATCTCCACCGGTATAGGTGCACACTCCACCACGCGCATGGCCTGGGGATCGGGCACCGCCCGCATATGGTTGGCAAAGAGCGCCGCCGTGGTGCGAAACCAGTGGGCGGCCAGGCCGTTGAGCACCTGGCCCTTGAACGGGATCGTACCCAGCACCCGATCGAAGGCGGAGACCCTATCGGTGACGACGATGAGCCGCTGCCCCCCCGAGGAAAAGTTCTCGCGCACCTTGCCGCTGTAGCGCGCGCCGAGCCCGTCGAACTCGGGCGGCAAGACATCGAGGGTGCGTTCGGGCGCCAAGGCGGCACGCAAGAGCGAGTCGTCGACCGGCATCGCGGCGCAGGGTACCGCAGCGCCGCCCCTGGCCGGCCTCGGCATCAACAGCTCAGCCGCCGTCGCCCGACGCGGCGCCCGTGGGCCCGGACCCGGGCGCGGAGGACAGCTCCGCGCAGCAGCGAAAGCCGACCGCCGACCGCTTGGTCTGGGGCCTCAGGCGCTGACGCGTGCCGCAGCCGGCCGTCTTCTTGGACTGCACGCTGCCCCCCAGCACCACCCCCTCGGCGGTCCACTCGGCGACGTTGCCCACCAGGTCGAGCACCCCCTCGGGGGTCACGCAGTGCGGGTCGGTCCCGCTGGGACCCGGACTGGCGGTGGGATCGCCCACGCGGCAGCGACCCGCCTCGCGACGCGGACCGTAGGGGAACCGCCAGCCCGAGGCTCCCCGACAGGCACGGCTCCACTGCGCCTCGGTGCAAAGGGCGTGACCCCGGGCGGCACACGACCGCTCGGCTTCCCGAAGATCGACCTCGGTGGCAGGCACCCGGTCCATGCCCGGGTACTCGGCGCGATCGATGCAGAAGCGCTGGGCATCGTCGCGGATCTCGAGCATGCCCTCCTCGCAGGGCCGGGCCTCCACCACCGGGGCTGCACCATCGTCGCTCCCGACTACGGGGAGCGCATCGTTCGAGGGCTCCTCGAACTCGGCCAGGTTCACGCCCCGCCCCAGCAGATGGGACAAGCCCCCGCGGGCCGACGATGCGCTCAGGGTCGCTCCCAACGCCAACGCCCCGGCGAGCACCGCAATCACCGCGCCCATGACCACCGAAGGAGGACCATAGGGACCGGGACCGCGCGGGATCCGAAAGGGCTCGACGGGCCGGCTCCGGCTCACCGCCGGATCGGCCGAGCGCGACGCCTCGGGTACCGGAGGAAGCTCGGGCTCCGGCGGCAGCTCGGGCTCGGGCTCCGGCGGCAGCTCGGGCTCCGGCAGCAGCTCGGGCTCCGGCGGCGCGGCACGACCTGCGCGCGCTCGGATCACCTCCATGTCCGGCGGGGTCTCCCGCTCTGAGGGCGGCTGATCGAGCAGGTCGTCGAGCGCCTGCTGACGGCGCAGCGCATCGTCGTCGATAGGGGTTGGGATCGGCGAACCGAGCTCGATGGGCTCCTGCGGGGTCGCCTCCTCCTCGCCTATCATGTCCGGGACCCCAGCCCGGGGCGGCTGGGCCGCGGGCGGGGACGGCAAGGAGCCCGGGCGAAGGATCGACCGCTTGCGCACGCCGTCGGCGAGCTCGCGCATCCCCGCCCGCGCGTCGAACAGCCCCCCGAGCCCGACCTTCGCCGGGGCCGGTCGGAGCCAGCCGGACGCACTGACCTCCGGCGGGCGAGAGACCCAGCGCGCAGAGGAATCGGAAGCCTTGGCCTGGCTGGCGGCCAAGAGCCCCGCATCCTCGCCGGAGACCCCGGGCTGGGGACCCCGCACCAGGCCCGGACCCGCCGTCTTGGGCACCTCGGCCACCGCGCTGGACGGCAGCCGATGACTCCAATCGGGCTCTTCGGCCACCGGCCCGGAGATCGGCAAGGGACCGCTGCTCTCGGCCCGCCGGTCGATCTCCTGAATGGGCGACGGAATCGCCGAGCCCACCCCCGCATCGCCGGCGTCCCCGGCCGGCCGCTTGACCAGGTTGAGCCGGCCCAACGCCCCGGGCGGCGCGGTGATCGGCCGGCCCGAACGCGCGGCCGCCCGCCCGGGGCCCGACCCCGTGCTCGACCCCGTGCCCGTGCCCGACCGCTCCATGCTCTCCATCTCGGCCAGGTAGCGACGTGCCAGATCCTGGAGCCCACCATCGGCCGCGTCGGGGGACGGCGGCCGTCCCTCGAGCTCCGTGCTCGGATCGACCGACGACAGCGCCCGCTGGAGCAGCTCGAGCAAATGCACCCCGTCCCGAGGCCGCGCCGACGGATCGACCGACAGGGCCTGCCGCACCACCCCGAGCAGGGGACCGTGACGTCCCGGGTCCACCTCGCCCCCCAGCACCGCGGAGACCGCCTCGGCCCCCAGCGTCCCGCTGGCGACCGCGGCCATCACCGCCCCCCAGGCGTAGACATCGACCGCCGGGGTCAGCGGGTTGCCCATGGGCACCTCGGGCGCCACCACGTCCCCCCCGACGGTCCGGGCCCGGGGCCCGAACACCCGGCAGTCACAAAGCCCGGCCAGCCCGTGCTCCCACAGCACGGGCACGCCCTCCCACAGCACCACCGTGCTCGGGGTCAGCGTGCCGTGCAGCAGCTCGCGCCGGTGCAGGAACGCCAGACCGCGCGCCAGCTCGACCGCGGCCCGGGCCAGCAACCGACGGCTCCCCCCGCGCACGATCAGATCGCCCAGCGCCTCGGCCCCCGGCAATTGCTCATACCCGACGACGCAGTAGTCCTCTTCGCGATCGACGAGCACCACCCGCACCAGCGACGGGTGACGCACCCCGACCAGGGCGTTGGCCCCGGCCATGAACCGCGACATGTCCACGCTGGTCGGGACGAACGCGCCGTCGACCACCGTCAGCCAAAGAGCCTCGTCACGCGACAGATCGCGCGCCACGAACACCGGCTGGAACACGTCGGCGCCCAGCGACGCCGGGGCCAGCCGCTCGAGGACGATCTCGCCGCAGATGGTGTCTCCGGGAGTCGGCAAACGAATCAGATCCTCGCAAGCGCGTCACGACCGGGCCGTCGCGAACACCGCCGAGATTGTAGCCGGGTGCCGTGGGGCTGGCGACCACCCGGGTCGACCCTCACCCCCCACCCGGACCCGCGGCCGGAGTCCGGGCCACGAGGGGTCGCCCGTGCGGGAGGGACGCGATCACGCGCGCATGTTCTGGACCTCGGAGGGATCGACCCCGAAGGCGGCCTTGCGGCTGAGCCGAATGCGCCCGGTCTGGTCGATGTTGAGCACCTTGACCACCACCTCGTCCCCCTCGTTGACCACGTCGGACACCTGGCCCACGCGATGGTTCTCGAGCTCCGAGATGTGCACCAGCCCGTCGGTCCCGGGCAGGATCTCCACGAACGCCCCGAAGTCGGCAACCCGGGTGACCATGCCTTGATAGTACGCCCCGATCTCCGCCTCGGCCGTCAACCCCTCGATCAGCCGGCGCGCCTTGTCGATCGACTCGATCGACGAGGACGAGATCGAGACCCGTCCGCTGTCGTCGACGTTGATCTGCGCCCCGGACTGCTCGGTGATCGCCCGGATCATCTTGCCCCCTGGGCCGATGATGTCGCGGATGCGATCGACCTTGACCTGCATGGTGACGATCCGCGGGGCGTAGATCGACACGTCGTCGCGCGCCTGCGGCAGCACCGCGACCATGGCCCCCAGGATGTGCAGCCGGGCCTCGCGCGCCTGCTCGAGCGCATCTTCGAGGATCTTGCGGGTCAGGCCCTCGACCTTGATGTCCATCTGCAGGGCGGTGATCCCGTCCTTGGTGCCGGTGACCTTGAAGTCCATGTCACCCATATGATCCTCGTCGCCGAGGATGTCGGTCAGCACCGCGATCTTGTCGCCCTCTTGGATGAGGCCCATCGCGATCCCGGCCACCGGGGCCTTGATCGGCACGCCGGCGTCCATCAGGGCCAGGGTGCCGCCGCAGACCGACGCCATCGACGAGGAGCCATTGGACTCGGTGATGTCGGAGACCACCCGCACGGTGTACGGGAAGGTCTCGGTGTCGGGCATGACCGCCTTGAGCGCCCGCTCAGCCAGGTTGCCGTGGCCGATCTCGCGGCGCGAGGTGCCGCGGATCGGGCGGGCCTCCCCGGTGCAGTAGGGCGGGAAGTTGTAGTGCAGCAAGAAGGTGCGCCGCACGTCGCCGCGGATCGTGTCGAGCCGCTGCGCGTCATACTCGGTGCCCAGGGTCGTGCGCACGATCGCCTGGGTCTCGCCGCGCTGGAACAGGGCCGAGCCGTGCGGGCGGGGCAGCGGGTGGGCCTCGATGTGAAGCGGACGCACCGTGCGGGTGTCGCGACCGTCGATCCGCGTGCCGGTCTGCACCACCATGGTGCGCACGACCTCTTTTTCCAGCGAGCCTATCGCCGCCTTGATGTCGTCCTCGCCCTCGGGGTGGCTTTGGGCGAACTTCTCCAGCGCGCTCTTCTTGAGCGCTCGGATCGCGTCGTGGCGATCGTGCTTGCCCACGATCTTGACCGCCTCTTGCATGCCGGCCCGCGCGAAGTCCTTGACCGCGGCGATGAGCGCCTCGTCGACCGCCGGGGGCACGAACTCGCGCTTTTGTTTGCCCGCCCGCTCCCGCAGTCGATCTTGCAGCTCGATGAGAGGCACCGCCGCCTCCTTGGCGAACATCAGCGCGTCGATCATGTCCGCCTCGCTCGCCTCTGCCGCTCCGCCTTCCACCATGGTGATCGCGTCGCGGCTGACCCCCACCACCAGCACGATGTCGGCCTTTTGTTGCTGGGAGAAGGTGGGGAACGCGACGAACTTGCCGTCGATTCGAGCCACCCGGATCCCCGCGATCGGGCCGGCCCACGGGATCTCCGAGATCGTCAGCGCGGCCGAGGCCCCGGTGACCGACCAGACGTCGGGCTCGTTCTCCTTGTCGTGCGACAGGACCGTGGCGATGATCTGCGTGTCGTTGCGATAGCCCTTGGGAAACAGCGGCCGGATCGGCCGATCGGTGACCCGGCAGGTGAGGATCTCCGCCTCGCTCGGCCGGCCCTCCCGCTTGAAGTAGCCGCCGGGGATCTTGCCCGCCGCCGAGCTGGTCTCCCGATACTCGACCGTCAGCGGTAAGAACGGCAGATCCTTGGGCTCGGCCGACGATACGGCGGTGACCAGCACCACCGTCTCCCCGATCGTGATGATGACCGAGTTGGCCTGCTTGGCGATCTTGCCGGTCTCGACCTTGATCTCGACGTCGCCGACGGTGCAGGTCTCGAGGATGGTCTCCATATGATCTCTCCTGTCTATTCTCAGAACTCTTTGGTTGTCATCGTGCCAATCCGGGCGCGCTCGGACGAGCGCGCGACGGATCGCGACGGTGCGGCCCGAAGGCCAGGGGTGGGTGACGAACGGACGCGCGTGGCCCCGAACGAACAACGAAGGCGCGACCCGAGGGGCCGCGCCTTACCTGTTCACTTGCGGATGCCGAGCGCCGCGATCACCGTGCGATAGCGGTCGATGTCCTTCGCCTTGAGGTAGTCGAGCAGGCGTCGGCGACGACCCACGAGCTTGAGCAGCCCACGACGGGAGTGGAAGTCCTTCTTGTGGGTGCGAAAGTGGTCGGTGAGGTACGAGATCCGCTCTGAGAGCAGCGCGATCTGGACCTCGGGCGAGCCGGTATCGACCTCACCCTTTTGGAATTTGCCGATGATGTCGGCCTTGCGATCGTTGGACAGCGGCATGTTGACTTGCTTCTTTGGGCACGCACGACAGCTCGGGCGCCCGGCGTTCGTTCTTCGATTCGTTCGTGTTTCGACGGCGGAGCATGGTGGAGCGCCCGCAGGGCTGTCAAGGGCCCCTGGGAGGCGGCACGACCACCCGCTCGGGCGCCCAGCGGGCCTGCGCGCCCGATCCCTGTCGCTGGACCACCACCAGGCCCGGTGACCCCGGGTCGGCGGGGACGACCGCCAGCCGCTGTGGCCCCGCCCGATCGGGCCCTATTTCGGGCCCTATTTCGGGCCCGTGCTCGGCGCCCGACGCCGACGCCAGTCCGGGATCGTTCCAGGCCAACGCCATCCCGGACGCGAGTCGCGCTAAGGCGCGCTGCCCGCTAGGATCGTCACGAACCCGGAGCACGGGCAGCGGAACGGCCTGTCCGGGCGCGACGAGGTGGGCACGCAGGACCTCGGCTTGGGCCGAACGCGATGGATCATCCCCCGGCCCCACCCGGATCCGCCAGCGGGGAGGTCTCTCCCTGTCGGGTTGCGGCTGATGCGGCTGCGCGCGTAGCCCGTGCACCGCCTGGGGATCGGTCAGCGTCAGGGCTCCGCTGCGGGTGCGATGCAACGCGCCCAGATGGGCCGGCATGCCCAGCGCCCGTCCCAGCGCCTCGGCGAGCGAGCGGATATAGGTGCCCTTGCTCACGAGCAGAGTGAGCTCCGCCTCCACTCGAGCGCCCTCGCGTCGCACCGCACCGGGCTCGACCGCATGCACCGTCATCGGGCGGGGCGGCAGCTGTGGCGCCTGCCCGGCCCGCGCCAGCGCATGCGCCCGACGACCGTCGACGTGCACCGCCGAGAACGCGGGCGGCGGCAAGGCGTGCGTACCCACGAGCCCCCGCACCGCCGCCTCCACGTGGGCTTCGAGATCGGGCGGGCACGGAGCTTGCTCGATCACCTCCCCGTCCGCATCGGCCGTGGTCGTGCTCGCCCCCAGGACGATCCGCGCCCGGTAGCCCTTGTCCTGCCCCGTGAAGTAGGGCGCCAGCTTGGTCGCCGGACCCACCCCGACCACCAGTAGTCCCGTCGCCGCCGGGTCGAGCGTGCCGCAGTGGCCCACCCGGCGAACGCCCAGCACCCAGCGGACCCAGCCCACCACGTCGTGCGAGGTTGGCCCGGCGGGCTTGTCCACCAACAAGACCCCGCAAAGGTCGGGGTCCGCTCGTCGGCGGCGGCTCATGCCGGACCGTCGGTACCGTCGCCGAGCTCGGGCTCGGCCTCGGTCTCGGGCTCGGCCGCGCCACCCGGCTCCTCTCGTAGCTCGGCCAGCACCGCCTCGATCCGCCGACCGTGGGCGATGCTCCGGTCGACCAAGAAGCGCAGGCTCGGGGTTCGCTTGAGCCGGATCTTGCCCCCGAGCTTGGCCCGAATCGCCGGCGCCCCCGCGTTGAGCCCCGCGAGCACCGTGTCTACATTCACGTGCTCGGCCATCACGTCCACGTAGACCTGCGCCGACGAGAGATCGGGCGAGACTTTCACCGCGGTGATCGAGATCGCCGCCGCTTCGCGCAGCCGAGGATCCCGAAGATCCCCGCGAAGCAAGATGTCGGCCAGTGCTCTGCGGAGCGTCTGCTCGACCCGTTGCAATCGCATGCTCATCGGCAGTCCCTTCGGTTGGGTCGACGTTATCGCACAACGGCCACTCCCCACGCGAAGCCCTGCACCATGCCCGCGGCAAGAGCGCGGCATGGCGGACGAGACGCCGAAATCCAAGGGGGTGCGACGGGGGCCCCCCACAACCGGGTGGACGTCAGCTCGACAGGCCCTCGGGTAGAGGCACGCCCTTGTCATGGAACAGTTGGATCGCGAGCTCGACGGTTCGGTCTCGAACACCGACGAATTCGACGGGAATGGTCGTAATATCCACAATGGGATCAAACCATGGTGCCCATTCCATCGTGGGCAGGAGTACGACAAACGCGAGCGCATACCGGCTGACGAATGCGTTGATTCGTTTCACCTCGGGCTTCAACTTGGTCAACACCTCGTCCGACGGCAAGCACGTCAACGCAGAGAGATCCTCCAACACGATGATCTTGGTCTCTTCGTTCGCGCATCGAGGCATCTGGGTCGTCAGCAGCCAATGACTCCACCACTCGATGCACACCGGAGTCGGACACACGCCCCACCGATGACGCACGAATGGAAATAGAGTGTCATCGAAGGCTCCACCCGCCAGTGCGGCGGTGAATGTCTTCGGGGCGACACCAAGCGCTTGGGCCGCGGCCGCTCGGTTTCCAACCTTCTCTAGAGCGTGCTGGGCGAGGGCGGCCTTCATCGCCCTGACGAACTCATTCCAACGCGGCAACTCATCGTCAGGCGCCACCCGAAACAACTCCGTCGACACCTTCGTGATGAGCGTGCGCGGGAGCGTCTGGCCGAGGGCCTCGACCAGTGACCGAGCCACTTTCGCATCGCTGTCAGCCATCAGTGGCCGCATGATAAGGGAGAAACTACGCGCCAGGGCCCGAGTCACCGCCACCGCTGAACGTCGCCGACCGTACGGATCCGCGAAGGATGAGCGCCAGTGCGCCTCGCCGGACCCGGATGTACCGGCCCACGCCGCCGATGGGCGATCGGTGCTCACCCCGGACCAGGGCAGCCCAGTCCACCGCGTGACCCGACCTCGCGTCGCCCCATTCCCGTGTCGTGACTACGGCGACACGAGGTCAATCCGCCCCTTGGCGGACTCGTCTCGGGAGCGAGAGCAGCGGAGGACGCGCGAGTCCAGGGTCGTGAACCCGGCGATCGCCGAGCGGTTCTTGGGCCGGCACGCTCGTCCATGACCCGACGCGAGCTCCACTCACCCACCGGCGGCATCCGCCGAGCCCTCGAGCGCCCCGAACGGCCCCCCTGGCTGGACCCCTTGGGATCGCTCCAGGTAGGTTCAGACGTTACCCACTCGCTCGACAAGGAGATCCCATGGCACTGCCCCGCGAAAAAGACACCTATGAGGACTACACCGACCAGCTCGTCTACTTCAGCGCGCGGCTGGCCGCCAATCCCGAGGTCGCCGCCCTCGCGGCGCAGGTCGATGCCCTCATCGACGAGCTCGACGCCGCCTTCGAGGCCCTGCGGGCCGCCCGTCGGGCCGAGGTCCGAGCGCGGGCCATGCGGGACCACCGAGATGGTCTCGGCGACCAGAGCATCCGGCGGTACCGCCGACGCCTGCGGATCGTCTCCGACCAGCACTTCGCCGTCGACCGGATCTTCCCCAAGGGCGTGGGCCACACCGTGGCACCGCGCGGGCGCCCGCAGCTCGACCGCCTCGAGGCGCTCATCGCCACCACCAACGCCGTGCTCGAGTCTTCGCAGCTGGCCTCCGATCCCGAGGCCGAAGACCTGCGGCCGATCCTCGAGGCGGGGCGAGACACCGCAACCGAGACCCTCGCCGCCCTGCGCGAGCAGATCGACCAATGGGACGCGCAGAGCCTGGCCGTGGCGCGGGCACGAGACGAGTTCAACTTTCGCCGCGCCGACGGGGTCGGTCGCCTCGGCGTGGTCATCGGCGAGCTGCGGGCCCAGCTCGGCGGCAACTCGCGGGCGGCCTATGCCTACACCCAGCCGGGACGCAGCCGCAGCACACCGCCCGAGGACGTCGAGCCCGAATCCGAGGAGGTCGGCGAGGCCGACGGCGACGGCGACGGCTCCGACGAGTAGCGCAGCAACCGGGCTTTCCCCGCGAGGACTCGGGCGCATGCTCCCCTCCCTCCACCGAGCAAAAACGGCAAGCGCACGCGCTGATTGCCCACCCACCAGGCCGGAGACACGCTGCTGACATGGCCCACTTCTACCTGCGGCACCCGCCGGATCCGAGACCATCGCTCGTGGCCCAGACATGCACTCGCGCCGACCAGCACGCCATCGAGGAGTTCAAGGAACTGCTGCACCGCATCGGATGCCCGGACGGGCTATTGTTCGACGCGAGCCAGTGCCTCGTAGTCCACGACAGCTACTCATCCATGGGGCCTAACTCTCTGAGAATGGAGGCAGCCTTCCCGACAGATGCGGTCCTCGCCAAGCTCGAACAACCCGGACACCCGAGGCTTTCGAGCCTCGATGCACGCGTCGGCCTCTGGGTCGACCTCATGTCTTCACGCTGGGAAGATGCGATCGCGGACGACCCAGAGATCGAAGCGGCCCTGCTTGCGGATGTCGTGCCCGCGGCGGTGCAGGCGATCGTATCGACAGAGCGCGGCTCGGAGGATGCCGCGTGAGGCACGTCTTCGTCGAAACGAACTTCATCATCGAAGCCATGTCGAATCCATACGCCCGTTTCCGAGCCACAGCGCACTGCCCCCAAGAGGTCGACGAGATCGGCACCACCGACGGTGATGGCTCCGACGAGTGAGCACGACGGAGGTCACCCTCCATCCTCATCGAATCGCTCGGTGTCGAGACGACGTAGGTCCACCGTGACTTCCTCTCGGAGCTCGAGCGTAGCCACGACAACCTTGTAGGTCCCCTCGGTCAGCGTGACCTCGTGCACCTCTCCGCTTTCGAACAGCACCCCCACCGCCGTCTGCGAGTTCTCGACATGGTTGGGCACATCACCGTTGGCCATGGGCGGTGGACGCTCGTCCCAGACGTCCATCTGGCAGCCCACGATGCGGGTGCCGGAGCCACCGATCGTCTCGAGCGCATAGCGACCGGCCTCGAGTTCCACCGAGCGCACCACCGAGCGGCGATAGTTCTCCCCCGAGGTGCCCTCGGGGTGCTCGCAGGAGATATCGATCGTCTCGACCCAACGCTCCGGCTCGGGGCTCGGTAGCGGCGGGTGATCGCAGGGAAACCATGGCGGATAGGCATAGGGACGCTCCGCCTCGTAGGCGGCGGCGAGCTGCTCGATCGACCGCCCGTAGACGGTGTTGATCGACTCCCCCTTCAGCATCCGGCGGACGAGGGTAGGATCTTCGTTCTCGAGCAGCCAGCGCACGAAGTGACCAGAGGTGAGGTAGTCAAGGTCGTGGTAGTCCCCGATGTGAATGTTGTCCAGCACCGATGACGAACCAACCAGAGTGCCTTTTTCTTCGAGTGCCACGGCAGTGCCTTCAGACCAGAACGTTCGCGGACGGTCGACAAATCGGTCTTCGACCGCGTGGACCACCTCGTGATCGATGGCCGACCAATGAGTCTTGATGATGCCGCTGTCGTCAAACGTGTAGCAGCCCAGGCCATCGCAGTCGGGCGGGCCTTCGCCGTAAGCGTAGATCCGGATCTTCTCGTCCGAAGGGGCTCCCAGCATGTCCTCCACGAAACGGATCTGATCGTCCACCGCCTGGAGTTGGAGAGGGCACACCTCCTCCTCGAAATCGGTGCCGATGAGGGCTTTTTCGGTCACGTAGCGGATCGGAGGAAGAGGCTCGCTGCAAGCAGAAACGCCAATGCATAGACCAATGGCGCCAACGATGCAACTACGCATGGTTCATCGACCCCGGGTCTTGGCCTGTCCCTCAGAGCCCGCCGTGGAGCTACCATCGACATTCGCCGTTTCATCATCGGACGGAGGCGGCCGTTGCTCTCCACCAGTATCACCGACACTCGAACAAGTCGTCTTGGACTGAACGACCGAACCTATCGCCGCACAGTGCTGGTCGGCCGTGAAGTCGTCAATCGTGCAGATCCAGTTATTCGTCCCTTGGATTGCACACGTGTAAAGGTTTTCTCCTGTCTGACACGCGTCGCAGGTGCCCCCGGAGGGCGGGCAGCTCGCTCCTCCACAACCGCCGCCTCCGCCTCCGCCGCCGCAGCTCAACGAGACCCCGAGCCCGAGTGCAACTCCAACGAGCGCACGCGTCACGGGTCGGTCGTGAAACACAGGGCGTGGGGATGACGAATATTGGCGCGACGACATTGCCACCAGCGAGAGTAACACGGGTGAAGATCGGTGGAGCAATCGGCCGGTAGGATTGGCTCCGCTCTTGTTCGGGTGTTTCGCCTGCGAGCGGAGACTGACCCCACCGCGAAGTGGCGCCCACGACATTCGTGGACTTCCGCTACCAATACTCCTCAGCGAGCACGCGGTGATGACGCCATCTCTTCGATGAACCTTGTTCTCCATCCTGGGGTAGCGCGCGCTCCTGACGCTCGCGATAATGGCCATTCGATGAGCAAGGTGTCTCTTCCGACGATCAAGCAACTATTCGCGAACTCCCGTAACGAGTGCGCCTTCGAAGGATGCACGACAAAGCTCGTCGACGACGGTGGCGTCGTCATCGGACGCATCTGCCACATCAAAGGATCAAGCCCAGGTGGGCCTCGTTATGACGCCGTGCAGTCGGACGACGAGCGACACTCCTACGACAACCTCATTCTGCTGTGCGGTCCACACCATGACGTCATCGACAAGCAGACATCAGGCACATGGACGGTCGAGCGCCTCCAAGCGATGAAAGCTGCGCACGAGATGGGCGCTCCTGTAGAACGCGACGACGATGCTCGCGTCTGCCAACAGCTCATCCAAAGCGATGCCATCTACGAGCAGGGCATCCGAGTCGGCTCGGTCCACGCCCATACGGTTCAGATGGCGAAAGGCAACATCTACAACTATCGTCCCACATCCGACGACGTCCCCCTGCCACCGGGTCGAAAGGCGGACCAAGCCAACCTGGCCCAGATCATCGACCTGCTCGGCAACGATGCCATCTATTTCCTTCGGGAACACGACTTCGGTGGATCATTCGAAGGAGAGCGATTCAAGCCCGTACGGCGGTTCGTGCGCTGGCATGACGAACCACAGCATGAATTCCTCAATCAAGCCGTGGAACAAGAGCGCCTGGTCATGTGGCAAGCCATGGCGACGCTGAACAGACTGATAGCCATGCGCACGTTTCCTCTGCCAGGCTACCAAGGGCGGTTCAGAGTTCAGCGTCTGCAGGATTTCGTGCCAAACTCAGACGCCTCTGCCGAAGGACGCGCCAGGGAACACCGTGAATTCCAAGAGCACATCGACAACTCCGTCGCTGCGCTCAACGAAGCGGCGACCGAAGCCGCCAAAGCCTACGACCAGTTCATCCGTGTAGCCCGGCGCGAGTTGGAAGATCCACGAGCGAAGCCCGAGCCGACCGGAAATCCTCCGGCTACGCTCGGGCTCGCTCGACAGGCGGCCGCTCAGCTCACAGCGTCGGCGGGATCGCCTCCACCTCGTACGCGCGGATCAGATCGCCTTCTTGGATCCCCGCGAACCCATCGACCACGATGCCGCACTCGAAGCCGTCCTTGACCTCCTTGACGTCGTCCTTGAACACGCGCAGCGAGTGGATCGTGCCGTTGTGCACCACGTCGTCGCCCCGCATCACCCGCACGTGGCTGGTGCGCTGGATGAGGCCCTTGAGCACGCGACAGCCGGCCACCACGCCGAGGCGGGGAATGGGGAACAGCGCCCGCACCTCGGCCTCGCCCTGCTCGCGCTCGCGGTACTCGGGCTCGAGCAGGCCGATCATCAGCTCCTCGCACCGCTCGGTGGCCTCGTAGATCACCGAGAAGGTGTGGATCGCGACCCCTTCTTGGTCGGCGATCGGCGCCGCCTTGCCCGCGGTCTTGACGTTGAAGCCGAAGATCACCGAGTCGCCCGCGCGGGCGTACTTGACGTCGTTCTCGTTGATCTGACCGACCTCGGCCTTGATGACGTCCACCTTGACCTTCTCGGTGGAGAGCTCCTCGAGCGCATCCTTGAGCGCCTGCGCCGAGCCCTGC
>JBCCWC010000197.1:0-29036 GCA_039194325.1 Myxococcota bacterium
CTGCGGATAACGGCGGTTCGAGGGTGGCCGGAGTAGTCGTGGACGAGGTCGAGGAGCTCCAAGCCTTCCCGTCTAGCCACCTCTGTGCGGATCCAATCCCCCTGATCCCAGCCGATCTCGAAGATTCCGTGGGCGCCGCCTCGCATCGCAGCGACCGCCGTCAGTAGTCGCGACAGCAGGGACCGGCCGTCGTCGTCGGCAAAGAGGGCGAGGTGGGGCTCGAAGCGGCGGACCCCGGCGTCCACCTGCGGGTCATCCCGCGCGATGTAGGGGGGATTGGACACCAGAAGATCCACCGCCCTGGGCTCTACGGCGGAGGTCAGGTCGGCCCGCAGCAGGTCGACCCGGCCGGCGACCCCGTGGTCCCGGGCATTGCCGCGGGTCACCTCCAGGGCCCCGACGTCGAGGTCCGTCGCCAAGACGCGGCAGGTCGGCCGCTCGCACGCCAGGGTCACGGCGATGCAGCCGGAGCCGGTGCCCACGTCGACGATGCGGGCGCCCGTCGGCAGGGGGAGGGCCAGGGCCGCCTCCACCAGGTGCTCCGTCTCCGGCCCCGCTCGCTTAGGGGGGGCGCGTCGACGAAAACCGACAACTCGAGCACCGAAGACCGGGGGAGGTGCGCCCGGGCGCGCCTGCCGGGACACCCCCCATCGGAGCGCGAGCGTTAGTAGAACCCGATCTGATCGAGGGCAAAGTCGAAGTCAGTATCGGCCGAGACCTGGAACTGGATCGACATCAGCGTGCTCGGATCGAAGTCCGCCGCGGCCCCCCACCCCTCCTGGAAGGCCTCTGCGAAGCTGACCTGATACTGCGCCCACTCTTCGGTCAACGGGACGATCTTGCCGTGGGCGTCCTCGCAATCCTCCGCACAGCTGCCTCCGGCCGCCGAGGGCACAATCGCATCGACGAGCAACTTGACCCGGATCGGAGCATTCCCCCGGGCGTGGAACCGGATGCCCTGGTAAGCGCTGGCGTCGTAGATCATCCGCACGCCGTCGCCGCCGTCGGGGTCGCCCTCGTTGTTGAGATCGACGCCGATCCCCGCCCCCCACTCGGTAAAGCCGCTACCGGTGGTCTGGGCCATGTACAGGCTGGCGTCGGGGCCGCCCTCGGTGGGCTCGAAGGGCTCTGGCGGCAATTGCTCGGCGCCCGCGGACTCGTCGTTGTAGCTGTACCACGCGCCACGGCGACCACCGGCGGCCAGGATCAGCGCATCCCCGTCCTCGAGGTCGTCGATCATGTTGGCCGGATCGATCGGCTGATCGCCGGTGTCGGAGTCGGAGTCCGCCGAGTCCGCCGAGTCCGCCGAGTCCGCCGAGTCCGCCGAGTCCGCCGAGTCCGCCGAGTCCGCCCCATCCCCCGGGGAACTATCCCCAGAACCGTCCCCCGTGGTGCCATTGGAGTCGTCGCCGGGGTTGACCCCGGTCCCGCCCAGGCCGTCGTCGCCATCGCTGCTGTCCCCGGCGTCGCACCCGAGCGGCACCCCGCCCAGACCCAGCGCACACAAAAGCCCCATCCTCAGTGTTCCCTTGGACATCGATCTCGGATCCTTTCTCGTCGTTCATTCCGTACGGAGTCACTCGGTGGCCTAGCCGCCCATCAGCGCGGCTCGGACCACCTGACCTACTTCGCTGGGCGTTGCGGCCCAGTCCGTGATGAGCGAGGGGAAGTCACATCCCCCCGGATACCAGGCCCACGCCGTCCACGACAGCTGTCGTGCAGACGCGTAGGCGATGAGCTCGGATGCATACCCCGCCCCGCACACAAAGCTCCCAAACTCGGTCACGATGACCGGGTGCGTGTCGGTCAAAAATCCCCAGTCGTCGTCCCACTCGGACGGCGCCTTGTTGGGGAAATCATAGGGATGCGTGGCGTAGGCGATGTTGTAGCCCGTGAGCGGCGTCCCCGGCACGCCCTTGAGATCGTAGGCGTAGTCCAGGCCACCGATGATGACGATGTTGTCGGCCCCGGCCGCACGAACCTCGTCGTACAGGGCCTGCATGCCCACGGCGACAAAGCCGTCGCCGCTATCGCCCCCATCACGCCAGACCTGCCAGGTGATGTCGTGGGGCTCGTTGTACAGCTCGAAGAGCACCCGCCCGTCGTCCCGGTAGCGGGTGGCGACCTGCTGCCAAAACAGCAGCGAGTGCTGGTCGGCCATGCGCTGCTGGTCGGGGGTGACCCCGTAGTCGCCGCGATCGGACCAGTGCAGATCGAGGATCACGTCCATGCCGGCCGCCTGGGCCCACTCGATCTGCTGATCGATCCGCTCGGGGTACCCGGGCGCGTAGGCGATCGATCCCTCCAGCCAAAACCCCTGGTTGAGGGCGATCCGGACCACGTTGGCCCCCCACCCCGCCATGAACTGGTAATCCTGGGGGTTGAGCCCCTCCCCCATGTTGTTCCACTCGAGCGATGGCCGGGCAACCCCGCGGAAGATGTGGCGCTGCCCGTCTTCGTCGTAGATCGCGTTGCCCTCGACGTAGTACCCGCCGGGAGTGGCCGGCGGCGGCTCGCTGCCGGTGGAATCCGGACCCTCGCCCGAGGACTCGTCGGCGGAGTCCCCGGCGCTTTGCGAGCCGCCTTGCGAGCCCGATCCGTCGGCACCGGACGAGCCTGCCGTGATCCCGGGGCCCCCGGCCTCGTCTCCTCCGTCCGCCGAGCCTGCGCCGACACAGCCGGCTGCCATCAGCAACAGACACAGGCCCGCTTGGTCGACCCCCCGGCCGATCCATTCACGACACAGCTCCACACCGGGTAGGTGGCTCGACATCGATCGGATCGATGAAGATTTATGCGGGGAAGATTTGTGCGGGGAAGATTTGTGCGGGGAAGATTTGTGCGGGGAAGATTTGTGCGGGGAAGATTTGTGCGGGGAAGATCTCCGCGCGCTCGTTTTGTCTCGGCACATCATGGGCTCGACAGACCTCAGTCCACCGGGACGGCGTTGGCGGCGATGATCCCCCGATAGAGCAGCGCGCTGTCCTTGAGGCGGCGCTCCAGGGTCTGGTAGTCGACCCACACGATCCCGAACCGCTGCGTGTAGCCCCGCTCCCACTCGAAGTTGTCGAACAACGACCACACGAAGTACCCGTGCAGCGGCACTCCGTCGTCGATCGCCCGAGCCGCCTGCTCGAAGTGCGCGCGCAGGTACTCGCAGCGGCGCCGGTCGGGGATCGCCCCGTCTGGCCCCGGGCCCGTGGAGTAGCTGGCCCCGTTCTCGGTCACGAAGATCGACGGCGGCGCGTAGTCGAGGTGGACCCGCGTAAGGGTCTGCCACAGCCCCTCGGGGTACACCTCCCAGCCCATCTCGGTGTACTCGGCGTCGGGAGCCCCCACGTCCTCCTCCTGCTCGGGCTCGGGGAAGGACTCGCTCCGCACGATGTTGCGGCGGTAATAGTTGATCCCCAAAAAATCGATAGGCGCTGCGATCACTTCCTCATCGTGCGGACGCACCACCGACAGCCCCGCCGGCCCCACGACCCCGCGGTCGACGAAGTGGCGAAGCATGTCGCGCGGATAGCCGCGCCCGAACACCGGGTCGAGGTACCAGCGATTGAAGTGGCCGTCGTGGAGACGACGCGCCCGGCGGTGCTCGGGATCGGCTGAGGCGGCGTGTATAGGCGCCAGGTCCAGGGTGATCCCCACCTCGGCCTGCGGCACCAGGGCCCGAATCGCCGGTACCGCCAGCCCGTGAGACAGCAGCAGGTGATGGCTGGCCGACAGCGCCGCCAGCGGGTCGCGCACCCCGGGGGCGTGCCGCCCGAGGTGATAGCCGACCATGCTCGCCACCCGCGGCTCGTTGTGCGTGGCCCAGTGCTTGACCCGATCGCCGAGCCGCCGGGCCACCAGCACCGCGTACTCGACAAACGCCTCGGCGGTCGAGCGCATGGGCCAACCCCCCTGCTGTTGCAACGCCTGGGGCAGATCCCAGTGATAGAGCGTCACGTAGGGGGTGATCCCCGCCGCCAGCAACGTGTCGACCAGGCGCGAGTAGAAGTCCAGGCCGGCCTCGTTGGGCGCCCCTCGACCATCCGGCTGTACCCGGGGCCAGCTGACCGAGAACCGATAGGCCGCAAGCCCCAGCTCTCGCATCAGGGCCACGTCCTGCTCCATGTGCTCGAGGTGAGCGCATGCGACGCGCCCATCGCTGCCGTCCTCGATCGCCCCGGGGCGACGACAGAATTCGTCCCAGATGGATTCACCGCGGGACGCGACGGCCCCCTCGATCTGAAAGGATGACGTGGCGGCCCCCCAGATGAAGCCGGGGGGGAAAGCGCGTGACTTCATGGCCCTCATTTCCTAAGCAAGAGCCGTACGCAGAAGCAATTTCCAGTAATTTCGGTGTTCTACTGCATGGCCGGGCATGTCCGGGGGATCGATCGATTCCGGCTCGATCCGTTCGGGCGCTGCGTAGCCGCGGCCCATTCGCGGAACGATCAAATCAGGGCGGAAAACTTTCATCCATTGTGACGAGCAGCTTCCACTACACGCACAGCCGACGGTGGGGAGCCCACCAAAGGGCCCCGGATCGTGGGATCCGGGTCGGCGAGGGCGTAGGGCCATGGGGCCTGACCAATCGATGGGTAAGAGGGGAACAGGCGTATGCACGAAGAACTGAACGCGATGTCCGGCGCACAGGAGCAGATGCTCCCCAGCCCCGGTCTGACCAGCACCATCATGCCCGGGCACCCGACGCTCGAACCCCCCGCCGAGACGGCGCCGAGCGGGTTCGGCCGGGTCGTGGGCAGCAGCCCGGCCATGCGCCGGCTCTATCCGCTGTGCGAGCAGCTGGCTCAGTCCGATCTCCCGCTGGTGATCGGCGGCGAGACGGGCACCGGCAAGGAATTGCTCGCCGAGTCGATCCACGAGCAAGGCACCCGCCGCCACGGTCCGTTCGTGGTGCTGGACTGCACCTCGATCCCCTCGAGCCTGGCCGAGGCCACCTTGTTCGGGCACGAGAAGGGATCGTTCACCGGGGCCACCGAGGCCCGCCGAGGGCTGTTCGAGGACGCCAACGGCGGCACGCTGCTGCTGGACGAGATCGGCGATCTGGACTTCGACCTCCAGGCCAAGCTGCTGCGCGCGCTCGAGCGCTCCGAGATCACCCGGGTGGGCTCCACTCGCCGGATCAAGGTGAACGTGCGCTTCATGGCCGCCACCCGCCGCGACCTGCGGCAGATGGTGCTCGAGGGCAAGTTTCGCGACGACCTCTATTACCGGCTGGCGGTGACCCGTATCGAGCTGCCCCCGCTGCGCGAGCGACACGGAGATCTCTCGACCCTGGTCAAGACCTTCTGGAACCGGCTGTGTGGCGACAAGGCCGGCCCCTCGCCCGCGCTGATGGCCGCGTTCGCCCGCTACGGCTGGCCCGGCAACGTTCGCGAGCTCCACAACGCGGTCGCCCGATGCGTGGCGCTGGGCGAGTCCGCTTGGCTCGACGAGTCCAGCCCACACGACGCCGCGATCCACCCCCCGCCCCCAGCCAACGCACCAACGGCCGCCGTCCCCGTCGGGGAGCCAAACCCGGAGTCCTCGGGTTCCTTCGAACAGATCCTCGCGCTGGGCCTGCCGCTGCCGCTGGCCCGCCGCAAGGTCGTCGCCGAGTTCGAGCAGCTCTACGTCCAAAAGGCCCTGGAGCAGAGCGGCGGCAACGTGACCCAGGCCGCACAGGCGTCCGGGGTGGGCAGCCGCTACTTCCGGTTGATCCGCGCCCGCGCCAAGAAGTCCGGATAGACCTCCCGCCAGCTCCCGCGTCGGCTCGCCCTCTCGAGCCGACCGGCCGCACGCAATGGACCCCGCCTCGTCGAGCCACCCGACGTCGCGGGGTCTTTTCATGTCCGAACCGATCCCCTCCACGGACCCCCCGGCGACGCGAGATCCGACACTATGCACGATGGACCCCACCTCGTCCGGCCAACCGGCGACATGGGGTCCGATCCGCAGGCCCGCCTCTGGCCAGGCCCGACCGACATGCGCGATCACCGAGCCGCGGCCGCGATCACCACCAGAACGTGGCGCGTAGCGACACCACGTGGAGATCAGCGGGCGCCATGGGGGCGGCGCGGGTGTCGTCGTCGAGGTTAATCGGGATCGAACCGAACCCCTCGGGCGGCACCGGAGCGGCCGGCGGCTGCACGCAGTCTTGCGGGTAGCCCAGAAAGTCGGGAACCTCCATGGGCTCGCAGCGCTCGTTGTAGACGTAGCGCGAATACTGGAGCGCGATCTCCTCGCGGGTGATCCAGTTGGTGCGGAAGATCAAGCGCGGCGAGATCACCGAGAACGACTGCTCGGGGATCCGCGAGTTGGGCTGCACCCGATCGTAGCGGGTGGCCACCGCCAGCCAGCGCAGGATGTCGAAGCGGGCGTCGGCGCCGTACTTGAGCTTGCGGATCCCGTCCACGCTGGGGTTGTCGCTCGCTATCATGTTGAGCATGCCGTAGAGCTTGATCCCGAAGTCCATCCCCTCGCCCCAGAACGCGTCGCCCTTGCGGATCCGCTGCACACTGTTCTGGACCTGGGCCATCACCGTGTAGATCTCGCCGTTGCCCCCGCTGTCGTTCTCTCCGCGCCCCTCGAGGTAGTTGTCGATGATGCCGAAGTTGAACTGCCCCGCCCCTCGCGAGTGGATCACCTCGATGCTGGGGCCCACCGTTCGGGCGTGCCGAGCCCGGATATACGAGAACGCGCCGTAGTAGTAGCCCAGCCGGCCCCAGTTGATCCGCAGGTCGGGCCCGGCCACCGTCATCGTGCCGTCGGGCGGGTTGGCCTCGAAGTCGGTGTTGATGTCGGCGCCCAGACGATCCTCCTCGCGCGCGATCGCCTGCAAGAAGTGTCCCCCCAGCTGCACCTTGCGCTGGTAGGCCAGGCCCAGGTGCGCGTGGTGAAAGAACGTGAAGCGGGCGAGGTTGTAGGCGTTGGGATCGGGCCGGGTCGCTCCCAGCCCGTGCTCGAGCGTGATCGTGAAGTCCTTGATGAGGATGTCCAGCTGCCCCGCCTCGCCCATGCCGTGGGTCCGCCCGAAGGCGTAGGTGTCCAGCTCGCCCGCGTCGTAGATCCCCGCCTGGCCGTAGCGGTTGTCGAAGGAACCGACCTTCCACGTGAGCCGCAGACGGTCGCTGGGCAGCTTGGGGGTCAGGGCCACGAAGGCCTGGGCGATCCCGAACTGGGCGTCGTTCTCCTTCCAGGCCGCGTCGGTGAAATTGAACCCCTGGATCGAGACCATCCCCGCCACCACCGAGTTGCCGTAGCCCAGGTAGAGCTCCGACCAGTCCCGCGGGTTGTGCAGGGTGTACTGGTAGCTGAGGTACTGATCGTCGGGCACCAGCGGGTTGTGGATCGTCGTCCGGCTCTGACCTTCAGCGGGCTCGGCCCGCTGCCCCAGGCCCAGCCGCATCGGGGCGCGCAGGTAACCGTTGAAGATGAACCCCCAGTCGCCCGCGTCCGGACCGCCGCCGCGCGACGATAGCCGGCGGCCGCCCTTCTTGGCGCGGTTCTTACGGCGCGCCGCCGCGCTGGGAAACACCCCGGGCCGCGAAGCGGGCAGCTCCGAGCCGGCCATGTTGCCCATCGTCACCACCGGCATCGACCCGGCCGGGGAGACCTCCGAAGACCCGGAGGCCTCGGATTCGCTGGACTCACCCGAGGTCACCGGCTCGACCGGCGTAGTGGCCACCGGCGCCTCCTCGGCCGGCGTGAGCCCGGGCTCGGCCGCGGCCTCGACGGGGGCACTCGGCGGAGGCTCGACGGTCGGGCTCACCTCCGCAGCGGGACCGGAGCTAAGCCATGCGGCAACGGATACGGCAAATGCGGACATGATCAACGACTCCCGGCCCGAGCGCCCTCATCGCGCCCGTTCGTCGAGGAACGCCACCACCCAAAACAGGGGGGCATTCCAGTTGATGGTGATCTCGTTGGTCGACCACGACTCGATGTGATCGACGAAGCACTTTTGCGGTGGACACCCCGGCAAGCCCGCAGACTGGGCGTAGGGATCTTCCAGCCGCGAGTTGGGCCCCCCCGACACCGCCCCGGGGGGCGGCGGAGGATAGGCTTCGTCCTTTTGGTGGGCCCAGAACCGGTGATGGGGGTTCTCCAGGGGGTTGGCCCCGTAGCCGGTCACGTACGACTGCCACATGGGGTTGCGCCCCAGCAGGTAGTCGAGCGCATCGACGACTCCGTGGAGGAAGACGTCCTCGCGGGTCAGGTCATAGGCCAACCCCAGCACCAGGGCGTTGTTGAGCACCAGCGAGTTGGAGCCCCACGGGAAGGTCCCGCCCGCGTCCGGCGCAAGCGGCACCGGATACCCGGAGGACGACACCTGCCCCGCGTGGGCTCGCGCCGCCGTTACCACCGCATCACGAGCCTTGCGAACGTCGAGCGGGGTCTGCCCGGGGGCGGCGGTGGCCAGCGAGATCGTCCCGAGCGCCTGCACCCGCTGCCAGTTCATCGGGGCCATCAAGCCGCCCTGCTCGGGGGTCGGACCGGGCAGCGCCAGGTAGTGCGGCGAAGTTCGGGCCGCCTCGACGAACACCTTGTCGCCGGTGGCCAGCGCAAGCTCCACCGCCGCCCAGTACCACTCGTCGCTGACGTCGAGATCCTCGTAGGGCCCTCCCCCCACGTTGTCGTCCCCGGGGGCGAGCAGGTTCGGGTGAGCCTTCGCCGCCGCCCAGGCCCGCCGGGCGGCCCGCTCGCAGCGTCGAGCAAAGGCGGGATCGATGTCTGCCCACAGCCGAGCCGCCTGCGCAGCCACGGCCGCCAGGTTGAGCGTGGCCGCCGTGCTGGGGCGATGCAGGTAGCGCGGTGCCTTGGCCTCGTGGGGCGCCAGCGGCAGGCCCGACCACTCTTGCTCGTGGAGCTTGTGGAAGGCCATGCCCTCCCACTTGCGGCCCTTGGGCACCTGAAAGCGCAGCAGCATCTCCAGCTCCCAGCGCACCTCGTCGAGCAGATCGGGCACGCCGTTGCCCTGCTCGGGGATCGACAGCGTGCCGTCGGCCACCGCGCTCGGATCACCGCCCAGCGACGTGGTGCGATCGTAGTAGTGCAGCAGGGTCCACACCGAGATCCCGCCGTTGACCACGTACTTGCCGTGATCGCCGGCGTCGTACCACCCTCCCGACGCATCGACGGTATAGTCGCACCCAAGCTCGGGCAGGCACTCGACCTTTGCGTCGCTTTGGTGCCCCGCGGGCCGGGCCCACTGGGGCTGCCCCGCGTAGGGCATGGCGATCTCGATCCCGCTGCGATTGTGGTAGAAGTACGCAATCGCGTCGTACTTGAGGCGGTGGTAGATCGTCGGATCGATCGAGAATGGGTCGCTGCGGGCCTCGCCGACCCGCAGCGTGAAGCCCGAGCCCGTGGCGGCGACCGAGGAAAAGTCGATGCGGTGCAGTGGATCGCCCGAGGCCGCGTCTTCGCCCCAGACCTGGGTCTGGCCCGAGGCCACCACCGCCCCCGACTCGTCGAGCAGCTCCCAGGTCGCCGGCGTCGCCGAGGGGCTGCGGTAGACCGCGCGCTTGGGCTGCCCCGGGAAGTACCCCACCTGGTTGACCCGGACAGGCGGCGCCCGGAGGTAGTCGGGCGGCGGCGGTGGCTCATACTGCGGATCGGCCACCATCACGTCGTCGATGCAGACCTCCACCGACCCCTCGCCGACCAACGGCCCTCCAAAGTGCACACTCAGCTCCGCCGTCCGATCATCTTCATTGTGCATGGTGAAGTGACCCTGGTAGCGCTGGGGCTGGGTGGCCACGTCGACCGTGCTCGCCCAGTACTCGACGTAGGGCGGCCCGACCTGGGCGATGCGAGGACGCGCCTTGACGGCACGATCGGCCACGGCGGTAAACTCGACGCGGTAGCGGTGCCCGTTGTGCAGGCGCAGCGCCCGGTGGCGCAGCTGGAGGTCCCAGGAGACCTCGCCCGGCGCGCTGCTCTTTAGGCAGTACGCCCCGTCGCGGATCCGGGCCTGGCCCTGGGCCTTCCCCTGGAACGAAGCCTTCCACGGGGTCGCGCTCCCGTCGTCGAACGACCCGTTGCGGATCAGGTTGTGGTCCCCCTCGATCACCGGCGGCGGCCCCTCGTCGCGGAGCGCCGGGGCCTGGGAAGCCTGGGGAGCCCGTGGCGCCCGATCCCCCTTGCTGCACGCCAGCGGCACACAGGCCACGATCCATGCGGATTGCCAGACTATGGATTGCCAGACTGTGGATTGCCAGCGGCCGTGCATCGTCATCCCTTGCACCCGTAAAAGGAGATGTCGTCGACCCATACGTCGAAGGACGACCCGGGACTGGACACCTGGAACTGGAGACCGAACACCTGGGAGGGATCGATCGATCCGGGCCGGGGCTGGCCCCAGCCCGACATCTGAGACAGCTGCTCGAAGGAGAACACGTACTGCGTCCACTCCTCCTGCAGCTCGATGTCGGCCCCGAAGTCGTTGAAGCACTCCGAGCACACGCCCCCCTCGGGATCGGTATTGGCGTCGGGGACCTTGAGCCGCATCGAGCTCGTGGAGTCCGATCCCCGCCGGGCGAAGAAGGCCAACCCCTCGTAGGCCGAAGCGTCGTAGGGGCCCTTGGGGTCGACGAAATTGAGGCCGTAGCCGGCGTAGACCGTCGAGCCGCCGCTCAAGCGACCATGGAAGTGGGCCGCGTAGAGCGAGCCGTTGGCGCCCCCCTCGGCCTGCGAGAAGGTCCCGCCCAGGCGCCCGGCGACCGGCTCGATGGTCGAGCCCGCCTCGTCCAAGAAGGTGTACATGTAGCCACCTCGCTGCTGGTGGGTCAGGGTGCGGTGATCGTTATCCTCCGCATCCTCCACCACCGCCTCGCGAGTGCAACCGCCCATATCGAAGGCCCCCACCGCGTTGGCCTCGGGCGATCGGGTGCCCACCGGCTCACACGCGCCGGCCGTCCCCACCCACGTGACCAGTCCCAGCTCGAGCACTCGAGTCATTGCCGTGTTGCATCGTCGCGCCATGAGATCTCCTGTCAATAGAGCACGCAGTAGCCGAACATCGCCTGCCCCCCGGGAGCGAGGGTGGCGTTGAAATCGACCCCGATGAACGTGCCCATCCCGGCCGCTTCCATCACCTGGCAATTCCAGGTCTGGTCGATCATCCCCGGCAGCGGTAGCTCGACCTCCCAGGTCACGTCCATTGCGGAAACATTGGTGACGACCACCTCGTCGCACTGCCCCTGCGGGAACATCGACTGGTTGGTCACCTGCACGTCGACCGTGCCATCACTGAATGTGTCGCTGCCCGCAACACCGCTGCTCCCGCTCCCCGCCGGCTCGCCGGTAGTGCCCGAGTCCTCCCCGGTGCCCGTGCTCGATTCGGGCTCGGTCCCATCCCCGCCTCCGCTCGTGGATCCCTCGTCGCCGCCGGGCGGCGGCGGCGGTGGAGGCGGCGGCGAGGGGGACGAGGATCCGTCGGCCCCGGTCCCACCGGACTCGGCCGAGCCGGCCGAGTCGGCCGAGCCGGCCATGCTCTGCGCACCCATGTCGCCCGTGGGCGCCGGCTGAGCGCCGCCGTCCCCAAAAAGACCAGCGTCATCGTCTCCGGTGTCGACCTCGCAAGCGCCCAGCACGAGCACCAAGCCCAAGACCCCGACGCCGGGCGTGTTCCGCGAGGTTCTCCGCACGCCCCTCTTCTCAAGCATGCGGCGTGCCAGGTCTCATCGGGGCCATGGGGGGCACTTGGAGCCCCGACGGATCGGTTCGGCGCGGAATGAACTATTCCGCGGTCGACCTCGATCCGCCTACCGCTCAGGGGATCGGGGAGATCACCATGCAGGGGAAGCTCGCCAGTACGTCGTGCTCACCGCCATCCTGGAGCGTGTCGCAGGCCGCGCCCAATAGCTCGAGGGTCGATTCCTCGGGCACGTGCCAGTCGCTCTCACACTCGAGCTCTACTCCGTCCAGCAACACGGTGCCCTGGCAGGCCGCCTCCAGATCGACGATCCCGTCGATCGCGAACTCGCAGCTGACAAAGCCCCCCACGATCTGGTCGAAGGCCGCAATGAGCTGGGCCGTGTCGAGGGCCTCGAAGTACGGGGCGGGGTCGGGGTCGTTGGCTGCCTTGCCCACCCCCACGTTGGCCAGCTCTTGCAGGTGGCCCGCGCTGACCTCACCCCCAACGCTGATCACGAAGGTCTTGATCCCCTCGGCATAGGCGTCGACGACCGCCGTCACCGACTCTGGCTGGCCGTTCTGGGGATCGGGCACGGCGCAGGTATCGGGCTCGCCATCGGTGGCCAGCACGATCGCTCGCGCGGTGTCTGGCTCCGCGGCCAACGAGGTGGCCACCGCCGCGAGCGCCTCCCCGGTGGGCGTGTCTCCCTCCGCCAGCGGCTGGGTGAAGGCGGCGTCCATCGCCGCGAGGTTGTCCAGCGAAGGGGCCACTTCGTCGAGCATAGGGCACGCTCCCCCGAACATGCCGTTGTCGCTCGTGTAGAGCGCCATCCCAAAGCGGATCGTGGACTCGAGCTGAGCGACCACACCGCCGGCCGGATCGAAGAGCGCGTCGGCGACCGCTTGCCAACGGGAGATCCCGCCAAAGTCATCGTTCATGCTCCCCGACCGATCGACCAGCAGCACGATGGTGGGGATCACCGGCTCGATGGTGGCGGTTACGTCGGCGCATGCGGTGCCGATCCCGTCGTCGGCCATCCCCAGATCGGGGAAGCCTCCGCCTCCGGTATCGAGCGAGTCCGATCCCGTCGACGAGTCACCGGTCGTCGGAGAAGCGGTGGTCGTGGGCACCCCCTCGTTGGTCTCGAAGCCCAGCTCACCTTCACCCACCGTGCACGCACCGACCATGCACGCGAGCGCCATTGCAAAGAGCGCCGCCGCGCCCCCCTTCGTGTTCTTGCATCCCATGACGACTATCCCTGATGACCAACCTAGCGCTTCGTGATGCGGCTGACGAGACTGTCCGATCCGATCATCTTCGCCGGAATGGTCTGTTCCCCCGGGGAAGCGGGTGTTCCCGGCCCCGACCGCAAGCCGGGGTCAACCGCCGTTCATCGGGCAGTCTCGGGACTGGACCGGCGCTTGCTAGGCGAAGATCACATCATGATCGTCGTACTGGTCGGACCAGAGCTCACCGACGTCATCGCGATCGCGCGTGCGCTGAGCCGGGCACTGAACGCCACGGTCGTGGATGGCACGACCCCCTTGGCCTCCCAGGCCCCTACAACCGCAGCCGACGACGATCCCGAGGGCGAGGGCCCACCGCCCGCCCTGTGCCGTGCCCTCGCGTCACCTCGAACACGCCCTCATGTGATCGTGCTTGGCGACCCCTCGTTCACCGCACAGGATCCGGCGCTCGGCGAGGGCCCAACGGTACGGGTGATGGTGAGGCCCGACGACCAAGCCCTCGTCGTCACCTCGGCCACCGGCCCCGGTGACGCGCTCGTGGTCGAGGGTTCGGGGGACGCGGAGGCCGTGGCCACCCGCCTGCTGAGCGCCCTGTTGCGCTGCGCTCGCGCCGACCGTCCCCCTGGGTACGCCGCGCCGGCTCCTTCGGGCTGAAGTATATAGGCCGAGGACAATTCGGTTTTTTTCATCCGCCATGGGGCTTTGGGTCCACTGAGCAGGTGGACGCATCGACGTGCTCGGACGACCCGAAGGCCATGAACAACCGCCCGGCAGACTTCAACGAAGCGCGATGGCGTCGACTGATGGATGCCCTGGCCGCCGATGAATCGCTCTCGGATTCCGAGCGCGAGTTCCTCGCGCGCTTTTGTCCGCGCTCGGCCGAAGGCCGAGCCGAGGCGCAGCTGTTCTCGGCCCTGGCCCGGCTCGGTCGCCTCGAACGCGACGAATGAGTGATCTATCTATGCCGAGGGCCGGCTCGGAATGCGCGACTTCGTCGCGCCCGGCCTCAGTCTTGCCCAAGCGACACCCAAGACGGACGAAAACCAGGTTTTCTTGGGAGCACCACCGCGGGGCCCGGCCTCTGGGCGCTTCCTACGGGCATCCCAGCGGCTGGGTCCCCATCGCGACGTCATCGAACCAGATCTGACCCAGCGAGCCGCTGTAGTTCTGGCCGCCGATCTTCATCACCGCATACGAAGGCGACCAGTCGGTCAGGCCCGCCTGCCAGTCGGTCACGTGCATCCCCGGAAGCTCCACCCCATCGACCCACAGGCGAAACTCGTGCGCCGCCCCGTCGTACAGGGCCTCCATGCAGTACCAGGTGTCCGCCAGCAGGCTCACCCCCCGGGCCCCCGAGGGCGCCCCGCCGGTCACGTCGCCGTTGGCAAACTGGGTGTACTCCGGGCCCGCCCCCAACAGGTTGACGTCGATCATCATCTGGCCGTTGCCGAAGTTCTGGCTGGCCCCCAAGCGTAGCTCGACCCCGTTGGCGGGCTGATCGGCCCCCACGATGTACGACACATGACCGCCCATCTCGCTCATGGGGCGCGCAAAGCTCACGTACGCTCGCACGTAGATCCGATTGTCGGCGGTGGGCAACCCCGCCGCCGGGTAGACGAATGCCCCCTGAGTGTCGGTATTGGGGAACGTCAGCGAGCGGGAGCCCGCGAAGGCACGCCCGTCATCGAGCACCGGCATGTTGGCCGGGTTCCCGGTGTACGCCCACTGCGGATCCAGGCCCGCCGGATCCTCGAAGTCGTCACACAGGATGTCCGCCCCCGCACAGGGATCGTCGGACGGAGGATCGCCCGAGCTGTCATCCGGGGGTGGATCGCCCGAGCTGCCGCTGGGCGGCGGGTCGCCCGAGTCGGCCGAGGTTCCCGGCGGCGGTTGGGTGCCCGTCGAACCCGCGGAATCACCCGGACCCGGTCCGCTGCCGTCGAAGATCGAGCCAGAGGATGCCGCCGGCAACGGCTCCGAGTCCGGCGGCTCGTCTGTGCACCCGACCACGATCAGTGACGAGACTCCCCACGACAGGATCCACCCCGAGTTCATCCTCACCCTGGCCCCGGGGCGCCGGCACCCGCAAGTCGATGAAGAAAAGTGGCGCCATACGAGCGCCTCACGCCCGTCCAGCGAGGGTCTCGTCTCCGGGCAACTCGGTCACCTCGACCACCCACACCACTCGGCTCCGACGAGGTCGGCAGCGCTCGGCGTCACAGGTGACGTATTCGACCAGCCCCTCCACCTCGTAGCGGCCCGGCACCGCGGGCGCCACGAAGCGGGCGCGCACGCGAGGCTGAGATGCCTGGGGGTCGACGATGTCCCGGGCGCCCAGGCGATTCTCCGGGAGGACCACCTCGGCCGCGGAAAGCCGCACCGACAGCAACGAGACGTCGACCGGCGTATCGAGGATCGTCACCGACAGCTCTCCTTGGGCCAGCACTGGCAGCGGCGATGGCGACGTTACCTGCACGCGACCGTCGAACCCCAGCCCCAGCCGCTGCGCGGCCAGCAGCACCGCGAGGGCACGGGCGGCCGCGACCGGAGCGAGCATGCCGACGATGGTAGCAAGGATCGCCCCGCATGCAGAGCACGCCAACGGCCCACCGACACGGCTCGACGGCGCCAATGAACCCGCCTCACTCGGCCCACAGCGCGGCGAAGAAGAGCTCGTCGTGGGGATCGCTCGGGTCCTCGGGCACGATCGTCATGTTGAACTGGATCCGCTGCCCCTTGCCCGGCACCGGGCCTCGAAAGGACCGCGAGGGGCTGTGGATCAGCACGTCATAGGGGCCGGGCACCAGCAGCGGAGTCTCGGGCTCGACCTTCTCGATCTCCATGTGCAGGGTGAACCGCGGGTCGGTGCCGACCTCGAGCACCGTGGCGCCGGCCCTTCGCTTGGTGATGATCGCATCGACCACTACGTCAAACGGCGCGGGCTTGGACGAGACCGGCGCGGCCGCATAGTCGTCGTCGATGGGCTCGTCGAGCACCGACGCGGGCTCGCGGGCGGGCTGTGCGGACGGTGTGGGCTCCGCGGGCTCGTCGGCGGACGGCGGTTCCTCCGCCTGCGCCGTGGGCTCCTGCGAAGGCGCGGCCTGGGCCGGCCGGCCGCAGGCGAGCGTGAGCCACCAGACCGAAACGAGCAGGGAACGCAGAGCCAGCACACCGCCACGCTACAACGCTCGTGAACCCGTGGCTACGCGGTCTGCGACCATCGATGGACGCAGTTGCGCCCGTGCTCCTTGCAGTAATAGAGCGCCTGATCCGCACGCTCGAGCAGCTCGCCGCGATCGCGCCCGTCGGCGGGAAACTCCGCCACTCCCATGGAGATCGTCACGTTGAAGCTGCCGTGCTCGGAGTTCATGGTCAGCCCCGCGATCTCCTTGCGCAGCTCGTTGGCGAAGTGCTCCGCCCCGGCTCCGTCGGTGTCGGGCAGCACCATCACGAACTCCTCGCCTCCGTAGCGGGCCACGATGTCCACCCGTCGCGAGCGACCGCTGAACACGGCGGCCGTCCGGCGCAGCACCTCGTCGCCCACCGGGTGGCCATAGGTGTCGTTGACGCTCTTGAAGTGGTCGATGTCGGTGAGGATCACCGCGTAGCGCTGCCCGGTGCGCTCGGCGAGGGCGTGAAGCTGGTCGAAGCGCTCCTGGAAGGCGCGACGGTTGGTCAGCCCGGTGAGCCCGTCGGTGGTGGCGCGCTCCTCCATCGAGTGATACATGCGTGCATTCTGCACGCTCACCCCCACTTGGTGGCTGATGACGCGCAGCATGTCGCGCACCGGCCCGGGGTACTGCTGGGGACGACAAGCGGCCAGGGTAATAGCCCCCAGCACCTGATCCCCACGCTGCAGCGGCAACACCAGCAGGCTCCGCGCCCCCCGTAGCCGGGTCCGCGGGGTGAAGACCACCGTGTCCGCATCCAGCAGCTCCCCGTTGGCTGGCATGTGGTGGCGGTTCTTGATCGCCATGCCGAGCAGCGAGCCCTCCCCACTGAGCCGCAGGCCGTCGAGCCGCTCGGCCAGATCGCACCAGCGCGGATCACCGGGCGCCCCATCGGGCCCGCAGGGAACGTCCACCGCCACCACCTCGTGCTCGAGGCCCTCGTCATCGGCCCGGGTGATGACCGCCAGATCATACCGGGTGATCGCGCACAGCGCCGCAAAGGTCTTGCGATGCACGTCCTCGACGGTCAGTGCCTCGTTGAACAGTTCCGAGGCCCGGTAGAACTGCTCCTGCTCGTACTTGCTGCGCTCCACCGCGGTGAACACCCGCTCGTGCTCCACCACTCGCAGGATGTGCGCGGCCGCCTTGGTGAGCACTCGCTGCTCGCCCTCGGTGAAGGGGCGGTCGCCCTGACGGTCGGCGCACAACACCGCCCGCAGCGCCTTGCCTTCGAGCAGCGGCACCGCGCACAGATCGGTGACCGCCGCGGGACCTTGATAGTAAGGCGGCAGCCGCCTGCCCCCCAGCGCCCGCAGGCGTAGCGGCTTGGGATCGGCCAGCACCGAGGTCAAGATCCCCGCGCCGTCGAGCGTCCGCGACTCCACCACCATATCCGAGTCGGTCGACATCTCCTTGACCGTCAGCTGGGGGTGCCGGCGCCCCTTGGCCCCGGGCTCGGGCTCGTCGCACCACAGCAGCGCGCAGGTGTGCAGGCCCAGCGCCGTGCGCAGCAGATCCACGTTGTGAAACAGCTGCTCGTGGATCCCCTCCACCGCCGCGTGGGCCATGGCCAGTTCCTCCTCGTCGCGCTCGCGAGCGCGGCAGGGAGGCGACAGCGCAGCCGAGATCAACCGAAAGTCGCGCGCCTCCTGGCGGATCCTGTCGAGCGTGGTGCGAACCTTGTCGTCGTGACCCCGCCGCAGGCGTCGGGCCAAGCTAGAGAGCACCAGCAAGTTCCCCGCGGCGAAGAAGCCGATGAAGGTCACGTGGTAGGCCGGCAAGGCCCACCCCTGCCCGGCCGCAACTGACCAGCCCACCAGGGCCTCGAGCGCGACCACGGCCAACAGCCACACCACCGCCGAGCTACGGTGTCGATGCACGACCATCAAGAAGGAGACCAGCGCATAGACCAGCGGGTACAAGAACGAGCGCAGTCCACCGGTGGCCGAGATGAGGAAGTAGACCGCCGTCAGCAAGAGCAGCCCCAGCTCCAGCTCCCCCCACGCCGTGGCCGCTCCCGCGATCCCCCCGCGCTCGGGCCACAGCTCCCGCGACACCGCCAACAGCAGCGTCAACCCAAACATGGTGACCACCGAAAGCGGCAGCATCTCGCCACGCCACAGCGCAGAGCCGGTGACCAGGCCCAAGCCCAAGAGCGGCCATAGGCCCACCAAAACGAGCAGCGCCCAGCGCTCCGAGAGCCGCCGGCGGACCATGAACAGATGTCGCGCCATCGTGCTCATCGAGACTCCGGGGCCGACGGCCGCTCCACCTCGAACACCACCTCGCCGGGGCGTACCAGGTTCAGATCGTCGCGTGCAATTCGCGCGACCTCACGAGGGTCGTGCTTGAGCGCCTTGATCTCGGCCGCCAACAGCCGGATCTGTTCACGCAGGGCCTCGTTGCCCGCGAGCAACTCGTCACGCTCGGTCACGACCCTCTCGAGATCCTCGGAGTGGGCGTAGAGCTCTAGGCGCTGGGGCCAGTAGGCGATGATCCCCGCCACCAGCGTCGCCAACAAAATGCGGTTGACCCAATGCATCGGCGCGGCGCCACGCTACCCATGGCCCAGGGGCCCGCCAAAAAAACGTCGGCCGGTCATCCCTGGGCGCGATTTTCATCGCACATTATCGCACATAAGCCACAGCCCCTGCCCCACCCGACCTCGAGTCGTAGTTGAGCAGCAAGGGCTCGGCCGTGGGCGGATCGGACCCGGATCGAACCCGGATCGAACCCGAATCGAACCCGGATCGAATTTAGGATGGGTCATGACCGACGACGACCGCGAGCCCACGCTCACCTTCTATTGAAGCAGCGGGAGCCCCTACGCATGGCGAGGCATGCTCGGCCTCGCACTCAAGAACCTGAGCTATCGGTCGCGCTTGCTCGAGTTCTCCAAGGGTGAGCTCGCGTGCGAGCGCACGGAGCGCTCACCCCATCGTTTTTTTTTCATCGGCGTGATCCGTTTGCATCGTCGCGCGACTACCACCGCGCTTTGCTTGCGCTTACATAGAACGCATCGATTGACCATGACCCCAATAGGTTTGTACCCATCCAAGTTCGCTCCGTTGCTCCTGTGTCTTTTTGCCCCCGCCTGCATCTGGGGGGGTGGCGCAGACGCCACCGACATCGAAGGCCGCGAAGAACTCGACGAGTGCCACGGTGATCTCACCCAGGACGAGATCGACGACAACCTGCAGATCTCGGCCGACTACGCCCAGAGTCTGCACGAGATGGTCGCCTGCGGCGGCCTGGCGGTGCGGCTGTGCCAAGGTGTCAGCAGCGGCATCATCAACGCGCTGCTGACCAACTCTTCGGACGCAACCCCGAGCGGCTGGACGCATGTCGGCAACGGCGTCTACCGCACGACCAACCAAGGGGTGGAGATGACCACCCGCTTCTACGTCACCGAGTCGTACTCCTTTGCCGCCGCGGGGCAGGCCGTCCCCCACGACGTGTTCCTGCTCGACAGCTACCTGGTCAACCCGGTGGTGGCCGTCGACCTGTCCACGGGGGCGACCGAGCTGCGCTTTGACGACGTGGGGCCGCTGGTGGAGCTGTTGGGGCTGGGGGCCGAGCCGCAGAGTCCCGTCGAGCTGTCGCTATCGGACACCGAAGCGCTCAATGATCGCCTCGAAGAGCTCGAGTTCGACAGCCTCGTGATGGTCGACGACCCGCAGGGAGCCTCGGTCATCGAGTACCGCACCCAGTCCCCACGGATGCCGGCCAAGGCGCTGCTGGCCGGCGTCGCGATGGACTTCGATCTGATCGATGCGGGTGGCCGCCGCGAGGACATGGGGCAGCGGCTCACCGTCGACGAGTGGACGATCCAATTCGTCGAGGGCAACAAACTCGAAGGGTCATCGGTCTACCGCGTGCTCGGCGGCGACTTCGACTTCGACGGCGAAGCTCGCTTCGACAACTCGAGCTACGCGCAGACGACCGTCAGCTGCCGCTGAGCTCGTCCCGCCCTCACCCCCGCCGCCCGGGTCCACGAGGCTCGGGAGAGCGGCCGCTGCCCTCACTTCGAGACCTCGAGCGAGGCGACGCACCTCAAGCGGGGGCACCTACTCCTTGAGGGATCTATGCCACCACCCACCGCCGGCTTGCGTGTAGGTGCAATCGGCAAAGCAGACCCGGTGAATCGAGCAACGCGGATCCCACTTGTACACGACGTAGCGATCACGCTCGTGCTTCGCCTCGGCGATCGGCCGCCCGACGACGATGATGTCCTCGACCCGCTGCCCCTCGTTGACCCACACGTCGTAGCGATCGTCGGGATCCTTGCAAAAGGTCGGTGTGCTCCAGGTCCACTCCAGGATCCGATCGGCAACGAACATCTTCCGAAGCACGATCGGAGGTACTTGGTGCTCGTGCGCCGCCTCGAGTAGTCCCTGGAGCTGGGCGGGGTACTCACCCGCGAGCAAGGCGGTCAACCCCGGATGGGGTCGCACGCGGCGCGGAGCCCGTCGGATCGCGTCGACCACCTGCTTCATCTTGGACAGCGGGCGCAGCGGCTCTTGCAGCCAGTCGACGCTCGTGAGCGCTCCACGACGGTAGACGCCCGGCACCATCAAGAGCCCTTCGGTACGCACCGCCTCATGGGCGGCACAGCGACACGACCGTACCTGACGCGACCGCGGCTGCGGACACTGAGCGATCCACTTGTCGAGCGCCTTGGCCACCAGTGGCGAGACATCCTGGACGGCATGATGGACGCGCGAGCCACTGCCGCGCCGTGATTCCTCATAGATCCCCGCGAAGAGACGACCGCATGCCACGCAGTGGGAGGACTGGATCTGCAGCTCGTCGTCGTCCGGCATGTAGACGTCCAGCGTTGCGTCGATCTCGAGCACACCCAGATAGCAACGAGGACACATCAAGGGCATGGCGCCACTTTCGCGCCATGCTCGATCAACGTCCACCCCGCGATTGCCGACTGCGCGCTAGTCCGCAAACCTATGGCGGATCGTCAAAGAGGGCTAGGACTCGACGTCCGCGCGGAGTAGACGGTCCGTTCCCCACCACCTGCTCCTCTCGAGCACCGCACACCGGCCGATTCTTCGTGACCACCGCCGGGTAGGCCGGGTAGGCCGGGTGGGCCGGGTGGGCCGGGTGGGCGAGCTCGCACCTTGTTGGCGATGCACGGAGCGGTAAGAGACTCGCTTGGTGCCTCCGCGGTCTGGGCACCGACCCATCGCGTCCCCTCCCGCGTCCCGCCACGAGGCCAACCCGTGGTGCGAGTCGACACTGCAAGCGCGGGCGCCGCCCTCACGTAGGACGGCAAAATTATGCCGGTGCATGGTGCTTGAGGAGGTGAGGAAGCATTTTCTGACGAATTTTGGGTCGCGAGGTTACTCCCCGAATAGGCCGATGAACACGACCACTCGACGAACCCTGCGCGCTCTTCAGGCCTCGACCCTCCGATTGATGCGCCTACCGGCACGTGTACGTGGGCTCGTCATCATCGCGCCGCTGGCGTTCTACGCGGCGGTCATGATGCTCCCGCTGGCCAGCGAGCGAGCGTTCGACGCGGTGACCCGAGAAGACGGGCTCATCGAGTACGCCCAGTTCTTCGCTCTGGTCGCGTGCGGCTTGCTCTCGGGCACGCAGGCCCGCCGGCTCTGGTGTCGGGCGCGCGGCTGGGCCTTGGTCTACGGCGCCTTTGCCCTGGTGTGCCTGGCCGCGGCCGGCGAGGAGATCAGCTGGGGCCAGCGCATCTTCGGTATCGAGACGCCGCAGTGGTACGCCGCCAACAACCACCAGGCCGAGACGACGATCCACAACCTCCAGGGCGTGCAGGAGCTCCAGGCCCCGGTGGTGGTGGGGGTGCTGGCGATCCTCAGCGGGCTATCGATCTGGGGGTGGACCCGGGGCCGTAGTTACTCGACGATCGGTCGGGGCCTGTACCTGCTCATCCCGCATCCCATGCTGCTACCCGCCTGGATCTGCATGATCGGCTACGTGGGGGTGCTGACCTTGACCCACGACGTCGCGGGAACGAGCAGTTCCTTCTACATCGGTCGCCTCCAGGAGCCCGCCGAGCTCATCCTGATCGTCGGGGTGGCCGTGTTCCTGGCCCACGTCGGGTGGCTAGAGCGCGGTCGTCGGTCCTTGCGCTCGGCGAGCACCTGAACGCGAGCGAGGGTCCCATCCGGCGCTGACCCACGGTCCTCGACCCGGGTCAGCGTCGCCGTTCAACAGCACGGTCCCGCCCTTGCCTGGCGCGTCCATCGTCTACGAGCTCCCGTGGAGCCTGAGGTGCTCAGATTGTCCCAATCAGATCTAAAACCAAGCCTATTTGGAGTCAATCATCCCAAAAATATCGGATCGTAAGCTCCTGCACCTTAATATTGTCCCATTTAAAGCTATTGTTTAGCTTCTTGAGTTCTAATTGTCTCAAAAATAGCGCCTACCGAGCCTTGAGCTCGCCCATCCCCCCTCCGCTCGGCTCCTGCGAGCCTTGCAACGCGCCCTTCCACTGGCGATCGGCGCCCGTACGCCGCGCTCCGCACCCTTCCACCTTCAGGGAGCGCCGACAAGACCCCGGGCCTTTGCCCTCCACCCGCAGCGCGCGTCTCGTCCGGCGGTCGGCCGACCGATCCGCCCCGGAAAACCCCTCAGCGCCCGTGCAGGATCCCCAGCCGCTCGAGGCCGCAGCCTTTGGCCTTGTCCATCACCTTGACCACGTTTTGGTGTTCGGCCTTGGCGTCGGCGCGGATATTGACCCCAGTGCTGGCGTCGGTGTTGGCCGCGTTGCACAGGCGGCGCTCAAGCTCGGCATCATCGATCATCCGTCCGTCGATCTCGATCTTGCCGTCGGAGCCGATCGTGACGATGACCGACTTGGGCTCCTGTTTGACGTCGGAGTTGTTGGCCTTGGGCAGCTTGACGCGGAACGAGGGGTTGTTTTGGAAGGTGGTGGTCAGCAAGAAGAAGATGAGCAGCTGGAAGACGATGTCGATGAGCGGGGTCAGCTCGACCATCGCCTGCCCCCGCGCGCGACGACGGGCTCGCAGCCCCGAGGCCCGGGCCGAGATGCTCACGCGCTCCCGCCCCCGCTTTGGCCCTGGCCCTGGCGCTCGGCCCGGGCACTACGCTGGGCGTCCTCGAGCAGATCGACGATGCCCATCGCGTCCTCCTCCATGGCCACGATGAGCCGATCGTTGCGCCCCTGCAGGAACTTGTAGGCCATCAACATGGGGATCGCGACGGTCAGACCGGCCGCGGTGGTGATGAGGGCCTGCCAGATCCCCTGAGCGAACGCATCCGGGCGCACCGCGGGGTAGGTCTCCACGAAGCCCTGGAACACCTGGATCATACCGATGACCGTGCCGAGCAGGCCGATGAGCGGACTGGCCGAGGCCACCGTGCCCACGACCTCGACGTTGCGGTCGAGCTGGGCCACCTCGCGGTTACCGACCTCCTCGACGGCTTCCTTGATCTCCGCCCGGTTCTTGTCGTGCCCGAACGCTCGCAAGGCGGCCGCCATGAGCATGGCCACGCTGCTGCCGTTCTCCTCGCACAGCAGCAGGGCCTCGGAGGTCTTGCCCTTGGACACCATGGCGCGGATCCGGTCCACGAACGCCCGCGGCAGCACCCGGGCCCGCTGCAACGACCACAACCGCTCGAGGAACACCGCCACCCCCACGACCGACGCCGCGAGGATGACCCACATCAGGGGTCCGCCTTGCTCGAAGAGTTCCTGGAGATCCATGGGCCGCCGACGGGGGGTCCGAGCCACGGCCCAGGCTCCCGACCGCGACTGGGCGTACGCCGACCGCCACGGTGACCGAAATGATGACCGGGGCGATGCCGCGCGACAAGCTCGCCCTCCAGGGCGAGGGATGGATGCTCATCCAATGCGTCCAAAACTGCGCATGGCCTGCGCCGGCCGAGCACAAAAAGAGATCGGCACGGTTTTGGCATGGGTGCCGCCGAGCCGGCGCTTCCCGACACCCAGGTCACCGATCGGCGGATTGCCCACGACGGGGCATGATCAGGCGTTCACTTGGGCAGGGACTGAAGGTTCGTGCATGCGGGCTCGAGCTTGGCCTCACACGCCCGGGTAAGCAGGGTGCGGGCCTGCGCCGAATCACCGCGCAGGTGGAGCATCACCCCCAAACCATCGCACGCGGCCATGTCGCCTGCGTCGCAGGCCCCCCGCAGCACTCCCATCGCCCGCTGGGCGAGCGCACCCTTGGGTTTTTGGCCAGACTGCACGACGGCCAGCGCGCAGCCGTGGGTCAGCTCGGCCTCGCAAGCGGCGGTCGCCCACGGCAGGCGACGCATGTCGTCGTGGGGGAGCAAGGTTGCGGCGAACAAGCACGCCCGCAGATCGCCCAGCTCGCAGGCCTGACCGTAGAGCACGGCGGCCCTGCCTTCGGCCCGGGAAACGCCGGCAGGTTGCAACCCTCGCCACAGGGTGCTCCAGCGAGCCGCCCCGTCCTGGGGCCACTCCATGATGATCGACACGTCGCCCATCAGGTGATGGTGAAGCGAGGCAGCGACGGCACACGCGGCGGGCTCCTTGGCCTTGCAGCGCGCCTCAAGGACCTCCAGCGCTTGGAGCGAAGGCTCGGGGTCACGCTCAAGCACGGCGCAGCGAAAGGGGTCACCCTGTTGGTAGGCTTCGACCCCCGTGCCCGACGGGGGCGTGGCATGAGCACGCAGGCAGGCCTCGACGGCGGGCAGCACCCGAGCATCACGATCCGGTACGGTGCTCCCTGTCCCCTCGGGCACCGCGTAGACCAGCCGCTGACCGCTGGTTTCGTCGACGACGTACGCCACATGGGGCACGCCGTCGCCGGCCACGGCCAAGCCGACCGCCGCCACGCGCACGTCGTCGACGATCACGGTGGAGGTCCACTCGCCGTCGCGGCACGTCGCGTGACGCAGACGACCGGCGGCGGACTCGTCGTGCTCGTCACGCTCAAAGACCGCGATCTGAGGCCGCCCCTCGGCATCGAGGGCCAGACCAAACGCGCCGAAGCGATGACCCCGCTCGGCGTCGTGGGGCCCGCACGGCGTGCCGGCGGGAACACGGTGCCACAAGGTGCGGGCGTCGCCCGACAGCTCCAGCTGGTGCACCCCTCCCGGACCGGTCACCTCCCGTAGGGTCGCCGAGGGCCGAGGACAAGGGCCGGGCTCGGCCGGGGTGGTCGTCACCCCGTCCCAGGCGACCGCCGTCAGCGGGCCCTCGAGCTCGCCGTAGGTCACGATCGTGGCGCCGCCGGGGCCAGCCTGACCGCATACCCGCCAGGCCGAAGGAGTCAGCGGAAAACCCAGCTGCCACCCTTGCTCCGAGCGACGACCGTGGGCGACCGATTGCATGCCCACGTAAAACGCCCGGTCAGCGAGCACCACGCCCGGCCGCCCCTTCGCGTCGACGAACACCGAGGGATCGCCCAGCACGTCTTGGCTGGGCTCGACGAGCACCGTCTCACGCTGCCACTTGCGAAACTCCATGGTCGGCGACTTGGCGATCGCGCCCGAAAATAGGGCGCACGATGAGGCAGCAAGCCCGAACAGCCCGAGCGAGACCAAAGCAAAAGAGCGAGAACAGACGAGGGTACGCATGGGTCGAACGAGCGGGCATGCTAGCAGTTCGACGCATCGAAGCCGTGTCACGGACGAGCGTCATCGCGCGACCTTTCGGGCTCCGAGCAAGCCCGCAAGCCGTGTTTGCCCGAACACGACCACGGCTCCAGAAGGCCGCCTTGCGACCACCCGACCTAGCGCGATACCGTCACATCATGCTGGCTTGTTCTTCTTGTGGTCGATTCGTCCATGATGGCACCGCGGCCTGTCCCTTCTGCGCGCAGCGCCTGGCCGACGCGCGCGCTCCCGTCGGAGGCTTCTTGGGTGTGATCCTCGGCGTCTGCCTGAGCGCCTGCGGAGGCAACGGCGGTGATGACGACGCGGGCGACAGCGCCTCCACTGATCCCACCACGGCCTCCACCTCCGCATCGACCTCCGCGTCCGCCACCGACACCAGCGCCGGCTCGGACTCGGCGAGCGACACCTTCCCCGAGACCAGCGGCCCGCTCTACGGCCCGATCACCGGCTTCGACTCCTCGAGCGGCAGCGACGGCAGCTCCTCGGGCGACACCGACTCGGGCGACTCGACCACCGCCGCGGGCGAGAGCGCCAGTCCGCTCTACGGCCCGATCTCGACCACCAGCGGCTAGTCGTGACCCTCCAAGACGTTCGCCGCCGTCTCCCGGTGCTGGGTTCGCTGCCTACGGCCCGCGATCGCAGCTTCACCGACACGGACCGGGGCCCAGCCCCCCGCCCCGCGATCGCCGTGTGGGAATTTACGCTGATGTGTGACCACCGATGCCTGCACTGCGGGCCGCGAGCAGGTCACCCTCGCCCCGACGAGCTGAGTACCGAAGAAGCCCTGCGCCTGGTGGCCGAGCTGGCCGAGCTAGGCGTGGGCGAGGTCGCCCTCATCGGCGGCGAGGCCTACCTGCGCGACGACTTCATCCTGGTGGTCCGGGCGATCCGCGAGCATGGCATGACCTCGAGCATGGTGACCGGTGGTTGGGGGCTGACGCCCGAGCGCTGTGCCGCGGCCCGCGAGGCGGGCTTGATGGTCGTATCCGTCTCGGTCGACGGCTCGCAGCAGCACCACGACCGAGTCCGCCAAAAGCGCGGCAGCTGGCAGCGCGCCTTCGAGGCCATGGCCCATGCGCAGGCGGCCAGCATGCGCGTGGGCGCCAACACCCAGATCAACGCGCTGACGATTCCGGATCTGCTGCCCCTGCTCGACCGACTGACCGAGGCCGGCATCGTGGCGTGGCAGCTCCAGTTCACGATGGTCCACGGCAACGGGGCCGATCACCCCGAGTTGATCCTCCAGCCCTACATGATCCCGGAGCTGTTCGAGGTGCTCGATCAGATCGCCGATCGCTGCCGCGAGCGCGGCATTCGCCTGCTACCGGGCAACAACATCGGCTACTTCGGGCCCAACGAACAAAAGCTCCGCCGTGCCCAGAAGCACGGAGGCCACTACTCGGGCTGCACGTCGGGGGTGGTCACCCTGGGGATCGAGAGCAACGGCGAGATCAAAGGCTGCCCGAGCCTGGGAGGCCCGACCAACCAGGGCGGCTCGTGGCGCGAGCACGGGCTGCGCACGCTGTGGGAGCGCTCGCCGGAGATCACGTACGTTCGCGAGCGCACCCTCGACGATCTATGGGGGTTTTGCCGCACCTGCTACTACGCCGACGTCTGCCGGGGCGGGTGCACGGCGACCGCCGAGCCATTGCTGGGGCGACCGGGCAACAACCCCTTTTGTCACCACCGGGCCCTGGAGATGGATCGGCTCGGCCTGCGCGAGCGCATCGAGCAGGTTTCACGAGCCCCGAACATCCCCTTCGCCAACGGCCTTTGGCAGGTGGTTCGCGAGCCTCGAGATCCGCACGAGCGCGCCCGCCGGGGACCGGTGGCAATCGAGCGCCCGCGGGTATCCCGGGTGGTCGAGCCCTTCGGTCCAGGCTCCGAGGTCGATCCCGCCGACTACGTGCAGCGCTAGCCGAGCCGGGCCCCTCGTCGCTCCCGGACCGGGCCGTCACGCCCACATCCGAGCGACCGGGCCCGGGCTACGGTCCGGGCTCGAGGGGATGAAGATCGACCAGCGTCGCACCCCAGCTGCCCGCCCCGTGCCCCCCCAAGCGATAGCCCGCCACGCCGGGATGTCGGTCGAGCAGGGCATGCACGGTACGACGCAGGTTGCCGACCCCCTTGCCGTGAATGATCCGCAGCTGCAACACCCCTTCGACCCGATGCTGCTCGATCGTCTCGAGCACCAGCGGCTTGACCTCTTTGGGCGAAAAGGCGTGCAGATCCAGCTCCCCGTCGACCGGCAGCGGCTGGGGCTCCGGCTCCGGCGGCCCCTCGCCGCGGATCCCCGCCCACGGCGCCCACGGCAGCGGTCGCACGGTCCGCTCGTCGACCGGCCGGGGCGGACGCCCATGATTGACGAAGGTGCGCGTCATGACCCGGGGCCAGGGCAGGCGCAGTCCACCACCTTGCCGATCGAAGGTCAGCCAGCGCCCGGGCGCCCCGAAGCATACGGTGGTCGCCCAGACCTGTTCCCCCCGCCGCTCTACACGCACCCGGGCGCGGCCCCACAGCCCGGCCGCCACCAGGTCATGGGCCAGCGACAGGACGTCGGCGTCATCCTCGGGATCGGCCGACCGCTCGAACCGGTGCTCCCAGCGATCAAATGTGACCCGCACCCCTCCGTCGTCCTCGACGGCCACGGTCACCGCAAAGCCGTCGTCGGCCTGTGGGCACACCTCGACCCGGCGGGATCCACGTCGCACGATGTAGGCGGATCCACACGCCTGCGCCGTGTCGGCCACGGCCCCCAGCAATGCCCCAGCAGCGGGATCCACGGGACGATCGTGCCGGATCTGGGCCGCCAATGGGAGCGCGAAATCGAAGATCGTCCGGCGAGACGACCGCCGGGCTCGGCATTGAGCCTGGCCCGCCACCGGGGCATGATCGGAGCCCGAGGCATGAGCTCGAAGGATCCCCAGTCCGCGCCGTCGACGGCAGTGGATGCGGAGACGATCGTCGAGGGCCCGGACGGCCGTCGGTTGATGCCCGAGGACGTGGACGAAACGGGGCTGACCCCCGGCACGCGCCTGGGTCGCTACGTCGTGCTCGAAGCGATCGGCGCGGGGGGCATGGGCCTGGTGCTGGCGGCCTACGATCCGGAGCTCAATCGCAAGGTCGCCCTCAAGCTGATGCGACCGACCAAGCGGGATCGCCGACGAGAGCAGCGAGGGAAGGCGGGCCGGCTGCTCCAAGAGGCCCAGGCCCTGGCCAAACTCGCGCACCCCAACGTGATCACCGTCTACGATGTGGGTACGTGGGAAGACCGCGTCTTCGTGGCCATGGAGCTGGTGGAGGGCGACACCCTCAAAGGCTGGCTCCACTCGAAGAAGCGACGCTGGGACGACGTGCTCGAGGTCTTCATCC
>JBCCWC010000198.1:0-28928 GCA_039194325.1 Myxococcota bacterium
CGGCATCGACCGGATCGGCGCGATCTATGGGGTGCACCGCGCCACGGCGGCGCGGTGGATCGCCCGGGCCCGGGCGCAATTGCTCGAGGGGACCCGCGCCGAGTTTGCCGCGCGTACCTCGGTATCGGCCGAGCATTGCGACAGCCTCTTCGCCTTGATGCGCAGCCAGCTCGATGTGAGCTTGCCTGGCCTGCTGCTCACGCTCTCCGCCACCGACGAGGGTCCCTGAGGGTCGCGGGGCCGCGCGACGGCGCGTGAACGTGGGATTCCGCAGTTTGCGCAAGGCCACGGTGACCGGGCGATCGTGCTCATGAACATCCGGTGATCGCGCTGGTGCGACACTTCCCGAGATCCGGTTCCTGGCTGATGAGGGCCGATGCCGAGCGCGGGGGTTCGCGGTGCACGCGAGCGCTCCGCGTCGTTCGTGGTCGGGCCTTCGAGGGAAAACCCGAGGGGATGTCTCATGTGCTTGTTCGTGGTCGATGGAACCTGGTCATCGGAATTCAACAGCAACGACAACGGAAAGGACGCGGCCGGCAAGGCGGTCGGCACCAGCAAGGAGGATGTCCGCACCAACTCCCGCCGGTTCTTCGAGGAGTGTCTTTATCCCAGCAGCAAGAAGTTCTACTTCACCGGGCCGGCCTACGGGGTCTCGGGGGACGATTCCTACGGGATCTACTTCGACGTCATTCGCACCATCGAGCGGGAGATCAACCGCGGGAATTGCGAAGAGATCTACATGGTGGGCTGGAGTCGTGGCGCGACGATCATCAGTGAGATCACCGAGACGCTGTCCTTGCTCGCGGGCACGAACAGTCGGGGGAACCCGACGAAGATCGGCCGCACCATGCACATTCGGCCGATCGAGAACGTGCTCAACCGCCCGATGCCGCCCGTGCGCTTCGTGGGCTTGTTCGACTCGGTCGCCATGATCACCCGGCGCTCTCCGGTCGATTCCCACTGGGGAGAAGACGTCACGGCCATCGTCGAGTACTGCGCGCACGTGACCGCGGGCATTCGCTGGAGTGACAGCTGGATCTACTACTACAAGCGAGACCCCAACATCCAAGCCCAGCGCACGGAGCTCAAGCACATGACCTATGCCGATCATTGGGGGGTCGGGGGCGAAGCGACGCAGTGGGACGCGCGGGAGGCCTATCAGTTCATCCGCAACCATGCGTATCTCGCGGGCTGCCCCTAAGCTGGCCCAGTGGCCGAATGCGTGGACCGGCGTGCGGACGAATTTCTCGTTCGAGGGGCTGCGACGGATCCGAGGTGATGGTTCCTCTCGTTGTGCGTACCTTGAATCCACGCCGATCTTGAGCCCTACTCTTCGTTGCTGCGGCCCTGGCCGCGGGTTGCCCTGCCGACGACGAGGGGTGGGCGATGCGGGCGCGGTGATGCTGGCCGTCGGCAATGACCACGCATGTGTCTTGCTCGACGATGGTGCCGTGCACTGCTGGGGCCGCAACAACCGCGGTCAGCTCGGGTTGGGCGATATCGACACCGTGGGGGTCGACGACACGCCGGCCGCGGTCGGTCCCGTGTCGGTGCTGGCTCCCGACGACGACTCCGGGTCCACCATCGAGTGGGTCGGGGCCGGGGACGCGGTCAGCTGTGCGATCCTCAGCACCGGGGGCGTGCGCTGCTGGGGGGACACCTCGTCCTTCGATCACGACATGCTGCCCTATGAATATGTGGTTGCGGGCGAGGGCCCCGATATCCCGCTACACCCCACCGACGCTCGGATGGCCGCCGTGGGTGCGTTTGCGTCGAACCTCTCCACCTGCATCACGTTCGACAGTCAGCGGCTGCGGTGCTGGGGCACCAACACCTTCGGCGTGCTGGGTTATGGCATCGACACCGCGATGGAGCTCCCCGCGCAGACTCCCGAGGCGGGCGTGCCGGTGCTGACCCCCGAGGAGCTCGACGCTGGCGTGTCGATCGTGCAGTTCGAGCGGGATGACAACAACTTCCTGGTCTTGCTGAGCACGGGGGAGGTTCGCAGCTGGGGCAGCGACGCGGTCGGCGAGACCGGTCACCCCGAGGACGACGGAACCTCCGTTCGAGGTGTCGACGCGATGCCGACCTCGGCGACCATCGAGGTGCTGGCTGCGGAGGAGTCCGACACCGTGGTGGGGATCGCCGCGGGCACGGCCAACGCATGCGTGGTGACCGACATGGGTCGAGTGCGCTGCTGGGGGGCCGTGCGCCAGGGGGTGGTGCCGATGGAGTACTCCGAGGTCGACAGCGCGACCTACCACTATGGCGACGAGGAGGGAGAGGTGATCTCCGCGGCGCCCGGGTTCGATCCCTTCGCCGGCGTGGCGGACGAGGGTCCCTAGCCGTTCGTGCTCGAGCTCGCCGGGGGGCCGGCGCCACCCACTCGGCGCCTGCTACCCTCGGTGCTTCTGGTGTCCGAGGCCCTGGCCATCGCGATCACGCTGGTCGCGTACAAGCTCGTCCTGGTGGCGATCGGTCTGTTGGCCCAGCGTCGCACCCGCGACGCGGCCGACTTCTTCTTGGGCGGTCGCACGCTGGGGCCGTGGGTGGCCGCGATCTCGGCCTCCGCCTCGTCGTCGTCGGCCTGGACCCTCTTGGGGGTCAGCGGAGCCGCGTATGCGTGGGGGCTGGGGGCGCTTTGGATCTTCCCCGCCTGCGTGGGGGGCTTTTGCCTCAACTGGATCGTCTTGGCCCCGCACGTGCGTCGGCTCAGTCGCGAGCAGGGGGCGCTGACGGTCACCGACATGCTGGCGGGTCCTCCCGACGCGCCGGGCTCGACCTCGATCCGCGGGGTGTGCACGGCGATCGTCTTGATCTCGTTGCTCGCCTACGTCGCCGCCCAGTTCCAGGGGGCGGGCAAGACCTTCCACGAGACCTTCGCGATGCCCATGAGCACCGCCGTGCTCCTGGGCGGCGGAATCATCGTCCTGTACACGCTGCTGGGCGGCTTTTGGGCGGTGAGCCTCACCGACACCCTCCAGGGGCTGGTGATGGTCTCGGCCGCCGTTGTCGTGCCGGCGGTGGCCCTGAGCGCAGTCGGAGGGCCTGGTGATCTGCTCGACGCCCTGTCGCGGGTCGAGGTCGCCGGCTACGACAGCCTGGTGCGCGGGTGGGCCCCCGCGGCGGGGGTTGGCTTTGTGCTGGGCCTTTTGGGGATCGGGCTCGGATATCCGGGGCAGCCGCACGTGGTCAATCGCTTCATGGCGATCCGCGACGAGTCGGCGATGAAGCAGGCGCGGCGGATCGCGATCGGCTGGGCGGTGATCATGTTCGCGGGGATGCTGTTGACCGGCTGGTGCGCGCGGGTGCTGTTGCCTGAGCTGGCCGACCCGGAGGTGGCGCTCTTGGGGGTCACCCGCCACCTGCTGCCGCCCGTGGTCGCCGGGGTCATGATCGCCGCGGTGCTGTCGGCGGTGATGTCCACGGCCGACAGCCAGCTGCTCGTGGCCGCCTCGGCCGTGGCCCACGACCTGCGGGGCTCGGCGGGCTCGGCGGCCCTCGGGCGCACCCGCCTGACCGTGTTGGTCCTCAGCACGGTCGCGGTGGGGCTGGCGCTGGTGGGCAGTGCCGAGATCTTCTCGCGGGTGCTGTTCGCCTGGACGGCGATGGGCGCCGCGTTCGGGCCGCTATTGCTCGTGCGCGTGCTGGCCGGACCGGTCCGCCCGCGGGCGCGGCTCGGATCGATCGTGATGGGGTTTTCGCTGAGCGTGGCCGCGTACTCCACCCCCGGGTTGGCCGGGGGTCCGTGGGAGCGGATCGCCCCCTTCGTGGTGGCCTTTGCTGTGGCCTGGTGGGGGCGCTCGGAGGCCGAGGACTAGCCGCCCGGGCCGCGGCTCGGCATGAACCCGACTCCGCGCGCTCATCCCTCCCTCCGACCTACCGAAGCGGCTCTGAAGAAGCCCGCTCCGAAGAAGCCCGCTCCCAAGCGGCCGATCACCCGTCGATCGTCTCGCCGAAGCGTTGCTCCCACTGGTCGACGATGTCTTCGGCCAAGAACTCCGGGAAGGGATGGACCCCCGGCGCGAGGTTGCCCATGCGCAACAGATCGATGCCGAGGTTGTGCGCATGGAACACCGGATCGAGGTAGCGCATCAGCGTGGGGCGACTGGAGGAGAAGTTGACCGGGCGCTTGTCGTAGAGCACCTCATCGGCACAAAACTCGTCCCCGAACTCGTCTTCGCCGCCCATATTGGCCAGGTACCGCCCCCGAAACGCATCGGCGCGGTAGTGTCCCGAGATCACGCTGGCTCGGCCGGTGGCGGTGACGACCACGAACGCCTCGCGCGCGGCCGCCTGCACCGTCTCGGTGTCCGCCGCGTCGATCGCTCGTACTCCGGCGCGTCGGGCCTCGGCGCACGCGAGCGTCTCGCGATCGACGATCGTGACGCGATCGGTGTGAGGACGAAGCGCACGCACGATGCCCTTGCCAACCTTGCCGTAGCCGAAGACGAGGACGGTCTTGTCCGTGAGCGATTCGTGGGTGAGCTCGATGAACGAGCGGACGAATCCCTCCCCGGTGCCCAAGATCGTCTCGAGCTCCTTGACCCGACAGTCGTCGACGGCGATGACGGGGTAGGTCGGCGTACTGGCCCGATACCGCAGGCTCCCGGTGCGGGTGATCTCTACGGTGCCCAGGCGCGGTTCGACCTTCCCATAGAGCTCTCCGGCTACGTCGAGGCAGACGTCGAAGGCCATATCGTCGAATCGGTGCTCCAGCTGTAGTCGCACGTCCATGGCCCGAACGATCTCCACCGCCTTGGGGTTGGGTTGCATGAAGGTCGTCGAGGTGACCGTCAGATCGGCGCCACCGGCGAGCAAGACCTCCAGCTTGAAGAGAGTCTCCATGGTCAGCGGCACATTGTGGAGAATGGACAGCCCCGCATAGGGCCGATGGCGTAGCGCGCGACGCTTGGCGCGCTGCATGAAAAGCATGTCGCGCCGGTCATAGAGCGCGTAGGCCTCATCGAGGCGGGGGACGAGGGGAACGGCGGAGTCGAGGTGGACAGGAGCCGCGGGCAGTAGGTTCGCGGGCGACTCGGTGCGGGCGGCAGGCTGTATCACGTGCATGAGGGTCTCGGCGTGTTCTAGAGGCTTGTGGTCGGCAGGGGTGGTGGTGGGCTCGGGGTTTTCGTCGCACCAGACCAGCTGTGGCGCGTGTGTGCGGCGGCCGAAGACGATCGCGTTTTGCTCGAAGAGCGTCGCCAAGTGCAGGGCGTCTTGCTTCGTGATGCCCGGGATGAAGACGCTGGCCTCCGGGGTCCACGAGGGATCCTCACCTCGCCCTCGTCCCTCGAAGACTCGGAGCCCCCAACGCCTCACGATATGTCGGAGCGCGTGGTTGCGCCGGTGGTTGTGCGCGGCGGCAAGCGGGATCGATCGCGGGTTCCATGCGGTCACCAATGCCCAGGTGTCGACCCCGAGCGATGCCAGGAGTGCATCGAGCGGGGGGCTGTGCGCGCCGATCGATAGCTCGATGAGCAATCCCGGAGCGCTCACTTCGTAGCGCGTGCTTCGGTAGGCGGCGGCGAGCTCTTCGCGTTGCGAGCGGGCGGTACGGCGTGGTCTTTGGTGTGAGTCCGGGCGGGCCTTCGGGTCGTGCGCCGCGATGGTGCTTGCGCTCCAGCCAGGCACCGGCCAGGCCACGATCTCGCCGGTCTCCGGCAGCGCGTGGAGCTCCACTCCGCTCACCTGTGGGGGGAGCAAACCGGTTTTCTGGGCGGCGAAAGGGCGCTCGGCGGGATGGATCCAGCCCTCTTCGCCGCGCCTCGGCACGCGGCCTTCGCGTCGCAAGTGTGGGCCAAAGTTCACCCAGCTCGACTGTCCTCGGGTCTCCGTGGTCAGGGCCGGTCGCGCCAGCAAGGTGAACATCGTGACATGCTCACGCCACGCGCGCTCCTCTCCGACGGGGCCGAACCGGTTGCCGTTGTCGGCATGACCAAAGTAGTCGTGGATCGCCCGAAACTGGTCGTTGACCACCAGCTCATATCCGTCGATCACGATGCCCGTTCGCTCCAGCAGCGGGTTGCCGGCATGTGCATCGTCGTGTGGCTCGCCAAAGCCAGCGATCGTTGGGAGAAACCAAAGGTGGTGGTTGTGGGTGACGTCCTCGATCATGTCGCGACTCCCCCGATAGGGCTCGCCGTCGCCTCCTCGCCAGGGCTCTACGAGGATCTGCCCGATACTGCGCATGGCGTCGAACTGGGCCTTGATCTCGCGGACGAACTGGCGGTAGCTTGCCCAGACCCGCGGGTCATGAGGCCGGTGCTCGAGGGCTTCGTAGAGATCGGCGATCTTCATGCCACGATCGATGTCGTGGTCTTGCTCGGCACGAGCCCGAGGGATGGGTCGGTCGTACAGATTGTGCAGACCGTGCTCTCGCATATAGAGTCTCCGGGTCTCGGTGACAGTCGGGCTATGAGCGATTGCCATCGCATAAGGGTTCGCGCTTGGATGCGATGGGTTACGTGGGCTCTATTGTGAAGATCGAAAGTTGCCATTGATTTCGATTGTTCGATCAATTGTTGCGCCATCGAGCGATGCGCTCTTGTGATGTGCGGGTGAGGTCAGTGCGAGAGTCGCCTGGACGAGTAAGTTACGACCTGTCGCATTTCGATCACGAGATTCGCGAAAGACCTCGAGTCCTGCCCGATTTTTTCTTTCTGATCGAAGCTTTACGGGCGCGGTGGTTCGTTTCTTCGTATCGCCCGCTGCTCGTGGTCGCCTCGGCCGCGGCCCACGATCGGCGGCGCTCGGGCTGCATGGGCTCGCCGACCCTCGGACACACCCGCCTGACCGTGCTGGTCCTGAGCGCGGTGGCACTGGCGCTGGTGGGCAGCGCCGAGATCTTCGCGCGGGTGCTGTTCGCGTGGACGGCGATGGGCGCCGCGTTCGTACTCCGTCCCCGGGCCGGCCGGGTGGCCGGGGGAGCGGATCGCCCCCTTCGTGGTGGCGTTCGCCGTGGCGCGGGTCGATGCGCGCCGTCGAGGACGAATCGCGAGGAGTCGATCGCGCGGCTGTGGGGGTGGATTCGTTGGCCAACCCGAGCGGCCGGCGATACCGTGGGTCGTGAGCTCGGAGTCGGCCGACAGCCCCGAGTCGCTGTCGGCGACCGTGGCAGAGAACAACGATGACTCGGTCTCCTACGGCTCGCTGGTGCGGGCCCTGGCCGCGGCGCCGCCCGTCGCGGTCGACCGTCGACACCTCGCGCCGGGCTCGGTGATCGGTGGCTTCCGCGTCGAGAAGGTCCTGGGCGCGGGCGCGATGGGGGTGGTCTACGAAGCCTTCGATCCGAACCTCGACCGTCGCGTGGCGCTCAAGCTGCATGCCAAGACGGGCGACGACGCGCAGACCTCCCGCATGTGGCGAGAAGCCAAGGCGATGGCCCGCCTGTCGCACCCCAACGTGATCGCCGTGCACGAGGTGGGTGAGCACGAGGGGCAAGTGTTCATCGCGATGGAGCTGGTCGAAGGCGGGACCGTACGCGACTGGCTGGCCCAGGCACCTCCCGGGTCGACTCGACCCTGGCGGGAGGTCGTGCGCGTGTTCCTCGAGGCCGCCGAAGGCTTGGCCGCGGCCCATGCGGCGATGATGGTCCATCGTGACTTCAAGCCCGCCAACATCTTGATGGGGCGCGATGGCCGGGTACGCGTGGCCGACTTTGGCCTGGCGCGGGCGGCGTTCCACGAGTCGGAGACGGTCACCGATCCCTCACGAGACCCGGTGCAAGACCCGGACCGTCCACCCGTGCTCACCGATCGCCTGACCCAGACCGGCGCCGTGGTCGGGACTCCGGCCTACATGGCCCCCGAGCAATTGCGGGCGGAGGAGGTCGACCACCGCAGCGATCAGTTCTCGTTTTGCGTGGCGCTCTACGAGGCGCTCTACGGCGCGCGCCCCTACGAGTCCCGGTTGTTCGCCACGGGGGATCCGACGGAGCACGATCTGCACCCACGGCCACCTCCCGCCGACACCGATGTGCCGGGCTGGGTGCACGCGGTCGTCGTGCGTGGCCTGAGCCTGCGGCCACCCGCGCGCTTTGCCTCGATGCACGACCTGGTGGTGGCGCTCCGTGCCGATCCCTCCGTGCGTCGCCGCCGGATCGCGTGGGGCGTGGGGGTGGTCGCCACGCTGGGCCTGGCGGTGGGGGTGACCTACCAGGCCTCGGTCGGGGATCCGCCCTGCCGCACCGCGGCCGATCCGATCGCGTCGGTCTGGAGCCCCGACGTGGCCGCGACGGTCGATCGAGCGCTACGCGAGACCGGATCACCGCTGGCCGCGGGAGCAAGCGAGCGGGTGCGCCCCGTCCTCGACGAGTATGCGCAGGCTTGGGGGCGCCAGCGGGTCGAAGCCTGCCGGGCGACCCGGCTTCGCGGCGAGCAGAGCGAGTCGATGCTCGATCGACGCATGGTCTGCCTGGACCGTCGCCGACAGCAGCTGGAGGCGGTCGTTGGCGTGCTGTCGAGCCCCGATCCCGAGGTGATCGAGAACACGAACTCGGTCCTCGAGACGCTCGGCACGCTCGATGCGTGTGCGGATCTGGAATCGCTCCAGGCTCAGGTCCCGCTGCCCGAGGACGCGTCGACCCGTGAGGCGGTCGAGCGTGTACGTGCTCGGCTGGTAACCGTCGAGGCCGAGGCTCGGGCAGGGCGGGCCCGTCAGATGCGAGGCAATGCCGACTCGGCGGTCGACGACGCCGCCGCGCTCGGGTTCCCGCCGTTGCGGGCGCAGGCCCACTTCGCCCGGTACCTGGTCCACCATGGCCTGACCGAGCGACCACCCGCGCTCGCCGACGCGGTTGCGGCTCATCGCTGGGCCACCGAGGGGGGCGATGCCCGTGGCGCCTGGCGTGCTGCCGTCGCGGTGGCCGAGCAGATCGGGCAAACGCCTCCCGAACGGGACGATGCCTTGCGCTGGCTCGAGACCGCCGAAGGCTGGTCTCGTCGCTTCGAGATGGATCTGAGCGACTACGCGCGGGCGAGCCGGGTCCGGGCCAATGTCCTACAGCGCGGAGATCGGATCGCGGACGCGGTGCGCGAGCTCGAGGACTCGCTCGCGCACCTCGAGGACCACGGCGCTTCGCTCGCCCTTCTCGCTCCTCATCGGGTCGGTCTGGCCTATCTCTTATTTAGCGCGTCACGCTTCGACCAGGCCAGGGCCCAGATCCACCGGGGCATCGAGCAACTCGGGGTGGTCTACGGGGACGACCATCCCGAGCTCGCCAATGCGTACATCATCCTCGCGACGATCCAGGACAACGGCGGCGACTTCGAGGTGGCACTCGCCGCCGTCGAGCACGGCCTGTCGATCTGGCGGGCGATCTCCGGGGAAGGCTCGGTGGCCTACGCCGAGGCGATGCGGGTACGAGGTGACACCCTGACCTCATTGGGGCGCTATGAGCCGGCGATCGAGGACTACGAGCGGGCGTTGGAGATCCTCGTCGGCGTGGAGCACCGCAAGCCCGAGGCGGAAGTGGCCACCCTCGCCAATCTCGCGAGTGCGTTGAGCGCCAAGGGGGACTGGAGCCAGGCCGTTGCCACCAGCGAGCGCACACTCCATCGCGCGCTCGAGGTGTACGGGGCGGGAAGCATCGACGTGGCTTCCATCCGTCTCAACTATGGTAGCCACCTTTCGGTCTCGGGAGAGGACGAGCGGGCCGCCGAGCAAATGAGCAAGGCGATCGAGCGGTTCGAGGTCCACCTGGGGAGCACCGCTCTTCCGGTCGGGATTGCGAGGTACAACCTCGCGGCGTTGTATAGTCAAGGCCTCAAGGACTACGAGCAAGCGGACGAGCAGCTTTCCTTGGCCCAGTTGATCTTCTCGGAGCACTTCCCCTCCGATCACGTCTGGCACGCTCGCGTGGCCATGATTAGGGCGACGCTGCTTGAGGGCCAGGGGCGGGTGGATGACGCGGTGTCGCAGTGGCGAGATGCGGTCGAGCGGATAAGCGCAGTGCCCGACGCCAATGCTAGTGACGTCGTCTGGGCTCACTATCGGTTGGGGCGAGTGCTGGTCATGCACGGCGAGCTCCGGGCGGCGATCGAACCGCTCGAGGAGGCGCTGCGCATGGGTGAGCGCATGGGGCTCACCGCGGTCAAGCGAGGCCACCGGCGTTACTTCCTCGGCCGCGCGCTGTGGTCGCTACCCGCTCGACGGGCCGAAGCCCGCGCCATGGTGAAGTCGGCGATCCACTTGTTGGAAGCGGAGCAGCCCACGCTGGTTCGACAGGCGCGGCGGTGGCTCCGTCGGCACGGTGGCGCGTAGAGTCGTCGGGCGGGAGCGCGGTGGCGTTGAGACGCTCCGGCTCGCGTTGTATTCACCTCCAGAGCGCCTCGCGATCGTAGGTCAATCGTGTCCCTCGATCGGTCGAGGAGCCGGTGTGAACCACAGCCACACAGTGACTGGTGATGCGTGATTGTGAGGCACACCTCCAGAGGTTTCCTGACGCGAGGCGGATCGCCTCAACGCCCCAGAACGACTCACTACTCCAGGTACGACCGGGGTGGATCGGTTTTCGTATCGAGGGTAGGCACCATGTTCGTCCCCCGCTCGTCCCTCTCGCTTGCTCTTTTGTTCCTGCTGCCCGCGTGCGGCTCTGCGCCTCGACCCGCGCTGACCCTGCCGGCCCCCGCCGCCCTGGCGCCGGTCGCCAAGGCTCCTCCCGCCGCCGATCCCTACGACGGTATCGAGCTTCCTCGGCTCGGCGATTGCGAGGACGAGGCGTCCTCGGCCGACGCCGATCCACGCTGCCCCGAGGACATCGTGTTCTCGGCCGCTCTGAGCCACCTGGACAAGACCACCTCCGAGTTCGACGGCTTCGAGTTCCAGCCGGTCGAGCACGACCCCGACGAGATCTGGACCGAGGCCACGGCCGACGCCGAGTTTCGCGGGATGCTCATCACGGCCGACGCCTCGGCCGACGGCGTGCTGAGCCAGGCCGAGGCGCTGGTGCTGGAGGCCGAGGTGCTGGTGCGCTGGGAGCAGCGCACGATGGCCCGCGCCGACTAGGCGACAGGGCCGGGCCCTGCCGTATGGGGCTGGGCGGGCGTGTTGTCTCTCGTGGCCGGCCTTTGCTACTCCTTGAGGCGTGAGGGTGGCCATCGACACCCACGGCTGTCGGCTCAACCGGTTCGAGTCCGATGCCATGGCCCAGGCGCTGTCCCGCGCCGGCCACGTGCTCGTGGACGAGCCCGAGCAGGCCGAGGTGTACGTGCTCAACTCCTGCACGATCACCCACCAGGCTGATGCCGACGCCCGTCGGGCGGTTCGACGGGCGCGGCGGGCCAACCCGCAGGTGCGGGTGGTGCTCACCGGGTGTCTGGCCAACGCCGAGCCCGAGCCGGCGGCGGCCTTGCCTGGGGTCGACGCGGTGCTCGGCAACGCCGACAAGGGCGCGTTGGCCGAGGTGCTGGCGCGGCTGCCTCGGGAGGGCGAGTCGCCCTTGGTCTCGGTCCGTGCGCTGACCCGGCGCATGCCCTTCACGCCGCTATCCCCCGCGGTCGCTCCGCGGCGCGCACGCGGGCTGCTCAAGGTGCAAGACGGCTGCAACTACCGCTGTGCCTTTTGCATCGTGCCCCGGGTTCGCGGGGCGTCACGCAGCCTGCCGGTCGCCGAGGTGATCACGCAGGCACGCGCGATGGTCGAGGCCGGCGTGCCCGAGCTGGTGCTCACCGGCGTGCACCTGGGGACCTACGGTCGCGATCTTCGACCGCGGCAGCGCCTGAGCGATCTGGTCGCGGCCCTGCTGCCGCACTTGGGCGCGGCCCGTCTGCGGCTGAGCTCGATCGATCCCCACGAGGTCGACGACGCCTTGCTGGAGCTGTTGGCGGCGCACCCCCGCACGATCTGTCGTCATCTTCACCTGCCGGTGCAGGCCGCGGACGATGGCGTGCTGCGACGCATGCGACGAGGGCATACGGCGCAGACCTTCGCTACGCTCGTACAGCGAGCGGTGGCGCGGATCCCCGGGCTTGCTGTCGGATCGGATGTGATCGTGGGCCACCCGGGGGAGGACCAGGCGGCCTTCGAGCGCGGTCAGGCGCGGCTGGCCGCGCTGCCGCTCGCCTACCTTCACGTGTTTCCGTTCTCACCGCGGCGAGGGACGGCGGCGGCCGCCATGCGCGATCAGGTCGACGCCGAGCAGCGTCGCGTTCGGGGGCAGCATCTGCGGGCGCTGTCGGACCGGTTCGTGGCCGCCCGGCGACGGGCCGCGGCGGTCCAGGTGGTCGACGCGGTCGTGCACCGCCGCAGCCGTCGGGACGGGCGCTACGAGGCGCTCACCGACGACTACCTGCGCGTGGTGCTGCCGCCCGGCATGGACGATCGGGCGGGGCAGCGGCTGTGGCTGCGGCTGGGCGCCGACGGACATCAGGCCGAGCCCTGCGGATCGCCCCACGACGGGCAGAGCATCGCCGCGATCCGGGTTGCACACCGGCAGGCGCATGGAGGCTGAGCGCTTCGGCCTGCGCTATGTGGGCAAGGTCGAGGCGATCGCGCGTGCTCACCAGGAGCCCACGATGATGCTGTGTCACGACGCCGCCGCTTCGATCGACTTCGAGGCGGCCTGTGACGTGCTCATCGAGGGGGACAACCTCGAGGCCCTCAAGCTACTGCGGCCAGCCTACGCGGCGAAGGTGCAGTGTATCTACATCGATCCGCCCTACAACACCGGGCACGACTTCGTCTATCGCGATCACTTCGCGGAAGGGCGGGCGCAGTACCTACAGCGCACGGGGCAGCACGACGAGCACGGGGGCGCGTTGGTGGCCAACCCCGAGCACCACGGCCGCTTTCACTCGCGCTGGCTGGAGATGATGGAGCCGCGACTACGGGTGGCGCACGAGCTGCTGCGCGAGGATGGCCTGCTGCTGGTCAGCATCGACGACCATGAGGTTCACCACCTGCGTGTGCTGCTCGACGAGATCTTCGGCCCCGAGTGCTTCGTGGCGCAGGTGGTCGTGGTGACCAACCGCGGCGGCCGGGACTACCTGCGGATCGCCACCACCCACGAGTACCTGCTGTGCTACGGCAAGTCGCCCGATGCCCCGGTGCGCCCGCTGCCACGGACCGGGCCGCCGCCGCGGTATGCTGACGCGCGGGGCCCCTACGATCTTCGGGAGCTCCGCAACCGCAACCCTCGCTTTACCCCCGACAACCGACCCAACCTCTTCTATCCGGTGTGGGTCGATCCGGCCGCCGCCGACGCCGACGGGCTGTGCCCGGTGAGCCTGGAGTCGGGGGCGGGATCCGAGCGGGTCGAGCCTCGCAATCGGCAGGGGGCAGGCAGCGTGTGGCGCTGGGGTCAGCCCAAGCTGCGGGCCGCGCTGGTGGCCGGAGATCCGGCGCGCAGCGAGGTGGTGGCGCGGCGTCGGCGGGACGGGGTGTTCAACATCTACGAAAAGCACCGGGCCACCACCGTCAAGCCGCGCTCGGTGTGGGACGAGGCCGAGCTGCGCTCGGAGCAGGGCACCAAGATCCTACGCGAGCGGCTGGGAGTGGCTGCGTTCGATCACCCCAAGCCGGTCGAGCTGGTGGAGCGATGTCTACGGCTCGCCACCGATCCCGACGGGCTCGTGCTGGACTTCTTCGCTGGCTCGGGCACCACCGCCGAAGCGGTGCGCCGGCTCGACGCGCAAGACGGAGGGCGGCGTCGGACTGTGTTGGTGCAGCTGCCCGAGGTCTTGCCCGAGGGGGCACCCGGGCGGGCCCTGGGGGCGCAGACCATCGCCGATGTCACCCGCCTGCGGGTCGCCGCGCTGCGATCGCCGGGGCGAGGCCTGCGTTGCTTTCGCCTGAGTCCTCCGCCGGTCGAGCCCGCGGGCTCGTCGCCCGACGACCCCTGGGGGATCGCGCTGGCGGCCGGGCTGCCCCTTTGTGCCGAGGTCGCGCCGCTGGGCCCACAGACCTGGCGACTCGTCGCTGACTCGCGGCGGTTGGTGGTCTCGCTGTGCTCGGTGCTGGAGCGCGCCCAAGTCGACGCGTGGGCGCTCGATCGCGACACCATGGTCGCCTGCCGGGCCGATGCCCTCGACGACGAGCTGGCCTACAACCTCGCGCGGCGCCACGTATTGTTGCTGCTCTAAGATCCTCCGCGCCTGGCCCGAGCCCGACGAGCCGTCCGTGAAGCTGCACTTCGACCCCGACCAGCCCCACCAGCAGGCGGCCATCGAGGCGGTCATGGGGTTGCTGCTCGACCAGCCCTTCGTCTCGACCGCCGAGGCGTTGGCCGCCGGGCGAGGGGTGGGGGTGGTGGCCAACCGGCTGGACGTGTCTTCAAAGCAGCTGCTCGAGCGGGCGCGGGCCACCCAGCGCGCGGCGGGGTTGCCCGAGCTGACCGCCTGGCCCGACCCCGACCAAGCGCCGCAGATCTCGGTGGAGATGGAGACGGGGACCGGCAAGACCTACGTCTACCTGCGGACGATCCTGGCGCTGTCGCGACGCCACGGGATCCGCAAGGTGGTGGTGGTGGTGCCCTCGGTGGCTGTCCGTGAGGGGGTGCTCAAGACCCTGCGGATCACCCAGGATCACTTCAGCCGCGTGTTGCCGGGGATCCGCTACCGGTTCTTCGCCTACGACGGCGCCCGGCTTGCCCGGCTGCGGACCTTCGCGCGCTCGTCCGAGGTCGAGCTGATGGTGTTGACCCTCGATGCCTTCAACAAGGCCCGCAATCGCATGCGGCAGCCCCACGACGCCTTTGGCGGGCGGACCCCGCTGGAGCTTGTGCAGGCCACGCGACCGTTGGTGGTGCTCGACGAGCCGCAGCGGATGGAGAGCCCGCGTAGCCGGGCGGCGCTGGCGGATCTGCGCCCGTTGCTCACGCTGCGCTACAGCGCCACGCATCGGCGGCGGCATGCGCTGGTGCATCGGCTGACCCCGCGGCAAGCCCATGCGCAGGGGTTGGTCAAGCGGATCGAGGTGGCTGCACCCGCCGCGGGGTTGACCGACCGGGGCGCGCGGATCCTGGCTCAGCTGCGCACGACCATTGCGCTGCACCTGCGGCGGCAGGCGCAGCTACGGGCGCGGGGGATCAAGGTGCTCTCGCTGTTGTTCGTGCCCCAGGTCGCCGACTGGGTGGCCGAGGACGGCCTGGTGCGGGCGCACTTTGGGCGCGGCTTCAACGAGCTCAAGGGCGAGTATCCCGACTTTGCCGCGCTGCCGGCCGATCGGGTCTGCGCGGCCTACTTCGCCACGCGGGCGTCCGCGGCCGGCCGGGGCCAAGCTATAGACTCTCGCACCGGACGCAGCGCGGCCGACGAGGACGCCTATGCGCTCATCATGCGCGACAAGGAGCGGCTGCTCTCGTTTGAGGAGCCGGTGTGTTTCGTCGTCTCGCACTCGGCCTTGCGCGAGGGCTGGGACAACCCCAATGTGTTCCAGATCTGCACGATGGCCACCTCGCACTCGACGATCAAGAAGCGGCAGGAGGTGGGGCGAGGGGTACGGCTGGCCGTAGATCAACAAGGGCGCCGGGTCTTCGATCGGCAGGTCAACGTGCTGACGGTCATCGCCAACGACAGCTATGAGGAGTATGTGGAGGGGCTGCAGCGAGAGGATGCGCAGATCGTGGGGGAGGACGCGGTGGCCCCGGCGCCGCGGCGGGTAGGGGAGGGGGCACGGCGCGATCGGGAGACGATCGAGCCTACGGCGGCATCACTGGAGTGGCAGGCGATCGACGTCGAGCGCCTGCGGGCCGACGCGGTGGCGCTGGTCGAGCGCAGTGGATCCGTGACTGAAGATGGGAGGGAGGACGGCGAGCCGGTGGCTGATCCCGTGATGGCATTGAGGACGTTGCTCTTACAGCGACGCCCGCCTTGCCTCGTCTCGCGCCGCACGATGGAGCTGGTGCTCGACGGGCATCCGAGGGCGGGCGGGCGTGTGCACTGGGCACAGATCGAGGATGCGGCGCAGGCGATCGTTCTTGCGCTGGGGCGGCAGCATGCGGATGATTGAGTCGGTCGCGTTCGTTCGCCGGCCCGCGCCTTGTTACTGCTCGTGCGTTGGCCTGAGACGCCGGGCATAGGCTTCGGCTTGCTCGCGATACTTCGGTGGCCCGAGTCGCTCTAGCAGCCATCGCGCGTCTTGGAGCTCGGATCGGGCCCGGTCGAGATCTCCGCTCCTTTCGGCCTGCTGGGCGAGCACGAGCCGGATCTGGCCCTCGTCGCGCAGGTAGCCCAGCTCACTGGCGATCTGCAGGCTCTGCACAGCGGCGTCTTGGCCCCGCGGCGAGTCGAGCTCGAGACGGGCCTGCTCGAGCAACAGACGCATTCGTTCGACCTTGAGCCGGCGTTGGTTGGCAAACGCCAGCGCATCGTCGATCGCCTGCCAGGCCGCATCGGGCTCGCCCTTGGCGATCGCCAGACGGGATGTCTCCAGCATAACGTCTCTCCAGGAGTCGAACGGGCGGGCTTGTTCGCGGGTCTGGGTGAGGACGGTACGCGCCTCGGTCAAGCATTCGGTGGCCTGCTCGAAGGCCCGTAGGTCGCGGTACCCATGAGCGGCCACCAGACAAGTCTCGGCCACGAACGACGGACCACGTCGCTTGCGTCGGAAGGGGAGGCGACTGATGGCTAGCGAAGACGCCGCATGTGGCTGATGGCATAGCAGGTGCCAGTGGGCACGTTCCAGCCGTAGCCGATCATCGAGGTCTTCATCGATATTGCTGGCGAGTATGGCATCGAGTCGCGCGAGGTACTCGTGCGGCTGGAGCTCATCGCTCCATTGCTGGTAGACGAGCCTGGCGAGCGAGGAACGTTCCAGCAGCATCGCCGCAAACGAGATCTCCGAAGTGTCGGGCGCGACTAGTGTCAAGCATTCATGCGCGTGAGCGCGCAGCAATTCTCGGTTGCCCGTCGCCAGCGCGAGTCGAGCGATTTCGGCCTGAATTCGAGCGTAGACGAGCGGTACGTCGGCATGCCGAAGTCTTCCGAGGAGCGCAATAGCCTCCGCTTGGAACAGCCCCGCAAGGCCCTGGTCGAGGGTCAACTCCCGGAGCAAGGGGAGGCACACACACACGAGGGCCCATCCTTGCAGGGCCTCTCGTCGCTTCAGCGCGATGTGTGTCCAGCGTAGAGCATCCTCTGGGTGCCCGAGCGCCGTCGCGCAGCTGGCCCGGTGGTGCTCCACAACGCTCTGATCTTGGTGCCAGACCACGGGCCCGAGCAAGGGATCCTCCAGCGTCGTCCCAATGGGCTTCATGTCGGCAGTGGCTTGGACCGGATCCCCGAGTTGGAGGTGGAGCGCGGCTCGGTTCAACAAAGGGGCGTTCGGGTCGAAGAGCAAGTCTGACTCCGATCGCGTGGCAGCCAGGCGCACGTGCTCATCGTACGCTCGAAGCGCGTCGTCGAATCGTCCCTGATTCTTGGCTACCGTCCCCTCATAGCTCGCGATCGTCATGGCCAGGGACGGCCAGTGCTTCTCGTGCATCAGGGCCTTGGCGGTCATGAGTCGCCGGTCTAGTTCGTCCGGGCGCTCTTGCTGATAGGCGAGCTCCAACTCGTTGATGGTCAATTGTATCGTTGGCTGCTCGAGCTCGCGGAGTTCTTGGTGTTCTTCGTAGATGCGGCGTTGTTCGGCGGTCGTGCGGCTCAGCGCGCCCAGTTGTCCGGCCTGTGCCAGGTGGAGTCCTTCGGTGTGGAGCTCCGAGATCTGTTGCTGGGGAGTGAGCCAGCTCGATGCGTGATCCCAGCGTGATGAATGATGGCGGAGCGGTGAGCGTGCGGCGGCCCCTTGCGTGGCTGGTCCCGTCGTGAACTCGTCTCCGAGTCGCGTGTGAACGTCGGCGGCCGACGCAAAACGAGCCACGAGTGTACGATGGGCCCATAGGTCGGGCGCCCCGGCACGGAGCGTGTGCAGTGGCTCGGAACCACGCACCCACAGCAGGAGCGCGATGCGTTCTCGTGCCCTGATGTCGCGGCCGATGTTGAGCGGGAGGAGATCCTTGGGGTGAGTCTGCTGAGGTGCTCGACCAGCCTGGGAGACGCTCAAGACGACGTCGGGAGGCTCGATCGCGTCATAGTGTACGGAGAGCACGCCATGGGAGGATAGGTGCTGGTGTGCATTCGTAATTTCGTCCCACGGCGACGTTGGGTGGGTGGACCATCGGAGTCTCGCCAGACTCCGGTCGGGCCCGAGATCTGCGGAGAGCTGGTCTTCGAGTTCGGTGCGCAGCACAGGGTCGGCACAAGCCGCAATGACGAAGGCTCCCCGGGGATCCTTGCGCAATTGCCGGGTCAGCTGCCGCAGCATTCGCTCGTGAGCCGGCTCCAACGTCGACTAACCCGGCTCGTGTTGGGGGGCGGGGGCAAGGTACTCTCGTAGCGTGCGGTCGACCGCGGGGCCGTTGAGGCCTTCTGCGGCCAAGAGTGCTCGCTGCTCGTCCAGTAGCCCATTGACATGCTCGATGAGCACTGGATTGACATCTTGCCAAGAAGTCTCGTTGACGTAGTCGACGATGAGGTTCGCGTGGAGTAGGGCCAGATCGTTGGCCGTCGAGACCTTCTTGGTCAGCCTCACGCGCATCAGTGAGGCTGGGGTCGGATCCAGCTGGGTTCGCGGTACCAACTCGCGCCGCAGATAGTTGGCCACGGAGGTCTTGAAGTCGGGCACGGTGACTCGCGCCCGGCCCGCGAGATCGGCCTCTTCACACGCGAGCTTGAGCAGCAGTCGCACGAACTCTCGGGGGACGCCAGCCGATAGTCGCACGGCTTGATCGACCACCGCGGCGTCGATGAGCTCGGCCGCCGGGTCGACCAGGGAGGCGAGCAACTTGCGGAAGAACGCGACCGCGCCCGCGAGCACCCGGCTGGGCTCGTCTCGTCGGATCACCTTGACGTTGAAGAGCCGCTCGACGTGCACGTTCGCCGGCGGTCGAAACTTCGAGTCGTAGGCGAGGTTGAGCGGAAACGTCAGCACCATCTTGGTGGGCAGATCGGTGAGCGTCCGTAGCCCCCGCCGAAAGATCGCGTCGACCGAGGTCTCGGCGTAGAGCTTGTCGGCGTCGTCGACGACCAACAAGGTCTTGCGCTCGGTGACATCCGCGACCCAGGTCAGCAGCATGCTCGTGAGCGCCTGGAGGTCGCGTGCCTCGAGCCCGGAGACCTCGCGGCGCAGCTCGGCCTCGCTGCGCAGGCGGATGCTCCAGTCGGCGAGGACCGACTTGAGCCTCACCGCCAGCTCGTCGAATCGGGCAGGAGGCTTGGGCTGGTCACCGCGGGCCAGCACGCTGAGCCACCGGCGAAGCTCCCCATCGGCCTTGTCGGCCTTGTCCCACCGACCCACGGTATGCAGCCCGGCATCGACCACGTGGTCCGCGAGCTCCGAGGCGGTCGCGAGGAGCACGTGATTGAGATCGTTATCGACCGCATCGTTGAGCTTGTCGAGCACCGAGAACCGAATCAGCTCGAATCGCTCGCGGATCTTCGGCTCTTCGCTCAGCCGGCGCAGCTCCATGGATTTGCCGCACCCGGTCTGCCCCGTAAACATGATCGTGGTCGGGCCGTCTTCTTCGAGCAAACGCCGCTCGATCAACCGAAACGTCGTGGGCAGTGCGCCTTCGGGCGCGCTCGAGCGGTCGATATACGCGTCGTCGAACGACCACCACGGCCCCCCTTGCTCCCAGATGTTCCGGTTGTAGTTCGCCAACGACTTGTAGGCGGCATCTTCGAGCGTGACCGCGGGCTTCATCGCACCCCACAGTATCCAGCGAGCGTCGGGGGCTCGCAAACGGGGACGGCCATCGATCGCACCGGCCCCCTGAGAGCGGTTGCCGGAGCGGTCACGCTCGATCCACCCCGCTGGGTCGACCAGCCGAGCCAATGGGTACCGCGGGTCCAATCGCCTGCGGTGAGCCCCCCGCGCTGCGGAAAACGCGGTATTGTCCCGAGTTCGCCACCATAGGTGGCAACTACCGGCCGCTGGGCCCCCGCGCCGCGTTGCGCTAGCGTCCACGCCGACGTGAACGACCTTCAACGGATCTGCGTCTACTGTGCCTCTTCGCCGGGCCGCAACGACACCATCACCGCGGCCACCCGCGCCCTGGGGCAGCTGCTCGTCGACGAGGGCATCGCGCTGGTCTACGGCGGGGGCTCGGTGGGCTTGATGGGCCTTTTGGCCGACACGGTCATGGCGGGCGGGGGCCGGGTGCACGGGGTGATCCCCACCCGGCTGTTCTCCAAGGAGATCGCGCATACGGGGCTTACCGAGCTCATCGAGGTGGACTCGATGCACGAGCGCAAGACTCGGATGTTCGAGCTGGCCGACGCCTTCATCGCCCTGCCTGGGGGCTTTGGCACGCTCGAGGAGGTGGCCGAGGTGACCACGTGGGCCCAGCTGGGCCTGCACCAAAAGCCGATCGGCGTGCTCAACATCGACGGCTACTACGACGCGTTGCTGGCGTTCTTGCAGCGCGGGGTGCAGGAGCAACTGCTACGGCCCGGGACCCGCTCGCTGCTGCTCGATGCCGACGAGCCGGCCGCGATGCTGGCGGCGCTGCGGGCCTACGAGGCGCCGCCCCGGCCGCAGTGGCTGGGCCTGGCGCAGACCTGAGCCGATCGAGCCGAACAGGACGTCACGATGGAGCCTTTAGAATCGAACGGGTCAGGATCGAACGGGTCGGAATCGAATGGGTCGGGATCGAACCGGCCCCGCAAGAGCGTCATCGTGTGCATGACCCCGCGCAGCGGGAGCACGCTGTTGTGCGACTACCTCGCCCAATCCGAGGTCGCTGGCCGACCCGAGGAGTACTTCTTGGCCGAGTCCTGGGACGGCTTGCTCGCCGCCCACGGGGTGGCCGATGCCCAGGCGCTCGTGGCCAAGATCGCGGCTGCGGGAACGGGGGACAACGGGGTCTTCGGCGTGAAGATCGGAATCGGCGGCGGGATGTTCGGGCGCATGCTCCACGCGGTCGAGGCGGCGACCGGTGATCCGGGCCTCGACGGGATCTGGGCCGCCTTCGGCCCGCCCACATTCATCTGGGCGACCCGCCGCGACAAGCTGCGACAGGCGATCTCTTGGTGGCGCGCGATTCAGACCGGCCGATGGCGCCACACTGATCCGGATCCGGACCCGGAGCCAGACCCGGAGCCAGACCCGGAGCCAGACCAGGGAGTCGACCCTCCCGACGCGATCGATCACGACGCGGTCTCGCACCTGCTGCGCGAGCTGGCCCATCGCGAGGCGGCATGGGATCGCTTCTTCCAAGACTCTGGCGTGGTTCCGATCACGGTGGTCTACGAGGACTGGACTCGGCGCCGAGAGGACACCTTGCGGGATCTGTTTCGCACGCTCGACGAGCATCCGGCGAGCCTGCCCGTAGACTCATCCCTGCGACGTCAAGCCGATGCCCACACCGAGCGCTGGCGCGCCGAGATCATCGAGCGGGCGGAGGCGGGGTGGCGCAACCCCACCTCGAGCCCTTGAACGAGAGCAGCACGACCGACAGGACTGAACACTCATGCCGAACAAACACACATCGTCCGCGCTCCGCTTGGCGTCCATGACCCTGCTATCGAGCTGGGCTGCGGGTTGGGGGGCGGGTTGCGGGGCGGCCGAGGGTGAAGAGTCGACGAGCACGCTCAGCGGTGCCACCTTGACCAGCGGCCCGACCGGCGGCCCGACCAGCCTCTCGGCCACGAGCGGTCCGAGCTCGACCGGGGCGAGCTCGGCGACGGCCACCCCCCCCAGCACCGGCGCCGATGGGACGGCGACGTCTGCCGATGACTCCACGGGCAAGGGCACGGTCTTCGATGTTGGAGGTCCGCAGGACATCGGAGAGATCGCCGAGCCGGTCGACCCGGTGCTGTGGTACTCGGTCGCGGATCGGCTGATCTACATCGAGCTCGATCCCGCCGATGGCTCGGTCGCGCAGCTGGTCGAGCACCAGTTCAGCAACGAGCCGGCGATCGTCTCCCAGGGCGCCGGGATCACCATGCTCGAAGACGGCGGCCTGCTCATCGCGCGCGGGCCCCAGTCCGACGGCAACGGCACCTATGTGGACGCGCCATCGCTCATTTACTACGCGGCATCACCTCCGACGACGATCGCCGGCGATGTCGAGTTCGAGCTGCTCGGGCCGATGCCCGACAACGTAGCGGTCGAGGGGTTGCACGTGGACTGTCAGGGCCTGGTGTACTTGATGGACAGCGGGACGAATTCCGCCTCGGCCGACGGCAACCGCCTGCTGCGGTTCACGGGCGACTTTCTCGCGGGCGACCTGTCCTACGAGGTCATCACCGACCTGAGCATGGCGAGCGTGGCCGATATCGACGACATGTCGCCGGGGATCAACGCGATGGGCGAGATTACCGACAGCCAGGGCTTTGCCATCGACAGCGGCACGGTGCACGACTTCGACTATGTCGCCGGGACGGGCGTGGTGCTGGGCATGGCGGGCACGTATGGCATTCACGCCCTGGGCGGCGCGCTGTTCGAGGACGCGACCGCTCGCCTGTATGTCATGAACATCGACGCCGAGCTCTTCTTGGTCGATCCGGTCACGCTCGCATCGTCTTCGGTGCTGGTGACGGGGCCTGATGTCCCGTCGTTGCCATTCAATGGCAACTCTGGGCTCGCGGGGCCGCTGACCGCGTGTGAGACGGGATTTCCTCCGGGGTGAACGCACCGTCGCCCGATCGTCGTCCCTGTGCGGGACGGTGCTCGGGATTCCGCGTCAGGCGGGTGCGTCCTGTGGTGTACTCTGTGCCAATGTATGCGACTCCAGCCGCTCTCGTCGGTCCGTCGGGCGCGTACTGCGGGACCCTCGAGCGGGCCCGTTGCGTGATCGCCCACCCGTCGATAGCGAGGGCTTTTGGACCCGCGACTGACGAACCGGGAGACGGCTTGCACCCACCGACCCCAGGGATCAGAGTCTCCCATCGCCAGGGGCCAGGGCGAGCGGTCTGGTGCCGCAATTGGGCGCGCGAACCGGCGAGCACTCGACGGACGGTGGGGCATCATTCATGAGCGGTCGGGCGCTGACCTTCTTGCACCTGTCGGATCTCCAGTTCGGCAAGCATCACCTGTTCGAGGACGAGGGGGTCGGCGTCGACGAGGCCTACGACACGCTGTTCGAACGGTTGCGCACGGATCTGGTCGAGCTGCGCGACGAGCACGAGCTGCGGCCCGACGTGGTGTTGCTCACCGGCGACCTGGCCGAGTGGGGGATGCGCAAGGAGTTCGACCAGGTCGAGGGGTTCGCCACCAAGCTGCAAGACCTGCTGTCGCTGGAGCGCCGGCGGATCCTGGTGGTGCCGGGCAACCACGACGTCAACCGCAAGCTGTGTGAGGCCTACTTCAGCGAGTGTGAGGGCGACGGCGAGGAGCCGGTCCCGCCCTACTGGAAGAAGTGGAAGCACTACCATCGGTTCTTTGCGCGCTTCTACGACGGGATCGACGACTATGGCTTCTCCGAGGATGAGCCGTGGACCCTGTTCGAGTTCCCGGCGCTCAAGCTGGTGGTGGCCGGCCTCAACTCGACGATCAAGGAGAGCCACCGCGACGAGGATCACTACGGCTGGGTCGGCGAGCGGCAGCTGCGGTGGTTCTCCGAGCGACTGCGGCGCAACGCGGGGTGGCTGCGGGTCGCGGCGATCCACCACAACGTGATCCGCGAGGCGCAGCTCGACGACGAGAACCTGCGCGATGCCGACGACATGCGGCGGATCCTCAGCCCGCACATCAACATGGTGATGCACGGCCACCGCCACGAGGCCGGGGTCAAGTGGTGGGATCCGAGCCTGCCGATCCTGGCGGCGGGCAGCGCCGCCGTTAGTCGGGAGTGGCGGCCGCAGGAGGTGCCCAACCAGTATCAGCTGGTTCGGGTGGAGCGTGCGCGGCTTTCGTGGTGGAGCCGCATGTACGCGGCCGACCAAACGCGCTTCGTGGCCGACCCCCGCGGGTCGGCCGACGGCAACACCTGGAGTCACGAGCGAGAGGTTCGCTTCATCGACATCGGCGAGGTCTTCCCCGACATCTCGCCCGCCTCGCGCCTGCGGATGCCGGCCGGGCTCGACGAGCCCACCGCCAACATCGAGGCCTTCGGGGCCTTCGGCACCGGGCCGGGGGGGCGGCGCTCGGGGCATGACGAGCTCATCGATCGCGTGGTGCCCCTGGTGCGGCTGCGGGAGAGCAACGTGTCCGAGGTGGCCGTCCAGCGGGTCGCGGGGCTGCCGTGGCCCTACCTGCGGGTGACGGTGGCCGAGCCCAGCGGGGTGGTCCACCAGCTGCCGGTGGCCGTGTTCGAAGGCGACCTGGACCAGGTGCGGCTGGAGGCTTTCCTGCGCCGCGTGGTCGCCCGCTATCGGGCGACCGATCCCTCGGTGCGCCCCCTCATCATCCACGGGGGGCGGGCTCCCGAGGCGTTGGTGGAGCAGGCCCACCGCGAGTACGTGCGGATCCAGAGCCTGGCGCAGTACCGCGGGCTGCCCGATCTGCGGCCCGTGGTCGAGCAGATGGTGGAGCGGCTGAGCGACGACGAGATCTATCCCTCGTCGCTCTACGTGGCCCAGCGGATGGCGCTGTCGCTGCGGGCCGACTCGGAGACGGTCGACGACGCGTTCGCCCAGCTCGAGCAGTGGCTGCGCACCCCCGAGGGGGCGCTGACCTTGGTGCTGGGCGACTTCGGCACGGGCAAGACCTTCCTGCTGCGCGAGGCGGCGCGGCGCCTGGGTCGGGCGCACCTCGACGGCTCGCTGCCCTTGGTGCCTCTGCTCATCGAGATGCGAGAGCTCGACCGCTCGCGCGATCTCGACGATCTCTTGGGCCAGACGCTCATGCGCGCCGGGGTCCAGCAGCTCAACCGCCCCGTGTTCCGCCACATGCTCGACCAGGGGCAGATCGTGCTGCTCTTCGACGGCTTCGACGAGCTTGCGCTGCGGGTGCGCTACGAGCGGGCGGCCGAGCACCTGGGCACGGTGCTGCAGGCGGCGATGGGCGACGCCAAGGTGATCATCACCAGTCGCACCCAACACTTCCTCGATGACGATCAGGTGGTGACCGCGCTGTTCGACAAGGCCCGGCGGGCCCGCAACCTGCGAGCGGTGCGGCTTTTGCCCTTCGACGGCGACCGGATCCTGGCATTTTTGCGCAACAAGTTGGGGGCGGGCGAGGCCGAGGCGCGCTACCAGCTGATGCAAGACGTCAACGACCTGGTGGGGCTCTCGGAGAACCCGCGCATGCTCAACTTCATCGCCGAGCTCGATCGCGACGATCTCGAGCAGGCGCGGCAGCGATCCACCGACCGGCGGGTCACGCCGGCCGCGGTCTACGAGCTGCTCATCGAGCGGTGGCTCCGCAACGAGGAAGACCGCGCCCATCCGCCCGGCATGGTGGCGGGCCTGACCGCGCAGGAGTGCCACCACGCGGTCACCCAGGTCGCGCTGGCGCTGTGGGGCAAGACCCTGCCCCACGTGGCCGTGGACGAGCTGGTCGAGGAGGTGCGGCACACCCTCGATCGCCTGGGCAGCGAGCTCGATCGTCACGTGGCCACCCACGCGGTGGGCTCGGGTACGCTGCTGGTCCGCGATGCGGTCGGCCGCTTTCGCTTCGTGCACCAGTCGGTCATGGAGTGGCTGGTGGCGCGCGACGCCGCCAACTACCTCGAGAGCGGCACCACCCCGCCCTCGCTGGAGCAGCGCGATCTATCGCCCTTGATGATCGAGTTCTTGGCCGATCTGTCGCGCCGCGAGACGTTGGGGGCGTGGGCTCGCACCGTGCTCGAAGGCAAGGCTCAGCCGGGGGAGCGGCTGCACACCAATGCGCTGGCCGTGCTCGATCACCTCGGCGAGTCCACCGGCATGCCCCTGCGGCTGGCCGGTCAGGATCTACGGGGCGAGCGGCTGGGCACCGATCTTTCGGGTGCCGATCTGTCCGGCGCCGATCTTCGCGGGCTGCGGCTCATCGACGCCGATCTGCGCGATGCCGATCTGAGCCGGGCGCAGCTGAGCGGTGCGGTGCTCAACGGCGCCAACCTCGGGGGGGCCAACCTCACGGGGGCCGATCTGCACGGTGTGCGGCTTTTGGGCGCCGATCTGCGCGGTGCAGTGCTCGACGGGGCGTCGTTGCGCCAGGCGGCCTTGGTGGGCGCGACCCTCGACGAGGGCGCGCTGGTCAACTGCGACACCTTTGGAGCGGCCGGGCCCGACGCGGCCGTGTCGGCCCAGCTCGACGTCTCGGGGTATGGCGGTGGCCGAGGGCTCGCGCTCGACCCCGACGGCACGCTGATGGCCGTGGCCAGCTTCGCGGGGCCGGTGGTGATCCGCGAGGTCGTCGGCGGGCGGGTGGTCGCGGTGCTGCGTGGTCACGTGGGCGGCGTGGGCGGCGTGGCGTGGTCCAGCGACGGTACGCACCTGGCCAGCGCCGGCTTCGACGGCACCGTGCGCCTGTGGTCGATGAGCACGGCGACGCAGCTGACCGTGCTCAAGGCCCACGAGGGGCGGGTGTGGAGCGTGGCGTGGTCCCTCGACGGGGCGCGGCTGGCCAGTGCGGGCAGCGACGGCACCGTGCGCATGTGGGACATTGCCGCTCGCGAGCCGATCCTCACCTTCGACGGGCATACCGGTCGGGTGTGGAGCGTGGCGTGGTCGCCCGACGGCCGCCGCCTGGTCTCGGTGGGCGACGACGGCACGATCCGCCTGTGGGAGCCCACCACCGGCGCGCTGGTGGAGACGCTCGAGGGGCACGCGGGTCGGATCTGGGGCGTGGGGTGGTCGCCCGACGGGACGCAGCTGGCCAGCGCGGGTAGCGATGGCACGGTGCGCCGGTGGGACTGCGCGACCGGCAAGCAGCGGGCCAAGATGCGGGGGCACACCGGCAAGGTCAACACCGTCGCGTGGTCGAACGATGGCGAGCGCCTGGCCAGCGGCGGGGCCGACGGCACGATCCGCCTGTGGAGCGACGACGGTGACCAGTTGCCGATCACCCTGTCCGGTCACTCGGGCTCGGTGTGGGGGGTGGCGTGGTCGGCCGACGACAAGCAGTTGGTCAGCACGGGCAGCGACGGGACCGTGCGGCTTTGGGACGTACCGGCGGGCAAGCAGCTGGCCAACCTCGACCGGCACGCGGGCTCGATCTGGGGGGTCGACTGGGACGCCGAGGGCATGCTCTTGGCCAGCGCCGGCAGCGACGGGACCGTGCGGCTGTGGGACACCGAGGCGATCCAGCAGCTGGCGTGCTTTGGGGGGCACGCCGATCGGGTCAACGCGGTGGCCTGGGCGCCGGGGGGCGAGTGGCTGGCCAGCGCCGGCTACGACGGCACCGTGCGGATCTGGGGCACCAGCATGGCCCGCCAGCTCGCCCGCCTCGACGAGCACACCGGCTCGGTCTGGAGCGTGGCCTGGTCGTTCGACGGGACCCGGGTGGCCAGCGCCGGGGACGACGGCATGGTGCGGCTTTGGGATCTGCGGACCACCTCGGTCGCGGCCTCGCTCGCCGGGCACGAGGGCAAGGTATGGAGCGTGGCGTGGTCCGAGCGGCGGCTGGCCAGCGCCGGAGACGACGGCACGATCCGCCTGTGGAACACCACCCCCGACGCCGCCGGCGAGCTGACCCGGGTCGACGGCCACGAGGGGCGAGTGAACGCGGTGGCCTGGTCCGACGACGGGGCGCGCTTGGCCTCGGTGGGCGACGACGGGGCGATCCGCCTGTGGAAGCCCTCCCCCGACGGCACGCGGCTCGAGCACCTGGCCAGCTTCGACGGGCATCCGGGCGCGCTGTGGGCCGTGGCCTGGTCCGACGACAGCACGCGGCTGGCCAGCGCCGGGAGCGACGGCACCGTGCGACTGTGGGACGTCCCCACCGCGCGCCCCGTCGTCAGCATGCTCGGTCGCGGGGGGCCGCTCTATACCGTGGCCTTACATCCCGATGGCCGATGGCTGGCCGCCAGCGGCCCCTCGGGCACGCTCGATCTGTTCGACGTGCAAAGTGGTCGGCTGGTCGCGTCGCTTTTGGGCACCGGGCGCGGCTGGGCCGTGATCACCCCCGAGGGCGGCTACAAGACCCACGGCGACGTCTCTGACGTGCTGTGGCAGCGGATCGGCCTGTGTCGCTTCGAGCTCGACGAGCTCGACCGGTGGTTGCCGACCAGTCGACGGCTGCCGGTGCGCTGGCGGTTGGAGTAGGTCCGTTCATGTCGGGTGGGGCAACGGTGCAGGGCTGGGTTGAGCTTCGGGCGGGGGCGGGTTGGCCCTGTTTTACGCCGGACGCCTACCTCGGACGTGCTCGTCGGCGATGAAGAGTAGAGTGCTTGGAGGTACGCATAGTCGCCGCCTGCGCGCGACCGAGGGCTCCTTCCGGCTACGCGGGCCAAACCGCTGCTGGGCGCGAAACATCCGGATCCCCTGGAGAGTGAAGAAGCGCTCAGCGAAGAAGAGCTCAGTGAAGAAGAGCTCAGTGAAGAAGAGCTCAGTGAAGAAGAGCTCAGGCGGCAGTGGGTGACGATCGTGAGGTGAGCCACGAGGGGCGACGCTGGTCTCGGAGGGCGGCGACGAGCCGCCTGGCCTAAGCGGCGAGCACCTCCTCGAGATTGGCGGCGGTCAGCACGCGGCGGGCCCAGGCGCGGAGCTGTTCGGATGCGGCGGCATTGAGCTGGGCGCGCGTGGTCGGGGGTAGCGGGCCAAACCGCTGTTCGAGTTGCTCGAACAACATCTCGCGCCTGCCCTCTAGCAAGCCCTTGCGCTCGCCCGCTAGCAAGCCCTTGCGCTCGCCTTCCAGCAAGCCCTCGAGCAAGCCCTCGCTCAAGCCCTCGGAGCGGCTGGCGGCCAGGCTCATTGTGTAGTAGCGCTCCTCGTGTCGCCGTACTCGGGCTACGTGCGCGATTCCGGGGTCTTGGGAGAGTTCGTCGAGCGTCTTGACGGCAACGGCCATGATGGGATCCTCGGCAGCGAGTTGGTCGAACTGCGCGTCTTCGGTGGCCATGAAGAAGCGAGCCCAGAGCCGAA
>JBCCWC010000199.1:0-28869 GCA_039194325.1 Myxococcota bacterium
GAGCGACCCGGCCACCACCGGACTCGAGAACCTGACCAGCGGCGAGTCAATGGCCGCCAGCATGACCTCGGATACGACGGCGGTCGGGGCCGGGACTGGGGCTGCGACCGGCGAGCCCACCGGCGATCCCGACTCGGGCGGCACCACCATCGATCCCGATCCACCCGGCATCTTCGATCTCCCGCCGATCCCCGACTTCGGCGGGAGCATGCCGCCGGTGATGCCCACCTGCGACAACCTCGACATGCTGGGGCCCACCAGCATCGGCTGCGAGTTCTGGGCCGCGTCCGTGCCCGCGTCTGGGGGCCAGGGCCTGGGGTGGGGGGTGAGCGTGGGCAACCCCTTCGATTTCGACGTGCAGGTGACCATCGAGGACCAGCGGGGCCCGGGCGGTGCGCTGCGGATGTTCCACCAGTTCGTGCTCGGCCCGCGACAGAGCCAGATCATCAACATGAACGGCAACGTCGGGGGCGTGATGCCGGGGGAGAACCACACCGTGCCCAGCAATGGTCCGGGCAACAACGTCGCGTTCCGGATCACCTCGGACTCGCCGGTCACCGCCATGCAGATCAACCCGATCGGCGGCGCGCCCAGCTTCGTGCCCGAGGCGAGCATGCTGCTGCCCATCAACTCGCTGGGCCAAGCCTACTATGGCATGGGCTACGCCACCGGGTGGGTGATCGTGGTGGCGACCGAGGACGCCACCACCCTCAACACCGACGCCGGCATGCAGGTGCTCGACGCCTTCGACACCCATACCTTCAGCGCGGGCGATCCCACCGGCTTCTTCGTGGGCAGCGACAAGCCGGTGGCCGTGTTCTCTGGCAGCAGCTGCACCAACGTCCCCGCGGGGGCGGGCTGGTGCGATCACATCGAGGAGGCGGTGATCCCCCTGGCCGCCTGGGGCACCAGCTACGTGGCCGCGCGGCACCCCCACCGGCAGCCCGTGATGAGCCCGACGATCGAGCCGGTCTACTGGCGGGTGATCGCGGGGGTCGACAACGTCACGATCTCCGTCGATCCGCCGGGGATCGTGCCGGGCAATCAGATTAGCCTGGCCTCGGCCGGCGACTGGATGGAGCTGAACTCCACCGAGAGCTTCTACCTCTCCGCGCCCGACAACGAGCCCTTCATGCTCGTGCAGTACATGGCCGGGGGCTCCACGGTGATCAACACCCCCTCGTGCATGCCCGGGCCGGCGGTGGGTGATCCTTACATGATGCAGATGGTCCCCACCGAGCAGTGGCTCACCTCGCTGCCCTTCCTCACCGATGATTCCTACTCCATGGACTTCGTGATCTTGGTGCGCGAGGCCGGGGTGCCGGTCGAGGTTGATTGCCTCGGCGCGGTCGATGCCAGCCACTTCGACGCGATCCCCGGTACGGGTTATGAGGTGGGGATCGTCGAGCTCGACATCGACGGCATGGGCGGCGAGGGGGCCTGCGTGGACGGGCAGCAGTTCATGACCGCCAACGAGCCGGTTGGCGTGATGGTGGGGGGGTACGATTGCGCCGCGGCGTATGGGTACCCGGGAGGGCTGAGTCTCGACGCGCTGTGGGAGCCGCCGATCGATCCGCCGGCGTGAGCGGGGGTGTTTGGGCCACGTGACGCCGTCGCCTTGCTGCCTCGATCGTGGCCGGGTACGTTGCTCGATACCGAAGGAGCGCGATGGCGGACACACGGGCCAAATTCCGGGAGCTCACCCGGGTCTTCGATCCGATCTACCAGCCAGAGGAGGTGTTCGAGGGGGAGCCGGGGAGATCCTATGTTCCCGAGATCCATGAGGACTTTCGTCGACAGTTCGAGGCGCAGCTCGACCTCAACGACAACGTCAAGCTCCTGGTCGCCGGGCAGCCCGGGTGCGGCAAGACGACCCTCTTGCTGAGCTTGGCAGCCGCGTTGCGACGGGAAGGTCGGGTGGTCACGTTCATCGACCTCGAGGCCCAGACCGCGGTTCAGGATCTCGACCCGGCCGAGATGTATCTGGCGGCGCTCGCCGAGATCGTCGTGCAGGCTGGAGATCAGCTTCAGGCGTCGACCCGGGGCGCGTGTCGGGCTTGCCTCGCGAGGCTCGGCCGCGAATCGGAAGACGCCGAAGTCCCGGCGCTCGCGGATGCACTGCGGCGAGTATTGTCGATGGCGCGAAGTGATCGCGAGCTTCGCGACCAGATACGGATCTCTCTCGAGTCGGGCGGCGATGACGATCCGTTCTTGCTGCTTTCGCGGGCTCTCGAAGATATCGCCGATCGTCGGCCGGTGGTCATCCTCGATGGCCTGGATAAGCTGCCGCCCATGCGGGCCAGCCGAACATTCCTCGACGACAAGCGCAAGCCGATGGCCGAGGCTCCGGGGGCGGCCATCCTCACGATTCCGCTCTCAGTGGTCTACGAGCCCACGTTCAACGTGCTCAGCGGTCGATACAACAATGCGGACAGTGCGGTGTTGCCCGCGGTGCGGTTGTGGGAGCTCGATCCCGGGACTCGCAAGCTCGTGGAATCGACCGAAGGCGTCGATATCTTACGTCGGATTGTCGCGGCGCGGGTCGATCCGATCGATCCTTCCATCGTCATCCCCAATGCGGTTCAGCGAGCTATCCAAGGATCGGGTGGCAATATTCGCGAGCTTGCTCGGCTGATGCAGGCCAGCGTCGTCAAGGCCCATGTACGCCAGGGGGATTTCGTCGAGGTTCAGGACGTCGAGGCCGCGATCGCCGATCAGCGCGAGTCATTCCGACGAGCCTACGACCCTTCGTTCCTCCCCTTGCTGCTCAGGGTTCGTGACGAGGCCCGCCTGGAGGACTCGAGCGACGCGGCCAAGCAGTTACTGTACGGCTTGTGGGTCGTAGAGTATCGCAACGGGAATGCCTGGTATGCGTTGCCGGAGCCGGTTCGGCAGCTTCTCGAGCAGCTCGAGCGAACGCCCTCGTGAGCGTGGAATCCCGTGTCGAAGAGCTCCGGGCGCGGGTGAGCTTGGCGACCGGCACGGCCACGGTGTTGCTGGCGGTGGCTCCCACCGACGCCGAGCTCGATGAGCTCCGCGGGCTGCTGCGGGCGACACGGCAAAGCTGCTTGGTGTCTCGCGACCGACGTTCAATGCTGCTCTGTCGAGCTTTCAAGTCGGCGATCCCCCTGGGCTGTGGGATAATCAGAAAGTGAGACCTTCGACGATTCGCCGTGGCCGTTCATTCGTACGCGATGGGATACGAATCCCACCGAAGAATTCGTGGAGAACTATCGGGACTGGGTACTTGGAATTGTTATTCCTCGATTTGCCGAGGAGAACACGAAGTTCGTAACTCTGGATGATTGCTCTCCTTTCTCGATTCTTGGCAAGGCGAGTTCCGTGCTCGGTCCAATCAAGGATCTCATCAAGGCGTATCAGGTGGGAATTGTCATATTTCTACCAAACATTGCGTGGGCAACGTGGTGGAATCCGTTGATCAATCTTACTAAAGCCAACATAAAGATCGCTAGTGCGCCGGATCAAGCGATCGGCTTTGAGACCGACTATTTCCAGGATGCGGGCGTGACCCCGCCGCCGGATCTATCGATCTAAATATGGAAGACTCACTGCTTGTAGTTCATAGGGATGATAGGCCTCGATGGACAGCTAACGTTGGACGGGACAAAGTTGCTGACCGAATCTCGGGTGGTCTGAGCGTCGTATATTTGCAATCTCGGGAACAAGATTTGGACGACGTGGACCGCACATGATCTGGACAAGTCAATAGGACTAATCCGCTCGATCATCCTGGCGGGAGGGTACGGGTGGAGGCACGCGTGTGCCATCCATGTTGTTGCGGCGCAGGGCCTCGGGAACGGCACCACCGGCCGCAGGGGAAGGGGCATCCCCACGTGCCCTACAGGCCGACGTCGAGCACAAGTTATGCTTGAGTCGTGAGTCGCTGCGGACCGATCCCGGAGGGCGCGAGCAGATTGTCGATGGAGATCACTGCCCTCATTTGGGGGTGGCTGCTAGCATTGGATGCGGATATCCCGCACAGGGGTTCTGCTCGGTGCGAGCGACACCCACATACCGGTCACTGCCGAGGCCAAGAACCCCTGGACCAGCCTTTCCAACAACGAGAAGTGGAACGCCAGAGTGGCGTTGGACCCATTTATGGACTAGGTTACTCTCGTGCTGTCTCATGATCGCCCTTTGCCTGTGGCGCGGTGGCCTAGGTCGTCCTCAAGGGGAGAACCTAGGTTACCGCGTCTCAGGCGCAGAAAGGAAAGATCATGCAAGACGGAGCGTATCGTCGGGCGCACATTCTCCTACTTGGGATGTCTGTCGCCGCAGCGATTGCTACTGCCATCATCATGGCGGTTCACTAGGCTGACGACCAACAAATCCAGCAGGTCGGGAAAGGGGAAGACGGCTAGATAGCTAGCCCAGCACATTACTAGGCGGACGTCCATGCCGTCATTTACAATGGGCACCCTTGCTCAAGGGTAAACGCATCATCGGCTGTCGTTACCAGTGATTACGCATCATCGACTGTGCGTTTCACGGTGCCGGTAGGGGTTGAAATATGCGAGAGCCAGCAAGTCGACATCGCTGGATTGGAGGCAACGACAACTTCAGGAAAGCGATTGCTGAAACCCAAAGAGACTCACTCGTACAACCACAACCGCAACCACACGCGCGCAGCGTACAATCAAGCGTCAGCGCGATTTCGATCAGGTTTACGGCCGCAGGGCGGCCAACCTACCCCAGGCTGGGTCCAGGGGTGTTCGGGGAGGCAACTCGGAGCCTCCCCGATTTTTTTGCTATGATAGTGACTCTATATACCTTGTTGTAGCTCCCGAGAATATGGCAATGTTCAGCGATGCTCAATCCGAGGGTTATGAGTTCTGTGATTTCCGCTGCGGAGAGGTCCAGCAATGCCACAATGGAAGATTGGAAGGATGAATTTATTCAGACGGAGCCGAGCTTACCGATAGGTTCCTTGGTGGATTCAAAACCAGGTTGAGGATCTCCAAGAGGAAGGTTATACGTTCAAGTTCCGCACGCTGAGGGACCGCGGTCCAAATGCATCTGAGAAACAGTATGGTGCCAACTTCCTGGGCATACTACGGATTCGGACGGAGCAAATCGACGTGACTAAGGGTTTTCTAGCACAGGCGAAGAATGCAGGAACCTCGGAATTTAGACACTTCAAGCTTGATAAATCCGATGAGTTCAGGCACTACATAATGCACAAGAGCGAGGGCGCTCCCTCTCTTGTCGTATTACGGTCGTGCCGTGAGGGCATTGTCACAGTCGATCCAAGGCCGAGCCGGGGCTCTGGCAAGAAGTCCCTCGGAGACCAGTGTAGAGATATGCTGAGGATTTCCGCAGCATCCTATGTCTTCTGCTATGATACAGAAAATAGGCAGATTGTCGTAGCTCCCGCCGTATCGGTAGCTAGTTCAAGTCCTACCAAGGGTAAGTGGTGCGACATATCGGCTATCCCGCTCGTGACCTTTTTCCGATACTTCCTCAGCTGTCACATCGGTGATGGAAAGTTCGTCGGTCACCGCGACCAGGATCTTGAAGCGATGGCTGCGGCGACCGAAGCAAGGACAGCGTTCTCCATTGGGATCGAGCAGGTCGGCCTGGATATTGCCGGCTGATGAACGACCCGGCTGATGAACGACTAAAGAAACGTAGCCGTTCAGCGGACCGCGTCGTGACGTGACCCCGCAGAGGCGCTATTCCGATCGCGGTGACAGCGGGAAAGCCCATCAGGTAGGAGCGGCTCCGGCAGGTGCGGGAGTGGAAGGCCAGTGGTCTGACGACCGCAGAGTTCGCGGCTCGCGAAGGTCTCAAGCCCAGGACATTGACGAGGTGGGCGTGGAAGCTCAAGTCCGAGGGCGAGTCGTTGACTGAGCCCCCCTGTGCCAAAGGACACGACGAGCAGGCCGAGCAGACCGAGCCCGCTCTCGAGTTCGTCGAACTTGAGCCGGTGACTGATTCCACCGCGGATCCTGCTGGTCTCACGGGCTCTTCTGGTCCTTCCGGTCTTGAGCTGAAGATCCGCGATATCACGGTTTGTGTTTACGACCATTTCAAGAGCACGACCTTGGAGCGTGTGCTCGACGTATTGGAGACTCGACGATGATTCCGACCTCGGTTCGTATCTTTGTGTGCACCCAGCCCCAGGACATGCGCCGCAGCTTCGATGGCCTCGCCCGTGCGGCTCGAGAGACTCTGGGGGTCGACCCGCAAAGCGGCGCGCTGATCTGCTTCGTCAACAAGCGAAACAATCGCCTGAAGATCCTGTGGTGGGATCACAACGGCTACTGCCTATTGTACAAGCGATTGCACCGAGCGGTCTTCGAGCTCCCGTTTGGTGAAACATCTCGGTCCACTTCGAAGATCAATCGCGAACAACTGGCAACACTCATTGCCGGTGTCGAGCGTCAAACGGCTCGAACGACAGTTCGGCGCGAAATCGCGCGAAAATGCTTGACTCCCGATCGCCCCAGAGTATGAACAGGGCGTGGATCTCACCACGCCCATCACGCCAGAGACAACGGCTGACGAGCTACAGACCCAAGTGCAGCAACTGACCGCTGCCCACCAAGCCGAGACCAAGGCGAGGCTTGATGCCGAAGCCGAGGCCGAACAGTATCGTAAGCTCTACACCGAGACTCTGGAGCGATGCCGGATGCTTGAGCTGGGGCTGCTCCCCAAGACCGAGCGACTGGCAGGCAACGACGCGCAGTTGACCCTCTCGGTACTCGGCACCGTCCTCGGGGGCCGCCCGCCGGAAGCCAAGCCCAAGAAGACGACCAAGGAGCACCAGCGTGCCACGCCCACCGGTCGCCGACCCCTGCCCGAGGACCTGCCCCGCGTTGATGTCGAGGTGCTGCCTGACGAGGTTCGTCGCGAGGGGCTCGATGCTTTCGCTAAGATCGGCGAGGACGTGAGCGAGGTCGTGGAACGGCGCCCGACTCGATCGAGCGTTCGGTGCCTGGCGAAGAAGGATCGAGTCGGTGCGGAGCTTCGCGACGGTACACTTGGCGCGAGTTGGTCTAGGCGGTCGGCTAGGCGAACCCCCAGCCTCCGCGGTGCAGCGGATAGGTGATCACCCACAGGAAGGCCAGCACGATCGCCACGATGACTTGCCACGCAATTTCTCCCAGCGTCAGCAGGGTAGCGCCGATCGCCTGTAGAATTTCCCAGGCGATACCGCCGAGGCTCATCATCATGTCGTAGGCGCTCTGTAAGGCGCCGCCGACGTCTTCCTTGATCTGCTCGGCGATGTTCCGAACGAAGTGCTGCATCTCCTCGAGGGTCGTGCCATCGACGCAGTTCGAGTACACGCACTTGGGCGAGGGGCGATTATTCCACGACGCGAAACACACGTTATCGCCTATTTGCCAGACCGCGATGTGGAGGTTGAAGACCGCTCGGTTCTTCCCGTTCGAGTTTGGCTTCTGCCACTCGATGTTGAAATGCCAGGTGGACTCCCCCGGTGGTGGGCAGTGCGAACACGGGCAGCCCCCCATCGGATGGCTCTCTTCGCGCACGAGAACAACGCCGTTGTTCGGAACCGGGATCATGATCTGTGACACAACCGGTACACGGGTGACGAGGGCCGATATTCTCCGGTTTCTCGCCGAATGAGGGCGATCGTCTGGCGTTCCAGACGCCGGACCGCGCCCCAATTGCCAGCGTTCGTTCTAACCGCGACTGACCTCTTGTGTGTTTCTTTCACCGAGCACACGCGTCGCCGTCAGGGACGTCGCGCCTGCCCCAGTGATGAGCCCGGCCAGGTTCGGCGTTGTCGTCGCCGAGTGTCTCGATGGGTTGTTCGAGCATAAACCGACATATCGTCGAGTCGCCGGTATATCGTCGGTGAGTACGATGGCATTTCGTTCTGTTCGCTTTAAGTATCTGAAATTAAAGCATAAAGTTCAGGGCACGATCCGTGCTCTATGTCGCCCCAGGAGTGGTCGGGCCGGGCTGGTGGTGCCTGGCCCGACGCGTGACGCGGGGCCGGTGGGGCTCGGCGTCGGGACGAAGCTGCCACGAAGCCACCGCGAAAGAAGCAACGACGTGACGACGACAATGCCTCGCAAGACCCCAACCGAAACCCCATTTCGCCGCATCGCGCTCATGCTCGCGCTCGGCTTGGCCGGCGCCACGCTGGCCTGCGCTCGCCCGACCACGAGCACTGCTGCCGCCTCTCCCGAAGCACCGAGCGCCGCCACCAAGGCCCCGCCGGCCTCGACCAACGGCGAGCGCCGCGCCTATACCAACGACGACTGGTGGCCCAACCGGCTCGACCTGCGGGTGCTCAAGGCCAACGCGCCCAAGGGCGACCCGACCGACGACACGTTCGACTACGCGGCCGCGTTCTCCACCCTCGACCTCGACGCGGTCAAGCAAGACATCGAGAAGGCCCTGACGACATCGCAAGACTGGTGGCCGGCGGACTATGGCCACTATGGCGGCTTGATGATCCGCCTGGCGTGGCACAGCGCGGGCACCTATCGCGTCACCGACGGCCGCGGAGGCGCGGGCTCGGGCACGATTCGCTTCGCCCCACTCAACAGCTGGCCCGACAACGCCAACCTCGACAAGGCCCGCCGCTTGCTGTGGCCAGTCAAGAAGAAGTACGGCCGCGCCCTGTCGTGGGCCGATCTGATGGTGCTCACTGGCAACGTCGCGCTGGAATCGATGGGCTTTACGACCTTCGGGTTCGGCGGCGGCCGCGAAGACGTCTACGAGCCTACCGACATCAACTGGGGCCCGGAGACACAGTGGCTGGCGGACGAGCGCTTCTCCGACGATGGCAAGAAGCTCGCCCACCCGCTGGGGGCCTCGCAGATGGGGCTGATCTATGTGAATCCGGAGGGCCCGGGGGGTAAGCCCGACCCGCTCGCCGCGGCCCAGCACATCCGGCTGACCTTCGGGCGCATGGCGATGAACGACGAGGAGACCGTGGCCCTGATCGCCGGCGGGCACACGCTGGGCAAGGCCCACGGCGCGGCCAAGGCGGCCGGCCACGTAGGCCCCGAGCCCGAGGGCGCTCCGCTGGAGCAGCAAGGTCTGGGCTGGAAGAACCGCTACGGCTCGGGCAAGGGCGCCGACACGATCACCAGCGGCCTGGAAGGCGCCTGGACGTACACCCCGGTGAAGTGGTCGCACGACTTCTTCGCCAACATGTACGAGTACGACTGGGAGCTGACCAAGAGCCCGGCGGGTGCGTTCCAGTGGACGCCCAAGGGGGACAACGGTCGCCGCGTTCCCGACGCGCACGATCCATCCAAGAGCCATAAGCCGATGATGTTGACCACCGATCTGGCGCTGAAGATGGACCCGGCGTACGCGAAGATCTCCCGGCGCTTCTACGAGCACCCCGAGCAGTTCGAGGCCGCGTTCGCGAAGGCTTGGTACAAGCTCACGCACCGCGACATGGGCCCGCACGTCCGGCTCCTCGGGCCCGACGTGCCGAAGCCGCAGCTTTGGCAGGATCCGGTGCCGCCGGTCGACCACGCGCTGGTCGGGCCCAAGGAGATCGCCGAGCTCGAGGCGATGATCCTGGCGTCGGGGCTGTCGATCCCACAGCTCGTTCGCGTGGCGTGGGCCTCCGCCTCGACCTATCGCGACACCGACATGCGCGGCGGCGCCAACGGGGCCCGGATCCGCCTGGCCCCGATGAATGGCTGGGAGGTCAACCAGCCTGCGGAGCTCGCCGAGGTCTTGCCCGCTCTCGAGTCGATCGCACAGACCTTCAACGCCAAGGCCTCCGGGGGCAAGAAGATCTCGATGGCAGATCTGGTCGTGCTCGCCGGCAACGTCGCCGTGCAGCAAGCCGCGAAGAAGGCCGGACACCGCGTGAAGGTGCCGTTCGTTCCGGGACGTACCGACGCCACGCCGGCGATGACCGACGTGGCATCGTTTGCGGTGCTCGAGCCGCGCACGGACGGCTTTCGTAACTGGTTGGGCGAAGGCGGGCCCGGCCAAGGCGGACAGGACGGTCCCACCGAGCGCGCCGTGGCCGAGGCGCTGGTCGACAAGGCGGATCTGCTCACGCTCACTGCGCCGGAGATGACGGTGCTGGTTGCGGGCATGCGCGTGCTCGATGCCAACTACGAGGGCGCTCGGCACGGTGTGTTCACCGATCGTCCGGGCACCCTGAGCAACGACTTCTTCGTCAACCTCCTCGACCCTCAGATGGCGGTGGAGTGGACAAAGGCCTCGGGCGAGGAGCTGATCTACGAGGCGACCGACCGGGAGACCGGCGAGATCCGATGGACCGCGACGTCTATCGATCTGCTCTTGGGCAGCAACTCGCAGCTGCGGGCGATCGCCGAGGTCTACGCGTCTGACGATAGCGGCGAGAAGTTCGTCGCCGACTTCGTGGCCGCCTGGGTCAAGGTGATGAGCCTGGACCGGTTCGATCGGTCGACGCGTCGCTAGCAGTCACGGGCTGGGCGCCGCCTCTGGTCGAGCGCCACCCGTCGGCCCGCGCCCGGGCGAGCCCTCGTGCTCGCGCCGGGTCGCGCCAAGGCATCGAGGTGACTATGCGTCGGGCAGCGCTTCGATGTTCACACGGGTCACATCATCCCAATCCCAGCCACTGCCTGCGTTGACGGTGTAGTACCTGGTTTCTTGGTGAGAGATCGATACCCCGTCGATCGATGCGTCCACTGTCGAAGAGTCATCGAGCAAGAGCGTCAGCCTGAAATCACCACTAAAGTCTTCGCCGTCATCCTCGAAGTAGATCTCTATTGTAGCACTGTCCCCATTCGCCGCTCCGTCCGTGCTGGCAATGCACATCGAGCAAGTGCCATCGGGCTCGTTGTAAGCCGGAGGATTGTCGACTTGTGTGGGTATCAAGGCGAATGTCGACGCAGGAATCGCAGTGTTCGCAAGAGCTGGCGTCAGCTCTCCTGCGGTTGCCGCCGGAGCTCCTTCGATCACGGCGATCAGAGCCAGCACGCTGAGAATGGAATATCGCTTGTTGTTGGATTGGCTCATCGGGAATCCTCCTGTACTCATAGTTCTGTGGTATTTGAACCACGTGCGGGGCGAACCACGACGGACTCAACAGAGCCCGTCGTGATTAGTTAGCGCTGCGGTGACGAACCCGCCCGCCTCAGTTCGGTACCCCGCCGTCGAGCTGGATATTGTCGACGAACACCGCGTCGAGCCCCTCGTTGCCGAAGTTCTGACGGTTGAAGCGCCACTGGAAGGTATGCATGCCCGGCCCCACGTTCGCCATGTGGCTGTTGAGCGGGGCCACGCCGGTCCACTGCATGTCGAGGACGCCGTCGATCCGGAACTCGAGGAAGTCGAAGCCGGTATCGCAGCTGGTCAGGTAGTCGAACGAGATCGTGCCGTTCGCGGGGAAGTCCGCGGTCAGATCGAGGTTGGTCGAGCCGCCGGCGACCAGCGCCCCGGAGCGGGCGGAGTAGAGCCCGTCGATCGGGTTCGCGTCGTCGATGAACCATGGGTTGCTCACGCCTACGGTGAACTCCATCGGCACCGGGGGGCCGAGCTCGAAGTCCTGGAAGTAAAACCCGCCTTCGCAGCCGCTGTAGACGAACTGACACTGCGCGAGGTTGCAGCCGAGGTTGCCGCCGTCGAAGCCGATGCTCATGCAGGTCTGGCCGCCAAAGTCGATCCCGTCGCAATCCTCGGGGCCCGACTGGATCCCATCGCCGCAGATCGAGCAATCGCTCACGTCCCACATGCAGTCGTCGCCGCAGGTGACGGTGCCGGCCTCGTAGCCCAAGGAGGGGCAGGTGACGTCCTCGGGGACGAACCCGCCCTCGCAGTCCTCCATGAGATCGATGACCTCGTTGCCGCAGATGAAGCAGCCCAGGGTGTTGTAGCCCTCGCAGGTGAGCAGGCAGCCCAGCACGCCGCCCTGGTTGCCGAGCGAGGCACAGGTCTCTCCGTTGAGCTGGTTGAGATCGCAGACCTCGTCGCCCTCGATGATGTTGTTGCCGCAGATCTGGATCTCGCCGGTGGTCGGATCCACGGTCGTCGACCCAGTGCTCGCTTCGGTGGTGCCGCTGGTGCCGGGCCCGCTCGAGCTCGACATGGCGGTGGTCATGGGCGGATCGCCAGTGCTGGAATCGGCCGGGGTGGGGAGCGTGGTGGAGGAGCCCATCGCGGTGCTCGAGCTGCCCGAGCTGTCGTCATCCTCGACGGGGACCGGGTCGGTCGGGCACGCCATTAGCGCGAAGGGGAGACAAACAGGTACCAGGAGTCGATAGTCCCAAGCCTTCATGACCGCGCCATTGTAAGGGAGGTGGCGCGCTCGCGCGACACCTCGTACCATCGGGGGCAGAGGGCTGGGATGAAGCCACGATGGAGGTTCGGGGTGTCGTGCGTCGCGCTGCTGATCGCAGCGTGTAGCGACGCGTCGAGCCCGGGAGGCGATCTCACGGACTCCGGGGGGGATCCGATCGGCACTACGGCGATCGCCACCCTCCCGGGCCTCGAGACGACGGGCTCCATGGCAGAGTCGAGTGAGTCAACGCTCGACACCGGGAGGGAGCCGAGCAGCTCGGGATCTGGCCCGCCCGGTCAGCCGGATCAACCGGATCAACCGGATCAGCCGGATCAGCCGGATCAGCCGGACATGGGGGGGGGCGTTGGGCCATCGGTCCAGCCGGGGCTGCACTTCGTCGAGGTCACCGTTGCCGCGGGCCTCGAATTCGATCCAGGAGAGCTGTACCCGCCGCCGTTCTGCATCCTCGACGACGTCTATCAGCCAGATGTGGGCGACTACTGCCTCCCGGAGCGCTTCTTGGGCGCCGCCGCAGTCGGCGACTTCGACGACGACGGGTGGCCCGACCTGTTCCTCACGCGGATGAACGGCCCGGGTTTGTTGATGCGCAACCAGGGCGACGGCACCTTCGCCGACGTGACCGAGGCGCAAGGGCTCGAGCAAGAGCACATCACCGGGGGCGCCGCGTGGATCGACATCGAGGGGGACGGCGATCTCGACCTCATGCTCACTGGCTTCGGCGCGCTACGGCACTACCTCTACGTCAACGATGGCGCGGGCTATTTCGACGAGCAAGCCCTCTTGCGCGGGGCTGCGGTGGCGACCGGCTTGGTGCACGTGGGCATGGGGATCGGGGTAGGAGACTATGATCTCGACGGCTACCTGGACATGTTCGTGGCCGACTGGCGCTCGGCCGTCGTGCTGAGCCGGCGCGAGGATCACAACCGCCTGCTGCACAACCTCGGCGCCGCTGCGCCCGGTCACTTTGAGGACGTGACCGAGCCGATGGGGATCGACATGCAGACAATGGGGCCGCTGGCCTCGTCGGGGCCCGGGGCCTACGGCTTCGCGCCCGCCTTCGTCGATCTCGACGGGGATCGCTGGCCCGAGCTGGCGCTCGCCGCCGACTACGGCACCAGCCGTCTGTTCTGGAACGACGGGACCGGTCAGCTGCTCGATGGCACGGCCGCGTCAGGGCTCGTCAACGACGCCCACGGCATGGGCTCGGCCCTCGGTGACTACGACGGGGACGGCGATCTCGACTGGTTCATCTCCGCGATCTGGTACGACGGCGATCCCCGGGGCAACCGGATGTATCGCAACGAGGGAGGGCGCCAGTTCAAGGAGACGACCGACGCGCTGGGCGTGCGCGAGACGGGCTGGGCCTGGGGGACCGCGTTCTTCGACGCCGATCATGACGGAGATCTCGATCTGGCGCTCACGGGGGGCTGGCCGACGGTTACCTTCCAGGACGACCCGCTGCGGCTGTGGATCAACGAAGGGTCCGGGGAGGGATCCGGGCCGTGGCCCGATCGCGCCGTAGAGCTGGGCATCGACTACCAGCGAGGGGGGCGAGGGCTGGTGCCCTTCGACTACGATCGCGACGGTGATCTCGACTTGCTGGTGATGTCCAACACCGAGCCCCCCGCCCTCTATCGCAACGACGGGGCCGACGGCGGGTGGCTCGAGGTTCGCGCGGTGGGCGGAGGCGGCAACCCGCGCAGTATCGGGGCCGAGGTCCGCGTGCAGGCCGAGCCGGGCGGTCCGTGGCAAGTGCGGCAGATCGGGGTGGGGAGCCACTTCTTCGGGCAGCAGGACGCGGTCGCTCACTTCGGGCTAGGGCCGGACCAGCGGCCGCTGCATCGGGTCGAGGTCACCTGGCCCGCGTCGGGGCACCAGGTGATCCTCGCCGACGTGGCCCGCGACCAGGTCTTGGTCGTCAACGAGTGAGCTTGCGTGGGCCTTGGCCAGGCGGGATGGCCAGGCGGGATGGATGGCCTCGCCTTCAGCCCGAGGAGGGGTGGTCCTCGCCCATCGGAAGCTCCAGCGTGAACGTGGTGCCTTCGCCGACCACCGAGCGCACCGAGGCCTCGCCCCCGTGGGCCTGGGCGATCGCTCGGACCAGCGCCAGCCCGAGCCCGGTGCCCTTCTTGCCCTGGCGGCGGGTGAAGAAGCGGTCGAAGACCCGGGGCAGATCCTCTCGAGCGATTCCGGGCCCATCGTCTTCCACCTCGAGGCGAGCCCGATCCCCGGCTTGCGCGAGCCTGACCCGCACGTGCCCGCCTTCGCCGGCAAACGAGGCGGCGTTGTGCACGAGGTTGCGGACCGCGGTCTCCAGCCGACCCGAGACGCCGGGCACGGTGAGCGTGTCTACCTCGTGGGACAGCTGGACATGGGCGTGCTCTTGTTGAGCGGCGATCGCTTCGACCACACCGGCCACCAGCGCCCCCAGCTCCACCTGCCCGCGGTCCTCGCCCACCATGCCCGCTTCGGCGCGGGCCAGCTCGAGGAACTGGGTGACCAGGGCGTCGAGGCGTCGGCTGCTGTCGCGCAGCACCCGGGCCAGCCGCTGGGTTCGAGCGGGCGGCAGCGGCTGGTCATCATGCGAGGCGAGCGACTCGGCGCAGGCTCGTACAGCGGCCACCGGGTTCTTGAACTCGTGGGCTAGGTCGGCCACGAACGCCTCGTTTTGCCGGGCCCGCTCGCGTAGCGCCTCGAGCAGGCGGTTGAAGGCCGCGGCCACCTCGCCGATCTCGTCGTCGCGGGCCAGCTGCAGGCGGCCCGGCGAGACCTCTTGCACCTGGTCCAGCGCCTGGTTGCGTAGGCGATGCAGCGGTCGGACCATACGCCAGCCCAGCCACCAGCCCAGGCCCAGCGCGCCGGCGGCCACGAACAAGGTGAGCTTGAGCAGGGCGAAGCGCAGGTCGTAGAGCGCCCGGATCGCGCGGCGGTGGGCCTGTTGGGCGTAGACCAGGCCCAGCACCTCGCCGTCACGGCGCAGCACGTGCCCCACCTGGCAAACCCGAAGGGTCCCGCCCGACCAGGTCTCGCAGCGGGACGCGTGGTCTCGGTGGTGGGCCTCGATGACCACCGGCCGCTGCATCACCGGGGGCTGGGCGGCGTCGGCTTCACTGAGGGCTTGCTCGTCGTCGGGTCCGAAGAAGAGATCCTCGATGGCGGTCACCACTCGGGTCGCGTCGGCGTCGGCCATGACCGCGCCGGTGGGATCGAGCAGGCGGAGGCGCACGTGGTGCCGCCGGGCCACTCGCTCGGCGTGCTCGGCGGGGTGCACCAGGGCGTCGGCCTCACCGAGCAGTCGCTCGGCGAGATCGACCACCGCGTGCTCGGCCGCGCGCTCCATCTCGGGCTCGCTGCGGATCTCCAGCGCGCCCACGATCGCCACCACCGAAAGCGGGGCAAAGGCCACGATCACCGCCACCATGAACGCCCGAAAGCGCAGCGAGCGGAGCCACCGGCGTCCGCGGCTGCGCCACGAGGGCGCCTTGCTCAACGCCCGGCCTTCCAGCGGTAACCGGCGCCCACCACCGTCTCGATCGCGTCGAAGCTCGGGTCGATCTTCTCGAGCTTGCGCCGCAGCCGACGGACGTAGGTGTCGATGATCCGCTCGGCCACCACGCTGTCGTCGCCGCGGATCCGCTCGAGCAGGGCAGGGCGGCCGCACACCACCCCAGGGCGGGAGGTCAGCGCCTCGAGCAGTCGGAACTCGGTGACGGTCGCGGTGATCACCTGATCGTCGTAGCGCACCTCCAGGCGATCGGCGTCCAGGTGCAGGCGGCCAGCGCTCTGGGTGGCCCCGAAGGCACCCCCGCCCGAGCGCAAGGTCTCGCGTCGTAGCAGGGCCGACACCCGAGCGAGCAGCACCCGGGTGCTGAAGGGCTTGGTCACGTAGTCGTCGGCGCCCAGCTCCAGGCCCAGGGCCTCGTCGATCTCGCTGTCGCGCGAGGTCAGCAGCACCAGCGGAGTGGCGTTGCCCGCCTCGCGTAGCCGCCGGCACAGGGTGAAGCCGTCGATCCCCGGCATGTTGACGTCGGACACGATCGCGTCGGGGCGCTGCTTCTCGACCTTGGACAGGCCCTCGGCTCCGTCTGCGGCGGTGAGGACCTCGTGGTTTGCGTCTTCGAAGGCCAGCGCGAGCACATCGAGCAAGGCGGTGTCGTCGTCGATGAGCAGCACGCGGGACATGGGGGCTCGTCGGCTCAGCGGGGGATGAGATCCCAATTGATCGTCAGCTCGTCGAAGATCCCCGAGGGCAACGTACCCTTGGTTTCGTGGATCGAGGGGCGGGCAAAGGGCTGGGCTCGGTCTTTGCGGGAGTAGATCGTGACCAGGTGCTCGATGGGGTGCACCATCCAGTAGTGCGCGACCGCGTAGGCCTCGTAGTATGCGAGCTTGGTGATCTGGTCGCGGGCCGAGGTGGAGGGGCTGAGCACCTCGATGACCCAGTCGGGGCCGCCCTGGAAGCCGCGCTCATCGAGGCCGGTGGGGTCACAGATGATCGTGAGATCGGGCTGGACGACGGTCTTGATGTCCCGCGGGGGAGCGTTGGCCGCGCCAAGTCGAACATCGAAGGGAGCGACGAAGACCTCGCACGGGCGGTTGACGAGGAAGTTGGCGATCTGCCGGGCGAGCTCGGTGACGAACCGCTGGTGGACGGTGCTCGGCGCGGGGCTCATCGCGATCGGCCGGCCATCGTGCAGCTCCCAGCGCTCATCCTCGGGCCAGGTGAGGACGTCGGCGTAGGTGAAGCGCTCGGCCTGCGTCGCGGGGTGAGGCATGGCGCCAGAAGTATAACGCGGCCCTACGGGGACGGATCGGCGCCGCAGGTTGGTCCTGTGAGGCCCAGTAGGGCGAGGACCACGGGCATGATCGCGTACGACCACCAGCGAGGATCAGCGGTCACGAGCGCCGGTGTCAGGATACCCTGGAGGTCGGGAGTGTAGAGGCGGTGAGCCGGTGCCAAAAGACCCTCGAGCCGCGCGGGTCCGGGGTGCGTCAGTGGGCCTAGAACCTGCTTTAAGAGACCAATAACAGCGTTCTGCGGATTTGGTGATCAAGGGGTCGAGCCCCGACACTGAAACAGCAACCCCACCCGGTGCGGTCGATGACTCAGTCGGTCTCGTTGACCTACGACGCCAATAACGGTCAGTTCGACTACCTCGACGCGGCCGGCACGAGCAGCGCGCCGCGGGTGGGCGAGCCGAGCACGATGATCGTGCCGACGTCCAGCGGGGCGGCGGTCGAGTTCGGCGTGATCGCAGCGTACTACGACGGCACCGAGAACAAGCTCGCGTGGAAGCCCGATCCGAAGATTACGGTGACCACGGGTGCTTGTAACGACTAGCGATCGCGCCAGAGCCAGCTGAGCCTACTTGAACTGCTGCCGAAGCTCCACCGCCCAGTGGTCGAGGCTTTGCCGAGTGAGCTCGACCTCGGACACATTGCGGGACAGTTCATCCACATGGCCGCGTAGGCGCTCTCGGGCCAGCCGTAGGCGGCTGCGGGCGGTTCCGTGGGGCACCGAGAGGACCTCGGCGAGCTCGGCCGAAGTCATCTGCTCCCAGTAAAATAGCTCGATCACGATCTGATCGTTGATGGGAAGGCGGCGTAACGCCCCGAGTAGTACCAATTGCTCACGCCGAGCATCGAGCGCAGTGGATGGGCCGGGTAGCTCCAGGTCGACGACCGACGAGGCATTGCCGTCGAAATGTCGGCCTCTTCGACATTCCCTCAGGTGCTCGCGCAGTACGTTGGTTGCGATGGAGAACAGGTAGCTACGGAACGAGCCCTCGCCGCGAAAGCGCAGCTGTCCCTCCACGCAGCGAGTAAATGTGCGTTGCACGAGCTCGTCGTAGTCGTCGCCGACCTTGGAGCGAAAGAACCGCCGAATCGAGGAAAAGTGTCGATCGAAGAGCTGGCCTCCCGCTCTTCGATCGCCGCCACGCCACGCGGCCAGTAGCTGCAGGTCGTTGGGCATTGCTCGAGAGCATTGTACTCTCAGTGGGCGTTCTGAAGCCATTGGTCGATCTGGTCGATCTGCTCTGCGAACGCAGATCCGAGAGGCTGAAACCCGGCGCGAGCTGATTCGGCCAAGCTACGGGCGCGTGGGATGTGTCCCCGGCGGGCTTCGATCCGAGCCAACAGCCAGCGAGTACGCGCCAGCTCGGGCGGGTCGTCTCGGTGGTGCTCTCGCCCATGCCGCCCGCGCCGAGCTTGCGCAGCAGGGTGAAGCGACCGACCTGGCGATGAGTTGTCCAGTCGATCGAGCGAGTCCACGGCGACGAGCACTTCGTCGAGGCCCGCTCCACCGCTCCGCCGAGCCTACTTGCTGCGGCGGTTCCAGTTTCGGGTTGCTTCGGTCTCGGCCGGATCGGCCTCGACTCGCCAGCGCAGGTGCTCTTGGGTCCAGCGTTCGACCGCTTGCGGATCGGCGCTCCCGACCACGGAGTCTCCACCCACGGCATCAGCGGCTTGGGCTGCCTCGAGCGCAGATGGCGCTTCGCCCGTAGTCCGCGATTCGGGATCGCGCCCGGGGAGCATCACCACCCAACTCCACCGCGTGCCCTCGTCATCGGCCGCCGCAACCCACGAGAACACCTGGCGGTCCTCGAAGCGCGTCATTCGATGGTCGTGGTACAGCCACTCGCCCACCGTGCCGGGCTCACGTGGTTTGCTCATCGTTGCCACGCTAGCCCGTGGTTCCCTGGCCGGGCAATCGATCCTCCATCGATCTGGCGTCCACCGCGTCCTCGGTGAAGGGCGAGCTGATGCGAGCGCGAGTGCTCTCCGGTCCGCGGGTCGCTCGATAATCCACCGACATTTTGTCGTGCACGCTGACATCGCTCGGGCGCCGATCGTCGGTCTGGGGCATGATCGACCCATGGACGATGATGCCTTGGCTTGGATCGATGTGGCCGCGGACGCGGAAATTACGGCGGAGCGTCCTGCTGTGGTGCGTCATGGTCGGCAGCAGCTGGCGGTGATGCGTGACGACAGCGGCTGCCTCCGTGCGTTCGACAACCGATGCCCGCACGAGGGCTACCCCCTGGTCCAGGGGCAACTGCGTGGCTGTACGCTCACCTGTACCTGGCACAATTTCAAGTTCGATCTGCGCGATGGACGTTGCCTCAAGGGCGACGAGCCGCTGACGATCCATCCCGTACGGGTCAAGGACGGCCGCGTGCAGGTCGATCCTCGCCTGCCCGTCGACGAGGGCGCGGTAGATCGAGAGCTGGCTCGGCTGCACGAAGGTCTGCTGGAGAGGCGCCTGGGGCAGGTGGCCCGGCAGACGGTGAGGCTGCTCGATCTCGGGGTCGCGCCGTCGCGGCTTGCGGTGGAGGCCGCTCGCTTCGACGCCGCCCGGGCCGAGTGGGGCTGCACCCATGCGGTGGCGGTGGCGGCCGACGTCGTCGCCGAGCTCCCGCGATATCCGGGCACGAGCGCCGCTCTGCCCGTGATGCAGGCCCTCGACATGGCCAGCGAGCCCAACGTGCGGCAACCGATCCGAGCGCTCGCCGAGCCCGTCGATCCCGGGGACGATCCGGTGGCGGCCGGCCGGCGGCTACGGGCGCTGGTCGAGCAGGAGCACGGTGAGGCCGCCGAGGCCCTGCTTCGCGGGGGCCTGGCCCGGGGGTGGGGGCGGGCCGAGCTTGAGCCGTGGCTTTTCGGTCCTTGCTGCGACCACTTCTTGTCCTTTGGGCACCCGCTGATCTATCAGACCAAGGTCTTCGATCTGCTGGAGGCCACGGGGTGGGAGCACGCCGAGGCGATCTTGCCGGGGCACCTGTGCGGGATCGTCAACGGGACGCGCGAGGACACGCTGCCCCGGTGGAAGGCGTTCTCGCGGAGGCTGGAGGCGCGCGAGGAGCAGCTGCCCCGTTGGCGAGCCGAGGTGGCCGCGAGCGGGAGCGCGGCCGAGGTCCCCGAGGCGCTGCGCGAGGGCTGGTGGCGGGCGTGGGTGCAGGGAGATCGCGATGCGGCATTCGATGCGGTGAGCGAGGCCCTGGACGCCAGACACGCCCCCGGGGCGATCGCCGATCTAGTCGCGGCCGCCGCCGCAGAACGCCTGCTGCGCTTCGACCGAGCCCTTCATGACGATCCCACCGTGCAAGAAGGGTGGCTCGACGTCACCCACACGATGACCTTCGCCGCGGCGGTGCATCATGCGGTGCGGCGCTATGCCGACCCGACCGGGCTACGGCTGCTCTTTTATGCCGCGCGCTTCGTCAACAATGCACAGTCGCTCGATAGATCGCCGCCGCCGGAGCTGCCGCGGCCGGTGGGGCACTCGGTGGGCGTCGAGGACATCGCACGCGCCATCGAGCAGCACGACCACGAGGCGGCGTCGAGCCTGACCGCCCGCTACTTAGACGATCACGGTCCCGACGAGGCGTTGCGTCATGCGGTCTTCGACCTGCCGCTCAGGGATCGCTATACCCGGCCGATCATCGTGGCCCACGCGATCAAGACCGGTCGGGTCGCCTTCGAGCTCGCGGATCGCCTGCGGGGCACACCGTGGGCTGACCGGCCGATCCTCGCGTTCGTACGCTTTGCGGCCGCATCGGGGCGCGAGCGCTCGGTGGAGCAACTGGTGCACGAGGCCCAGCGCTTGGTGGTCGAGGGCAAGGTGCCCCGCACGCTGACGTAGTCGCCGAGCGTCGATCGAGCAAGACCGAGGCCGGGCGCGATACCTAGCGACATAGAGACCTGGCGACCTCAGCCGTTGGGCGCGCGTGCGCAGCGAAAGCCGAGATCTGGCCTTCGTTCGCCGACCGCGACCGCCTGGCGATGCTCGACGCTCAGCTCGGTGCGCTCCTTGCTGGCGAAGCTACCCCCCCGCACCGCTCGGTGGTCGCCTGCTTCGGCCCCCGATCCTGGAGTGCGGATCGCCCCGGCGGTCCACTCCCGCACGTTGCCGCCCATCTCGTGGACCCCCTCGGGGGTGGCCCCTTGCGGGGCCACCCCCACTGGCGCAGTGCCTTCGTGGGAGTCGGGCTCGGCATAGGCCGGCACGCTGTCGGTGCACTCGGGTCCGCAGGCATTGACCCGCTCGGGCGTGGGGGGGTGGTCGCCCCACGGAAAGCGCCGCCCTGCCGTCCCCCGGGCGGCCCGTTCCCACTGGGCCTCGGTGGGCAGGCGCTTGCCCTGGCTGCGACAATATGCGTTGGCCTGCTCCCAGGTCACGCAATTCATCGGGTGTACGTCGGTCCCCTCATGGCCGGCGTTGCAGTGCCGGCTGGCCTCGGCTCGCTTGCGCTTGAGACCCCGTCGACCCTGGTGCCGCCAGTCGGCGTCGGTGTGGCCCCGTGAGCAGTCGCCCCGCTCGGCGCAGGCCCGGTACTGCGCCACGGTGACCTCGTGGCGATCGATGCACAGGGCGCCCACATAGACCGATAGATCTGCGCGTGCCGCCGCCAGTTCGCCCGCCGGTAGGTACACCATGTCGTCGGGGCATGGAGGCGGGGGCGGCTCAGCCACCGCCACCGGAGCGGGTGGAGGAGAGGCGGCCACCACCACCGGTGGTGCCTCGACCGGTTCGCCATCATCGTCGTCGGCGCTCCCGAGCATCATGCCCAGGCTTCCGCTCGCCGCGACCACGCAGCTGGCTAGCATGTGGCCCCACCGGCGCCGACGCGGCGGGAGCACCGGATCGACCAACACCTGGAGCGACGAGGTCACCAACGGCTGCGAGATCTCCAGCTGGGCTTGCCTGAGGGCGGCGATGCGTCGCTCGACGCTCGGCACGTCGGGCCGGCGCAGCGCACCGGTGGGGCGCAGCTGGTGAGCCTGTTCGAGCTCGGTCACCACTTGGCGCGTCTCGAGCTCGCCCAGGGGCGAGCGTTCGAGCACCTCACCCACCGTGGCTCCTCGGCCAAACGCCTGGGCGACCTGTAGGTGGGCTTCGCCCATCCCGGGGAGCATCAGCACGCCGGGGTTGGCACACAGCACCACATGGGGAGGCGGCAGGCGATCGGCCAGCCGCTGCGCCTCGTCGAGCCGCCGCGCCGCCTCGAACAGCAGGGCCGAGCTCGACGTCTCGATGTGGCACGGGTGGGGGATGCCCGTGACGTCGACCCGGAAGTCACCCGCGTCGTGCCCCACGATGCGGTAGACCGCGGCCGCTCGGCGCAGCGCTCCGCTCTGCGCATCCACGATCTTCCCGTCGGCAAACCATAGCTGGCTGGTGCCTTGGGCATGAAAGAAGAGTACGCGACCCGACCGGCGATAGATCCCCAAGCTCTGCAACAGGTCGAGCGGTGCAACCTCCTCCATGCGCCCCGATTGCTGGGTGCGCACCTCGTCGCGGACCAAGCCCAGGGCCTCGAGGCGCGCCGCCATGTCGTCGTCGAAGCGCTCGCGCGCGGCGTGGAGGAACTCTCCCACCCAGATCTCCACCGTGGGCGGCGTAAGGCCGTGGTGCGCCATGACGTCGGCCATGCGCGTAAGCCCTCGGGCCAGGCGCATGACCACCTTGGCCCGCTCTTCGAGCGTCCACTGCATACGGGGGAGTCGGTCCATGAAGCTCGACGAGTACGGCGAAACGGATCGATCACCGACTGCGAGCGACACCCATAGCCTAGACCTCGAAGCGCGATGTTGCAGGTCGTTTTTTATGTCAGTCTGCTCGACAACATGGCGCCTAGGTTTGCGAGAAGTCAGGGGATCACGACGACGACGTCCGTGCATGGGCCGGCGATCGAGCCGGGGTGGGTCGTCGTCGGCCGGTCGTTGCGGGTATGGTCCCCGCGATGATCATCGTCACCGGGACCAAGCGATCGGGTACTTCGATGTGGATGCAGATCCTCACCGCCGCGGGCTTGCCCGCGTTTGGTGAGGCGTTCCCGCGCAACTGGGACCAGACGATCAAGGCCGCCAATCCCGACGGTTTTTACGAGTCGATCCTCCGCCAGGGGATCTACTATCGGACCAATCCCCACCCGCAGTCGGGCGCATTCTTCCACCCCAGCCAGGTGCAGCGCCACGTCGTCAAGGTCTTCATCCCCGGACTGGTGCGCACCGATCTGGCCTACATCGGCAAGGTGGTGGCGACCATGCGGCACTGGCGAGAATACCAGCGCTCGCTCGAGCGGCTTTATGCCATGGAGGACGACAAGCGCTCCCCCGACGCTGCGGCGCCCGAGCGCATGCCCCCGTGGCTCGAGTGGTGGGAGGAGTGCTTCATGCTCATGCGCGACATCCTGGTACGTCGTCACTCGATCCACGTGCAGTCCTACGACGGTTTGCTCGCCGACCCCCAAGGGGTGATCACCAAGGTGCTCACGTGGCTCGGCGAGCCCAACCTCGACGTGAAGGCCGCGATCGCGGCGGTGCGCCCCGGCAACCGCACCCAGCACCGGCCCGAGGTGGCCGGGGTGCCCGATGGGGTGGCCGAGGTGTTCGACGAGCTCTATCGCAGCGTCGACCAGAGCCACGGCCTGCGGCGGTCGTTGATGGCCCGATTGGGCGAGACCAATCGCGAGCTCGCGCCGCTCTTGGCCGAGCACCGCAAGCGCATCGTGGACAGCCGGCGGGGACAAAACGCGCAATAAGCGCACGGCTAGGGGTGCGACACCGGTGTCCATCCCCGGGCTCTGGTCATGACATCGCTGTCGCGATCGCGATCGCGCAATGCCACGAACGTTGGTCTTGACGCCAATAGGAGGGTTGGCCCGCCCCTTGCTAGGTCATGCGTCCATATGGATTGGCCTACATTGGATACTCGCTGGTGGAATCTCTCACTGGGAGTGATGGCGACGACGGTGATGGCGGCGTGTGGGCCGACCATCATCCTCGACGAGGACGAGTCGATCACCGACTCGGACGGACCCGACGTTCCGCCGAACACCACTGAGCCTCCGCGGGGCGAGTGTCAGGTCCATGACGATTGCGAGCCGGGCAACGTTTGTATCGACAACGTCTGCATGCCGGATGATACCTACTATTGCGATGACAGCGGCTGCTGCAACGACTACGGCTACTACGACTGCTGCTACGGCGACTGCTGCTACTACGGCGACGATTGTTACTACGGGGAGTGCTTCGAAGACGCACAGTGCGGCTTCGGGGAGATCTGCGAGTACTCCACGTGTCAGCCGGTCGAGTTCCTGCCTATATGTGACGAGCCCGATCTCATCGGGCTACCCCTGACTGCCGAGGACGACGACCCCATCATCTCGCTCTCCTTCGTCGACGGCGCCGGTAGCGGCGACGAAGCCGAGGATCTGCTGGTCGGTCGCGCCTCGGGGGCCCGGCTACACCAGGGCAGCGACGGCGCGGTCATCGATCTTCCGCTGCCCGAGGGCGAGGTGGTCCTCGACGCGGTCTCGGGTGACTTCGACGCGGACGGCGACCGTGACCTGGCGTTCACCGACGGAGCCGACAGCATCACGATCCTGCTGGGTAACGAGCTGGGCGAGTTCGAGCAGGGGTCCACCATCGACGTCGGCACCGCAATCACCCACCTGGAGGCCTTGCAGTGGAACTCGGACGGCGCGGTCGATCTGGCCGGTCTCACCGCCCTGGGCACCACTGTCCTCCACCTCGGCGACGGCCTGGGGGGCCTGCAGGCGGGCATGACCCTGGAAGGGAACGCCGACACCTACTCGCTGGCGTCCGGTCGCTTCAACGACGACGAGCTCGAGGATCTGATCGCCCACGATGGCGGCGGGTCGTTCATCTTCCTGGGCAACGACGAGCAAGACGTGGCCATGGACGGTGCCCTGCCCGACCGCGAGGTCGACAACCCGACCTGGGGCCGTCGGCTCTTGGTCGGTGACGTCGACGGCGTCGGCTTCAGCGAGGTGATCGGCCACACCAACATGGACAGCGGCTGGCTGCTCTTCGAGACCTGGAGCAACGGGTTCGATCGGCGGGCGTATGCGCTGGAGGAGGCCGTGGAGCACGGCGACCTCGGTGACTACGACGGCGACGGCGACCTCGATGTCGTGCTGGCCGGCGGTGATCGCCTCACCTTCGTCCGAGCGGCCCCGGGCGGCTCGTCCGTGGTGGTCGAGTGCCAGGCCCAGCTGTCGATCGGCTTGAACGTGGAGCAGCTGGCGGTGGGCGACTTCAGCGGGGATGGGCGGGCGCAGATCGCCATCGCCCACGACACCCAGGTCTGGTTGTTCTCGGCGGAGTAGACTGGTGCCCATGGCTCGCCCCCACGTGCTCGCGCCGTTGCTCGCGGCCTGCTTTGCGCTGGCGTGCGGCGGCGAGGGCGGTGGATCTGGCGGTGGCTCCGACGACGTCGGCGATACCGACGAGACCGACGGCGAGCCTTCCGCGGGATCCTCCGAGATCTTGCCCGCCCCCGAGATCCTCGGGGCTCCCGAGGTGGTGGCCCGAGGCAGCCGCCTCTACGTGATGATCGATCTGCCCGTGTGGGAGGTCGATCTAGAGCTCGGCGGTCGCCTGCTCGACGGTGAGCGACAACCCTTGATGGCGGACATGCCGGGCACGATTGTCCCGCTGCCCGACGATCTTGCTCTGGGGCCGGCGACCCTCGTGGTGCGCCGCCACGACGATCCGCGCTCGCAGGCCGAGCGCACCCTCGAAGTGGTGGAGCCTCGCTTCGTCGATGTGGCCAGCGAGGTCGGCCTGGGCCGAGTCCACGACGTAACCGGCAGCCCGATCGAGTGCGCCGAGAGCCACACGGGGATGGCCGTCGGCGACTACGACGACGACGGGGCGCCGGACATCTTCGTCGGTCATGTGGGCTCGGGCGGTCGCCTGCATCGCAACCTCGGCGACGTCGATGGCGATGGCCTGCCCAATTTCGAGGACGTGACCGAGGCGCTGGGCCTCGGCGGGGTCGATGCGGTGGCCATGGCCACCTTCGTCGACCTCGAGGGCGACGGCGATCAAGATCTGTTCATAGGTCGTCGCGGGAGCAACCGGGTGTTTCGTAACCTTTTGGTCCCCGAAGGCGAGGTCGGCTTCGAGGACGTGACCGAGGCGGTGGGGCTGGGGGCGCATAGCCAGCGCACCATGGGCGTGGCCTTCGGCGACTACGACGGCGACGATGATCTCGACCTCTACGTCGTCAACCATGCGTACTGCTTCCCGCAGAGCGGGCTGGAGATCCGGGCTCACGATCACCTCTATCGCAACGACGATGGTGTGTTCGTAGATCGTACCGACGACCTGGGGGACGAGATCCTCGATCGCGTCGGGTTCTCGGCGGCCTGGGTCGATCTCGAGCGGGACGGCGATCCCGACCTGGTGGTGATCAACGACGACGTGGGCGGGAAGATCGGCGATCCCAACGCGGTGTGGCGCAATGAAGGCCCGGGCCTGCAGGGCGGCTGGCGCTTCTCCGAGGTGGGTCAGTCGGCTGGGGTGGGGATCCCCGGGGTCAACGGCATGGGTCTGGCCCTCGGCGACGTGAACCACGACGGCTTGGTCGACCTGGCGTTCACCAACATCGGGGAGAACTACCTGCTGCTCAACGCGGGTGACGGCACGTTCGTCGACGTGTCCGAGGACGCGGGGGTCGGGCGCTCGCGGCTGCCCTGGGATCGACAGTCGATCACCTGGGCGACGCATCTTTTCGATCACGACAACGACGGCGACCTCGATCTGTACTTCAGCGGAGGCCGCATCAAGGGCATGTCGCCGGTGCCCGACGCCTTCTTCGACAACCGCGGCGACGGGGTCTTCGACGATCTGAGCTGGGCCTCGGGCCTGTCCGATCCGGGCCATGGCAAGGGCTCGGCGCTCGCCGATCTCGACCGAGACGGCGCGTGGGATCTGGTGAGCGCCGCGTGGGGCGAGCCGCTGCGGGTTCATCACAACCGCATGCCCCAGCGGGATGCGGAGCACCACTGGCTCGATGTGGAGCTGGAGGGTCGGGGGGGCAACCGGGATGCGATCGGCGCGATCGTGGAGCTTGCCACCGACCAGGGCACGCAGACCTGCTTTCACTCCGGTCGCCCCTCGCTCGGGGCGGGCGGCGAGCGGGCGTGCCACTTCGGGCTGGGCACGCACGATCGGGTGGCCGCGCTGCGGATCACCTGGCCCGATGGTTCGGTCGCCCAGCCCGAGCCGCCCGGGGTCGACCAGCGGGTCCGCTACGTGCAGGCCGAGGGCTGAGCGGCCGCTGGCCGCTTTGCTCGACATGCGCCATGCTCCGCGTCGGCATGACCCGCCTGACGGTGACCAATCACGATCGCGACGCGGCCGGGCTGACCTACGTCTACCCCGTGGTCTCTCGCCGGGCCGGTGGCGTCTCGATCGGCATCAACCTCAACCCGAACAACGCCTGCAATTGGCGCTGCGTGTACTGCCAGGTGCCCGAGCTCGTGCGCGGCGCGGCGCCTGTGATCGACGAGGCGCGACTGGTGACGGAGCTGCGCGGGTTCTTGGGTCAGGCCCAGGGGGTAAAGTGGCTGGCTCGGAACGTGGAGGAGCCCTACCGTCGGATCGTCGACGTGGCCTTCTCTGGCAACGGGGAGCCCACCACTTCGCCGCAGCTGGGGTCCATCGTCGAGCAGGTACTGGCGCTCCTCGCGGACGAGGGGCTCGCCGGGCTGAACAAGGTGCTGATCACCAACGGGTCACTGATGCACAAGCCGGCCGTGCTCGAGGCCGTTGAGCGGCTGGGTCGGGCGCAGGGGGAGGTCTGGTTCAAGATCGACAGCGCCACCGCGGCCGGGCGCAAGCGGATCAACGACGCTGCCTCGTCGCCGGAGGCCGCGCGAGAGAATTTACGACGTTGTGCGGCAGTGTGCCGCACGTGGATTCAGACCTGTGTCGTGGCCATCGACGGCGCGCCACCCTCCGAGTCGGAGCAAGAGGCCTACCTCCGTTTGCTCGCCGAGGAGGTCGCGGCGGGGGTGCCGATTGCCGGTGTCTTGCTCTACGGAATGGCGCGGCCCTCGATGCAGCCGGGCGCCGAGCGGCTGTCGTCGCTACCCGCCTCCTGGGTCGAGGCGTACGGAGACAAGATCAGTGCGACCGGTCTGCCCGTTCGCGTACGCCCCTGAGTCGATCGGGTCAGCATCTTCGATCGTCGTGCCGATGCCGATAGTGGATAGTGGATAGCAGCGTCGGTGATCGCATCGATGAATCGATGGAAAGTCGTCGATCTGGCCGTATCCTGCATGCTGAGCAGGTAAACCCGATGATCCTGAGCTTCGTTGGAAGGCATAAAAGTGACAAAGACCGTTGCGCGGGCGTGGCGTAGGTACCGGGCCTGGGCACGCACCACGGAGACGCTCAGGCGCCGCTACCACCGAGCGCGGTCGTACGGATTATGGCTTGGGGTCGTCGGGGCGGGGTTGGGCACCTTGGCGGGGCTGCTGCCCGATGAGGGAGCGTTCGTTGGTGTGCCCTTGTCGATCCTCACCAAGATCTTTGCGATGGGCAGCGCCATCGCCGTCTTTGCGGCGGGGTTCATTGGCCGGGAGTTCTTGACGCCTGCGAACGAGTCGGCCTGGGTTCGTACCCGCGTGGCCGGGGAGGCCACCAAGCGCGAGGTCTATCGAGCCTTGATGAGGGTGCCCCCCTACGATGGCCCTGATGCCGCTGCGAGGCTCACCGAGTTCACCACGAGCATCCGACTCGTTGGGGTTCCCCTCGAGCAGCCCGACGACGAGCCGGTGCCCCAGATCGAC
>JBCCWC010000200.1:0-28814 GCA_039194325.1 Myxococcota bacterium
CGATCTTCGAGCTACGCGACCGGTACACCCATACCCTGCTGAGTGACCACTTCTCGATCCACCTGCTGCAGCTATCCAACCTGGATCGACAGGGTCGGCCCCAAGACGGCGACGATGATGCTAGGGTTCAGCGCTGGGCTCGGTTCTTGGTCGCCAAGAGCGACGCTCAGTTCGAGCAACTCGCAGCGGAGGATCCGATCATGAAGTTGGCCAAGCAGACTCTCGAGGAGCTTTCCCAGGAGCCCGATACCCGTCACAATGCCTGGGAGCGGGAGGAGGCGCTCGCGCTCTACAATAAGAGCCTTGCGGCCAGCGAGGCCAGGGGCGTTGCCAAGGGCCGTGCTGCAGGCGTGACCGAGGGAATGGCCAAGGGAATGGCGAGTTCGCTGGTCAATCTGCTCGGTCTGCGCTTTGGTCGTCTTCCCGACCGGGTGCGGGTGCGGCTTGAGACAGCCACCGTCGAGCAGCTGGGTGTGTGGACCCAGCGAGTACTGACGGCCAATACGCCCGACGAGGTCTTCGCATCGTAGCCCCCGTCGCTTGTAGCCCGTGGAAGCGGGCGCCCGCTCTGCCTGCTGCCTGCGATGCTCGCCAATGTCCCTTCTGCTCGAAGTGGGCACGTTGTTTCGCATTCGAGCCGCGTCGCAGGTGGAGTCGCTCGCCAACGTCCCTGCTGTTCGAAGCGGGCATGTTGTTTCGCATTCGAGCCGCGTCGCAGGTGGAGTCGCTCGCCAGCGTCCCTGCTGTTCGAAGCGGGCACGTTGTTTCGCATTCGAGCCGCGCCGACTCGTAGAGTCATTGTTTCCGCCCGCGCGCAGTTTTGGGAGCGCTCCCCGCAAGGGATGTCGACCTACCGGCCCTTGCGGGTCGAGCTGTGCTGGTTCGGGCGCGTAACCACTGTTTGAGCACGGGGGGAAACAATGACTCTGCGAATAGGCGCCCCCCGCCGCAGTCGCGGTGCATCGCGCCAAGCTCCCCCAGCCCCCACGATCTTCAGGTTGCTCATCCGCCAAGCAGCAAGCTCTCCCAGCCCCCGCGATCTCCAGCTCATTCATCCGCGAACGAGCAAGCCGCGCCATCACACGCCCCGCCGCAACCTCATCTCGCTGCCGCTCGCGTCAAGCCGGCGCACCCGGCCGGATATGCACGACCAGCCCGCACGCCGCCCCGATCGCCGCTCCGCCCACCAGCCCCAGCCCGGCGCCAACGAGCAGCGAGAAGGGCAGCAGCCCCATGGCGTTGGCCGTTGCCGCCATGGTCTCGAACCGAGGCACGAGGTCGAGCCCACGGACCACGCTCCAGGCCATCATGCCGAACGCGCCCAGCGAGATGATCGACGCCAGGGTCGAGCGCCCCAGCAGCCCCAGCCACGATTGCCGGTGGTGGTGACCGGTCAGCTGGGGGGACCACAGGGCGACGAAGGCGATCGCGCCCGCGAGGATCGACGACAGGATGTTGGCCGTGCCTGCGTAGGGGGCATCGAGCGATCCGAACCCGGCGATCCCCAGCAGTCCGGGCGCGAGGCCGGCGATGGTGCCACCGAGGGCGCCGGCCAGTGTCAGGCCGCCGATCCCTGCGCCGCGGCGCGCGACCAGCAAGGTGGAGCCGCCGACGCACACGCCCACGCCGATCCCGCCGACGATCGCCAGTAGGCCGAGCGCCCAGGGCATCTGGCTCCAGTCGAGCTTCATGGCGCCCGGTAGGACGACGTATTGGGTGGTGCACAAAAGAGCGCCGATTCCGCAAGCGATCACGCCAGCGAGGGTGGCCCGTAGACCCCAGTGGTGGGCGGGCGCGCAGCAGTGGGGGCGGGGCACGAGATCGTCCTTTTCGGGTGAGCGAAGCGAGCGGGTGAGTCCGGCGAAGGCTTACGGACCAAGGGGGATCTACGGTCGATGAGCGAACACGATGGTCCCCGACGAGTAGACGGATCGTCACGCGCGTTGTTGCCGTTTTTGGCGGACGAATTCGATCCCGCACGGAATCGAGCTGGTACTCTCGGCGCGGATGCGCACGATACGGTCGAGGTCGAGCATCGAAGTGGGCGGTGGCGCGATCCTGCTCGCGACGATCGGGTTGGCCTGCAACCTCGAGGCCGCCTTGGGTGTCGATGGCGACGGTGGCGAGTCGGCCGACGGGGCCACGGACGCGACCACCGAGTCCGTGGGCTCGGGCGATCCCGAGTCGAGTGACACGGACGTTACCGAGACCGACGGTGCGAGCGCGGGTTCGTCGGGCGAGCCCGAGCCCGAGCCCGAGCCGCCGTCGGTGGGATGCGTCGATCGTCACCTGCGGGTCGCCACGTTCAACGTGCAGGGAGTGGACGGCCAGCAGACCGCGAGCCACGACGCGTTGGTCTCGGTGGTCCAGCGGATCGACGCCGACATCTTGTGTCTGCAAGAGGTCGTGTTCTACGAGGACGACGAGCTGTCCTCGCTGGCGCTCCAGGCGGGCTACACCCGGGTGATCCAGTCCAACGAGCCTCCGGCTATTGGGGGGGATCTCACCAATGCGTGCCTGAGTCGCGCACCCATGACGATCGAGGGGTCGTACAGCGGCGGGGATCTGGGCACCGATCCCGGGGCCAACGACGTGGGGCGGGACATCTTGGTGGTGCGTGCGGATCTATCGTCCGACGATGAACCGTGTGGGCTGGGCGTGGTCACGCTGCATCTGAAGTCGGGCCAGGAGCCGCTGGACTGGTTCCGTCGCCAGATGGAGGCTCAGCGGGTGGCCCAGGCGGTGCAGCGCTATCGCACGGAGCACCCCGGCGAGCCGATCGTCATCATGGGGGATCTCAACGAGACGATCGACGATCCGGCGCTCGGGCATGTGTTCCCCGGGATCCCCAGCGGGTTGCCCTCGTCGTATCGGGTGGGCAGTGACATCGAGTTTCCGCTGACCTATCAGCCCTTCGAGACCTTGCGGGCGCTGGGCTTTCGGGAGGCTGATGCGACCCAGGAGGACACCGTCGGTGCGTACGAGACCTGGGCCGACATCGTGCGACTCGACTACGTACTCTACGACGAGGGCCTACAGCTCGAGGCCGACGAGGTCTACAACGCCTGCCGCGACAATGGGGTCGATGACGCACCCACCGGCAATTGGGTGCCCAAGCAGGGGGCGGCACTGTCGTGTCCGATCTCCGAGCAGGCCTCGGATCATTTTCCGGTGCTGGCCGATCTGATCATGCGTTGACCCTCGACCCGGGACCCTCGGCCGGGACCCTCGACCCGGGACCCTCGACCCGGGACCCCCTACCCGGGACCGGCCGGTTGGCCTGCACTCCTGGCCTGCACTCCTGGCCTGCATCCTTTGCCTACACCCTGCGGGGAGTCGAGGGGCGCGGCGATCACAGCGGGGCCCGGTGGGTCGCGCTATGGTCCACCCGGATGCCGTCATGAGAGCGCTCGTCACCGGAAGCAATGGGACTGTGGGCAGCGTGCTGTGCCACCGGCTGGCACGTGCGGGCTGGGGGTTGGTGCGTTGGGATCGCGGTGAGATCCCGATCGATGACTACGCCCACATGGAGGCCTTCGTGGCGCGGGAGCGACCCGATGTGTTGTTCCACCTCGGGGCGGCGTCGCAGCCCTCGCAGACCGAGACCGAGCAGGCGACAAAGGAAGACTCGTGGCTCGTCAACTACGAGTGGACCTCGGAGCTGGCGTGGATCACCCGTCAGCTCGGGATCGGGTTCGTGTTCACCAGCACGGTGATGGTCTTCACCGACGAGCGACCCGGCCCCTATACGATCGCCAGCCGGCCCAACGCCGAGCACGGCTACGGCATGGAGAAGCGTCGGGCGGAGGAGCGGGTCTTCGATCAGAACCCCAAGGCCAAGGTGGCGCGCCTGGGCTGGCAGATCGGGGACGACTTCCAAGGCAACCAGATGGTGGCGTGGCTGGCCGATCGCGGCGAGGTGCGGGCGAGCGCGCGGTGGATCCCGGCGTGCTCGTTTCTCGAGGACACCGCGCAGGCCCTGCTGGACATCGCCCACGCGCGCCCGGGCCTTTATCACGTGGATAGCAACGAGGGGTGGAGCTTCTTCGATCTGGCGTGTGCGCTGCGGCAGCGCCACCAGGCCGACTGGAACCTCGAGCCCACCTGGGCTTGGGCGTACGATCAGCGGCTGCTGGACGGTCGGCTGGGGATGCCGCCGCTGGTGGAGCGCTTGCCCGAGCTGAGCACCTTCGGGCGGGGTTGAGGCGGCGCCCGGGGTGCCGGTTCCGCGGGCGGCATCGTCGAGCGGCCGCCCGTGTTCGTGGCGACGACTTCAGCTGAGGTCGAGCGGCTGATCGACGAACTGCGGATCTCCAAAGGTCGTCATGTTGACCCCCGTCGCTTGCGCGAGGCTGAGGTAGAGATCCGCCATCCGGCCCTCGTCGAAGTTCATCTGGCGACCGGTCCGGACGCTCCCGCCGCCCCGGCCGCCGAGGAGCACGGGGACGTCGCGGCGGCTATGTCCGCCCGTCAGCGCGTGCTCCGAGAGCAGCACGACGACGGTGTTGTCGAGCATCGTGCCGTCTCCTTCTGGGATCTTGGCCAGCTCTTGGAGCATGTAGGCGAAGTGCAGCGTGAAGAACTGGCCGAGCTTGGCGTAGGCGTCGGCCCAGTCTTGGTACCGGTTGTTGACGTGCGACATCGCGTGCGGGTCCTCTCCGGGGGGGAACCAGTCGGCGCTCCAGCCTCTCATGTGCCAATGCAGGGTCGCGACTCGGGTCAGGTCACACGCGAAGGCTCGGACGATCGTGTCCATGTGCCGCCGTCCGGTCGCGCTGAGCTGGCCCTCCGAGCCGCCCTCGGCCCGCAGCGCGTCGGCGTATTGGTCGTCGGCCTCGCACGATACGATCGGGTTCTGCTCGAGGAGCTCTTGGGCGCGAATGTGGTCGAGGTGCCGCTCGATCTTGTGCTTGTCGTCGGCCGACACCTTGTGCTCGATTGCCGCGAGCTCGTCCTTGACGAAGTCGATCACGCTCAGTCGTCGAACGCGCCGCGCCTCCGCTTGGGCCTCGTCGAGGCCCGCGTCCTGGAACAGCAGCTCGCGGGCGACCTGGGGGTCCTCCTCGGGGCGCACGGGGTCGCCGGCCTGGTCGAACAGCAGCTTCCACGCGTAGTTGTTGAGCCCCACGCCCATCTGGATCGTGGGGAATCGGGTCTGCGTGGCCAGCTCGGCGCCGATCGCCTGATCGATCGAGGGGCCGGCGGGCGCGGGATCCCAGCCCGGTCCTTGGGTCGGCGCCCCTCCGCCGTTGTTCTCGGTGCGGCGGCTGGTCATCAGTGCCCCCATCGGGGGGGGATGGTCGTTGGGGCCGTTGCCGATCGCCGACTTGTAGTCGAGGCCCCGCAACAGCAGCACGTCGTCCTTGTGGGCGGCCAGCGGATCGAAGATGTCGCGGGCGAAGTTGGTGTCGAAGTCGCCGGACTGGAGGTTCTGCGGCACGAAGCCCAGCCAGTGCCAAAAGAAGCACACGCGCACCGGCATGCCGCCCTGGGCTTCGGCATCGGCGTCCAGTAGGGGAAGGAAGGGCGCCAGGGCGAGGCCGGCCGCGCTACCTTGGAGGAGGGCCCTTCGCCCAAAACGTCGTTGGTTGGTCATGGTCAGTTCCTTCCTATTGCTGCGGGGTGGCTCGCCGGTAGCGGAACGCGTCCGTCTTGGTCAGCGCGACGATGAGGGTCTCGATCTCGGGGCCCGAGCTGACGAACTCGGCGGCGGCCTGCTCGATCGAGCACTGGTCGCTCGAGCGACTTTCACGGGCCAGCCCGAAGTTGAACCATTGCTCGGTGAGGCACTCGTGCACGTCCTCCATCTGGCCGAGCATCTGCGAGAGCTCGAGCGCGCCGTTGAACGAGGCTTCGTCCAGCTGCCCGCTGTTGTCGATCGGGCCGTGCTCGTCCTGCTCGTGGAAGGCGCCGTCGTGCCCGTAGTTGAGGAACCCCAGGCCGATCGGATCGAACAGGTTGTGGCAGCCCGCGCAGGTCGGATCGGCCTGGTGAGCCTCGAGCAGCTCTCGCTCCGTCGCATCGGGCCCGAGATCCGGCAGCTCCGTCGAGACGCCTTCGGGAGGGGGCGGGATCTGCTGGCACATCATCTGAGAGCGCACGAACAAGCCCCGGGCGGTGACCGATCCGTTGGCGGCGAGGAAGCCGGCGCGGGTCAGCAGGCCGCTGCGCTCGCCGGGTGGTAGCATCGTGTCACCCGACGCTCCGGGCATCCCATAGAGCTCGGCGGTGTGGTCGTCGAGGACCGCGGCCCGGGAGTTGAGCATCGAGGTGATGTCGTCGTCCCCGGATCCTAGCGCGCGGTCGATGAACGCCAGCGTCTCGTTGGCCACCGACGCGCGCTCGGATTCGTCGGGCAGCGCGACCATGAACGCCGAGCCGTCCAGGCGTAGCCACTGCCGGTGGAAGTGCGCGAGGAGCTCGTCGGCCCGCGGATCGCCGAGCATCCGCGTGGCCTGGGCGGCGACCTGCTCCGCGGTCGCGAGCTCGCCGGCCTCGGCGGCGTCAAGGAGGATCTCGTCGGGCGCGGAGCTCCACAAGAACGTGGCCAGTCGGCGAGCCAGCTCGGGGCCGGTCAGCGGGGCGACCTCGTCGTCCGAGTTGCCCTCTTCTACGTGGTAAAGGAAGTGGGGCGATTGCAGCAGGCCCTCCAGCATTGTCTGCATGGCGACCTCGTAGCTCTCGTTGGCGCGCACCGTGGCGAACAGCGCGACGAGGTTCTCCACTTGCGCCGCGCTCGGCGTGCGCCCGTAGAATCGTCGGGCGAGCCGCCGGGCGTGGTCCGTGACGCACTCTTCTTCTGATCCTTCTTCGGGTCCTTGGTCTGGTCCTTGGTCTGGCGGTGGGTCGCAGGCGAGCTGCTCGGGGTGCTGCTCGATCACCTGCGCGGCGACGAACTCGGCGGCGCTGCGGTAGCGATTGACGTGGGTGGCCGAGGCGGCGTCGAGGGTGTTGCTGTTGAAGGAGCCGGCCTTGTCGTCGACGATGAGCTCGTCTTCGAGCGACAGCTCGACCCCCAGGATGTCACGGATCGAGTTTTGGTACTGGAGCCTCGTGATCCTCGCCAGCGGCGCGAACGCGACGTCGACCCCCATGTCCGCACATGTAGCCGCGGGGCCGGCCGTGTCCTCGTCCGGCTCGTCTCCATCCGCGCTGGCGCCGTTGTCCTCTCCCGAATTGCCGGGGTCGGCGGCGGAGTTGTCGTCCCAGGCCAGGCCCGTGTAGCAGCCGGATGCTAGCAGAGCGAACGCCACCGGCGCGATGGTGCCCCTGGTGAAATCCGAGATTGTTCTTCTTTGGTGCATGCTGGTCACATCAATTCGCCAACGAAACAAACGCACCCACCGTCACCCGACGGGGGGCGAGCTCGAAGGCTCGCCACCCGTCGGCGTCAGGTCCGTGGTCTGGGATGGCGGTGAAGGGGCGGGCGGGCGTCAGGTTGGGCTCGGTCGGTGCTCTTGGCTCTCAATGGTGGAGATGACCCGTTGCCTTCGCGAAAGAGAGTCGAGTCGTGGAGCCGCTCGGTCCCAATCGTCGTAGGTACTCGATGTTCGTGGCAGTGATCAGATTGATCCGGTCCAGCGACGAGGCTGTGATGTCGACTGGAGCGGACATAGAAGAAGTACGTTCATGCTTGGCTTTGTCTCATGGGTTTTTTTGATGAAAATCGCGTGATGAACACTGCGTCGGTGGACGGGCGCAGGCGCCGGAACGGGGTTTGCGCGGCTCTCGCGGGGACTTCGGGGGCGAGAAACGGATGTGAGCGTCGGTCTAGAGACGCCCGCAAAGGAGCTCGTTCCAGTGTCCAGAGGTGAGAGTTTGCGTCAGTGACTGGGCGGTCAATCGAGCATCGACGCACCAAGAGTGCCAGTAAGCTTCACGGTGTCTCTCAGTAAGCTTCACGGTGTCTCCTCATGGAAGAATCAATAGAAACGATGAGAGGTCGAGGGCAAGGTGGTTCGTTCGTCGGTGCCGTCGTCCACGCCCCCAGCCACGGACGTAAGTCGCCAGGATGAAGATCGGGAGGCGGTACGCTTGGTGCCGATCCATGTCGACCTCGTCCCCCGGTGAGCAACCAGTGGAGGAGGGGCGCTGGCCGTTGGCGCCGCAGTGGCGGTGGTCCTGGTGGCGCGTCCGGACTCGGTGACCCCCTGCGTGCCTTCGACCAAGCGTATGGCCGGGGTGTGAGATCCATCGCGGCGGACCGACGTCGAGCGCCCGGCAGCGCGCCGACGACCAGGCGGCCCTGGCGCTGGCTCGCAACGTGGCTTGTGGCCCAGGTGGGGTGAGGCGGGCTTGGCCGCAGGGTGACCTCTGGGCCTGGTAGGGTGCGACCTACGCCGCATAGGAGGAGTCATGAGACGGGTACTGGTTACGGGAGCCAACAAGGGGATCGGACTTGCGATCGTCACCGCGATCCTCGAAGAGCACGACGATACCTTCGCATTCCTCGGCTCGAGGGATCCGGGACGAGGCCAGGCCGCGTGTGAGGGGTTGGTGGCGGCTCATCCCGCGTGGAGCGATCGGCTCGAGGTCCTCGAACTCGACGTCTCGAGCGACGCGTCCGTCGGTGCGGCGGCCGAGCGCGTTCGCGCGGCCGTCGGTGACGAGGCGACGCCGCTCTATGGGATCGTCAACAACGCGGGGATCGGCCTGGGGGCCCACGATCTGAGGGCGATGCTGGAGGTCAACACGCTGGGGGTGCGACGGGTGTGCGAGTCGTTCTTGCCCCTGCTATGCCCTTCGGGCGGACGGATCGTGAATATCACGTCGGCGTCGGGGCCCAACTTCGTCCACGAGTGTAGCGATGAGCGCCAGCGCTTCTTCGTGGATCCGGCGGTGACCTGGCCGCAGATCCAGGCGCTGCTCGACGAGTGCCTCGCGCTCGAGGGGGCCGAGGCCTTCGCCGCCAAGGGGCTCGGCCGCGGCAATGCCTATGGCCTGTCGAAGGCCTGCGCCAACTCGTACACGATGTTGCTGGCCCGCGAGCACCCGAACCTGCGGATCAACGCGTGCACGCCGGGCTTCATCGAGACCGACCTGACTCGGCCTTACGCCCAGTCCAGCGGCAAGACCCCGCAGGACATGGGGATGAAGTCGCCGGCGGAGGGCGCCCGGGCGCCTCTTGCTCTTTTGTTTGGAGAGCTCGAGGGCAATGGCCGCTACTACGGCAGCGACGCCAAGCGTAGCCCCTTGGATCGCTACCGGGCGCCGGGCAGCGAGCCCTACACCGGCGAGCCGTGAGCCGACGACAACGTCTCGCCCAACTGTGAACCGAGCCGCGAGCCGAGCCGCGAGCAAGCCTCGCGGTCGGTGGACCGTGTGGCCACGCTCACTCGTCCACGGCCCGGTCCGCCATCAGCAACAGCGGAACGGCCACGAGGATCATCCCCGAGCCGACCACCCAGCCCACACCCAGCCCGAGACCGCCGCTGTCGGTGACCTCCTGCGCCAGCCAGCCGAGCGCGATCACCCCCACGGTGGTGCCGATGTTGGAGATGAGCGAGTCTACGCTGAGCACGGTGGCGCGCTCGTGGCTGTCGATCAGCGCGTTGATGAGCCCCTGGCGGGTGGGCCCGGTCACCCCGAACATCAGCATGGTCATCAGCAAGCAGCCCACGGCCACGCCGAAGTTGTAGGGGTGGCCTGGGGAGATGAACGCCGGAACAGCACCCCCCACCAGGATGGCCACGGCCGACAGCGCGGTGCAGCCCACCAGCACTCGCGTGGGGCGCTGAGCCCACCGGCCGACGCGAGAGACGAGCCCGTTGCCTGCCGTGGTGGCGAGCATGAGCACGGCGCTGAGCACCCCCGCGAGCCACACCAGCTCGGAGCCGAAGGTGATCGTGCCCAGATCCTGGATGAGGTAGGGCTGCCACGAGTACCAGCCGAACAAGAAGAAGGCCGAGGGGAAGATGGCCGCGAGCATCAAGAGGCGAATGGCCCGGCTGCCAAACGCGGCCCGGAGGCCATTGCGGGCGGTACGCTTCATCTGTGGGAGCAGTGTGTGCACGGTCAACGGCTGGGGCTCGTAGCCGTCGTCGAACATGGTGCGCCACACGAAGATCCCCAGCGGCACCAGCACCGCGGCCCGGACGATGTAGGGGAGCTCGAGCTCGATGCTGCCGAGCAGGGCGCCCGAGGTGGTCGCGAGCAGCATGGTGATCGCCCCCACCATCCCGTTGCGCGCGAACACGGTGCTCAGCTCGCCGTCGAAGTTGTGGTGCTCGAGGGCGTCCACCACCCAGGCCTCGAGCGCGCCCGAGGCGAAGGTATAGCCCAGGCCAAAGAGCAGGTTGAGCAGGGCGAAGGTCAGCAGGTCGTGGGCCAGCAGCAGCGTACCTACCGTACCCACGAAGAGCACCGCGATGGACAGCAGGAACGAGGGCCGTCGCCCGAGGGTGTCGGCCACTACCCCGGTGGGGATCTCGAACACCACCATGCCCGCCGAGTACGCCGCGTTGGCGAGGTTCCACTCCACGGTGGACAGGCCACGATCGATCATGAATAGCGTGTTGATCGAGACGATGTGCCCGATCGCAAAGGTGTTGAGGGCGGTCATCGCCCAGTAGATCCGGGTGATACGACGGGTCGAAGCCTCGTCGGTCCCGGCGTCATACGGGTCGACGGCCGGAGTGGCGGCCGGAGTGGCGGCCGGAGTGGCGTCCGGAGTGGCGTCCCGATCGGCGGCCCGATCGGCAGATAGCTGGCGGCGCGCGTCGTCGCTCACGAAGCCTCGGGCTCGTTGGCCTCAGCGTAGCACCCCCCGAGTGCACGCTCATGGGTCGATGTTCAACGACCCGGTCGAGTCCGTCGGCCGAGCATCTCGTCGACCAGCGCTCGTAGCTCGGCGGCCTTGAAGGGTTTCTCCATGCAGCGGTTGGGTATCTGGTCGATGAAGCGACGGACGCTGTCGATCCGCGAGCCTCCGGTGAGGAAGACGATGCGCTCCTCGACGCCGGGAGCCAGCTGTCCCAGCTGACGATGGAAATCGCACCCGCTGGTCCCCGGCATCATGATGTCACACAAGATCACGTCGAAGTGCTCACGGGTACACCGCTCGAGCCCCTCCTGGGCGTTGGGGACGCACGTGACCGGGTAGTGCCGGAGGATCCGCTCGATGATCCGGAGGATGAAGGGCTCGTCGTCGATGACCAGGATCCGCCCCGACTGGCTCGGCTCGCGGGGGGCGGAGCGCGGCGGATCCGTCTCGGAGCCGGGCCGGTGAGTGGTCGCCTCAGGGAGCCTCAGCGTGAATGTGGTGCCCTGGCCCCGGGTGCTCTGGACGTCGATCGTGCCGCCCATGCTGCGGACGAGGGAGTGACAGATCGACAGGCCGAGGCCGGTACCCTCGTCGATCGCCTTGGTGGTGAAGAATGGATCGAAGATCTTGTCGATGATCGCGGGATCGATGCCAGGGCCCGTGTCGGATACGTACACCGCGACCATGCGATCGTCCGATCGCTGCACGCCGAGCTCGAGGCGGGCCGGTCGATCGCGTTGGGTCGCCATCGCGTGCCACGCGTTCTGGAGCAGGTTGATGAGCACCTGCTCCAGCTCGACGCGGCGACCGATCACTCGTTGCTCGCCGACCGTGATCACCATCTGGAGCCGCGGCTGCTGGGGTAGGCGGGCCATCTGGGCCGCGGACTCGACGGCTTCCCGCAGCGCGATCACCTCCGTGGGCGCCTCGCTCTGGCGAGCGAATAGCTTGATGTTGCGCACGAGCTTGGCGATGCGGCTCGCCCCGATGCAGACCGACCTCGACAGCTCTTGCAACTCCTCGTGCATCGGCCGCGGTAGGTACGGCTCCAGGCCCGGCAGATCCTCCTGCATCAGCTCGATATTGCCGAGGATGAAGCTCAGCGGATTGTTGATCTCGTGACAGAGGCCGGCGGCGAGGCGGCCGAGGCTCTCGAGGCGCTGGGCCTTGCGCAGCTCGCTTTGCGCCCGGGCTCGTTCGGCGATCTCCTGGCGCAGGTGGGCGCAGGTGGCCGCTAGCTTGCCCCGGTGTTCGCTGACCGATTGCTCGAGCTCGGCCATCCGGGCCTTGTCCCGCAGGCCGAGCGTCCACTTCTCGCACAGGGCTCGGGCGAGTTGCTGCACCTCGAGCGTGTCGAAGGGCTTTTTGAGGATCAGCACCCGATCGCGGGCCGGGAGGGCGACCACTTGCTGCTGCGCCTTTGCGTCGGTGTGGGCGGTGCACAGGACCACGTGCACATCGGGATCGCTCGCGATGATCCGTCGGGTCGAGTCGACGCCGTTCCACCCGGGAGGCATCTGGATGTCCATGAACACCAGCGCGTAGGGGTCGTTCGATTCCCGAGCCGCGGTCACCATGGCCAGGGCGCGTTGCCCTTGCCGGGCGAAGTCGAGGACGAAGGCCGGTCCGGTGGCGGTCGCGGCCGGCTCGGAGCCGAGCACCGAGAAGGTCAGCTCGTCCAGGGCTCGGCGGCGTAGGTCGGCGTCGTCGAAGACTCGGCGGAAGTCTTCGTGAATGGCAGGGTTGTCGTCGACGATCAGTACGCGATACGTCTGCTCTTGGGTGACCCGAGGTAGGGCTTCGAGATGATCTCCCTCGGCCATCATGACATGGGTATGGGCATGGGTATGGGCATTCGACCCCGCGCAGGGGCACTCATGGCATGATCCGCGGCACCCGGAGCCGGAATACCGAGCCGCGGCCGGGCCCCTCGCTGTGGGCGATCACCGAGCCGTTCATCATGGTCGCCGCGGTCGTCGAGGAGTGCAGGCCGAAGCCGTGGCCGCTGGTCTTGGTGGTGAAGCCGTGGTGGAAGATCTGGGTGAGTCGATCCTTGGGGATCCCGATGCCGTTGTCCTCGACCTCGAATTCGAGCTGGTCCGCTCGCTCGGACACACGTACGGTGAGCCGGCGCGGGCCTCCCTCCATGGCCTCGAGCGCCTCGATGGCGTTGATGACCAGGTTGGCGAGGATGTGGAGCGTCGATCGCGGGTCGAGGATGCGTCGACCCTCGGGGGTGCAGCGCACGGAGACCTCGATGGCGCGGTGATCGAGCTTGCTTCGAAACATCGAGAGCACGCGCTCGACCAGGGTCCGGGGCTCCACCGCCTCGACCTTCCCGGCGGTCTTGGCCGCGGTCTGCTGCGCCTCGATCGTCTCGCGCATGAGATCGAGGTGCTCGCTCAGCCGAGCGACGTTGGCCTCGAGGCGCTCTCGCTCCGCGAGCAGCTCGTCGCTCAGCCGCATCACCAGAGCGGGGAGCTTGCGGCCGCGAGGATCGTGGGTCATGAAGTCGGCGAGCCGATCCGCGTGCTCCTCGAGCAGCTTGGCGATCCGGGGCAGCACGGACAGGCGAGACGACGCGAGGGCGCCAGTCAGCGCCGAAGCCGACACGCCGATGCTGTTGAGCACGTTGCCCACGTTGTGGAGCACTCCGGTGGTCACCTCGGCCATGCCTGCGCGATGCGACGCCTCCAGCAGCTCTTTTCGGGTACGCTCGAGCTCCTGCTCGGCGTCGTGTTGGTCGGTGACGTCGGTGGTGATGTCGAGGTATCCACGGGGCTGACCGTCGTCGTCGTCGAGCGCACAGATCACGGTCGAGTACCACTTTCGCGGCCCGGCGGGGGCGTCGACGACGTGGGGGACATGCTGGGGCCGACCGGTCTGCCGGGCCCGGGCGAACGCGGCCTCGAACTTCACGGCCTGCTGCGGGGGGAGCGATGAGCAGTAGGGGGTGCCGATCTTGTCCTCCACCCGGTCGCCACGGTCGACTCGGTTGAGATAGAGGATCTTCATGTCCAGATCGGTCAAGACGATGACGTTCGGCGAGTGCTCGAGGATGGCATGGAGGACGGCGAGATCGAGCACTGCATTCGACATGACGGTCCCCGGGGAACGGCGGCCTGGACGCGACGCGCCGAGGTTCAAGGCTCGGCTGGTGGAGCGATCGCCAGACCCAGCAAGGCACTCATCTGGCGGGCGCGGTCCAAGGTGCGCTCTTGCTCGACGCTCAGCGCGGTGACCGACAGCTGCTGGAGGGCCTGACGTAGCTGCTGGAGGGTCTGACGCCGCTGCTCGACGGACGGGACAGCATCGCGCGCGGTCGAGGCCGCGGGGTCCGCCGGCGGATCGCCCGTGAGCGCCGCGAGCTCTCGCTCGCAGCGTGCGAGTCGTTGCTCGAGCAGCTCGACTCGGTCGCGAACGAGCAGGTCTTGGTGCCAGCGAGACGTGGTCGCCAGGGCCATCTGCTTGACCGCGCTCGGATCCACGGGCTTGCGCAAGAACAGGAGCTTGTCGGACGGCCCGAGCTGCTCGACGATGTCTTCCCAGGTGTAGTCCGAGTACGCTGAGCAGATGATCATCTGGATGTTGGGATCGAGCTCCCACAGGTGGCGAATTGTCTCTACCCCGTTCCACCCCGGAGGCATCCTCAGGTCTATGAACGCGAGCGCGAAGGACTGCCCGGCCGTGAGCGCGTCCTGTACCACCTGGACGGCGGCACGCCCCTGGAACGCCGAGTCGAACTCGTAGTCGGGAAAGTCGATCGGTGGGGGTTGCTCGGGCTCGTCGCCGAGGACCTCCGAGATCAGGTCGTCGAGGGCGTCCTCCGACTCTGGGGGCTGCAGCATGGTCCGGAAGTCATCGTGGATCGCTTCGTTGTCATCCACGATGAGAACGCGGTACCGAGTAGATGTTGGGCTACTCAGCATAGGCGCTCTACCCCCATTGCTCGTTCTCGCGCCGGCAACTCCCAGATCACAGGCTATCACGGCAAGTCGCGCATGTTCTACCTGGATGCTGGCGACATTACCCATGCCCCGGTTGGCGTCGTCGGAGCATCGGTGCGTTCGGTCGTGTGGCGTTGTGCCCCGTCGACTTCGCACGATGTTCGGATACGCCGTTCGTTGCTCATGATCGAGCATGTCCGCAGACCGTCCGCAGACCGTCCGCAGACCGTCCGCAGACCGTCCGCAGGCCGTCCGCAGGCCGTCCGCAGACCATCCGCCTAGATGCGAGATCCTCGTGCCGCTGCGTGTGCGTCCGTAATCGGCACTCTGTACGACCGGACGTTGTTCGATACCCTCGCTTAATGCGCCCACGCTCGGAGTCGAGGAGTACGGAGGCACCTCGACCGCATGGCACGGTTCGTAGCGGCAACGCAGGCGCAATCGTCTCCGTTGGTCGACTCTTCATCTTGGTGCTCACCTTCGTGGTTTTGGGGAGCTGGGCGTGTGGAGCCGAGCCGGATGCCACGGCGGTCGAACCCGACCGGAAGCCGACGTCCACCAAGCCCGACCGGCGCCCGATCCGTATCGCCATGTCGGCCGCGTTCGTCTCCGAGGCGGGTGTCCCCGTCTATGACGAGATCGCCGACTACGTCTCTGGGAAGCTGGGGGAAGAGGTCGAGTTCGTCAGCGGGTTCGGCTACGCCACCATCAACGGCATGCTCGAGTCGGGGGCGGTGGACGTGGGCTTCGTGTGCGGGCTGCCCTATGTGCTGCTGCACGATCGCGACCCGCCCCCCGTACACCTGCTGGCTGCCCCGGTGATGAAGGCGGCGCGCTACCAGGGCAAGCCTAAATACTACTCGGATCTCATCGTCGGGCGCGACAGCGAGATCCAGACCCTCCACGATCTGCGCGGTCGGACCTACGCCTTCAACGAAGAGCTCTCCAACTCCGGCTACAACATGCCCCGCTGGCGGCTGCTGGAGCTCGGCCTGCGCGACGGGTTCTTCGGCAAGGTCGTCCGCTCGGGCTCGCACGAGGAATCGATCAGCATGGTGGCCGATGGCCGGGCCGACGGCAGCTTCGTCGACAGCCTCGTGCTCGAGTACGATCGGGCTCACGGCCTGGGGGGGGCCGACAGGGTCCGGGTGGTCGAGAGCGTGGGGCCGGCCGGGATCCCTCCGGTGGTGGTCTCCGACAAGGTGCCGCCGGATCTGCGCGAGCGCCTGCAGGGCGTGCTGCTGCGGATGCACGAGGATCCACGAGGGCAGGGGATCCTGAATCGAGCGCTGGTCGCTCGCTTCGTCGAGGTCGGTGACGACAACTACGACGACATCCGGACGATGATGCGTCGCGCCGAAGACACGGGGTTTCGCACCATTCACTGACCGTCACCCATGGCCGAACCTGTCGACGAACCGCTCAACCCTCGGGACAGCCAGCGGCGGCTGCGGAGGCTGGTGTTCGGGTTGCTGTCGCTGGTCATGCTGCTGCAGCTGGTCACGCTGCTGGTCCAGCGCCACCTCGCCCGGCTGGCCAAGCTCCACCAAGACACGGTCGCGTTCGCAGATCACCAGAGCTTGCTGGTCCGGGAGTACGAGCGCACGTCGTATCTCGCGCTGGTCGGGCTGGCCACGTCGGACTGGGAGCTGCTGCTCGAGCAGCGCCAGACCGCGCAGCAGCTGTCCGAGCGGTTCAAGGCGGGGATCGGCACCTTGCAGCAAGGGAGCGGCGCCGAGCTCGGTGGAACACCGGTGGAGGTGACGGCGATCGACGATCCCTCGCTGCACCATGCGCTGAGCAAGGTGCTCGAGCTGTGGAGCGCGGCCGATGATGCTCAGGTGCGATTGCTTCGATCCAACAACTACCAGCTGCAGGGCAACCGCGATCTGGATGCATTTCGGGCCATCACCAAGGACCTGGGGTCCCGACTCGATGGGTTGAACGCGGCGCTACGGGCCGAGCGGGGCACCGCGCTCGCGGATCTCGAGCTGCTGCAGATCGTGGTGCTGGTGACCGGGCTGGCCACCGTCGGGCTGCTGGGATTTTTGGTGGTCCAGCGGCTGTTCATCCCCCTCGGCCGCAATCTACAGGAGCTACGGGAGAGCCAGGCCTTGCTGCAAGCGGCGCGCGACGAGCTCGAGGCTCGCGTGCGGTCGCGGACCCACCAACTGGCCCAGGCCAACGAGCGGCTGCGCAGCCAGACCGAGGTGCTCGAGTCGGTCTTGCAGAGCATGGGGGAAGGCGTGGTCGTGGCGGACGCGGACGGATCCTTCCAGATCTGGAACCAGGAGGCGGAGCGCATTACGGGGCTGACGGCCCAGCAAGCCGAGCGGGGGGGCCTGCTCGGAGCTCGCGTCTGCATGCGCGCCGATGGTCAGGCGGAGCTCGAGCGCCACCAGCTCCCCATCGAGCGGGCGCTGGCCGGCGAGGCGGTGGCGGTGGAGATGCGGATCGGCGGCCCCGGCCAGCCCCGATGGCACAGCTGGATCGCCCGACCGCTGGGGCGCCAAGCCGACCAGGAGCGCGGCGCGGTGGCGGTGTTTCGGGACATCACCGCCCGCAAGCAGGCCGAGCAGGAGCTGCGGCGCTCGCATGAGCTGCTCGAGCTGCGGGTGGAGGAGCGCACCGCCGAGCTCCGCGAGGCGCAGCGTCAGCTGGTCGACACCGCGCTGGCGGCGGGGCGGGCCGAGGTGGCCACCAACGTCCTGCACAACGTTGGCAATGTGCTGAGCAGCGTCAATGTGCACGTCAACGTGATCCGTCGCGGCCTGGGCGATCGGCAGTGGGCCGCCTTGGGCCGGATCGCCCGCTTGCTCGAGGAGCACGAGGATGCTCTCCCCGCGTTCGTCGCTGGGCCCAAGGGGCGCCGGCTGCCCGAGCTGTGTGCCAAGCTGGCCGCACACCAGGGGCGGTGGCAGGAGCAGATCGGGGAGTCGGTGGGCAAGCTCCACGAGCAGATCGAGCACATCCGGCAGATCGTCTTGCTCCAGCAAGAGCACGCGCACGCGGTCGAGCTTATAGAACCGACCGACCTGGAATCGCTCCTCGACGACGCCCTGGGCATCAACGAGGGCGCCCTGGCGCGGCACCAGATCGAGGTCATACGCGAGATCGTCGGCGTCACCCGGGTCCGCGTCGACAAGCACAAGGTGCTCCAGATCCTCATCAACCTGATAAGCAACGCCAAGTACGCGATGGAGCAGACCTCAGCCGAAGGTAGGCGCCTCACGATCCGCGTGGTTCGGCCGGACGTCGAGCACGTGCGGGTGAGCGTGGCCGACAACGGGTGTGGGATCCGTCCCGAGCTACTGACGCGGATCTTTCAGCACGGCTTTACCACCCGCCGCGAGGGCCATGGTTTTGGCCTCCACGCTAGTGCCCTGGCGGCGGCCGAGATGGGCGGATCCATTCGAGCGCACAGCGATGGACCTGGTCATGGCGCGTGCTTCGTGCTCGACCTGCCTGTGGAGCAGGAAGCTTGAGCCGTGTGCGGCGAGTCCCGCGGCTCGTCGGAATGGTCTCGGTCCCTTGAACGTTGTTCTTTGGGATTAGGAGGCTTGTCCGGCCGCCCTGTAAGCGGCTGGGGGGAGCTGCACGTTTGGGGCCCTGGATGATGGTGCCCATGCGTTCGCTCGCCCTTGGCTCTTGTTTCATCGCGTTGGCGGTCTGCCCGCTGGTGGGATCGGTTCACGTTGCGCGTGCGGCCGAGCCGGCCGCCGATCTGGCCGCCGATCTGGCCGCCGATCTGGCTGCCGATCGAAAGGAGCGCATCGACGAGGTGTGGCTCGATGCCAAGGGCGAGTCGGGCCACGTCCGCACCAGTCCGCTCTACCTCGACGACTCGCCAGGCATGTACCACTTTGGCCCCCGGTTTTGCCGCAAGGGTCACCGGCTTGGCGATGCGACCCTCCAGGCCCTGCAGGGGGCGCTGGCCGCCGGTCTACCGGTGCGGATCGATGCCACGCCCATGGCGGCGCCTGGGGGATCCACGCGACAGTGTGTGACTGGGGTGGCGGTCTTTGCTCCGCTGCCGTAGCGCGAGACCCCGCAGCGAGATCCCGCAGCGAGATCCCGCAGCGAGACCCCGCAGGGCTCTCGCCAGTCGACGTTGGCGCGACTGAGGACCGTCGTCTACCCCTTCGGGATCGCTCGTCTATCCTCGCTCGTCCATCCTCGCTCGTCCATCCGCGCTCGTCTATCCTCGCTCGGGTCATGCACCGCCCCTCGTCGGTCCTTGCGCCCTTGTCGTTGCTTCGCCCCGGCTCGATCGCCGCGCTCCTCCTGCTGGTGCCGGCCGCCGCCTCGGCTGCGGTGGTCCCCGGCCAGATCGTCCTCCAGACCGGCGACATGCCCCCAGGAGCACCTTCGGTGGTCACCAACGTTCGGGCTCCCTTCGTGGAGGTCGACGGCACCGTCGCCTTTGGCGGCGAGCTGCTCAGTGGCGAGCAGTTCGTGTGGCGCGGCGAGCAGCTTGTCTGGCTCGACGCCGACGAGATGGCGTTCATGCTCGGCACGGCCGAGGTCTCCGTGGGGACCAGCCCCGCCGGTGGGTTCGTCTATGGCCCCATGGTCGACGGGGTCGACGGGCTCTACACCCACCTGGGGGTGATGACGGTGGCCGGGCAGGCGGTGCCCGACTCGCCGCCGGGCACCCTGTCGGTCTTCCATCTGCGGCCCATGATGGCGGCCAACGGGGCGGTGTGGTGGCTGGCGGGCGTGGACGACACGGGGGCGGGCGTGACCCAGGGCCGGGTGCTGCTGCGCAGCCCCAACGCTCGAGTCGAGGACAGCGAGGTGATCCTGCGCTCGGGGGACATGGTGGCGGGCCAGATCCTCGACAGCCCGCTGGGCCTGGACAACGACTTTCAGATCTCCCACAACGAGCAACACCTCGTCGTGGTGCTCGATCTGGCCACCGGCAACCCGGCCAACGACGGGGCCGTCTATGTCGACGGGGCGCTGGTGGCCCAGGAGGACGATCCCAACGGCGATGGTGACGACTGGGATTCCTTCGATCTGGTGGCCATCGACAACGCCGGTCACTATGCGTTCAGCGGTGACACCAACGGCTCCACCTCCACCGACGAGTTCGTGGCCTACGACGGGGTCATCGTGGCGCGCGAGGGCGATCTGCTCGACGGGGTGACCCTGGGGACCGCCGCCTCGGTGCGCTTCTTGTCGCTCGACGACCGCGGGCGCATGGTGCACGCCTGGCGGCACTCGGGTGACGTGGAGACCATGTTCTTGTCGTGCGATCCGGCCCAGGCCAGCACCTCGACCCAGGCGGTGCTGTCTACCGGTGACGAGCTCGATCTGGACGGCGACGGCTCGGGCGACGGGATCTTCGTCATCGACTTCCAGCCGACCACCGGCACCCCCGGGCGAGCCCTGGGCAACGATGGCACCGCCTATCTCGAGGTCGAGATCGACATCGGGGGCATGATCGAGGAGGCGATTATCCAGGTGCCCGTGTCGTGCTGCGGCAACGGGGTGGTGGATCCCGGGGAGATCTGTGATGACGGCAACCTGGTGGGCGGCGACGGGTGCAGCGTGACCTGCCAGGGGGCCACCTGCGGGGATGGAGTCGTCGATCCTGGGGAGGACTGCGATGACGGCAACGCCGAGCCGAACGACGGCTGCCTGCCGGGTTGTGTCGCCGCCTCGTGCGGTGACGGCGTGCTGTGGGTGGGCATGGAGGAGTGCGACGACGCCGATATGGACGACACCGACATCTGCCTGTCGAACTGCAACCTGGCCATCTGCGGCGACGGGGTGCTCTGGGCCGGGGTTGAGGACTGCGAGGACGGCAACATGGACGACACCGACGACTGCGTGGGCGCGTGCGCGCCGGCGGTGTGCGGGGACGGGTTCGTGCAGGCGGGGGTCGAGCCGTGCGACGACGGCAACGCCGACGACACCGACGCCTGCCTCGGCGGCTGTATCCCCGCCTCGTGCGGCGACGGCTTTGTCTGGGCCGGCATGGAGGAGTGCGACGACGCCAACCTCGACGACACCGACATGTGCTTGACCAACTGCGTGGCCGCCACCTGCGGAGACGGTGTGGTCTGGGACGGCGTGGAGATGTGCGACGACGGCAACCGCGACGACGGCGACGCTTGCCCCAGCACCTGCGCTCCGGCCACCTGCGGCGACGGGTTCGTGCAGCAGGGGGTGGAAGATTGCGACGACGGCAACAAGGACGACACCGACGACTGCCTCACCACCTGCATGACCCCGTTTTGCGGTGACGGCAACGTGTGGGACGGGGTGGAGGAGTGCGATGACGCCAACGACATGGACACCGACCTGTGTCCTGGCAATTGTATGTTTGCCTTCTGCGGGGACGGCTTCGTGTTCGAGGCCCTAGAAGATTGCGACGACGGCAACTCCGACGAGACCGACGCCTGCCTCGAGACCTGCATGGAGGCCAGCTGTGGCGATGGATTCGTGTGGGCCGGCATGGAGGAGTGCGACGACGGCAACTCCGACGATGACGACGATTGCCGCAATGACTGCACCCTGCCGGTGGTGGTCAGCGACAGCAGCGGCGGCGAAGACGAGACCGGGGGCGACAGCACGACCGGGGTCGTGGGCTCCACCGGCGGCGGCATCTCCAGCGGCGGGGAGGGCAGCGGGGGGGAGGGCAGCGAGACTGGCACAGGATCGGGCGGGGGCAACGACGTGGTGGACGAGGGATGCGGCTGTCGTCGTGATGGCGGAGGCGGTGGGGCCGTGCTGGGGCTGTGGTTGCTCGCGTGGGCTCGACGTCGGCGGGCTCGCGTGCGGTCGTCACGGGCTTCGTAGGCCGGGGCAGGCTCTTGCTCGGAGGGCCCCGAAGGGGCCGAACCGGCTCCAGAGGCCCCCGTGGTGTCGGTCTAATCGATCGACCATTACTCGTGGCGTTCGAGTCGTTACTATGGACCTTTGAGCTCGAGCGCCACGCGGCTCGGGCACCAGGGAGCATCGGAGCATGGCAAAGTCATTGACCGACAACCAGGCCCAGGCCGCCGACCCCGAGCAGATCCTCGCCGAGGTGGTGGCTCGCGAGCAGGAAGACGAGCGCCTCGCCATCCGCCGAGGCGAGGGCGCCTCGGCGCTGACCCACGAGGATCTGCGTCGGGTCACCAGCCGCGAGGGGCTCATCGAGCTGCTGCGTCGCCGTGACGTCAACCTCAAGAAGGTCGTCTCGGTGCTGCGCTACGAGGAGGAGCTCGCGCTGCTCCAGGTCGAGCTGGTCAAGCTCCAGCGCTGGGTCAACAAGACTCGTACCCGGGTGGCGATCCTCTTCGAGGGTCGCGACGCGGCGGGCAAGGGGGGGACGATCCGGCGATTCACCGAGCATCTCAACCCGCGGTCCTTGCGGGTGGTGGCGCTGCCCAAGCCCACGGTCGAGGAGCAGGGGCAGTGGTATTTCCAGCGCTACACGCGGCAGCTGCCCAACCCGGGCGAGATCGTGTTCTTCGATCGTAGCTGGTACAACCGCGCGGTCGTCGAGCCGGTCAACGGCTTTTGTACCACCGCCCAGTACCAGACCTTCGTGCGGCAGGTGCCAGAGTTCGAGCACATGCTCTACGAGGACGGGCTTCGGCTCATCAAGTTCTGGTTTTCGATCTCCAAGTCAGGGCAGCAGGAGCGCTTCGAGGCGCGGCGCAACAACCCGCTCAAGCAGTGGAAGCTCAGCCCGGTCGACCACCGAGCGCAGGAGCTGTGGGATGAGTACACCCGCTACAAGGAGGAGATGTTCGCCAAGACTCATACCTCCTTTAGCCCGTGGATCATCGTCAAGGCCAACTCCAAGAAGCGGGCTCGGCTGGCCTCGATCCGCTATGTGCTCAGCCAGTTCGACTACGAGGGCAAGTCGAGCGCCGAGGTCACGCTGACCCCGGATCCCAACGTGGTGGGGCGCTTCCACCGGCAGATCAAGAAGATCGACTGACGGTGGCCGACTGCCGTCGCTGACTATCGTGGCCGGTCACCGTCGAGTGCTCACCAAGAGCCCGGGCGCGGCGCTAAAAGCAGATACACAAGATCGGCAGCGCCAGGTCGCACGGCATGTTTTCGTATACGAATAGCGGGTTGGTGTCATCGACGATGATGGCGGCTCCGAGCACCCCTGCATCATCCACGGTCCAATTCTCACAATTGGGCGGAGGAGCCCCCGCCGAGGATTCGCCCCACCACAAGATCTCGAGCTGCACCCCCTCGATGGCGTTGCTCGCCATCGGCACCACGAGGTTGCCCGCGATTAGATCGGCATAGTTGTTGGCGATGTGCGTGGTCTCGTCGGTGGCAAAGACCGCGGCTCCCTCGAGAAAGTGTCCGCTCGGAAAGCTCGGGTAGTCCTCTAGGTGATTGTTGTCGGAACCGAGCAGTCCCCATACTTGGCCGCCGGGGCACAGCAGATCACGATGCACGGCGTTATAGTGCTCCCGACACTGGTTGGCGGCGAAGTTGAAGGTCACGCCACCGAGCTCCCCGACGGCGTGGCCGGGGAGCTCGGGGCCTCGGAATACGATGATCCGGTGGCCGCTTGGCTCTCCGGTTGCGTCGAGTGAATCAGTGCCGGTGTTGGTTGTGCCGGTTTCGGCCGCGCCGGTGTCCAGCGCGTCGTCGTCTCCCGCCGTGTCCCCCGCTGGGCCCGTTTGGGTGGTCGTTCCATCGTCGTTGCTCGGGCCCGAGCCCGCGCTGGCGCTGATGACCACGGTCGAGCTCATGTCGCCCGGCCCGGTGTCATCGAAGGCGGGATTGGGGCGTGTACACGCCAGGGATGCGACCACCAACATCCAGATTGCACCACGTGTTCTGATGCAAACCAACGGGCTGGGTGATGAATGAGGAGTTGTGCAGAGGAGTAACGAAGTCGCCAACATAGACATGTCGTTGACATGCAATCGACATGCCTCACGCGTGCTCCGAGAATCCAACGACTTTGGGGGCAATTGGCCACGATAGGCGGATCTTGCCGGCCGTGCTCTGCTTGATCTGCATCGACTCTCGACCGTTCCCCGCCCTCGGTGTCGCTGCCGGTGGTTGATGGGTGGCGAGACTAGCCAGTCTCGTCGACCAACAGCCGAGGTTGAGCACGGCGTTGGGGTCGGAACTTAACCGTCGGAGGCCACGCGGAAGTCGTGCAGCGTGGTGTCCTCATCGTGTCGGGCACGCCAGCCGGTCGCATCGTTGAACGCGGCGCTGTCGATGACTACGGGGTACTTGACGTGGGCCAGCGCGCCCGGCGGCAGCCGCGGGAGGCCGAAGCGCCCCAGCGCGAGGTTGAACAGGGTCTCGGGGATCGGGATGTTGGCCCGACCGGCCTGGTGGATCACCACCGAAAGCGGCACCGGCGGAGGGCCGGCCACGTTGAACACCCCCCGCAGGCCCTCCTTGTCGAGCGCGGTGCAGATCGCGTCGGCGGCGTCGAGCTCGTGGACGAACTGGAACAAGGGATCGAAGCCCAGCACGGTGGGGACCCGCGGCCCCTTGAGGAACGCGGCCAGGGTCCCCTGTCGCAGGGGGCCGAGCGTGTAGCAGATCCGCAGCACGGCGGTATCGACATCGGGGTAGCGCCACAGGGCCGAGCCGGCGTAGAGGTCGGCGGCCACCAGATCCGACAGCTCCGGGTAGGTGTGGACGGCCATCGGTGGCTCGGCCTCGGTGTGGTAGAGCGGCGAGTCGGGGGCGGCGCCGTAGTAGGTGTGCCGGCCTACGAAGATCGCCCGCTTGACCCCATAGGTATGGCAGTGGTTCCACACCGCCTGGGTCCCGCCCAGGTTGATCCGAAAGCGATCCTCGCTGCGGTGGGTCAGGTGGGTGACCGTGGCCATGTGGACCATGGCGTCCGGTCGCTGGGTGCGGAAGATGTCCTCGGCGGGGCGCTTGCGAATGTCGTGCTGGAATACCCGGACGCCCTCGGGCGGGTGGTACCAGGGGCGACGGTCGATGCCGACGACCTCGTGGCCGGCGGCGAGCAATTGCTTTGCGACCAGGCGGCCGATGTTGCCAGCGATACCGGTGACCAAGACCTTCATCCGAAGTCCAGCTCCTCTCGAGATAGGCGACCCTCGCGGAGGGCTCGGCCCTGGGCCAGGAGGTGGGCGATCCGGCGCTTGACCGTGTCGACGTGACCCGCGATGACCTCGTCGGAGTCGGTGTGGCTGCCCTGCAGCCGCAGGGGCTTGCCATAGAGGATCTGCAGCGACACGGGCAGAGGGAAGGGGACCAGGTAGGGAGTGACCGGCATATAGGGGGCGCCGAACATCTTGCCCAGCCGGTAGAGATTGGCGACGGTGGGGATCGCCTCACCTCCGCCCACGAAGGCCAGCGGCACGAGCGGGGTGTTGGTCTGCAGGGCCATGCGCACGAAGCCGGTCCCGAAGCTGACCAGCGAGTCGCGCTCGCGATAGAGCTTGGCCGTGCCGCGGGCGCCCTCGGGGAAGACCATCAGCAGTCGCTCGTCTTCGAGCAGGCGGATGCAGTGCTGGGGCAGGCCGGCGAACTGGCCGATCCGGCTGTTGAACTGGGCCACGAAGGGCACGCTCTGGAGGAATTTCTCCACCATGCCCTGGGCCAGGCGCGGCGGATCCAGGTCGAAGAACATCGAGGCGAGCACCATCACCCCGTCGAGCGCCACTCCGCCCGAGTGATTGCCGACCAGCATGGCCCGGCCCCGGGGGGGGACGTTGTCGGCGCCGAAGACTTGCACCTCGAAGTAGCGCCGATAGAACCACCCGATCAGTGTGTAGAGCTTGGCCAGCTCGCGCTTGTCGATCCCGTAGGGGTCGACGCCATGCTGGTTGAAGGGCAGCTCGAGGCCGTCGACTCGGGCGGCGACGTCGGGGTTGGTGGGCAGGGGGATGAGGCTGGACGGGATCATCCGCCCAGGCACCATGGCAGCAAAGCCGCGGCGAGCGCAAGGCGAGTCCGGGTCGGTGAACCGTGGCCCGCCAAAGCGGGGCGCGGGGTCCCATGCGGGGCCGTGGGGTCGGCTTTGTCCCGCGTGGGGGTATCGGCTATGTAGTCGCCATGCGTGCTCGTCCGTTCGTGTGGGGTGCCCTGGCTGTGGCGCTGAGCTCGGGCCTGGCCTGCGGAGCGCTGCGCCAGAACCTCCGCAACCAGTTCGTGTCGTACCGCGGCGCGTGGTTTTGTCAGTCTCCGGGCTGTAGCAGTCGCGACGTGGTGCAGTCCAAGGCGGGCAGCAACAAGGGCGAGCTGCGGATCAACGACGTGAAGCTTCAGCCCCACACCGGCCTGGTCTTCTACCCGGGCGCACCGGTGCGGGGGATGACCGCGACGGTGCGCGACTGCAAGGGCAAGAGCAAGGAGATCCCCGCCGACAAGGTGCAGCCGCCGGGCCGACATCGGATCGGAGCCGAGCCCGACAGCTGGGTGATCTGGCTCGACGAGGCGCTGGTCGCCGACCTCGAGGTGGGGTCGGGCGACTGCGCGGTGCTCACCGTCAAGACCCACGCCACCTGGGACGACGGCAGCGAGTTCGACAGCGAAGGGGCGGTCAAGCTCAAGGGCTGAGTGGGTGGGCTGAGTGGGTGGGCTGAGCCGGTGGGCTGAGCCGGTGGGCTCAGTGGATGGGCTGAGCAGGTGGGCTGAGTGGGGTGGTGTCGCTCCGGGCCCGCTTGGTTTCACGCCTTCGCTCTTTGCCACGCGTTGGTGGTCGTCGTGGAACGTTGTGGGCGTAGGGATGTCATGCTCGGGGTCGTGCCTCGCCCTATGATCCGCGCTGCCCTCGGCCCGCTGGGCCTGACCGTTCTGCTCGCAGTGGGCTGCGCTCGGGCAGCGGGCCCGGGCGCCCGTGCGCCGCAGGCTGAACCGGGGGGGACGCAGGGATCTGCGGGGTCCGCAGAGGCGCGCGCGGCTCGGGGGTTTGCTCGGGGGGCTCGGTCGGCCGATGTGCCCGCCGATTCCGCCTCCGGTCTGGCCTCCGGATCGACCGCCGAGCAGGTCGCCGATCCGGCCGCGGTGCTCGCCGAGGCCGAGGCCGCCCTCTCGGCGGACGACGGCGCGCGCGCGGTGGCGCTGCTCGGTCGCGTGCTCCAGCACGAGGGGGCGCTGTCGCCCGCGCAGGTGGCCTCGGCGTGGATGAGCCTCGCCCGGGCCCACGAAAAGCTTCGCGATTGTCTCGCGGCGATCCGTGCCTACGAGACCTACCTGTCGCGCTTTGCCGAGGGCGAGCATGTGCTGGTGGCTCGCGCGCGGCGGGGCGCTTGTGAGGCGGAGCTCGAGCGCTGGGAGGAGTCGGCCACCACCTTCCACGCGATCGCCGAGCTTCCCGAGCAATTGCCCAGCGTGCAGGTGGAGGCGCTCGCGCGCGAAGGCTATGCCTTGTACATGCTCGACCGCCTCGAGCCGGCCGACGCTCGCCTCGCGCGAGCCGACGCTATCTACGAGCAGGCGGTCGCCGAGCAGACCGAGCGCTTCTCGAGCTACTACTTTATCGGGATGGCCCGTTTTTATCGGGCCGCGATCCTCCACCGGAAGTTTCGCGACGTGGAGATCCGCCTGCCCGAGGCGGTGATGGAGGAGGGCTTCAAGGCCAAGCTCGAGCTGCTGATCCGGGCCCAGGATGCGTACAACCACACCATCAAGGCCAAGCACATGTTCTGGGTGTCGGCGGCGGGCTTTCAGCTGGGCCACCTGTTCTCCGAGCTGTACGACGCGCTGATGTACGCGCCGGTGCCCGAGTGGCTCGACGAGCGCCAGCGCGAGGTCTACTTCGAGGAGCTCAAGACGCAATTGCGTCCGGTGGTCACCAAGGCGATCTGGGTGTTCGAGAAGAACCTCGAGACGGCCCGTCGCTTGGGCTACGACAACGACTTCATCCAGCGCACCGAGGCCAAGCTCGGGCACCTGCAGGCGATCATGCTCTCCGAGGACGCCTCCTTGGGGCAGCCCAACCAGCGGCTGGCGCGAGAGGACGACGAGCAGGCGGTCGATGCCCCCGCGGCGGCGGGGGACGGGACCGCCTCGGATCGCAAGCTGTTCGTGCCGCGGCCGACGGCGCTGTAGGAGATCCCTCGGTGTCTCGTGCCGGAGGTTCGTGCCGGGCGGCACTGGCGCGAATTCCGCGCTTTGCGCGGTGCCGTCGGCGTCACTCTGCCCACTCCGGGTCCGCCCGAGGTTGACACCCTGCCGGGACCAGAGCTATACACCGCGCCCCGAACGCCCGTCCGGTCGCGTCCTTGCGGCATGGCGGGGTCAGCGCAGTCCCGGGGTCGACGATCGGCCGTTACCATATTAAGAAGCATTCCAGGAGGAGATCTTCCACGCGCTGGCGTAGCTCAACGGTAGAGCACCTGATTTGTAATCAGGGGGTTGCGGGTTCAAATCCCATCGCCAGCTCCACCTCGTCCTCGATGCTACCGTGACGACCGACTAACGAGCCAACATCAACGAGCCCCCGTCGACGATCTCTCGCCGACGAGCCCTCGCCGGCGAGCCCTCGCCGACGAGTGACGGTTTCTTTCGGATGGGTGCCCGAGCTGGCCAAAGGGAGCGGACTGTAAATCCGCCGCGTTATCGCTTCGTAGGTTCGAATCCTACCCCATCCACCCTCGCCCCTGGGCGATGTTCTTTGCGGGAGTAGCTCAGTTGGTAGAGCGTCAGCCTTCCAAGCTGAATGTCGCGAGTTCGACCCTCGTCTCCCGCTCCATTTCGACCGCCGAGCCCCTCGCGTTTCCTCACTGCCTCGCCGCTTGGCGGGGCACGGGATCGCGAAGGGTTTCGCTTGTCCTCCACGCCGGACCGTTCTAAATACCGCGCCCTAAGCGAAGAACGCAAGCCGACCGCATCGTCACCCCCGCCCTCGTAGCTCAGTTGGTAGAGCGCGTCCTTGGTAAGGACGAGGTCTCCGGTTCGAGTCCGGTCGAGGGCTCCGCACTCGCGACCATGCGGTCGGCTCACGATTCACCGTCATCAGCTCAACACGACGCAGGTTCGTTCAGTTCAGAGGTAAGGTCATGTCCAAGGAGAAGTTCGTTCGCGACAAGCCCCACGTGAACATCGGCACGATCGGCCACGTGGACCACGGAAAGACGACGCTGACCGCGGCGATCACCAAGGTGCTGGGGGAGCGGGGTTGGGCGGAGAAGGTC
>JBCCWC010000201.1:0-28719 GCA_039194325.1 Myxococcota bacterium
CACGCTGCTGCGTTTCACGCGTGACGACTTCGCGGGGGTGGTGTAGGATCGGACCGGGCTCTCGCCCTGCGGGAACCCCCCCCCCGCCGTGGTCTCGGCCGGGCGGGGGGGCGGCCACTGCGCCGCCGCCCGCTCGTACCTGAACCCCCGGGACGCTTTGCGCCGGATTCGGCCTCGTGCGAATCTGTGCAAGCATGGACCTCAAGACGAGACAGGCGCTCTACAAGAAGTGCCGCGACGAACCGCTCGAACCCGACGACGAGCGGAACGTCGATTTCGATCAGTTGACCAAGAACGATCGTGTGCGCGGAGTCTCGTGGGTGGAGCGCCTGGCGGGTCCGATCGAGCTTTCACCCGACGTCCCCGTGCGACAGTTCGTCACGGGCCTTCCCGGCTCGGGCAAGTCCACCGAGCTCAAGCGCCTCGCCGCACGTCTGAGCCAGCCCGATGGCGCCAACCTCCTGATGGTGGTCGTCGATGCGGACGCGGCCATCGACCTGGCACAGCCGGTCGACGTACCCGACATCATCATGGTCCTCGTGGACGCGGCGGAGCGCAGCGTGCTCGAGCTCGAGGGCATCGATCCAGCCACCTCGATGCAGGAGAGCTACCTGGGGCGCCTATGGCACTTTCTGTGCAAGACCGAGGTCTCGTTCGCGGAGCTCAAAGACGGGACTGGAGTGTCGGGTGGGACCGGTGCGCTGGTGATGAAGCTCAAGACCCAGCCCTCGTTCCGCAATCGCGTGCGCCAGACCCTGGCGACCCACTTCTCTCGCTTCCTCGAGGAAGCGCGCACCGAGCTGCGCGTGCTCGACGAGCGCGCCCGACGGCACGGTCGAGCGGGCCTGTGCTTGCTATTCGACTCGCTGGAGAAGAACCGCGGCATCAGCACGAACTGGGATACGGTCCTCGACAGCGCCGAACGCGTATTCGGAGCCGGAGCGCCATACCTCGACCTACCCGTGCACAGCATCTACACCGTGCCGACGGCGCTGGTCGGGCGGCGGGTGAGCAACATCGAGTTCATGCCAGTCATCAAGCTCCGCGACCGCTCCGGAAAGAGATTCCCTCCCGGCTACGCGGCGCTGCGGACCCTCGTGCGCCAGCGGATCTCCGACGAAGATCTACGAGGCCTACTGGGAGGCGATGCCGAGCAACGTATCGAGCAGATCATCGAGCGATCGGGTGGTTACCCGCGGGAGGTCGTCAAGGCCCTGCGGTGGATCATCGAGCTACCGGAGCACCCGGCCACCGACGACGACCTCGAGCGGCTCCATCTCGAGGGCCGGGAGCGTTACCGGGCGGTGGTGATGGGCAGTGATGTTCCTTGGCTGGCGAACGTCGCTCGCAACAAGCTCCTCACCATCGAGAACGACGAGCATCGACCCATCGTCGACCGGGCGCTCCAGAACAACGTAGTACTCCGCTACTGCAACAAGGACATCTGGTACGATCTACACCCCGCGGTCTACGACATCGAGGTGCTGCAGCAGGCGATCGCCGAGTGCAGTCAGGGATGAGCGGCACGGCCCTTGGCGCGGACGAGCGCGCGGAAGTCTTGCGCTTTCGTTCCGCGCTCACGCTGGACTCGGGGGCCTCGTTTCACGTCGTGGTCGCCACCACCCGCCGAGTGGTCGACCAGGCGCTCACCGAGCTGGGGCTCGATGTCGAGTTGCTGCGTCCGGCAGCGCTCGTGGCCGTCGACGAGCACGAGCACGCAGAGAAGATCCTACGGGATCTCGACACCGCCCTCGCGCGTGCCCAGGGCCGCGCGGTGGTGCTCGACGCGGTGGTGTCCACCCCAAGCAGCGACGCTGCGTGGCGGCGCGTGTTCCAGCGTCTCAACGAGCGACGCAGCTTCACCGAGTCTCGCTCGTCCGGACCGCTGATCTTCTGCGTGTCTCCGCGACTCGAGACCGCGCTCGGGCACGAAGCGCCCGATCTATGGTCGAAGCGTGGATCGGGAATGCGACTGATCGATCGGACTCCGAATCGGGTGTTCGTGAGCTACGCCGATGACTCGCCCGAACACGTCGAGGTGGTGAGACAGATGGCCGAGGCCCTGGGCGAGGCCAGGCTGTGGGTCTTCCTCGATCGCGAGCACGAGCCCCAGACGGTCGGCTGGAACTGGTTCGTGAAGCACGTGTTGGGCGACACCGATCGGATCGTATGTGTGTGCACGCCCACCTATCAAGCCCGACTGGACGGAGAGGCCCCCACGGGCCACGGCCCGGGGGCAACCTGGGAAGCGGCAGCCATCCGTACCGACACAAACCAATTGGGGGTGGGTAGCGACCGATTCGTGCTCGTCCACGTGTCGGGATCCGAGTTGGCAATTCCGCAAGTGCTGGGTGGGACAAGGGCGAACGCGCTTCGATGGCCCGAAGACCGGGAATCGCTCCTCACGACCCTGGGCCGATCCACGGCTCGCACCCAGTTGGTCCGTTGCCTGCAACGAGCCTTCGGTGACGAGCGGGACGCACTCGACCACTGGGCTGCGGGTGTGCTCACTTGGCGTCGAGCGCCATCGCCGAACCTCGAGACTCGAACCATCGAGATCGCCGATGCAGTGCTACGGATGGGCGATCCCCATGCTCGCACCGAGGCGCTGGCCTCGCTCGCACCGCTGCTCGGTGACGAGCGTGCTCCGCTCGATGCCCTCGCCGACGAGCTCGGGCTCGGCACGCTACCTCCCCCGCGCCCCCGTTCGCCCATTCCTCCGTCACCGTCACCCGTCTGTGATGAGGAGCTATCCCGGTACCTCGCCGAGGTGGTCTCACGCCACCAAGAGATCTCCCTAGTCGGAATCCAGACCAAGGTCCAAGTCCGCCTGTCACTCGAGGCTCTCTACGTCCCGCTATACGCCATCACTCACCGCACGGGTCGGTCGCGGGAGGTCTACGACGACGCCACGGACTTCGGGGAACGAGCCCCCGGCCTTGCATCGATTGAGATTGAAAAGATCGCGCTGACCGGCGTCTTCTACCGAGCTCGCGCGCTGGGCCGGCATGGTTGCATGCTGCTAGGAGATCCAGGCTCGGGCAAGACGACCCGCCTCCAGCAAATACTGCTCAAGACCGTACGACAACCCGAATCGCTCGGCCTGCCACCGCAGATAGTTCCGGTATTCCTAGCGCTCCGCAACGTTCAGGGCCGCTCGGAGGATCTATGGGCATGGTTCGAGCAAGAGCTGGAATCGTATGATGCCTCGCCTCCTCTCGGACCACGCCTTCGGGAGCGTGGTAACTTGCTGTTGCTACTCGACGGCCTCGACGAGGTCGCCAGTGCCGAGGAGCGCGTACGTGTCTCCCGCTGGATCGAGCAGATCCGCCGTACTTTGCCCGACTGCTTCGTCGTGGTGAGCTGCCGCTACGCTGGCTACACATCCGACGTGGAACTCGGGGCGGCGCTCATCGAGCTTCACCTGTGGCCGCTCGACGATCGTCAGATGCGCCGCTTCGTGACCAACTGGTACGGAATCGTCGAGCGCGCGGTTCACAGCAATCCCCGACAGGCCGCCACGGAGGCCGCCCGGCGCACCGAAGACCTGCTGGGCGCTCTGTCTCACCCCGATATCACCAATTTCGCTCGCAGCTACGCGATGACCCGCAACCCCTTGCTGCTCACCGCAATCTGTCTGGTCCACCGAGACCGCGGGCAGCTGCCGCGATCGCACGGCAAGCTCTACGAGGAGTGCATCCAGATCCTGCTCGAGCGCTGGGAACGGCAACTGCCCGACACCCCGCTCTTGCCCGACCAGGCCCTCAAGGTGCTCCTGCCCATCGCATATTGGATGCACGAGCGCGGCCGCACGCGGGCCACGGCCGACGAGCTACGACCTATCGTGGCGCAGAGCCTGTCAAAGCTACACGGAACCCACGTGAGCCCCGACGAGTTCTTGCGGGCCATCCGAGATGAGGGCGGACCATTCACCGGCTGGGGTATCGACGACTACGGGTTCATGCACCTGGGCCTCCAGGAGTACCTAACGGCTCGGTGGCTACACGCTCGGGTGCTCGAGATACCCGCAGAGCGGGTGACGCTCGCGCGACGATTCGGGGACAGCTGGTGGCAAGAAGTGATCCTACTGTTGCTGGGACTCGACGATCCCATCGTGTTCGAGGAGGTGATGAGGGCCGTGGTAGAGCAGCCTGATTTCCCCCGATGGGCGCATTCGGAGCTGATGACGCTGGCGCTGACAGAGGTGGCCAAGCCGTCGGCGGAGCCGTTCGTCGAGCTGGTGAGGGCAACGACCCGAGGGCAAGCCGAAGGAATCGAAGAGCGACAGCTGGCTGCCGCCCAGTTGGTGGCGAGGGCAATGCCGCAACAAGTCGAAGAATTGGCCGATCTCCTGCGCGCACATCCATCTGCGGCCATCCGTCTGTGGTGGCGGGCGCGAGAACGCGGGGCAGCGGATTGAACCGAGGTCATCATGGCCCCTCGGGATCGCCCGAGGGGCTCCGTTGCCGGCCGGGCGAGCCGAGATCGAACGATCAGCCGGCCTCGCCCTGGCCGCCGGCCTCGCCAGCCTCGCCTTGTTTGCCCCCCTGACCCTCGCCTTCGCTGGAGCGGACCGCGACCGACCCGTGCTCGGCCATCATGCGCTCCCACAGCGGCTGGGTGGTCCGCAGCCCGCCGCCCTCTAGCCGCAGCGGGCGCTCGATCTGGGCCTTGCGAAACACCGCCGGCGGTGCGTCGGGCTGCTCGGGATCGATGTCTTTAATCGTCACCTGCTCGTTGACGGTGACCGCCCCCTCCTCGAAGTCGAAGGTGCGCGCGAGCTCGAAGCGCCGAATGATCCCGTCGTCGCGGGTGACCTCGGTCGACCGAGTCATGGCGAAGGTGGCGGGGCCCAGGCAGCCGTCGTCGTCGTCGAGCAGCGGCCGCTCCACGAAGCGGTTGCCCTCGCGGGGCAGCACCCGCATGACCCGCGCGCACTTGGCCGGATCGTCGGGCGGGCAGACCATGCTCTCCACCACCAGCACCGTCGACTCACCCATGGGCTCCAGGCGCATGCGCACCCGGTTGGGGTTGGCCCGCAGGGCGCCCAGCGCCCGGATCGCGATCCCGTTGCTGCGAAACTCCGCGACGGCGATAGGCCCCAGGGCGTCGCCGTCCTCGAAGTAGTCGGTCCGCACCCAGACCAACGCCTGGCCGTCGTCGATCCCGATGATCTCGAGATCTTGCTCGCCGTCGAGTGGCCGGGGGGGCAGCGCGGGGACGGGATCGTCGGAGAGGACGCACTGGGCGACCTGTTCGTCCTCGATCTCGAGGGGCTTGTTGGTGCAGTCGGTGGCCGGCCGCTTGGGCTCCCCGGTCTTGGCGTTGAAATTCTTGAGGATGAGCGTGAACCACACCTCCGGGGGCACGTTCTGGCTCTGGGTCTCCGCGGCCTCGCCTCCCTCCACCTCGGAGGCACACAGCGGAATGGGACCGTCGACGGTCTTCTTACAGGCCCCGAGGGTGGGCAGGGCCAGGCCGAGCGAAGCGACGAGTAGACGTCTCACGCGAGCAGATGTACCGCAACCTAAGGGCTCACCGCGAGCCCGCAGGACCAGTCCCGGCCGCTCCCAACCCATTCGGGCGAAGGCTAATGCGATCCTTCGCCGCCGACCTCGGCGTAGGCGCGCGCAAACTCGGGCCCGAAGACGTGCTCGGTGATGTTGCGATCGGCCTCGGTCAGCTCCTGATAGCGCTGCACGAACGCCTTCCAGGCCGAAGCCCCGCGACTGCCCCACGACGAGGCCACGCTGCGCTCGATCTCCGCCGGATCGAGACGCGCAAGCAAGCTGCGTACGCCCTCCATCACGCCGTTGAGCAGGGCGATCTGGTGGATCCCGAGGTCGGCATAGACCCCCACCAACTCCTGGGTGCGATGCGGCCCCCCCTTTTGCCAGTCGAGCAGGTACTTGAGCACGTTCTCGGGGGTCCCGGCGGCGTGCAGCGGCGTGAATTCCTTGATCGTGCGCACGCCGAGCTCACGACCGAACTGCTCTTGGCCCTTTTGCAGCTCGACGAAGGCCTTGGCGCTGGCCCGCAGCACGTCTTCGACGCACGCGAGGAAGCGCTCGGCCTCCTCGGAGCTGCGCGGCGGCTCCTCTTCGGGGCGCACGCCCTGCGCGAGCCGAGCCACCGCGGCCATCCCCTCGGCCCCAGTACCGGTAGGCTCGCCGGACGCGGCGGGACCCGGCACCCGAGCCCCCATGCGCCGCGCGAGCTCGCCAAAGCCCGGCTCCTTGGATAGACCGCCGAACTCCCGCGCGAGCACGGAGATCGCAAACTCGTGCAGCGTGGGATGCATGGCCGAAAGCGACGACTGCAACTCCTGCTCGACATGCCCCCACGCCTGCCGGTAGGCCTCATAGGCCGGCCGCAGCCGCTGGATCGCGTGGTGCACGTCGGCCATCTGAACGTGGGCCGTGCCCGCCGACGCGGCGGGCATCGCTTGCGAAGGCGACCGCTCCACGCTCACAGGGATCGGCCGCGAGGCGGAGGGATCGACCGCCGCGGGCATGGGGCTACTGCCCTGGTGATAGGCAGGGGCCGGCGGCGGCTGCACAGCGGCGGGAGACGGCGCCGGCGCCGGGACGGCATACCCGGCCGGGTGCAAGCTGGAGACGGGCTCTCCCCGCCCAAAGCGCAGCTCGAGCTTGCCGATCGTGACCGACAGCATCTCACCAACCACCACAGCTTCTCCGGCCTGGATCTTGCGGCCATTGAGCAAGGTTCCGTTGGTCGAGCCGAGGTCGAAGAACTTGGCCTGACCGTCATCGAAGCGCACGACCGCGTGCCATCCCGAGACGAAGGGGAACGGCAGTGCGAGGTCGTTGAGCGGGTTACGACCGATCCGAACGGGAGAGCTGACGAAGTTGTGATCGGCGGTAGTGCCCGACTCCGAATCGAACACGGTGATGACCACGGGCCGCATGAACGCTCGGGGCCCCGGCGTGTAGGCCGGAACGCGACACGCAGAGTAACACGGAGCGTGGGCAACGACCGCGAATGCGGCATTTGCGGCGCTTGCGCTCGATGAGGGCGACGCGGCCCGAACAGTCCCTGCCAACGAACCCCGCTCCCGTTCGCTCGCGGTCCGCGTGCTATCCTGCTCCCTCGGCTTCGACGCACGGTTTGGCCCATGTCCAATCGCGACGATACCCCCTACCCGGGTGACGTTGATCCTGACTCGATGATTTCGGAGCGACGACTCCGCGTCGTCGATTCCGTCGAGCAGGACATCGGTCTGGTCGCCGATCATAGCGGCGACTACAACATCAAGATCCTCCGCCCCCTGTTCAGCTACGTCTGCGACAAGTTCGGACAAGACACCCTGGCCGACATCATCCACGACTGCGGGCTCCCCCCCTCGATCATCGACCGCGAGAGCGGCTGGATCAGCCACCAGCGCTTCGAGCAGTTCCTCGCCTCGGCGCGTGAGCTCGTCGAGAGCGACGAGGAGTTCATGCGCGCCTGCACGTACGAGTACAAGAAGCAGTACGGGGCGTTCTTGCTCCTGTTTCGAAGCATCTCCGTACGCCGCCTTTACGAGCTCGGCGCTCGCACGATGCACATGGTGTGCAAGGTGAGCCGATGTGAGACAGCCAGAGCCACCCGCACGTCGATCCGAGTCATCTACCGCACGGAGCGCGACGAGAGCCGGCTGGTGTGCCTCTCGCGCCAAGCGTCCATGAAGAACACTCCAACGCTGTTCCTGGGCATGCCGCCGGCCAAGTTGACCGAGCACGCGTGCGTGGCCCATGGTGACGACCGCTGCGAGTACGATCTGTCCTGGTACGAGCCACTCAAGATGCGCCAGTTGGGCGCCGGCATGCTCGCGGGTGTCCTGCTCGCTCTGAGCATTCCCTCGACGATCGCTCACCCCACGTTCTCGTTCATCGTCCTTCCCATACTCGGTGCCGCCACGGGAGCGCTGCTGGAGCTTCGCCGGCTGGTCAAGGAGCAAGCACGATTCACCGCTGATACCTCGCGGGAGATGGAGGACGTCATCATCGCGCACGCCCAAGCCACCGACGAGCTCAACCAGTTGCGCGAACGCGAGCGCGACTGGAACCGCCACGTCGAGGAAGGCGTGGCCGCGCGCACCCGCAAGCTCAACGCGGTGGTCGACCGGCTTCGGGCGGTCATCCAAAAGCGCTCCGGTAGCTTCCCGGTCGTCCAAAAGACGAGCTCACCGTCGTCGAGCCACAGCAGCGCCTTCGTCCCCGAGCGCGCGGAGCCGTCCGGCCCTCACCGGATCGCGTCGATGGAGACCGCGGTCGATCGCGTCTCGCAGCTGGTCGGCGAGCTGGTCAACATCGCCAGCGACAACACCACCAAGCGCAACCTCGAGGCCGAGGAAGTCAGCGTCGACAACCTGGTCGCCCAGATCCGACGCCAGCTCAAGGCGACGATGCTCGGGCGCAACGTACGGATCACCGTCTTCCAGACCCGCGAGGCGCCGGCCACCGTCATCACGTTTCGCCAGATCCTCGATCGCGTGATCGACAACGTGCTGCTCAATGCGAGCCGGCACACCGACCGCGGCAGCGTGGTGGTGGAGGCCAGCGGCACCCCCGGCAGCCTGCTCATCAAGCTCTCCGACACCGGCTCGGGGCTCTCCAAGGAGCGGCTCGAGCAGGTCTTCGACGACAACGAGGACAAGCGGAGCGGTCCGAGCGGCCCTCCCAACGACCGCTCCGGGCTCGCCTACGCCGCCCGCCTGCTGGATCGCATCGGCGGCCGCCTGGAGATCATGAGCGAGCCCGGCGTGGGCACCACCCTTTGGCTGTACATCCCCGTCTCGCCGCCGGCGAGCAGCGAGAGCGAGCCGCAGGTCGCCTCCGACGAGCCCAGCCCGTCGTCCTCCAACGACGGCAGCAACATCGTGGGTCGCGTTGTTCGGATCCGCTCCAAGCTCAACCCGGCCGCCACCGGCGAGCCCCAACCCTGAGCCCTGCTTTGCCGTTTCATCGAGCGCTCCATGAGCCGTCGTCCTCGTGACAATGCCACCGGCCGAATGGTGGACATCACCCTACGGTATCTCCGTGCCGAGGGAGCTCGGGTGGTCTTCGGCGTCCCCGGCGGACTGCTGCACCCCTTCTTCCAGGCCGTCGACGAGGAACCCGAGCTGCGGCTGGTGGTCACCAAGCACGAAGCCGGCGCCGCGTTCATGGCCGACGGCTACGCCCGAGCGGTGGGCTCGCTGGCCGTGTGCGCGGGGACCTCGGGGCCCGGGGCCACCAACCTGCTAACCGGGGTGGCGTGTGCATTCACCGATGGCGTCCCCATGCTCGTCATCACCGGCCAGGCCCCCTCCCACGCGATCGGCCGCGGGGCAGCCCAGGAGATGGCCCCCGAGGACATCGACATCGTGGCGATGTTCAAGCCGGTCACCAAGTACTCGGCGATGATCCCCTCCCCCGATCGCGCCTCGCACCACCTGCGGCGAGCGCTCCGCCTGGCCCTGACCGGCCAGCAGGGCCCCGTCCACCTCAACGTGCCGGTCGATTTTTGGGAGCAACCGGCTCGCCCCGAGTGGTTCGCCCCCCAGACCTACCGCCCCTCCACGCAGGTGCTCGACCGCCAGGCCGTCCGCGACGCGACCCGCTGGCTGATGCACGCCGAGTACCCCACGTTCTTGGTCGGCTCGGGGGTGGCCTCGTCCAACGCCCGGGTCGAGGTCCAGCAGCTCGCCGAGCTCTTCCACGCCCGGGTGGCGACCACTCCCCGGGCCAAGGGGGTGTTCCCGGAAAACCACCCCCTGTCGCTGGGGGTCATGGGGATCGCCGGGCACAGCAGCGCCCGCGAGCACCTGCTGTCCGATCGAGTCGACGTGCTGATGACGATCGGCGCGTCGCTCAACGAGACCACCACCCTCAACTGGCACCCCAAGCTGATGCCCCGAGAAGCGCTGATCCAGCTCGACATCTCGGTCGACACCCTGGGGCGCAACTACCCGGTCACCGTGCCCCTGGTGGGCGACGCTCGCACCGTGCTCTCGGAGCTGATCTTCCAGATCGAGCGCGAGCTCGACAGCACCGACACCAAGTCCCGCTGGCGCGAGGAGCCGCCGGTCATCCACGATCACGGGTTCTATGAGCAGCCCGAGCTACGCACCTCCAACGCGGTGCCCATGAGCCCGCAGCGCTGGCGCGTCGAGTTGGGCTCGATCCTCCCGGGCAGCGCGATCGTGTTCTCCGACATCGGGGGACACATGCTCTTCAACATCCACGATCTGTCGATCCGCAACCGCCAGAGCTTCATGCTCAACCTGGGCTTCGGCTCCATGGGGCACGGCACGGCCGCGCCGATCGGAGCCGCGCTCGCGGCCCCCCACCGGCCGGTGGTGGCGATCATCGGGGACGCCTGCTTCACGATGTCGGGCATGGAGCTGCTGACGGCCGCGGAGTACGACGTGCCGGTGATCTGGATCGTAGAGAACAACCAGATGCACGGGATCACCTGGCACGGAAGCCAGCAGGTGGGCAACGGCAAGCCCATGGACTCGGTCCGCTACCGCCGGCCCGTCAACATCGCCGAGATGTCCCGAGCGATGGGGGTCGACGCGTGGGTGGTCAAGCGACCAGGACAGCTGCGCAGCGCGTTCATGGAGGCGCTGGAGTGCCGACGACCGGGGCTCATCGAGGTCCTGGTCGACGGGCAGATCGCGCCTCCGCTGGGGGATCGGGCCAAGACGATCGCCGGGTTTCGCAATCGCTGAGTCGGGCGAGGCTCGGCATCAACAGCTCAGTCCCAGACGAGCAGGCATGCCGAGTAGTTGAGCCCCATGCCAATGCTGAACATGAAGATCACGCTGCCGGACGGGATCGGCTCTTGCTCGCGATACTCGGCGATGTTGATCGGGATGTTGGCCGCCCCCACGCTGCCATAGCGAGCGAAGGTGTCCTTGGTTCGAGCGTGCTCCAGGCCGCACGAAGACGCGACCATCTGGTTGAAGCTGGCCGCCCCTTGATGGGCGAAGAAGTGGGTGACGTCGGCGGCCGACAGCCCGGTCTGCGCCAGCAACGAGGTCATCACGTCGTACATGATCCTCGTGGTCTTCATGATCGCGACGCGACCCAGAGCGACGTCGCGCGACCGGCCGATCAGGCGGCCGTGGCCCTCGTACCAGGGGCGGTCGTCCCGCGGGGCGCAGCACACCGCCCGGCGAAACTCCCCGAGCCCGCGCTGCATGTGCATCAGCTGACGACCCTGCCCCCGCGCGGGCCCGACGACCGCCGCCCCCGCGCCGTCGCCCAGGGTGATCGACATCGGATCGTCCCGCTCGGTCAGGCGGGTGAACATCGCCGAGGTGATCACCAAGATGTTGGTGGCCCCGCCGCCTCGAATGATCGAGTCGGCGAGCATCAGCATCGACACGAACGACGTGCACGCCGTGTCGATCCCCAGCACCGCGATCGATCCGCACCCCAGGCGATGCTGGAGCTCCGTCCCATTGTGCGGCAGGTAGTCGTCCGAGGGACACGAGTTGATGAGGATCATGTCGACCGCCTCGGGGGCGATCCCCGCGTCGTCGAGCGCACGACGAGCGGCCTGCTCCTCGAGATCGGTGGCGTGCACCCCGTCGGCGGCGACCCGACGCTCTCGGCTCCCCCGGAAGGGATCTTGGTTGTACTGATTCATCAGCCGCAGCTGCAGGGCGGCGAGCTCGTCCCGCGGCTCGGCCTCGGCCTCGACCTGCTCGAGGAAGTCGTGCTTCCGACGAAGCTCTCGATCCTTGATGAAGGCAACCCCCTCCCAGAATCCGTTGTCACGGATCTGGGGCGGGACGTAGCGCCCAACCCCCAAGATGGCACTCTCACGATTCGACGTCGTCCCGCTCATCCCGCTCATCCCGCTCATCCCGCTCATCCCGCTCGCTCATTCGGGTGTCCGAACTCGACCAAGGATGGATCACTCGTGGGATTCATGCATCTCGCGAGCGGCGCCATGGTCGCGGGGGCCGGCGGCGCGCGGCACCGCGCCGTCGCGGAGCGCTCCGCGCGACCGATACGCCAAGAAGCAAGGGAACGCGGGCCGGCGCAGCATCTCGCGGGGGTTGACGGTAGGGACGGGCGCGGGCAGCTCGAGGTCGTAGGACCGCATGAGGGTCGCCACGAAGACCCGGGAGATCAGCAGCGCCATCGTCCGCCCGATGCACGAATGCATGCCACCGCCAAATCCGATCAACGTGTGACGCGCCGGCGACTCGTGGTGAACGAAGCGCTCGGGATCATATCGATTGGGCTCCTCGAAGACCTCCGGCATTCGTTGGGCCACCGGCGGGCACAGAGCCACGATCCATCCCTTGCGGATCCGATAGCCGCCGAGGGTGAAATCCCGTCGCGCCACGCGGACGATGAAGCTCACGGGCGGCTCGAACCGCCCCGATTCCAGGACCGCGGCCGCGAGGTAGTTCAACTCTCCGATTCGCTCCACCGAGAGCTCGGGCAACGCGTCGACCTCGTCCCTCACCCGAGCGCAGACTTCCGGGTAATGGAGCACATGAACGAGAGCCCACGACATGAGCGCACCTGTGATGTGATGCCCACCAAAGAGCAACGACACGATCACATCCACGGTGTCCTTGATGCTCCAGAACTCGCCGTTGGCTTCGCGAAGCGTCGAGAACCACTGCATGGCGTCGGCCGGAGGATCGGCCATGGTCCGCCGCCGCTGCACCACGCCCTCGATGAGCGCGTCGATGTACCGACGCGCTCGATCCCGCCGCCTGAACTTCGGCAGCGGCAAGAACGGAGGCAGAAACATGTCGATGCCATTGATGAGATCGGTGAACGCCTCCCGGAATCGCTCACCGGCCTCCTGCGCGAACTGATCGCCGAGAAAGCAGCGGATGGTGATGGCCAGGCTCAGGCGCTCCGAGATCGTGACCAGCTCGAAGCACCCGGTGTCCCCAAAGCTCTCGAGGCTCCGGTTCACCTCCTCGATCATCACGCTCGTGTGCTGATCGAGCACAGACTTGGAGACCAGCGGCATATAGGCGTCCAATAGACGTCGATGGCTCGCCCGGTCGTCGGAGAACGCGATCTCCCCCATGACCGGCCACATGGCCTTGGTCGCCAAGGACATGGACAACACATCGCCAGGCTTGCTGAAGTACTCCGTGGCGAGCTCTGGCCCGATCACGACCGCGAGCTTCTTGGGGCCCAACGAGAGGGTAAAGACCGGACCGTTATCCGCGTATCCCTGCCGGATGGAGTTGATCCGATCGCCTAGGAAAGCCAGGCCACTCCCTACGAGCGGAAGACCTCGGATATGAGGAGGTTCACGGCTCATCAATCAATGATATCAGCCAGGACCCGCCCCCATGAATACCGAAGCCGCTCAGGGAGCGTCACCATCCTGGGACGGATCACCATGGGCCGGTGCTGAGCCGACGCTCTTCACGCCGGCTTCAACGTCGGCGTCCTCCGCCGGAGTATCGTCCATCGCATCGTCTGTATCGGCGATGTCGGCCGGCTCGGTGGCCGACGCCGCCGTGGCGTCGAAGCCCCAGTGTCCACACAAAAGCCCCAACGCGATGATCGGCGACTTGGGCGACCCGTCGCCGGCTATCGGCTCGAGCCGTGATCAGACCCAAATGGGCATCTGCGCCCCCGCAAGACGCGATCGACGGTCAAGCGACCCGTAAGGTAGATTACGGTATTCCAGGAAGTGATGACTTGCCCTTCACAATCGCCGGGCACTGGTCCGAGGCACATGAGTCAATGACGATCATGCCGATATCCGCGGGTCGGCTGGATGCAGAACGCCGTCAGTCGGACTCTCGCGATCGAAAGGACAACCGGCACGGAGTCGCCGGACGTCGGAGCACACCCCGACCGACCTGCGGAGTGTCGACCAGGGCGATCTCGAACGAGCGGAGCAAGCTCGCCACGAAGCTCTGCACGGCCAAGGACGCGAATGACTTTCCAATGCACGCGTGCACCCCCCCGCCGAATCCCACCAGGGCGTAACGAGGCGGCGTGATCTTCCCGAGGAACCGCTCGGGATCGTAGCGCCCGGGATCTTCGAAGACCGAGGCAAGCCGGTGAGCCACGGGCGGACACAGGAGCACCATCCAGCCCTTGCGGATCCGGTAGCCACCGATCTCGAGGTCCTGTCGCGCGATTCGGGGGATGATGCTCGTCGGAGGCTGCAGCCGCTCCGACTCGCGGATTGCCGCGCACAGATAGGCCATGCGCTCGAGCGCGCGACGATCGCTCGGCGACTCTCGGTCGATCTCCTCTTGTACCCGGGCGAGCGGTTCGGGGTGCTGGAGCAGGTGGATCATCGTCCACGCCATCAGGGCCCCGGTGGTGTGATGACCGCCAAAGAGCACGGTGACGATCAAGTCCACGGTGTCCTGCATGCTCCGGTAGCTGCCGTCATCGCTTCGCAGGGTGGACAGCCGCTGCATGGCGTCGTCGGGCGGCGCCCCCATGGCTCGTCGCTCCTGCACCGCGCGGATGACGATCTGGTCGATGTAGCGACGCGCTCGATCTCGACGGCGAAACTTGGGCAGCGGCAACGAGGGAGGCAAGAACAGATCGACGCTGTCGACCAGGTCGGCGTAGGCCTCGCGAAACCGCTCGCCGACCCGCTCTACGAATTGGTCACCGAGCAGGCATCGCATGGCGAGGGTCTGGCTGAGTCGCTCGGTAAACCCCACCAGTTCGAGGCGCCCCACGTCGCCGAGTTCGGCGACCGCCCGCGCGGCTTGCTCGAGCATCACCACCACGTGCTGGTCCATCAGCCGCGGAGACATCAGCGGAGTGAGGGCCCGCAAGAGCCAGCGATGCTCGTTTTCGTCGTCGGGGAAGCCGATCTGGCCGATGACCGGCCGGAGCGCCTTGGTGGCCAGATTGACGGACAGTACCGTTCCCGGCTGCCGCAAGAACTGCTCGGAGGGCTCGGGCCCGACGACACAGGCGACCTTCTTGGGGCCCACTGAGATCGTGAACACCGGCCCCATCTGCTCGGAGGCCCGTCGAATGCAGTCGACGGGATCACGAAAGAATGCCAGGCCGCTCCCGATGATCGGCAGGCCTGGCACATGAGGCGGGGCGCGGCTCACCCCGCCAACCTAACCACCGGAACCACCGGAACCACCGGATGTAATTGGTAACTACGCCGATTCATCACCGCCGTCCGAGGGAGTGACCTCGGCGGGCGGAGTCGGCTCATCGGCGGAATCGTCGGACGACGCTTCGGTCGCCGGCTCGTTCGAGTCCGCCTCCCCGACATCCGCCGATGGCGCATCGTCCTCCGACGCGGCCGTGGGCGGGTCCCCGGTGCCATCGTCGTAGTCGAAGCTCCAGTGTCCACCAAAGCCCAGCCCGATGGTCAGCCGCTTGGACACCCCGTCGCCGGCCATCTGCTCGAGCAGAGATCGGGCCAAGACGGGCATCAGCGACCCTCGCAAGGCGTGATCGAGGGCGCGGGCCCCGGTCTCCGACTCGGTACAGCGCGAGACCATCTCCTGGATGAGGGAATCGGCAAACACGGTCTCGAGGCCGTGGGCGTCGGTCAGGCGCTTGCCCAAACTACGCAGCTTGAGCTTGGCGATGGCGGTCAGGACATCGGGGTCCATCGGGCGATAGGGAACGACGCTCATACGAGCGAGCAGCGCCGGCTTGAAGTGGCCCGAGAGTGTGGGCCGGATCTTGGTCAGCAGGGCCTCGGGATCGGGCTTCTTGCCCCCTTCGTGCTCCTGCATGATGAGATCAGTGGCCAGGTTGCTCGTAAGGATGATTACGGTATTTCGGAAATTGATGATTCGCCCTTCACCGTCGCTCAGCATGCCCTTGTCGAACACCTGATAGAAGAGGTTCATCACCTCGAGGTCGGCCTTCTCACACTCATCGAGCAACACGACCGAATAGGGACGTTGGCGGACGGCCTCGGTGAGCACACCACCCTCGCCGTAGCCCACATAGCCCGGAGGAGAGCCGATCAGCCGGGAGACGGTGTGCTTCTCCTGGAACTCCGACATGTTGATGGTGACCATCGAGCGCTCACCGCCGTAGAGCAGGTCGGCGAGCGCCAGCGCGGTCTCGGTCTTGCCCACCCCGCTGGGGCCCACGAACAGCATCACGCCGATCGGAGTGTTAGGCGCCTGCACCCCGGCGCGGGACATACGGATCGAGGTGGCCACCGCGTCGAGGGCGTGATCTTGGCCCTTGATCCGCTCCTTGAGGTGCTTCTCGAGGTTGAGCATGATCTCCAAGGAGCTGGTCCGCATCTTGCCAACGGGGATGCCGGTCCAGTCGGCGACGACCTGGGCCACCGAGTCGCGATCGACCTCGGCATGAACCAGCGGTGCCTCGCCTTGGGCCTCGGAGAGCTTGGCCCTCGCGGCGGTGACCACCTCGGCCTGCTTGGCGCGGGCCTGTTCCCCCTCGGTCTCGCGCAGGGTGTTGGTGGCCTCGCGCAGCTCGGTGATGGCGGCCTTCTCAGCCTCGAGCTTGACGTTGAGCTGCTCGATCTCGGTCTCGAGCTCGGTCAGCCGGGCGCGAATGACCCCGACCCGCTCTCGGGAATCCTCGTCGCCCGCGGCGTCGTCGAGGTCGCGCACGCGGGCATCGAGCTCGCGCTGGAGGCTGGCCTGCTCCGATTGCAGCGCCACCAGGGCGGGGGGCGGGGCGTCTTGCTCGATCCGCACGCGCGCACCCGCGGTGTCGATGAGGTCGACCGCCTTGTCGGGCAAGAGGCGCCCGGAGATATAACGATCGGACAGCTCCACCGCGGCCTCGACCGCCTCGTCGCGGATCGTGACCGCGTGCGCGTTCTCGTAGGTGGGCCGGATCCCGCGCAGCATGACGGTGGCGTCCTCGACGTTGGGCTCGTCGCAGCTGACCGGCTGGAAGCGGCGCTCGAGGGCGGCGTCTTTTTCGAAGTACTTCTTGTACTCGGACCAGGTGGTGGCGGCGATCGTGCGGAACTCACCGCGGGCCAGGGCGGGCTTGAGCAGGTTGGGCACGTCGTTGTCCCCGCCCCCGCCGCCCACCAGGGTGTGCGCCTCGTCGATGAACACGATGATCGGGGTGGGCGAGCCCTTGACCTCGGCGATCACCCGCTTGAGACGATTCTCCATCTCGCCGCGCACACCGGCGCCCGCCTTGAGCAGGCCCATGTCGAGGGTGAGCAGCTCGACCTGGCGTAGCTCGGCCGGCACCTGGTTGTTGGCGATCGCCCGCGCCAGCCCCTCGGCCAGCGCGGTCTTGCCGGTCCCCGGGTCGCCGACGATGATCGGGTTGTTCTTACGGCGACGGGCGAGGATGTCGATGATCTGCCGCAGCTCGCGGTCGCGACCGAAGATCGGATCGATCTCGCCCTTCTTGGCCTTCTCGGTCAGCGAGATCGTGAAGCGATCGAGGGCCTCGCGCCCCGGGGTGGGCGCGACCCCGCCCCCGGCCTGGCCGGGCTCGGACGGCGGAGCCATCTCCACCGTCTCCTTGCTGGCGGCGAGCATGGCCTCGTAGGACTTCTTGAACTCGTCCTTGTCGATCTCGTCGAGGATCGGGAACTCCTCGGCCGAGTAGCGACCCGGGCGCTCGAGGAACTGCAGCAGCAGATCGGCGCCGCGCATCTGCACCGCGCCGCGCTCGAGCGAGGCGGACACCCAGGTATCCTCGAACCAGTTGAAGAGGGTCTCGGAGAACACGGGGCGGCCGGCGTTGCCGGTGCGCAGGGCTTGCAAGCTCCGCTCGATGGCGGCGGCCAGCTTGAGCCGGTCCTTGCGAAAGAAGTGGAGGACGTGGCCGATGTCGCCGTCTTCGACCTCACACAGGCCCAGCAGCATGTGCTCGACGGTGATCTCGTAGTAGCGACCTCCGGCGGCCCGCTCGACGACGGACTCGAGGATCTTGGTGCAGGTGGGGTTGAGACGGCGAACGAGGGAGCGGGGATCGGCGCGCATGAACGGACCTCGGAAGGTTGGGTGTCTCGGGAAGGGAAAAGAGAAAAACGCAGGAGCGAAGCGCAAGAACGAAACGCAGGGGCAAGAACGCAGGATGAACCGAGTGCGTAGACCCGAGCGAGCGGAAGGATATACGACCCGAGCGGAGCGCCGGGACCCCAGGCGCGAGATCGCCGACCCCGACCGGGCCAGGGAGCGTGAGATCGCCGACCGCGGCGGCGGCCCTCCCCAAAGGGCCTACTTGGGCGGCTACGCGATGGGCGGCTACGCGATGGGCGGCTACGTGATGGGGGCTACGTCGGCGGCCGCGTGGTAGAGGGGGCCAGCGTGCCCACCCCCACCTCCTGGGACGAGGTCTTCATCAGATCCGCCGGCAGCGGGACCTTGAGGTGGGTCTGACCCTGCTGGGCCGCGCGGGAGGACAGCCAGGAATCGAAGCCCACGCGCCCCCCTTCCTTGCGGCCCAGGTAAAAGGGCGGCCGATCCACCAGGACCAGGTCGAGCTCGTAGTCGATGGGCTCGGGAGAGAGCATGCCCACCAGCTCGCAGACGACGGGGAACATGTCACCGTCGGCCAAGAAGCGGCGAAAGTTGTCACGCAAGGGTCCGATGACGATGGTGGCCTTGCTGCCGCGGTGGAAGCACTCGACCCCGAGCACGGTGTTGATGCCCAGATCGCTGTTGGCCACCCCCATCGAGATCCGCTGCTCGGGATCGAGCAAGGTCCAGTCGCCGGTGAACTGGGTCACGTGCACGGTGGCGTCACCGAGCGCCTCGGCGGTGACATCCTGCAGGGCCAGGGCGAGCATGCGGGCCGAGCGCACTCGGGAGGCGAGCAGGGGAGCCAGCCGCAGCAGCTGGCGGCGCGACAGGTGGCGCAGCCGCCAGCGCTCATAGGCGTCGAGCCCGGCCATGGCCAGGATCCGCCGCGACCAGGGGTCGTCGGAGTCGTGGGTGTACTCGCGCGCAAAGTCGAACTTGGTGCCGACGCGGTAGACCAGGCTGACCAGGCGGTGGTGGAATAGATCGAGGAAGTCCCGCTTGATGCGGGCCGCGTCCTCGTCCTGCGCCAGCTCCTCGGCCAGATAGAGCGGCATCGGGGTCATCGTGCCCGTCAGCCCCATGAAGGCGGTGGTGATCTCGAAGCGCTGGCGCGGCTGCTCCAGCGCCTGCTCGGCCGACTGGGGCACGTCGATCTTGCGGATCGTCCGCATCTCGCCGGGGTTGAACGCAAGATCGTGCTGGTGCACGAAGCGGATCACCTCGCCGGAGTAGGGCCCCTCGCCGCCCACCCGAACCGCGTCGGGGTTGAGTCGCTCGAGCATGCTCACCGCCACGAAGAACTGGTAGCGCCCCCCGTGGTCGAGCAAGCGCGCCTCGATGGTGGGGCGACCTCTGTGGCCGCGCTTCGGATCTCGCCCCTGATCACGTCTTCGATCATTCATGAAGCCCTGCGGTCTTTGTTCCGGTGACGAGTGGGACCCAGCGTAACCCAACTGAGCACCCTGGGCCGAGCACCCTGGGCCGAGCACCCTGGGCCGAACCCCCTAGAGGATCGCTTGGTTGCCGCTACGAGCGGGCCAGCGAAAGACGACCTTGGAGGGGTGCAGCCGCAGCCGCAGCTCGTTGAAGGAGTTGAGCGGGGAGTGGCTGGCAAACACCTCGTCGAGCACGCAGCCGAAGAGGAACGCCTCGCCAGCGGTGCCCAGCCGGGACTCGTCGACCTCGATGAAGGTCTGCACGCCGCGCACGGGGGCCCCCTGCATCATGCGGGTGATCGGCGTGGAGTCGACGCTACGGATCGACTCGATCTTCAGCTCGTTGGCTCGCCCCGCCACCGGGCTGGTGTCCTTTTGGAAGTTGTAGAGGGCCAGCAACGCCTTGAGGGTGTCGGCATCGCCCAGGCTCTGGCGGTTGACGGCCAGGTGCGAGAGCAACCGCCAGTGGAGCTCGGAGCCCAACGGGGGGCGCACCGGGGTGGTCACCGGCGAGATGTTCTTGAAGGGCGCCGGGCTGGAGGTGCCGCGCGGGGTGGTCGAGACCTCGCCCAGCTGCAGCTCGGAGGGGAGTGAACGATTGGTGCAGCGCACGTCGATCGACAGGGTCTCCTCGACCTGCGAGGGGGCCACGTCGCGCGGGGTGACCACCGACAGGTACATGTCGACCCCGTCGTCGATGGGCGAAGGCGTGGGACGCAAGGTGTAGTAGGCGGCGGCGTCGGAGCCGCCGTGGGCGAAGCCGAAGAAGGGCTCGTACTTGCGGCGCTGGGTCTGCCCCTGACGAATGCCGAGCACCTCGGTGACCTCGTAGATCTCCATGTGCTTGGGGTTGACCCCGGCCGCTCGCAGAAGGTGCTCGAAGACCAGGGGATCGAGCTTGACCGGATCGCCGGAGACCTCGAACAGGTTGAGCACCGGGGTGCAATGCAGCCGAAAGTTGTCGGCGGAGATCCGGCCCTCGAGCGCAGGGGGGCGCTCGAAGACGAAGCGCAGCTCGATCCGGTCGTCGTCGATCTCGCCGAGCTTGTGCAGGTCGACGACGTCGAGGAACAGGAACTTGCCCGGGAGGGTGAAGTACTCTTGCAGGTAGCGATAGCCGGGCTGCGAGAACGTGGGCCAGGGCAGCAGGGCATCGGCCTCGCTCCAGCCCACCGGCTTGACCACGTTGCGCCCCAGCGAAACGGTGGTGCTGCCGCAACGGACCTCCACGTCGACAAGGTAGCGCCGCATCCACAGGTAGAGCGTAGTGCAAAGCGACATATCGCCGTGCAGCAGCAGGCGGATCCCCTCGCGGCGGGGGATCAGCGGCCGGCCCGCCTCGGTGGTCTCCAGCGTCAAGCGGATCATCGGCCGGGCCGCGGCCGTCTCGTCGAGCTGGGCGTCGGCCACCGACAGCGGCATCAGGTCGACGTGCTGGGTCGTCCGAAACTGGCAGGACGTGCCCTGCATGGGCGTGCTGGAGACCTTGGCCCCGCGCTCCACCGGGGCGACCCCCCGCAGCGCCTTGATGGAGGGGCTGTACTGGATGATCGAGGTGGCGGGGATCGGCCGCAAGAAGTGCGGGAGCAACAGCTCGGTGATGCCCTGCACGATCGTGGGCACCGCATCGTCGACCTTCTCGCGGATGCGTGCGGTGAGGAACGCAAAGCCCTCGAGCAGCCGCTCGACGTCGGGGTCGTTGCCTCGCTCGGCCAACAGGCCCGCGGTCGACGGATGGACCAGCGCAAACTCGCGGCCCATCTCGCGAAGGTACGCAAGCTCGCTTTCGTAATACTTGGCGCCCACGAGGCGCCTACTTTACCACCATACTCGTTCGAGCGACTCGACTTGCTCGAGCGACTCGACTGGCTCGAACGACTCGACTGGCTCGAACGACTCGACCGGCTCGAACGACTCGCCTGGCTCGAACGACTCGACCGGCTCGAACGACTCGCCTGGCTCGAACGACTCGACTGGCTCGAACGACGTCGAACGACTCGACCTTGACTCGCCCTACTCGACCTTGACTCGCCCGCCCTGGGACATCTCGGTGCGGACGCGGACCAGACCGCGCCGTTTGTCGCCCACCAGGCGCGCCGAGACCTCGAAGGCCAGAGACAAGGGATCGCCGCTATCGACCACACGCACTCGCACGTTGCGGAGCCGTGGCTCGTATTGGGCGATGGTGTTGCGGATGCTCCGCTGGATCACCTGCGCAGCACTGGGGAACTGATGCACGAGATCGACGAAGTCCACTACACCGAAGTCCTTGGCGGACATGGAATCGCCCAGGCGAGTGTTGAGGATCGCCCGGAGGTTTCCGACGATGGAGTGGACCTCGTCGACCGGTCGGGATGGATCGGCCGAAGCCAAACGTGAGAGCAGGCCGCGTGCCGCCATCCCAACCGTTCCTATCGGCTAGCGACTACGTGTTCTCGCGCCAGTTGTCGTGGTGCATGGCCCCGGTGGGCTCGTAGGTCCACGTGATGTTGTGGAAGACGATCGAGACCTCCTCGGTGGGAGGCTCGGTCGCGCTGGCCGGGTCGATGGTGTCGGGAGAGACCCGACGCACCGAGGCCAGCCGGCCCTCCCCGAACTCGACAGTGAAGAAGTGCTCCGTGGTTCCATCGCCCGACGGCGCGGGCCGGAAGAACTTGAACACCCCCTCGACCACCTCGTTGTTGCACAACGAGCGAGCGAGCAGCGGGGAGGACGCGTCGATGCGCTTGCGAAGGACGAGCGGCTCGTAGGTACGACGACCGGTCGCCAGGCCGGAGCCCTTTTCGCGCGCGGTACGAACAGAGTCGACGAACGAGAGACACTCGATGGTGCCCTCACGCTCCAGGCTCGTCTGCGTGGACTCGCCTTTGATATCTTCTCCATTCGACTTGAGATACAGGTGTACGGTTTCCGCCATGAAACGGACGGTAGCAGTGGGCAGTAGGAGCGGCAACCACTACTTGGTCGCCGCCATGCGAGTTTCGTCCGTAGTTTCGTTGGTTTGCACGAACGGGTCCCGAGCCGGGAGGCTGCAACAGTAGCCACCTGCTGGCGATAGGCGAGCGTTCTTCGATCATTCGTTCACGCGCATCGAGCCCCTCGCCTCGCGCTCGCGGATACGCCCGCGGTCCACGTGAGGCAAGGCGGCCCATGGGGGATCCAAAGCCGTTGGACGGGCTCGTACCGGGCGTTGGGAAAAACGCTTGGAGACCCCGACGGAACCGGGTCATGCTCGGCGAGCACCGCCCATGCTTCGCATCACGGTCACCAAGGACGGCGGACTCCCGCAGGTCAGCACCTTCGACAAGCGCGAGATCACCATCGGTCGCACCAACGCCAACGACCTGGTGATCGCCGAGCCCGGCGTATCCAGCTCTCACGCCCGACTGCTGTCGACCGGCGACGGGATCACGCTCATCGACCTCGAGTCAACCAACGGAACGTTCGTCAACGGCGAGCGGATCCGAGGCCCGGCGCTGATTCAGCCCGGAGACGAGGTCTACATCTGCGCGTACCGCCTGGACTTCGATCCCGCAGGGGCCGCGGGAGCGGCCGAGGGTCCGCCCCCCATGGTCGGTACGCCGCCGCCTCCGGTCGACGGGCCGCCTCCCATGGTCGGTGGATCCCCTCCGCCAGAGTACCCCACCGCCGCTGAATCCGGCCCCCCACCCATGGTCGGGACCCCGCCACCGCTCGATGGGCCTCCTATGCTGGGAGGAGGCGCACCGCCCGAGCCGGAGGCACTCGACGGGGCTCCGCCGATGCTAGAGCCACCGCCACCCGTCGGAGGCCCGGCCGCGGTCACCCCGATCGCCCCGCCGACCCCCATTATCGACGAACCACCACCGCTCGCGCCCCCTTCGGTCGCGTCCCCTCCACCGTCAGTGGAACCCCCACCCGCGGTCACGCCCCCGCCCGTGGTCGCATCCCCGCCCCCGCCGGTCGGCGAGCCACCGCCTCCGGTCGCACCGCCCGAACCCGTGGCCGCCCCGACCCCCGAGCCAGCCACGCCGCCCCCGATGGCCCCGGTGGCCCCGGCGCCCCCTGCAATGGACGAGCCGGAGCCCCCGGCCGCCTCACCTCCCGCCTCTATTCCGGAACCACTTCCACTTCCAGTAGACGCGGACGACTCGCGACCCGCCTCGGTGTCCGGGTCGTTCTCGGCACCCGACGAGACCCCCGACGTCACCCCGCGCTCCGTCGCCCTGGCCTCCGACCTCCCGGTCGCCACCCCCGGTCGCCCGGAACGCATGGCCACGATCGAGCAACCGGTTTCCCCCTACGCCGGGGCGAGACGACCGGCCGGCTTTCCCCCCGCCGCAGCACCGATGCCGCCAGCCGGGGTGCCGGGCGCGGTGGTCATGCCGGTGTCCACGGCCCCGATGCCGCTTGCGCCCCCCAACGCCGATCTCTCCGATCTCAAGGGGTCGGGCGTCGGAGCCCAAGCCTGCGCTCGGGTGTTCGCCCTGGTGCAGTACGACCTGGCCCCCGACGGCCGCCTGCCCGAACGCGACGCCCAGACCCGCGCCCGCGCCCGCAGCGAGGCCGCCCGGCTACTATCGAGCGTGGCCGAGCGCGTGCCCGAGGTGCAGGCGCGCCCCTGGGCTAACCGGATCGCCAACGAGCTGTGCGGTCTGGGAGCCCTCAGCGCCCCGCTCGCGGAGCCCGACGTGCTCGAGGTGCAGGTCAACGGACCCGAGCACGTGCATGTGCGGCGGCGCGACTCCGCATCACCGGCCCCCATCGACGCCACGTTCTCGTGCCCAGCCGCCGTAGAATTGGTGGTTCGCCGGCTCACCGATCGCCCCTTCGGTCCGAACGACCCCGTGATCGATGCCCGGACCCCCGATGGAGCCGACATACGAGCGGTGCACAGCTCGGTGACCTCCCCCGGGCCCCTGGTCACGATCCATCGCCGAGCGGTGCAACCCGCCGCGCGCGGGCTCGAGACGCTGGTGCAGCAGCGCGCCCTGCCCTCGGGCATGGCCACAATGCTGCACCACTGCGTCCAGGCGGGGCTCAACATCCTGGTATGCGGCGGGCCCGGAACCCACACCTTTCCCTGGCTGGCCGCGCTGGTGGCCGAGATCCCCACGGACGAACGCGTGGTGGTCGTACGCCCGAGCATCGAGCCCGATCCCCTGCCCAGCCACGCGGTGGTGATCCACAGCGGGTCGCTACGACCCCGCGAGGGCCTGAGCGGTCCCCAGTGGGCCATGCGCGGCGCCCTGGGCTTGGGACCCGATCGCCTGGTGGTCCACGAGGTGGCGGGGCCCGAGGCGAGCGATGTGGTGGCGACCATGAGCCGCGGCCCGTCTGGCACGATCGCCTCGGTCCGCGCCAGCTCGGCCGATGCCGGTCTCGTCCAGCTGACCACCCTGGCCGGCCTGACCGGTGATGCCCCGGATGCGGCCGCTCGCACCCGCTACGTGGCCCAATCGCTCGAGGTAGTGCTCGCGGTCTCGCGCTTCGCGGACGGTCACACTCGGGTCACTCAGCTCGCCGAAGCCACCGTATCCAGCGCGGGTACGGCCCAGGCCATCGAAGTGGTGAACTACGACCCAAACACGGGTCAGTGGGCACCCACCGGGATCGCGCCGACCTTCATCGCCCTGATGCAGCGGCGGGGCATCGATGTCGATGTAGGTCTGCTGAGCGAATAGCGGATTGGCCCGTCGACTCGCCTTGCCAAGGCGCGCACCGGTGTGTGAAATTTCGCGACCAGTGCGCGCCACTCTTCGCTCGATGCCCGTTTTCTTTTTGCGCTCCTGCCGGCGCTCACCGACCCGCGGACGCCCGAGCACCGCATGGCTGGCCACGCTGGCCATGCTGGCCATGCTCAGCGGGACCACCTGCAAGAAGAAGAACGCGGGCGAGACCTGCACGCCCGAGGACAAGACCTTCGCCAAGGTCCGGGTGGTGGTCCAGCCGACCCCGGAGATCAACCTCGATCCCGAGGGCACGCCGCGCGCGACCAGCTTGCGGATCTATCAGCTCAAGGGCGGCCGCTCGCTGGACGTACCGCTCGACTTCCAGCAGGTGTGGCAAGACGCGGCCTCCGCCTTCGGCGACGAGCTGCTCAAGGACGAGGAGCTGACGATCTATCCGGGCAAGCCCGACGTCTTCGAGATCGAGCCCGAGGCCGAGGCCACCCACTTGGTCGCGGTGGCGATCTTCCGCGAGCCGGTGGGCAGCGCCTGGTATGCGGAGTGGGAGGTGCCGCAGTACCACGGCTACTCGGTGTGCGCGGCCGAAGCCAAGAAGCAGACCTACGAGGACCCGTGCTTCTTGGTGTTCATGGAGGGCAGCCAGATCGACGGCGACCACAAGCCACCGCCGGGCATGGAGACCGAGGCGATCCCCATCGAGTGCCCGCCGCCTCCTCTCAAGGTCAAGCCCCAGCCGCCCGCGCCAGACGACGGCAAGAAGAAGCGCAAGAAGGGCGAGGGCAAGGAAAAACTCGAGGGCGCCGCCGAGAAGGGCCAAGAGGGGGCCGACAAGGCGGGCCAGGCTCAAGACGCGGGCGACAAGGCACAAGGGGCCGGCGAGACGGTCAAGAACCCGCCGGTCCCGGGCAAGGATTGACGCCGAGCGCGGCGAGCAAAAGGAATCGACCATGGCGCGACGGCATCTCGATCGGGTGGTCTGGAGCGAGGGCATGCTCATGTGCCCCCAACACCTCCAGCAAAACGACCTCTTCCACGAGGCGACGCTGGGGGCGCGGCTGGCCGCCCTCAGCCCGTTTCACTGGGGGGTGATCACGCAGAAGATCGACGAGGGCGAGCTCAAGAGCGGCACCCTCAAGATCTCGGCCTTCACCGGCGTGCTCTCGGGCGGGCTGCCCATCGACTACGGCACCGGCGAGGCGGGCGGTCCCCCCAGTCGCCCCCTCGAGGAGCACTTCTCCTCCACCGCCACCACCCTCGAGGTCTACCTGGCCGTGCCCACCGCGCGGGAGGGGATCCCCAACTTTCAGGACGCGGTCGATGACTCGGCCGCGGCTCGCTACAAGACGATCAACCGCCCGGTCCCCGATCTGACGATCGCCAAGACCGAGCAGATCATCGGCTTCGGGCGCCCCAACGTGGTGCTGCTGTTCGGCAACGAGGCCCGCGAGGATTTCGAGACCCTCAAGATCGCCGAGGTGGTGCGCGACGCCACCGGCTCGTTCTCGCTGTCGAGCAATTACATCCCGCCGTGCCTCTACACCTCGGGCTCGCCGGTGCTCCAGCGCTACGCGCAGGATCTGCTGTCGGTCATGCTCACCAAGCAGCGCTCGCTATCGGAGACGCGGCGCCAGGTCGACGCGGCGGCGGTGGAGTTCACCTCGCAGGACATCACCCGGTTCTTGCTGCTCAACGCGCTCAACACCCACATCCCCGTGCTACGCCACGTGGTCGAGAGCAAGCAGACCTCCCCGCTCGAGCTGTTCATCACCCTGGTGCAGCTCGCGGGCGAGCTGACCACGTTCTCGAGCGAGATCGATCCTTCCACCTTCCCCAAGTTCAACTTCGGCGACCTGCGCTCCACCTTCGAGCCACTGGTCGGCGCGATCAACCAGATGCTGGGCGCCACGGTGCGCGAGCGCTCGATCTCCGTGCCGCTGGAATCGCGCGCCGACGGCATGTGGATCGGCCAGCTCAAGGACGATCGCCTGCCCCGCTGCCCGCGCTTCGTGCTGGCGGTCGAGGCCCAGTCGCCCCAGCAGGAAACGGCCAACCGGCTGCCCAAGCTCTCGAAGATCGCGTCGTGGAAGCAGATCAACACGATCGTGCAATCGGCGACCCCCGGCGCCCCGCTGTCGGCCACGCACCGCCCACCGCCGGAGATCCCGGTTCGGCCCAAGCAGGTCTACTTCATGGTGCGGACCGACGACCGCTACTGGCGGCAGATCCTCACGGAGAAGACGGTCGCGATCTATCTGCCTCCGCCCTTCGATCCATCGAAGGCCAAGATCACGCTGATGGGCATTCCCGATCGTCATACCAACGCCTGAGGGTGCCGCGGGGCGAGGGTCGCGTCGCGGTTCCGCTTACGAGCGTGGTTGCCCCTGGTCCGCCTCTTCTCGCCCCTTGCTTGCCCTTCGCTTCCCTCTTCTCTCCTCCTCTCTCCTCTTGACCCGCCGCGCACGCGGCCCCCCGAGCATCACCATGGATCGCGTCAACGAAGTCACCGCCGAGTGCTTCAACGCCCTGATCCAGATCCGCAATCTGGGCGACGAGGGACACCTGGCTCCCGAGATGTTCCACTCCCGGCTGATCTCCTTCATCGACGCCGTGTTCATGAAGGGGCGACAGCTGGGGATGCAGGAGCACGATGTCCAGGACATCGCCTATGCGCTGGTGGCCCTGGCCGACGAGTTGGCGCTGCGCAAGCCGGGCGGAGTCCGTGACGTGTGGATGGCCAACCCGCTGCAGCTGCACTACTTCAACGAGAACGTCGCGGGCGAGGGCTTCTTCTACCGGCTCGAGCACCTCATCCGCGACCCCGCTCGCCTGGACGTGCTGCGGGTGTACTACCAGTGCCTACTGTTCGGGTTCTTGGGCAAGTACGCGGTGCGCGGGGGCGAGCTGGAGCTGGCTGCGGTGACCCGGCGGGCCCAGGACGCCCTGGGCGGGGTGCTGCGGGCCGAGCCGCTGTCCAAAGACCACCTGCGGCCCAAGGAGCGGATCAACCGCCAGCGCCAGGGCTACCTGACGATCTGGATCGGCCTGTTTGCGATCTTGTTCGCGCTGGCCCTGCTCATCGTGCTGCGGATCTCCCTGAACAACCAGTCCGAGTCACAGACCGAGCGAATCCAAGACATGGTCGACGGCTGACGACCAGGAGGAACCCCGATGCTCAAATACATCTTCTCGGTGCTCCTCATCGCGGCGGTCTGGACGACCGTCCTGCTGCTGGAGCTTCCGCTGTGGATCGCGATCGTGGCCACCGTGGTCATCGTGGCGATCCTGGCCATCGTCGTCATCTACCGCATGGTCAAGGCCAAGCGCGCGGCCAAGGAGATCGAAAAGGCCCTGCAGGCCCAAGCCGATCAGCACGCCGCGCGAGCGCGCCCCGATCTTCAGGCCGACATCGAGGCCATGAAGAACGAGTTCATGAAGGCGGTGGGCGCCCTCAAGACCTCCAAGCTGGGGGGCAAACGCCCTGCCGAGGCCCTCTATGCGCTGCCCTGGTACATGATCATCGGCCCCCCGGGCTCGGGCAAGTCCACCGCGCTGCGCAACTCGGGCCTGCGCTTCCCCTACCTGTCCAAGAACGGCGGCGGGGTGCAGGGCGTGGGCGGTACCCGTAACTGTCAGTGGTGGATGACCAACGACGCGG
>JBCCWC010000202.1:0-28598 GCA_039194325.1 Myxococcota bacterium
AAGGTCATGTCCAAGGAGAAGTTCGTTCGCGACAAGCCCCACGTGAACATCGGCACGATCGGCCACGTGGACCACGGAAAGACGACGCTGACCGCGGCGATCACCAAGGTGCTGGGGGAGCGGGGTTGGGCGGAGAAGGTCGACTTCGAGAACATCGACAAGGCGCCCGAGGAGCGAGAGCGTGGGATCACGATCTCGACGGCGCACGTGGAGTACAACTCGGAGAAGCGGCACTACGCGCACGTCGATTGCCCCGGACACGCGGACTACATCAAGAACATGATCACCGGGGCAGCGCAGATGGACGGCGCGATCCTGGTGGTGAGCGCGCCGGACGGCCCGATGCCGCAGACGCGGGAGCACATCCTGCTGGGGCGTCAGGTGGGGATCCCGAAGATCGTGGTGTTCCTCAACAAGGTGGACCAGCTCGACGACGACGACGAGGAGATGCTGGAGCTGGTGGAGGTAGAGCTCCAGGAGCTGCTGAGCAAGTACGAGTTCGACGGGGACAACACGCCGATCATCCGGGGGTCGGCGCTCAAGGCGTTGGAGAGCGACTCTTGGGAGAGCGAGGACGCCAAGTGCATCTTCGAGCTGATGGAGGCGTGCGACAGCTACATCCCCGAGCCGGTGCGGGACCTGGACAAGCCGTTCCTGATGCCGGTGGAGGACGTGTTCACGATCTCGGGCCGGGGTACGGTGGCGACGGGCCGCGTGGAGCGCGGGATCATCAAGCCGATGGAAGAGGTGGAGATCGTCGGGATCCGGGAGACGCAGAAGACGACGGTGACCGGGGTGGAGATGTTCCGGAAGCTGCTGGACGAAGGTCGAGCGGGAGACAACGTGGGCTGCCTTTTGCGCGGGGTGAAGCGTGACGAGATCGAGCGCGGGCAGGTGCTGTGCAAGCCCGGGAGCATCACGCCGCACACGCACTTCAAGGCGCAGGTGTACGTGCTCAAGAAGGAGGAGGGCGGACGTCACACACCGTTCTTCAAGGGGTACCGGCCGCAGTTCTACTTCAGGACGACGGACGTGACGGGTGACGTGATCCTGCCCGAGGGGGTGGAGATGGTGATGCCCGGGGACAACGTGGAGTTTGAGGTGAAGCTGATCACGACGATCGCGTGCGAGGACGGGCTGAAGTTCGCGATCCGCGAGGGCGGCCGGACGGTCGGCGCGGGCGTGGTCACCAAGATCATTGAGTAGCCCTCGTCTTTACCCCCCGCAGCCGCCGGCAAGCGTCACGTTACGCGCTTCGCGCAGCTTCCCCCCGCAAGCGGGGGGATCCTCTGGGGCCTCCTGAAATGGGGGAGTGACGCGAACTGCTCCCCGGGAGGGGCACGAGCGAGCCTCCCGAAAAGGGGTGGGAAGGAGCCCCGAGAGGGGAGCGTGACCGACGAGTCCGGGGACGACGACAGACCGAAGGAACGACCGTGGACAACCTCAAGATCAGGATCCGGCTCAAGGCCTACGACCACAAGCTGCTCGATCAGTCGTCGCGCGAGATCGCCGACACCGCACGGCGTACGGGCGCGCGGGTGGCGGGGCCCATTCCGCTGCCGACCAAGATCAACAAGTACACCGTGCTCCGCGGGCCGTTCATCGACAAGAAGTCGCGCGAGCAGTTCGAGATCCGCACGCACACGCGGCTGCTCGACATCCTCGAGCCCAACAAGCAGACCCTCGACGCCCTGATGAAGCTCGATCTGTCGGCGGGCGTGGACGTCGAGATCAAGACCAGCTGAGGTATTTCGATGGCGAAGCTGAGCGTAGTGGACCTGAGCGGCGCCCAAGTCGGGGAGCTCGACGTGGCTGACGAGGTGTTCGCGGCCGAGGTCAAGGAGCACCTGCTGTGGGAGGTGGTCCGCTTCCAGCGGGCCAAGAAGCGCGCGGGGACGGCCTGCACCAAGGGGCGGTCGGACATCGCCCGCACCAAGGACAAGCTCTACCGGCAAAAGGGCACCGGCAACGCGCGGCACGGCTCGCGGCGGGCCAACGTGTTCCGAGGCGGTGGGGTGACCTTCGGGCCCAAGCCCCGCAAGTACGAGATCGGCGTCAACAAGAAGGCCATGGCCGGAGCGCTGCGCTCGGCGCTGAGCCTGCGGGCGCAGGCCGGCGACCTGGTGGTCGTCAAGGAGTTCGCCGGTGAGCAGATCAAGACCAAGGCGCTGGCCAGCGCGCTGGTGGGCCTGTCGGCACCCCAGGCGTTGCTGGTCGACGGGGGCGACAACCGCTGGCTGCGGCTGAGCTCGCGTAACCTGGCCACCGCGAGCTTCCTGGACGTTCGGGGGCTCAACGTCTACGACATCCTGCGCTTCCCCAAGCTGTTGATCTCCGAGGCGAGCCTTCGCCAGGTGGAGGCTCGGCTGAGCGCGGGCAAGCGCAAGCCGGCCCCTACGCCGGCGACGTCAGCCCCTACGGAGGCCGAGCCGGCGGCCGAGGCTGCCCCCGGAGGTGACGCATGAGCACCCCACAAGAGGTCATCGTACGGCCCATCGTGACCGAGAAGACCACCGACCAGCAGGCGTACGACAACCAGTACTGCTTTGAGGTCGCCCGTAACGCCAACAAGATCGAGATCCGCAAGGCGGTCGAGATGGTCTTCGGCGTGCGGGTCACCGCGGTGCGCACCCAGGTGGTGCGCGGCGATCTGAAGCGGGTGGGGCAGTTCTGGGGCAAGAAGCGGTCCTGGAAGAAGGCCGTCGTCAGCCTCCACCCCGACGACACCATCGATCTCTACGGCGAGGACTGAGGCCATGGGCATCAAGAAGTACAAGCCGACCTCGCCGGGTCGGCGCAACATGACCGCGAGCGACCGCGCGCCGGTCACCGCCGAGCGCCCCCACAAGAAGCTCGTCAGCAACGTGCACAGCCCGGCCGGGCGCAACACCCACGGCCGGATCACCTCGCGCTTTCGTGGGGGAGGGCACAAGAAGCTCTATCGCACGATCGACTTTCGGCGCGACAAGTACGGGGTGCCGGCCAAGGTCGCGACCATCGAGTACGACCCCAACCGCACCTGCTACATCGCGTTGCTCCACTACGCCGACGGCGAGAAGCGCTACATCTTGGCGCCCAAGGGCCTGACGGTGGGCGCGACCGTGGTCAGCAGCCGCGAGGCCGACATCATGCCGGGCAACTCGCTGCCGCTGCGCTCGATGCCCTCGGGCACCGAGATCCACAACATCGAGCTGAAGATCGGCGGGGGCGGGCAGATGGTCCGCACCGCGGGCGCGGTGGCCCGGCTGATGGCGCGCGAGGGCGACTGGGCCCTCATCCGCCTGCCCTCGGGCGAGGTGCGGCGGGTCCACGCCGATTGCCGGGCCACGGTGGGCGCGCTGTCCAACTCCGAGCACGGCAACATCAAGCTCGGCAAGGCCGGCCGCAAGCGCTGGCTGGGGCGCCGCCCCCACAACCGCGGCGTCACCATGAACCCGGTCGATCACCCCATGGGCGGCGGTGAGGGCCGTACCTCGGGCGGCGGCCACCCGCGCAGCCCCTGGGGCAAGCCCACCAAGGGCCTGCGCACCCGCAAGAACAAGCGCACCTCGGTGTTCATCGTCACCCGTCGAGGGAGGAAGTAAGCCATGCCTCGTTCTGTCAAGAAGGGTCCCTTCGTCGACGCGCACCTGCTCGAGAAGGTGGAGGCCGCGCTGGCCGACAAGGGCCGCCGGGCGGTCAAGACCTGGTCGCGCCGCTCCACCGTGCTGCCCCAGTTCGTGGGGGCCAACATCATGGTGCACAACGGCAACAAGTTCATCCCGGTGTTCATCACCGAGAACATGGTCGGCCACAAGCTCGGCGAGTTCGCGCCCACGCGCACCTTCCGGGGTCACGCCGCCGATCGCAAGGGCAAGCGCTAACGCCATGGCCACCGCACGCCTCAGCCACGTCCGCATCGCGCCGCGAAAGATGCGGGTCATCGCCAAGCTCATCCGCGGCCAGCGGGTGGATCACGCGATCAACACCCTGCGCTTCATGAACAAGGCCGGCTCGCGCGAGTTCTTCAAGCTGCTCGTGTCGGCGGTGGCCAACGCCGAGGACCAGGGCGAGCAAGACGTCGACGAGCTGGTGGTCCGCACGGTCATGGTCGACCAGGGGCCGACCCTCAAGCGCTGGCGCCCGCGGGCCCAGGGCCGCGCGACCCGGATCCAAAAGAAGACCAGCCACGTGGTCGTGGAGCTGGCCGCCGCCGAGGGCTGAGGCCCGTCACCCCGTTCTTTTATCGAGGCACTACCATGGGTCAAAAGACGCACCCCATCGGGTTTCGGCTCGGCATCGTCAGAACCTGGAACAGCAAGTGGTTCGAGGACCAGCGCTACCGCCAGTGGCTGCACGAGGACCTCAAGCTGCGGCGCTTCCTCAAAAAGGAGCTGCTCAACGCGAGCATCTCCGAGATCACCATCGAGCGGGCCGCCAACAAGGTGAAGATCAACATCTTCTCCGCGCGGCCGGGGATCGTGATCGGCAAGCGCGGCGCGGGGGTCGAGGCCCTCAAGCGCAAGGTGCAGAAGATGACCGAGTCCGAGGTCTTCCTCAACATCCAGGAGGTCCGCAAGGCCGAGGTCAACGCGCAGCTGGTGGCGGAGAACATCTGTCAGCAGCTCGAGCGCCGCATCGCGTTCCGCCGCGCGCTCAAGCGGGCGGTGCAGACGGCGATGAAGTTCGGGGCCAAGGGGATCCGCGTGCACGCGGCGGGGCGCCTGGGCAACTCGGAGATGGGCCGCCGCGAGGGCTACCGCGAGGGGCGCGTGCCCCTGCACACGCTGCGGGCCGACATCGACTACGGGTTCTTCGAGGCACTGACCGGGGCCGGCACCGTCGGCGTCAAGTGCTGGATCTTCAAGGGCGAGGTCTACGACCACCGCGGCGGCAACGTCGGCGATGCCCGCTTCCCTCGGCCGGTGCCGCAGCGCTAGCCGTCTTTCGTTCGCCGTCTTCTTCGTTTCGCTCACGGGAGTCGTTCGATGCTCTCTCCTTCCAGGGTCAAGTACCGTAAGGTCCACAAGGGTCGAATGAGGGGCCGCGCCAAGGGTGGCGACCGGGTCAGCTTTGGCGACTACGGGCTCCAGGCGACCTCCTGCGGCTGGCTGACCGCGCGGCAGATCGAGGCGGCGCGTATCGCCATCAACCGCCACGTCAAGCGCGGCGGCAAGCTCTACATCCGGATCTTCCCGGACAAGCCGGTCAGCAAGAAGCCCGCCGAGACCCGCATGGGTAAGGGCAAGGGCGCCCCCGAGTACTGGGTGGCGGTGATCCGCCCCGGTCGCGTGCTCTACGAGATCGAGGGGGTCCCCGAGGAGCTGGCGCGCAGCGCATTCTTGCGCGCGCACCACAAGCTGCCCATCAACACCCGCTTCCTCAAACGGGAGGCCGTGCTGTGAAACCCTCCGAGCTACGAGACAAGACCAACGAAGAGCTGCAGGAACTCGAGGTCGAGCTCCGCGACAAGCTCATCAAGCTGCAGGTGGCGCGCGCGACCCAGCGCAACGCCAACACGGCGCAGTTTTCGATCATCAAAAAGGACATCGCGCGCGTCAAGACCATCGTCCACGAGCGCGCGCGCGGTCTGGCCGGCGCAGACGCGGTCGCAGACGGGGTTACGGAGGTCGCCGCGGAGTCCGGTGACGCCGGGCCCACCGAGCAGGCCGCCCAGACCACAGAAGGTGAGGCGACGTCATGAGTCAAGAGCAGGCCGACAAGACCCAGGCCGACACCAAGGCCGACGCCAAGGCGGGTGCGTCCCCCACCTCGGCGGTCGAGCGTCGCCGCCGGGTGCTCGTGGGACAGGTGGTCTCCGACAAGATGGACAAGACCATCGTCGTTCGGGTGATCCGCCGCTACAAGCACCCGCAGTACCGCAAGTACGTCAACGAGCAGGTCAAGTACAAGGCGCACGACGAGCGCAACGAGGCCCGCGTGGGTGACAAGGTGCGGATCGTCGAGTCTCGCCCGCTGTCTCGGGACAAGCGCTGGCGGCTGCAGGCCGTCACGGAAAGGGCGCCGATCGTATGATCCAGGTCCAGTCGGTCCTCGACGTGGCGGATAACTCCGGCGCGCGCAAGGTGGCCTGCATCAAGGTGCTCGGCGGATCCAAGCGGCGCTACGCCAACGTCGGCGACATCATCGTGGTGGCGGTGCGCGACGCCCTTCCCAACTCCAAGGTCAAGAAGGGCTCGGTGATGAAGGCGGTGATCGTGCGCTCGCGCAAGGGCCTGCGTCGGCCCGACGGGAGCCTGATCCGCTTCGACAACAACAGCGCGGTGTTGATCGACAACAACAAGCAGCCGATCGGGACCCGGATCTTCGGGCCGGTGGCCCGCGAGCTGCGGGCTCGCCGCTTCCTCAAGATCATCAGTCTCGCGCCGGAGGTGCTCTAGTCATGCAGCGCGTCAAGCAGGGCGACGACGTGATCGTCGTGGCGGGCAAGCAAAAGGGAACCCGGGGCCGTGTGCTGCGGGTGCTTCCCGGGGCCGAGCGCGTGGTGGTGGAGGGCGTCAACGTCCGCACCAAGCACCTCAAGCCCAGCCAGGCCAACCCCCAAGGTGGGCGGATCCAGAAGGAAATGCCCGTTCATATCTCCAACGTCATGCTTGCCGATCCTCAGACGGGCAAGCCGACCCGCGTGCGGATCCAGACCCTCGAGTCCGGTCACCGCGTGCGCGTGGCGGTCAAGTCCGGTGAGCAGATCGACAAGTAGGCCCGTTCAGTAGACCGGTCACGTAGACCAGCTAGCCAGGCCAAGCCAGCCAAGAAGGGTACGGAATACCGATGGCGAAAGCACAGCGCGGGGCCCCGACCCAGAAGAAGAAGAAAGAAGCCGGCTTCCCCTACAAGTTCCAGCGGCTCCAGACCGAGCCCGTGCGTCGTGGTCCGCAGGATCGCCCGCGGCTGCTCGACAAGTACGAGCAGACGGTCAAGCCCTGGCTGCTCAAGGAGTTCGGCTACAAGAACGCCATGCAAGTGCCGCAGGTCGAGAAGATCGTCCTCAACATCGGCCTAGGCGAGGCGCTCAAGACCCCCAAGCTGCTCGAGCAGGCATTCGAGAGCCTGGGCAACATCACCGGGCAGCGGCCGGTGGTGACGCGGGCCCGCAAGTCCATCGCCGGCTTCAAGCTCCGCGAGGGCATGAAGATCGGGTGCATGGTCACCCTGCGGGGCCCCCGGATGTGGGATTTCTTCGACCGCCTGCTGACGGTGGCGTTGCCGCGAACCCGTGACTTCCGCGGGGTCAGCCGCAAGGCCTTCGACGGCCGAGGTAACTACACCTTAGGAATTCGCGAGCTGCTGATCTTCCCCGAGGTCGACATCGAGAGGCTGGACAAGGTACCGGGCATGAACATCTGTGTGCACACCAGCGCCAAGAACGACGAAGAAGGCCGAGCCTTGCTGATCCAGCTGGGGGTCCCGTTCCGCGCCGCCTGACGGAGAGTTCGCACTATGTCCATGACCGATCCCATCTCCGACATGCTCACGCGGATCCGCAACGCGATGACCGCGGGGCACGAGCAGCTGACGTTCCCCGCCTCGCGGGTCAAGGGCCGGATCGTCGAGATCCTCAAGCAAGAGGGCTACATCGAGGATTTCAAGCGCCTCGACGAGGGCCCGCAGGGCGTGCTGAACGTGCGGCTCAAGTGGCACGCTGGACAACCGGCGATCGAGGGTCTGCGGCGGGTCAGCCGCCCGGGCCAGCGCCGCTACGCCCGAAGCACCGAGATCCCCAAGGTCCGCAATGGCCTGGGCATCATGATCGTGAGCACTTCCAAGGGAATGATGACCGACCGCGCGGCCCGCAAGGCGGGCGTGGGGGGCGAGCTCATCTGTAGCATCTGGTAGAAGGGGCACCCCATGTCACGCATCGGCAACGCGCCCATCGCCGTCCCCCAAGGGGTCACGGTCAACACGAAGGGGCAGACGATCTCGGTCAAGGGCCCCAAGGGCACCCTCAGCTTCACCGTGCCCGAGGGGATCACCTTCGCCCAAGAGGGGGCACAGATCCGCTTCTCCCGGGCCAGCGACAGCCGCACGCACCGGGCGATGCACGGGATGGCCCGGGCCCGCACGGCCAACATGGTGGTCGGGTGTGGCCAGGGCTTTACGCGCACGCTCGAGATCAACGGCGTGGGCTATCGCGCCGCGGTCAAGGGCAAGAACGTCGAGCTCACGCTCGGCTTCTCCCACGGGATCACCTACCCGCTGCCCGAGGGGGTCTCCGCCGAGGTGACCAAGGACGGCAAGCTGGTGCTCACCGCCGCCGACAAGGCGGTGCTGGGCCAGGTCGCGGCCGACATCCGCGGCTTCCGGCCGCCCGAGCCCTACAAGGGCAAGGGGGTCAAGTACGAAGGCGAGCGAATCATCCGCAAGGAAGGCAAGCGCGGTAAGAAGTAGTAGGGCGTTTTCGTTCCCTACGCGGACCCGCACCCCGGAGCACCCGACCATGCCGACCAAGACCGAAAACCACGCCCGCCGCAAGCGGCGGATCCGCAAGACGGTGGTGGGCACCCCCGAGCGCCCGCGCCTGACCGTGTTTCGAAGCAGCAAGCACATCTACGCCCAGGTGATCGACGACCAGAGCGCCACATCGTTGGCGCTGCGGTCCACCCTCACCAAGGCGCTGGCCCCCGAGCTCGAGGGCAAGTCCAAGCAAGACGCGGCCAAGGTGGTGGGCACGGCCATCGCCGCCGCCTGCCAGGACAAGGGCATCACCCAGGTCGTGTTCGATCGTAACGGGTATGCCTACCACGGCCGGGTGAGCGCCCTGGCCACCGCCGCTCGCGAGGCCGGGCTGGAGTTCTAGATCATGGCGATGGTGGATATCGAGACTCTGGGCGATCTGGTCGATCGTGTCGTCTACATCAACCGCGTGGCCAAGGTGGTCAAGGGCGGTCGCAACTTCTCGTTCACCGCGGTGGTCGTGGTGGGCAACGAGCACGGCTGGGTGGGCATGGGTCACGGCAAGGCCCGCGAGGTGCCCGAGGCGATCCGCAAGGCCAACGAGTACGCGCGGCGCAACATCTTCGAGGTGCCGCTGTCGGGGCCGACCATTCCCCACGAGGTGCTGGGCGTGCACGGGGCGGGCCGGGTGCTGCTGCGCCCCGCCGCGCCGGGTACGGGCGTGATCGCCGGAGGTCCGGTGCGCGCGGTGGTGGAGTGCGCGGGCATTCACGACGTGCTGTCCAAGTGCATTGGCACCAACAACCACCTCAACGTGATCCACGCTACGATGAACGCCCTCAAGTCGCTGCGTAGCCCCGAGCAGGTGGCGCTGCGGCGGGGGCTGAGCGTGCAGGAGATGCTCGGCTGAGCTATTTAGGCCGAGGCCGGCTCGGAATGCGCGACTGCGTCGCGCCCGGCCTCGGTCTTGCGAAGAGGCTGGCTCGGAATGCGCGACCATGTCGCGCCCGGCCTCGGTCTCGCGGAGAGGGTACCCGGGAGAATCGGGAGAGAGAGGACGAGGCGATGGCGGACAAGCTCAAGGTAACCCTGGTGCGCAGCACCATCGATCGTCCCGAGACCCAAAAACGTACGGTCACGGGCCTGGGCCTGCGCAAGTTGGGCAGCTCCGTGGTCCTCGAGGACACGCGAGCCATTCGGGGCATGATTCGCAAGGTTCAGCACCTGGTCGCGGTCGAGCCCGCGGACTCCGCCGAGTCTGCGAGCTAGGAAGGGCACACTAGACATGGGCACCACCCTGCACACGCTGTCGCCGCCTCCGGGCGCGCGCAAGAAGAAGAAGCGGATCGGTCGCGGCATCGGGTCTCATCGAGGCAAGACGTCGGGCAAGGGCATGAAGGGGCAGCTTTATCGCCACCAGGCCATGCCCGCCTGGTTCGAGGGCGGTCAGCTGCCGATCCACATGCGGCTGCCCAAGCGTGGCTTCATCAACATCCACCGCGTGGAGGTGCACGGGATCAACGTGGGCCTGTTGGAGGGCAAGTTCGAGGCGGGTACGGAGATCACCCCCGAGCTACTCCATGAGCGGGGGCTCATCCCCAAGAAGGCCAACGTGATCAAGCTGCTGGGCACTGGCGAGCTCTCGACCGCGCTGACCATCAAGCTGCACCGGGCCAGCGCCTCGGCGCGGGCCAAGGTCGAGGCGGCGGGCGGCACGCTACAGCTGCTCGGTGAGGAGGCGCCCCCGGAGGGCGGAGTCGAAGCCGACGCCGGAGCCGACGCTGCTCCCGAAGCTGCGGCCCCCGACGCAGGGGACGCCGGGTGATCCGCAGCCGGATCCGCAGCCGGACCCGCAGCCGGATCCGCAACCGGATCCGATGACCACACGAGCGGTCGTGATTCCGCGGAAGACGCGCCGGTTGTGGTGCGTCTTGTTCATGCGGGACACGCAAGAGGGCTGGGGTCGGTCAGATGTCACCGGTCGCAGCGTAGGGTATGGTCACGGTCCTGCGATGACGGGGCTGCGCACTAAACGCAGGCTGCGTCGTTAGGCCAGCCGATCGAGGACGAGGGCATGGGCATCATCATCAACATCTTCAAGCTGCCCGAGCTGCGCAAGCGGGTCTTGTTCACCTTGATGATGCTGGCGGTCTACCGCCTGGGCGTGTTCATCGCGGTGCCGGGGGTCGACCGCAAGGTCATGGCCGACATCGTCAACCAGGGGCAGGGTGGCTTCCTGGGTTACTTCAACATGTTCAGCGGCGGTGCGCTCGAGCAGCTGTCGGTGTTCGCGCTGGGCATCATGCCGTACATCAGCGCGAGCATCATCATGCAGCTGATGACGGTGGTCATCCCGCGGCTGGAGCAGTTGTCGAAGGAGGGCGAGACCGGTCGGCGTAAGATCAACCAGTACAGCCGCTACGGCACGGTGGGGCTGGCGCTGGTCCAGGGCTACTTCATGGCCAGCTGGCTCGAGTCGCAGAACGCGACCGGCCAGACCCTGGTGCTCGACCCGGGCTTGGGCTTCCAGCTTGAGACGGTGCTGACGCTGACCGGCGGCACGATCTTCTTGATGTGGCTGGGTGAGCAGATCACCGAGCGTGGGATCGGCAACGGGATCTCGCTCATCATCTTTGCCGGCATCATCGCGAACCTGCCCTTGGCGCTCTACCAGCTGTTCCAGAAGCAGCAGGACGATCCCGAGGCGTTCGGTCCGATGACGCTGACCATCATCTTGGTGATGGCGATCTTGGTCATCGCGTTCATCGTGGTGATGGAGCGTGGGCAGCGGCGGATCACGGTCCAGTACGCCAAGCGGGTGCAGGGTCGCCGGATGTTCGGCGGCAACCAGAACTACCTGCCGCTGCGGGTCAACAGCGCCGGCGTGATCCCGCCGATCTTTGCGGGTTCGATCTTGATGTTCCCCAACCAGATCGCGGGGATGAGCCAAAACGAGTGGCTCCAGCGGTTCTCGCAGGCGCTCAACTACGACGGGTGGCTGTACATCGCGGTTTACACCGCGCTCAACGTGTTCTTCACGTACTTCTACACCGCGATCCAGTTCAACCCCACCGACGTCGCGGACAACCTCAAGAAGCAGAACGCCTCAGTGCCGGGGATCCGGCCGGGCAAGCGGACGGCGGAGTACATCGACTTCGTACTGACGCGGCTGACGTTCATCGGGGCCTGGTACATCTCGGCGGTGTGCGTGCTGCCGATCTTCTTGCAGACGAAGTTCGATCTGCCGTTCTACTACGGGGGCACGTCGTTGCTCATCGTGGTGGGGGTGGCGCTGGATACGGCGCAGCAGATCGAGAGTCACCTGGTGACGCGGTCGTACGAAGGGTTTGCGGGGCCGCGGTCTCGCGGGCGCCGTTAGGCCACGGTCGCTGACGTCGTGCATGGGCCTCGGGGTGTTCCTCGGGGCCCTTGCTCGTTGAGGACGGGCTGTGGAATTTGGAGTCTGGTAGGCAGAGAGCGGAGCGTTGGACGGTGCGGGGGACCGGCGCCTGCTTAACGCGCGGGTGCCCTCCCACACGTGCTCGCCGGCGAATTGGAGGGCCGGGAGTGCTTGGAGGTACGGGTAGTCGCCGTCTGCGCGCGAGTGGGCCCCCCCCGCGCTGCGCGGGCCGGTCCCTGCTGAGGACCAAAGGTGGGGACGCCCTGCTGGACAGCGGGACGCTCTGGGCACGGGGCTGGATGATCGGAGCGGACGAGTCGTCGACGAGAGGATCGTACTTCATCCGCTTTACGTCGTTTGGGCACGGCCGGTCGTCTACTCGACGGACCGATCCCCACGCCGATCATTCGAAGCATGGGCTCCTCGCGTCTGCCCAGGTCGGACTGGCCCGCGCAGCGCGGGGGGGGCCCACTCGCGCGCAGACGGCGACTACCCGTACCTCCAAGCACTCCCGGCCCTTCTTTACGCCGGGTAGCCCGTGGGGGTGGGCACCCGCGCGTTAAGCAGGCGCCAGTCCGTGCACCGTCCGCACCCATGACCCGCCCCATCCCCACCGATCCGCGTCTCCAAGCACCTCATACCCCTCGCGCCCCCCCCATCGTCATCGCACCGCATCTGCCAAGCACCCATCCCCTGTGCGTCGTATCGTCCGCCCCTGGCCCGAGTTGACGCACACGCCCCCCCCCTCGAATCGCCGCACCCCCGAGCGCTATAACCCCCCCATGAGCGAAGATCGTGCAAAGGGGATCATCCTCATCGGCGCCCCCGGCTCCGGCAAGGGCACCCAAGCCAAGAAGCTCAAGGAGCAGCTCGGCTACGCCCACATCAGCACCGGCGACCTACTACGCGCGGCGGTCAAGGCCGGCACCGAGCTCGGCCAAAAAGCCAAGAGCTTCATGGACGCCGGCCAGCTCGTCCCTGACGACCTGGTCATCGACCTGCTCAAGGAGGCGCTGGCCGCCCCTGACGCGCAAAAAGGCTTCTTGCTCGACGGCTTCCCCCGCACGATGCCCCAAGCCCAAGCCCTCGACGCCGCCGTGACGGTCGACAAGGTGGTCGACCTCCAGGTCCCCTTCGAGCTTATCGAAGAGCGCGTCACCGGCCGGCGGATGTCACCCAGTGGTCACGTCTATCACATCAAGTACAACCCCCCCACGGTGGAAGGGGTCTGCGACGTGACCGGCGAGGCGCTCTATCAGCGCAGCGACGACACCGCCGCGAAGGTCAAGGAGCGACTCGGCAAGTTCGACAGCGAGACCCGCCCGGTGATCGGCCACTACCGGTCCAAGGGCGTCGTGGTCGAGGTCGACGGGGTGGGCGACCCCGACGAGATCTTCACCCGCATCATGGCGGTCCTCTAGTCCCTACGGATCCTCGCGTGGCGAAGCGTTTTAGCTCCCTGGTCGATATGCAGGAGTGGTCGTGCGCCGAGCATGGCCCCAAGGATCTGCTGGGCACCAAGCACGGCGATCGCTACCGCTGGCTGACCTACGCTCGCTTCGCCGAGCAGGTGGACCACTGTCGCGCCGCCTTGGCCCGCTTGGGCGTCGAGCAGGGCGACAAGGTGGCCGTGATCTCCAACAATCGGGTCGAGTGGGCCGTGAGCGCCTACGCGACCTACGGTCGCGGGGCGCACTACGTGCCCATGTACGAGGCGCAGCAGGCCAAGGACTGGGAGTTCATCCTGCGCGACTCGGGGGCCAAGGTGCTGCTGGTGTCCACCGAGGACATTTACGATCGCACTGTGGGGATGGTGCAGACCCTGCCCGAGCTGTCGCGAGTGATCTGCTTCGAGGCGTCGGACGATGTGGAGCACTCGTTTGCGTGGCAGCTGTCTCGGGGGGCCGACCACCCCGTGCCCTCGGCCCAGCCCACCGCCGAGGACACAGCGGGGCTGATCTACACCTCGGGGACGACGGGCAACCCCAAGGGGGTGGTGCTCAGCCACGGCAACTTCATCTCCAACGTCAACGCGGTCCAGGACACCTTCCCGATGGACAGCGACGACGTCAGCTGCTCATTTTTGCCGTGGGCCCACTCGTTCGGGCAGACCTGCGAGCTCCACGTGCTGATGTCGCGCGGGGCGGCGATTGGCCTGGCCCAGAGCCCGCAGACGCTGATGGAGGACTTCTTGCTGGTGCGGCCCACCCTGCTGCTGGCCGTGCCCCGGATCTTCAATCGGATCTACGATGGCCTGCAAAAGCGCATGGCCGAGCAGGGGGCGCTGGCCCAGTGGATCTTCGCCCAGGGGCTGAAGGTGGCGGCTCGGCGGCGCGCCCGGGCGGAGCGAGGGCAATCGACGCTGCTGCTGGACTTGCAGTACGCGGTGTTCGACCGGCTGGTGTTCTCCAAGATCAAGGCGCGCTTCGGCGGCCGGCTGCGCTACGTGTTCTCGGGCGGCGCGGCGCTGGCCAAGGAGATCGCCGAGTTCATCGACGACATCGGGATCGTGGTGTTCGAAGGCTATGGGCTGACCGAGACCTCACCCATGGCCACCGCCAACAACCCCGACGCGCGTCGCCTGGGCACCGTGGGGCGCCCGATCCCCGGGGTCGAGATCTTCATCTGCGACGAGGACGGTGGGATCCTTCCGCCCGACACCGACGGTGAGATCGTGGTGGTCGGACCCAACGTGATGCTGGGCTACCACGGGGTGCCCGAGGCCACGGCGAAGGTGATCTTCGACCTGGACGGCCGGCGAGCGTTTCGCACCGGCGACATGGGCCGCCGCACGCCCGATGGCTTCGTCAAGATCACCGGCCGCTTCAAGGAGCAGTACAAGCTCGAGAACGGCAAGTACGTGGTGCCCACCCCGCTGGAGGATCAGCTCAAGCTCAGCGGCTTCATCAATCAGGTCTTCCTCTACGGAGACAACCGACGCTTCAACGTGTGCTTGGTGGTGCCGGACTTCCCCGCGCTGTCGCAGTGGGCGCGCAACGAGGGGATCTCGCCGAGCACGCCGGACGCACTGGTGAACCACGCGCGGGCCCATGCCCGAATCGGCGAAGAGCTCGCCCGCCACAGCACCCGCTTCAAGGGCTACGAGAAGCCCAAGCGCTGGGTCCTCATCGCCGAGGAGTTCACGGTGGACAACGGGATGCTCACCCCCAAGATGAGCGTCAAGCGACGCCTGGTCGTGCAGCGCTACGCCGAGCAACTCGACGCGCTCTACGCCGAGCCGTGACCGGTCGCGAGGAGCCGACCGGCATCCTGTGGGCGAGCGACTCGCTAACGATCGCGCAAAAAGCGCTGTTGCGCATGCAAATCGCGATGTGGGTCGAGCGGAGATCTCGCTTTTCGTACGTAAACTCACTGAGAATTGATCGACCCGTGACCGGGTAGACGAACGGTGTCCACGGTGGCATGCTCCGGCGCTCCCGAGCCCCAAGGGGGACGTGCGTATGCGATCTTCGGCGTCAGAGGCGGTTGCCGCGACCGTCACGGCCGAGCTTCCTCAGCGACTCTTCAGGCTTCAAATCTCCGATGGAACCGTGGTAATCGCCGGCCCCTCGGAGCAGCTTGGTCGGCTCGCCCGACCGATCCGCATGGGCACGACGGTGATGGTTCGCCGAGCCGCGCTCGACCCCGGCCGCGGCACCATCATCGCCCTGGTCGACTCCGAGTGACGACCGCCCGCCTGCACCCGAGTCCCTTCCCGCCCGAGTTCCCCGACCGACTTCCTCGACCGACTTCCTCTCATCGAGTCACCGCCATGAAAGTCAGAGCCAGCGTCAAGAAGATCTGTGAGAAGTGCAAGGTGATCCGCCGCCGCGGAGTCGTGCGCGTCATTTGTGAGAACCCCAAGCACAAGCAGAGGCAAGGCTAGTCCATGGCACGCATCGCAGGCGTCGATCTACCGCGCAACAAGCGGATCGAGGTGGCCCTCACCTATATCTATGGAGTGGGCCGTACCAACGCGTCCAAGATCCTCTCCGAGTCGGGGGTGGGCCCTTCGGTTCGCACCGACGACCTTACGGACGAGCAAGTCAGCGCGATCCGCAGCGTGATCGAGAAGAACTACCGTGTCGAGGGTGATCTGCGCCGTGACGTTCAGATGAGCGTCAAGCGGCTGATGGACCTGGGCTGCTACCGCGGGCTCCGGCATCGGCGCAACCTGCCGGTCCGAGGCCAGCGGACCCACACCAACGCCCGGACGCGCAAGGGTCCCAAGCGTGCCACCATCGCTCAGAAGAAGCGCTAGATCATGGCCACCTCCAAGCAAGGCAAGAAGCGGGTCAAGAAGAACATCTCCACGGGGATCGTTCACATCCGCTCCACGTTCAACAACACCCTGGTCAGCGTCACCGACGTCAACGGCAACGTGATCGCGTGGGCGTCGGCGGGGGTCCGTGGCTTCCGGGGTTCTCGCAAGTCCACGCCCTTCGCGGCCCAGCTGGCCGCCGACGAGGCGTGCCGTCGGGCCCAGGACCACGGCATGCAGACGGTCTCGATCCGCATCAGCGGCCCCGGGGCGGGGCGCGAGTCGGCGCTGCGCGGGGTGCAGTCCTCGGGTATGCGCGTGACCGCGATAAAAGACGTCACCCCTATTCCCCACAACGGTTGCCGCCCCCCCAAGCGGCGGAGGGTCTGACCCACCATGGCTCGCTACACCGGTCCCACCTGTCGTCTGTGTCGCCGCGAGGACTCGCAGCTGTACCTCAAGGGTGATCGTTGCTTCTCCACCAAGTGTGGCTACGAGCGCCGCCCGTACCCGCCCGGTCAGCACGGCCAGGGCCGCCGCCGTCGTCCCAGCGACTATGGCCAGCAGCTTCGCGAGAAGCAGAAGGTCAAGCGCATGTACGGGCTGATGGAGAAGCAGTTCCGCGGCTACTACTACCGGGCCACCCGCATGAAGGGGGTGACCGGTGAGAACCTGCTGCAGCTGCTCGAGCGGCGCCTGGACAACGCAATCTTGCGCATGGGGTTCTCGGCCAGCCACGCCGAGGCCCGGCAGCTTACCCTCCACGGTCACTTCACCGTCAACGGCAAGCGGGTCAATATTCCCTCCTACCTCGTGCGCGTCGGCGACGTGGTCGAGGTGCGCGACAAGAGCCGCAAGATCGCCAAGGTGGTCGAGGCGATTGCCAAGAGCGACCGCAGCCCACGTCCGGCGTGGGTAGAGGTCGACAAGGACAACTTCAAGGGGAAGGTCACTGCCCTTCCCGCTCGCTCGGACATCGCGGCGGAGATCGACGAGCAGCTCATCGTCGAGCTCTACTCCAAGTAACCGCCGCGTCCTCAGGAGGCGTCACGCATCATGCAGGACCCCAATACGATTGCTCGAAACTGGCGCGACCTCATTCGGCCCAAGAAGCTCGACGTCGAGCCCGACTCGCTCACCGAAAGCTACGGCAAGTTCACCTGCGAGCCGCTCGAGCGCGGCTATGGCATCACCCTGGGCAATAGCCTGCGTCGGGTGCTGCTGTCGTCGCTCCAGGGCTCGGCGGTGACCTCGGTACGGATCGAGGGCGCGTTGCACGAGTTCACCACCATCGAAGGCGTGGTCGAGGACGTCACCGACGTGATCCTCAACATCAAGGCCTTGCGCCTGCGGATGGACGACGCCAACCCCCGCACCCTGACGATCGACAAGCAGGGCGAGGGGGCGGTCAAGGCCTCGGACATCCAGGCCCCTACGGGGGTCGAGGTGCTCGACCCCGAGCAGCACATCGCCACCCTCTCCAAGGAGGGGCACCTCAAGATGGAGATGACGGTGGCGATGGGTCGCGGCTACGCCACCGCCGATCAGAACAAGACGGAGGGGACCCCGATTGGGGTGATCCCCATCGACTCGCTGTTCTCGCCGGTCCAGAAGGTCAACTACCGGGTCACCAACGCCCGCGTCGGTCAGCGTACCGACTATGACCGCCTGATCCTCGAGGTGTGGACCGACGGCTCGGTCAAGCCCGACGATGCGGTCGCCTTCGCGGCCAAGATCCTCAAGGAGCAGCTGTCGATCTTCATCAACCGCGAGGAGATCGAAGACGCCGCGCCGCCCGAGCCCTCCGAAGAGGACAAGCTCAACGAGTACCTGTGGCGCTCGGTCGATGAGCTCGAGCTCTCGGTGCGGTCGGCCAACTGCCTCCAGAACGCCAACATCCACTATATCGGCGATCTGGTGCAGAAGACCGAGGCCGAGATGCTCAAGACCAAGAACTTCGGTCGCAAGTCGCTCAAGGAGATCAAGGAGATCCTCGCGCAGATGGGCCTGTCCCTCGGCATGAAGATCCCCAACTGGCAGGGGCCGCCTCCGGCGACCGACTGACGCCGATCAACCGGCGACCCGACCGACCCGACCGACCCGTCCGACCCGTCCGACCGACCGACCCGAGGATCCGACCCATGCGTCATCGCAAGTCCGGGCGCCCGCTGGGGCGCACGTCGTCTCATCGCAAGGCCATGTACCGCAACATGGTCACCTCGCTGCTGGAGCACGAGCGCATCACCACCACCGAGGCCAAGGCCAAGGAGCTGCGTCGCTTCGCGGAGAAGACCATCACCCGCGGGCTGAGCGTGCAGGATCTGCTGGCCAAGACGCTCGACGAGCGCTCGCGCGAGGAGCGGGCCCGCATCGTGCACGCCTATCGCATGGCCGGGCGGCTGGTGCACAGCCGGGACGTGCTGACCAAGCTGTTCACCGAGATCGCTCCGCGCTACAAGACGCGGCCTGGCGGGTATACGCGGATCATCAAGACCGCACCCCGGGTCGGGGATGCAGCGCGCATGGCGATCATCGAGCTGGTTCGCGACTAGTACGGGCGGCCAGAGCAATCGGCCGGGTCCGGTCGTGGCGAATAGATCGGGGGCGTCGGGTCGCAAGAGCGGTCGGCGCCCTCGCTGCATCGTGGGATCGCGTGCCGTGGGCCGGGACGGCCAAAGGGGACGTCGAGCAGCGCGAAATCGCTCCCGTACGGCCACAGGAGTCGTCCATACGCAGCGAAATCGCTCCCATACGGCCACAGGAGTCGTCCATACGCAGCGAAATCGCTCCCATACGGCCACAGGAGTCGTCCATACGCAGCGAGAGCGCTCCCATACGGCCACAGGAGTCGTCCATACGCAGCGAGAGCGCTCCCATACGGCTGGAGGAGTCGTCCATACGCAGAGAGATCGCTCCCGTATGGCCACAGGAGTCGTCCATACGAGACGACGCTGCTTTCCTACGTCTGTCGAAGCCGTCAGTATGCTCCAGGACGAGCCTGGAGAGGGTAGAGACGAGGCCGCGGAGGGTAGGAGCGAGCTGGGCGAGGCGTAGGGATCTGTTGGGGGAGGAGAACGAGCCGATTCGTCGCACTTTTCGGCGGTTTTTGGCGCGTGAGTAGGGCAAACGCCTACGGTCGGGGCGTGCCGGGGGCGGGAGCCGTGTCGTTGACCGCGTGGGGGGTGATGCTGGGCGTCGTTGTACTCCTGGGCCGTTGGCTCCACGGACGGCGGCGGTCCGGGCCGGTGGCGCTGTCGCGGTGGACGGTGAGCCTGGGCGGGCAGCAAGCCCTCCATGTGGTCGAACTGGATGGACGGCGTCTGCTGGTGGGGACCGGTCCGACGGCCGCGCCGAGCCTACTGCTCGAGCTCGAGCCTCGCGGCGGTGTGGATCGGGACCGCGGCGGGCCGAGCGGGTCGATCACCGAGCGAGCTCGACGGGTCGACTTCGGCCCTCGGCAAGACGAGCAGCAAGACGAGCGGGAGGAGGTCGAGCCGTGGCCGAGCTGAACCCGTGGCTGGTCCTGGCCGCGCTGCCGCTGGTGCTGGGCATGGCGACCGCGTTCACCAAGGCCAGCGTGGTCCTGGGAGCGCTGCGGGTGGGCTTGGGGGCCGAGGTGCTGCTGCCGTGGTCGGCGATGTTGGCGCTGGCCTTGGTGATCACGGGCGTGGTGATGACGCCGGTCGCCCTCGATACGGTGGCGGCGATCGAAGCGGCGGGAGGCACCGCCGCGTTGTTCGATCCGGCCGGGGCCGCAGGAGCGCCGATTCCATGGGACTCGGTGACGGCACCATGGTTGGACTTCTTGGGGCGCCACGCCGCGGCGGACGAGCGACTCCTGTTTGCCGAGCTCCAGCAGGTCGATCCGCTCGACCCGCGGGCAGTGGTGCCCGGATTCCTGGTCACCGAGCTGGGCGAGGCGCTGCACATGGCGGTGCTGGTGCTGCTGCCGCTGGTGCTGGTGGATCTGGTGGTCGTCCAGGTGCTGACCCTGCTCGGGCTCAGCGCCGCCCCCGGACCTCGGGTGACGCTGCCGCTCAAGCTCTTGCTCTTCTTGGGAGCAGGCGGCTGGGATGTGGTGATCCGTGGCTTGGTGGAGGGCTACGCATGATCGATCTCGCCGCGCTGGTGCAGGAGGGCCTGGGGCAGGCGGTGATGGCCGTAGTGCCGCTGCTGGCGGCGGGGCTCGGCGGCAGCGTGGTCGCCGGCTGGCTCGCGGTCCGTATGGGCTTGACCGATCCGGTGGCGGCAGGGGTCCTACGCGGGTTGGCAGTGCTCGCCGTGCTGGTCTGGATCGCGGAGGATCTGAGCGCGCAGGCGCAGACGCTGGTCGATGAGGCGTGGTCCGACCTCGCCGCCGTGGGTCGGGCCGAGCGCTGAGCGAGGAACGTGGGTCATGGGTCCGATGGTTGTGGATCCGGCGTGGGTGGGCCCAGGGTTGGTGGCGCTGCGTTGGTGGGCGCTCTTGCAGGTTCAGGTGATCTGGGCGCGCACCGTGGGTCCATGGTGGACGGTGGTGGCGGCCGGGTTGGCGATCGTGCTGGCCACCGGTGTGTCGGGGCGGGCCGTGATGATGGAGTCGGTGGATCTCGGGGTGGCGGTGGTGGCGGAGCTGGCCCTGGGGGGAATGATCGGCCTCGTGGTTGCCCTGCCCGGGCACGCGCTGGTCGGGGCCTCGCAGGGCAGCGCGGAGGTGCTGGGCGTGGGGCCTGGGCCCTGGCGGGCGCTGACCCTGAGCCTGGTCGCCGCGACTGCGCTGGGGCTGGATCTTCATCACCCGCTGCTGGTGGCCGGGCAAGAGCTGTGGGCGGTATGGCCGGTGGGTCGGCCCCAAGTGTGGCTGGATCCTGGTGCGGGTGCAGGCCCGGGCATGGGCACGGGGAGCGGGAGCATGCTGCCCATCGCTCGGTTGGCCCATGCGATGACCCTGCTGGCGTTGACGCTGGCTACGCCGGCCCTGCTCGCGGCCGCGGTGACGGAGCTGACCATCGGACTGCTGGGCGTCGGGCCGGTGGCGGTGGGCCCCGCCGCGCGAACCCTTGCGTCCTGGGCGAGGGTGGCGGCGGCGCTCGTCGCCACGGGGGCGTCCTGGGCGGCCTACGACGCGGCATGGGCCGAGCGTGCGCTACTCGAGGGGATGATCGTCCCGTAAGCGTGGGGCGCGGGCTCGGGCGGGTCGCGGGGTCACTAGGGGCCATGCGATGCTGGGCGACGTGCATCGACTCGCTCGGCTCGGCGCCGCGATCCTTCTTGGGCTCGTCGGTCTCGCCTGCCAGCCCGATCCGGGGCCGGTGCCCGATCTCGATGCCTTGCGTCATCCCACCGGCCTGGCGGTGAGCACGGGGCAGCCCGCGCTGTTTGTGACCAATGGCAACTGGGATCGGGAGCAGACCGACAGCACGCTGATGGTGGTGGACCTGGTGACGCTCTACGCCGAGCTGGCCCGCCCCGGCGACGCTGGGGATCGCTCGCGTCCGTGTCGGCGGATCTCCGCCGACGATCCCACGATCGAGTGCGACCCGTCGCGCTTCATCGATCCCCTGGTGACGGTGCGGCTGGGCACGGGGGCGGGGAACATCGCGGTGGATCGCCCAGCCGGCGTCCAGGGGTCGGCGCGATTGCTGGTGCCCACCCGCAGCCCGCCGTCGGTCACCTGGGTCGACGTGCTCCCCGGCGATGACACGCCGATCCTCGACTGCGATCAGAACGACGACAGACGCTGCGGGGAGCGCCACGAGATCCGCACGGGGGCGCGCTCTGCCGATCGCCTTCCTGGCGAGCCCTCGCGAGTGTTCGTGGACGATCAGGGGGCCCGCTTTGCCTATGTTCCGCACCTTTTGGAGGGCGGGCTGTCGATGCTGGGCCTAGACGGACCCGACGGCCCGGAGCTCACCGACGTCGAGGGCGAGTTCTACCGCGAGGATCCCTTCGAGGACGAAGAATTGCTCGGCGGCTTTGCGGTGGCCGCCCGGGCCTGCGACCCCGAGCGGCCCGTGCTGGGCAGCCGCGAGTGCGAGCGTCCGTTTCTTTACACGACCCACCGCTACTTCCCGGGCCTTCGGCACTTTACCGTGGCACCCGGGCTCGATCTGATCCTCCCCGGGCGCGAGGTCTCGCTGATCACCGTCAACCCGCAGGTGGTCCGGGGTCGGCCCTTCATGGCGGATCTGGCCTTCGAGGATCCGGCGATCGGCGATCGGCTCTTGGTGGTGCAGGCGACCCCGCCCGCGCTCTTGCGCATGAACACGGGCCTCGGCGACGACGATCGCCCGGTCGACGAGATCATGGACGTGGTGCCGCTGTGCGACCAACCCACCGTCCTGGCCGTCCACCGCTCCGAGGGGGCCGAGGCGCTGGCGCTGGTGACCTGCGCGGGGGAGGGGCGCCTGGCGGTGATCGGGCTGGGCCGCTTTGGATCCCTGGCGTCGGTGCCGGTGGGTCGCGGCGCGCACGAGGTGGTGGTCGACCACGATCGCCAGCAGGCCTACGTGTCCAACCCCCCCGAGAACACGATCTCGATCGTCAGCTTGGATCCACGCAGTCCCCAGCGCTTTACCGAGTGGGCGCGACTGGGGCTGGGGGCGGGGTCACGGGGCTGAGGCCGGGTGTCTGGGGCCGTGCTGCGCTAGAGCCCCCGCACCGCGACCGGTCGGGCTTCGTAGTCGATCCCGCCGTCGCCGAGCTGCCCGCGGGAGTTGTCGCCCCAGCAGATCACACGCCCGTCGGAGAGCCGACCGCAGCTATGGGTGGCCGAGGTGGCGATCCGCGAGATCCCGCTCACTCCCGGCACGGTCGCGGGGCTTCGTAGGGTGCGACCGGCCGGGCCATACTGACCGACGTCGTCGCGACCCCAACACTGGAGCGTACCCCCGCTGGTGGCCGCGCAGGCTTGGCGCGGCCCCATCGCGAGGCTGACCGAGGAGGTGACGTTCTTGACCGGTACACGGGTGCTCCAGTCGCTCTGGGTGCCGGCCCCCAGCTGACCGACGTCGTTGCGACCCCAACACACCGCCTGGCCGGTCTGACGACGAGCACACGAGCTGTTGTCGCCCAGGCGGACCTCGGCGGCATCGGTCAGCTTGGCCACGGTGACCGGATCGGGGCGGGGGATCCCCAGCTCCTTGGCGCCCGCTCCGTTGCCCAGCTGGCCATGGCTGTTGGAGCCCCAGCACGCGACGCTGCCGCTGGCCCGCACCGCGCAGCTGTGATCCCCGCCGGCCGCGAGCTGCCGGGCGTCCTTGAGGTTGGCGACCCCCGTAGGGCTGCGCCGCTCTGCGCCCGGGGCGGCGCCGCTTTGGCTTTGGGCGTTGTCTCCCCAGCACACCACGGCGCCGCTCTTGCGCCGGGCGCAGCTGTGGGCCCGCCCCGCGGTGACCTCGACCGCGTCGCGCAGCCCGGTCACGGCGACGGGGCGGCGCCGCTGCTGCGCTTTGTTGCCGTCGCCGAGCTGGCCCTTGGCGTTGTCGCCCCAGCACTGCACGGCCCCCTTTCGGGTGACGGCGCAGGCATGGGACCAGCCGACCGCCACGGAGATCGCGTCGCGGATCCCCGCGACCGAGACCGGGCGCTGTGAGTCGGCCCGGGTGTCGTTGCCCAGCTGGCCCCTGTCGTTGGCGCCCCAGCACTGCACGACGCCGCCATCCCGGCTGGCACACGAAAAGCCCAGGCCGGTGCCGACGCCGGTCGCATCCTCGATGCCGAGCACGAGCAGGGCGGCGCCTTGCTGCTTTTGAGTGGACCCGGGAGCACCCGTGCCCAGGGCGCCGCCTTCGTTGCGGCCCCAGCACTGCACGCCGCGATCGCGATCGACCGCACAGCTATGGTAGCGGCCCACGTCGAGGTCGAGCACCCCGGTGCCGAGCCCGGAGACGGTCACCGGGCCCTTCCGGGCGTCGGTGGTGCCGTCGCCAAGGCGGCCGTCCTGGTTGCTGCCCCAGCAGCGCACATCCCCGTCGGTGGTGCGGGCACAGGTGTGGGCCTCGCCGGCGGCGAGCTGGATCACCCGGCCGGTCACGACGATCGGTGTCGGTCGACGTTGCGCGTCGGTGGGCTGGCCGTTGACCTGACCGGCGGCGTTGGCCCCCCAGCACTGCACGCCGCCAGTAGCGGTGGCGGCGCAGGTATGGTTCTTACCGGCGGTCAGTGCGGTCGCCCCCTCGGTGCCGGGGGCTACACGGGGGGTCGCGCTCGATCCACTGCCTCCGTCGCCGAGCTGACCCTGCCGGTTGTCACCCCAGCAGACCACATTGCCCGGGCTACGGCGCACACAGGTATGCCCCTCGCCGGCGGCGAGGCCCTGGACGCCCGTCACCCCCTCGACCCCCACCGGGGCGACCCAGGCGCTGCGGCCTTCGTTGCCCAGCTGGCGCCGGCGGTTGTCGCCCCAGCACACCAGCGAGCCGGTCTTGCGCACAGCGCAGGCATGGTGAGCACCAGCGGTGAGCATCGTGGCGTCGACCAGGTTGCGCACGGACACCGGCCGGGGACTCCGGGGACTCTTGGGCCCCCCCTCGGCGTTGCCGAGCTGTCCCATGTCGTTGCGGCCCCAGCAGATCACCGCGCCGGTCTTGCGGAGCGCGCAGGTGTGGTCGGCGCCCAGGGCCAGCGCGGCGGCATCTTGGAGGTTGAGCACCGAGACCGGCTGGGCCCGAGCGGTGGTCGTGCCATCGCCGAGCTGGCCAAAATCGTTGCGACCCCAGCACTGGACGGCACCCCCCGAGCGGCGGGCGCAGGCGTGACCGGCCCCGGTGGCCACCTCGACCACCGGGCTGGTGGCCGACCCGGCGCCCCCGGGAGGACGAGCGCCTCCCGAGGACGATCCACCAGAGCGTTCGCAGCCCACCACGCCGAGCAGGAGCACGAAGAAGGTGAGAACCCAGCCTCCCCCAGACCGGCGAGCCCAAAGCGGTCGTGGCGCGATCATGCGAGTCGGAGGATACACGGCCTGACGGCGTTGGCCCGGTTGTTGGCGGTGTGCGGGGCGTTGCGCTAGATCGCCAGACCATGGCCGACGACCGCCCGATCGCTCCCAGCCCGTCCCGCTGGCGCCGGGCTTGGCAGGCGGGCCTGCGGCCGAAGACGCGATGGCTGTGGCCGGCGGTGGCCTGCGGCGTGCTGGCGGCGGGGCTCGATCGAGGATCGCGGCAAGGATCCTGGGGCCTCGATGTTCGTCCGGGATCGCTGACCCCCGATGCTTGGCTGGAGCAGGGGGCGGGGCTACTGGGGGTCGGGTGGGGACTGGCCGGCGCGCTGGTGCTGGCGCTCGCCTGGCTCACCGGGCGCCTGGGCGGGATCTCGGGGGGGGCCCGTCGGCGATTGCGGGCGGCCCCTTCGTCCTCCATGGGGCTACGAGCGCTAGGGTTCGCCGTGGCGAGCGGCCTGGGAATCACGCTGGCGCTGCGCGGGGTGCTGGCCGGCGCGGCACGGGCGGTGGATGCCTCCGAGGCCGGTCTGGTCGCGCTGTGGACGAGCTGGGCCGGTCAGGGCTTGGTGGTGGTCGCGCTGGGGCTGGGGCTCGTCGCGCTGGGCGAGCTCGTCCTCGATCGTAGCGATCGGCGGGAGCGGCTTGCACAGAGCCGGCAGCAGGCGCGCGACGATGCGCGGGCATCGGGGGCTCGGTGAGCCCCCGCCACGTGTCGGTGGCCGTGCCCGTCGCGATCGACCACGCCTTCAGCTACCGGGTCCCCGACGACTGGCCCCGGCCGCCCGCGCCCGGTCGCCGGGTGCTCGTGCCGTTCGGCTCGCGCGTGCTGGTGGGTGTGGTCCGTCCCGAGTCGGAGCCCGAGCCCGGTGGCGAGCTCAAGGCGCTGTGGGCCGATCTCGACGACGAGGCGCCGACGCTCACCCAAGAGCTGGTCAAGCTGTGCGAGTGGCTAGCGCGCTACTACGTGGCGCCGATAGGCGAAGCCTATCGCCTGGCGTTGCCCGGATTGCTCGGTAATGCCGACGCCCGCACCGCGCGGGTGACCGAGGCGGGACAGCGCGCCCTCACCTCCGATGGGCCGCTGCTCTCGGGGGGCGCACCCTCGCTCGATCCACCCGCGCGGCGGCTGCTCGGTGCCATGCTCGAGGCCGGCCCCAGCGGGTGCTCGGTGGCCACGCTACCCCGGCTGCGTCCGCGGATCCCCGCCGTGCTGCGGCGGCTGGCCGAGCTCACGGCGCAGGGTCTTTGCGAGATCAGCTGGGCCGACGCGGAGGCGTCCCCGCTGCGCACCGACAGCCACTTTCGACGCACCGACCGGCTGTGGGGCGTGGCCGCCGACGAGACCCGGCTCAAGGCCCTGATAGGTCGCAGCAAGCGGCGCCGCGCGCTGCTCGACTACCTCGAGGGGCAACGCGAGGCCGCCGAGCACACGGGGTCCGGGGCGGCCAGCGAGGGCGGGTGGGTCTCGATCGCCGAGCTGCGCAGCGCGTTCCCTCGCGCGCGCACGCTGCTGGCCCCGCTGGTCGGGGCGGGGCTGGTGGCGCAGCAGGAGCGGCCGCGGCAGCTCGATCCCTTTGCCACCGTCCCGGCCGCCGATCGTCCCCAGCCTCCCACCGAGGAGCAGGCCCAGGCCCTGGCCGCCTTGCGGGCCGACGTCGACGCCGGCCGGTTCCGCAGCGCCCTGCTGCACGGGATCACCGGCAGCGGCAAGACGGAGGTCTATCTCCAGCTGATCGCGCACGTGCGGGCGGCGGGATGTGGAGCGATCGTCCTCGTCCCCGAGATCGCCCTGACCCCCCAGCTCGCCGATCGCTTCCGGGCCCGGTTCGGCGACGAGGTGGCGGTGCTCCACAGCGCCCTGACCCCCCGTCAGCGCCTTGATGCCTGGCAGCAGATCCGCGCCGGCACCCGGCCGATCGCGATCGGAGCGCGCTCGGCCGTGTTCGCCCCGGTTCCCCGGCTCGGGGTGATCGTGGTCGACGAGGAGCACGATGGATCCTTCAAGCAGGAGGACGGGGTCCGCTACCACGCCCGCGATGTCGCCCTGGTGCGTGCCAAGGGGCTGGGGATCCCCGTGGTGTTGGGCTCGGCCACCCCGGCGCTGGAGACCTTCGCCCTCGCACGCGAGGATCGGCACCGTTTATTGCGCTTGACGACCCGGCCTACCCCGCGTCCGCTCCCCGAGGTGGAGATCATCCCGATGTCGGTCCATCGACCCGATCCCACCTCGCTGTTGACCGGGCGCATGCGGGATGCGGTGGAGCAGGCGGTACGCCAAGGCGGGCAGGCGATCTTGTTTCTCAATCGGCGTGGGTTCACCACCGATCTGCTGTGTGAGAACTGCGGTCGCCGCCAGCAGTGCCCCGATTGCAGCGCACCCTCGATGACCTACCACCTGTCGCGACATCGATTGATGTGTCACCTCTGCGGCCACATCGAGTCAGCGCCTCAGCAGTGCAGCGAGTGTGGATCCACCGCGTTGGTGCACGGAGGGGTGGGGACCGAGCGGGTCGAGCTGGGGCTGGTCAAGGCACTGCCCGGGCTCGAGGTGCTACGTCTCGATCGCGACGCGGCCCGGGGCCGTCGCTTGCTGGAGACCCTTGCTCGTTTTCGCTCGGGTCGGGCCGACGTCCTGGTCGGCACGCAGATGCTCTCCAAGGGCCACGATTTTCCGGGGGTGACCCTGGTGGGCGTGCTCCAGGGGGATCATGGCCTGAGCCTGCCCGATCCGCGGGCCGGGGAGCGCACCTTTCAGCTGCTGACCCAGGTCGCCGGGCGAGCCGGGCGGGGGGAGCAGCCGGGGCGGGTGCTCGTGCAGGCCTGGCAGACTGAGCATCCGGCGATCGCGTTTGCCACGACCCACGACTATCTCGGGTTCGCCGCGGACGAGCTGGCCCGTCGGGAGGCGCTGGGCAACCCGCCCGCGGGGCACCTGGCCCTGGTCCGGGTGCAGGGGGGCGATGCCCGGGCGGTGGAGCAGCGCGCCTCGGCCCTGGCTGCCGAGCTGCGGCCCTGGGTTGCGCAGGTGCGGGCGGCCCATCCCTCCCCGGCCCCCGGTCCCCCGGTGCTGATGATGCTGGGGCCGATGCCCTCCCCGATCGAGCGGATCAACCGGCGCACCCGCTGGCAATTGCTGCTGCGGGCCCGACGGCGCGAGCCGCTGCGGTGGGTACTGGGCCAGCTGCGGTCGTGGCTGGGCACCGTGGGTCGGGGGGCGGCGCAGACCCTGGCCATCGTGGACGTCGATCCGCAGTCCATGCTGTGAGCCCGCCCACCTCCACCCCCATCCCTGCCCTACCCGGAGGGGTCGTCGACCCGGTCGGGAGGACAGCCTCGGTCGCGCGGATGTAGACTTCGCCGTCCGTGGCTCCCGAGGTCCTCATCGTCGGCGACGCATCACGACGCGCTGACCTGGTCGCTCGGGTCCAAAAGCTCGGCTATGCGGTGAGCGTATGCTCGGCCGCCGATCTCGCTCAGCGGGTGGCGGAGCGCAAGGTGCCCTCGGCGGTGGTGGTATGCACCGAGGACGAGGATCCTCGCCCGCTGATGGCCGATCTTCGGGGCACGCGGCTCGGTGCCGGGATCCCGGTGACGCTGCACGGTCCGCTGGGCGGGCGGAT
>JBCCWC010000203.1:0-28415 GCA_039194325.1 Myxococcota bacterium
CCAACACGCGCCCATACGCCCCCAGCACGCGCCCATACGCCCCCAGCACGCGCCCATACGCCCCCAACACGCGCCCATACCCTCGTTCGACCCGTTCCTACCCTCCATATCTACCCACGACCTCCATGACGACCGGTGACACCGTCGCGACCCACCGGCGACCGCGGGATTCCCTCAGGGGCTCGATTCACTTCATGTCCACATCGTCCATACACGTTCCACACCGCATCGAGGATGCAACCGTGCACGCCCCCGCACGCTCGCTGGAGGCGACGAACGAAGCGACCACGACCGAACACGATCCCACGGCGTAGGAGCGCCGATCGTTGCGCAACCAACGACGCACGTGCACCCGCATGCCGGGCGATCCGGGTCACATGGACCCAGGACCGTGCATGGTCGGTCCCCGAGCCGGCCCCCACGCTGGCCCCATGGCTCTCACTCCTGCGATCTACACGATGCTCTTGCTGTGCGACCCCGCCTCCGAGCCCGAGACCTTCGTCGGGCCGCTGCCCGCCGAGGCAATCGACGACGAGGATCCCTTGGCGATGCCGCGAGACCACGCGTTCGAGTCAGGGCCCGCATCCGAGCCCGAGCCCGAGCGTACCTGGGACGGCGGCATGTACTTCACGGCGGGCCTGGCCCCCATGTCCACGCTGACCACCGAGGGATTTCATCCGGGGCTGCGCTTCGACGTGGAGACGGGCATGGCCTGGCAGCGGGGCCGCGCCAAGGTGCTGTTTGGCCCCGATATCCACGTGTTGCAGTACTTCGGCCGCAAGAAGCCCGGGTTCGGGGTGGACGCGATGGCGACCCTGAGCCTCAAGCATGTCTACGCTCGGGTCGGAGCAGGGACCGCCATGCGGATCCCGACGCGCCGCGACATCCACGACACACGCCCGATGATGGGAGGCCTGGTCGGCGGCGGCCTGGTCGGCCGGATCGACGAGGTGGAGGGGCGCCTGGGTGTCGACTACGACGTGCGGATCGATACGACCGGCCGCATCGCCCAAACGGTACTGGTGACGATGCGGGTATCGTTCGGGCCATGATGAAGACCGAGGCACGCTCGCCGACGCCACTCGATGCCTTCGACGCACACAACCGATGTGTACCACTCGCCCTCGTGGGCCACACAAGTCGATAATCCGAGCGCACTTGGCCCAAAGGTCTTCTCGACATTCGAAGGGCCTCGCCCTAGCGTTGCGAGGTGAGCAAAAAATCCGAACGATCCCCCCAGATGAAACTGCTCACCCTTCAGCAAGTCAAAGAACTGCAAAAAAGGCAACTACTCAGTCCCCATTCCACTCAAGAGAAACCCGCGGGGCCCAAGCAAGACTACTACATCGACAAGAATACCGGCCAGATCTACGTGGGGCTCAAGCACGGAGCTAAGCACTACGAAGAAATCGGCATCAACCCTCGTGAGCTCGGGATCCCGAAGTTCTAACCCGCCTACCACCCCATCGACCCGGGCCCGCCCTTGAAGGGCCCGACCACGTGCGCGGTGATCCACCCCCCATAAAACCCCCCGGGCTGAGGACGCGCCTGCTGCCCGCCGACGAAGCACCCGTCCATTGCTGCGCAGTAGAACGCGACGTGATCTTTGACCTCGGCGAAGTCCTCGAAGGGATCGGGATAGCTCCACGCCACCCGCGGCGCGACCTTGGAGCCCACACGCACCGTCCAGTACGCCGCGGCCCCCTTCCACTCGCACATCGACGTGCCCGAGGCGCGCTCGAGAAACTCCCAGCGCAGATCTCCAGGCGGCAGGTAGTACGTGGGGGGGTGCGAGGTCTCGAGCACGCGCAGGGCGCTCGTTGTCGAAGCTATCACCTCGCCGCCAAACTCCACCCGCACCGGATGAGCGCACCGGTCTAACCGAGGCGGACGGGGATAGTCCCACACCGACTCTTGCCCAGAACCCGGCGTCTCGATCGAGGCGGGGCCCGGACGACCGGGTCGGGACCACTGGGCACGTGCCTGGCGGATCGCGTCGGTGAGCTTGGCCATCGACGGCAAGGGTAGCGGCCGGGGCCGCGCCGGCCCGCCGGGGCCGCGTTACGCCGCGAATTCGCGGCCGGGGCTACCGGTGGGCGACCCGCAGCGCCCGGCGCCGGGGGGCGATGTCTCGCGTGTAGCGGTCGATCTGCTCGGGCGGCACCGCGTCCCCCTCCCGGGGCGGCCGTGCGCTCCCCTTGGCGGCCAACCGCATGGGATCCACCGTCCGACCGTCTTGCCAGATCTCCAGGCGCAGCCGGTCGTGGGGGGTGCGTCCCGAGTGCCCGGCCAGGCCCACCAGCTGCCCCTGCCGCACGGCGTGACCAATGTCGAGGCTGCCGATCACCCGCGACAGGTGGGCATAGCGGACGAGGGTCCCGTCGGACAGCTCGAGGTCCAGATACTGTCCCCGATCGGCATCGCGATCGAGCTCCACCACGATCCCGTCGGCGACCGCCCATAGCGGCGCCCCTTCGGCGAGGCGATAGGCAGCCCCGACCCGGCCCTCGACCACCTCGAGCGAAGGCGGCAGCATGCCGCGCGCCTCGGGGGAGACGGGGTGATACGCCACCGGCGAACGCAACAGGGCCCGCCGCACGGGTCGGCCGCGCGCGTCGAACAGACCGGTCGGCGCTCCTTCGGGCTTGTAGCGGAAGTACGCCACGCGGGCGGCCACTCCGGAGAAGCGCAGGGCCAAGATCGCCCCGTAGCGGTGAAAGCTACGACCGAGCCAGCGCTTCTCCACCACGACCGTCAGCTGATCCTCGGGTCGCGCCTCGGTCATGAGATCGACGTCGTGGGCCAGCTCGGCGGCGATCCGGCGGGCGAGCTCGGGCTTCTCACCGGCGACCTCCACCGCCCGCCCCAGATCGGCGTCCCGGCCCAGCGTCAGCGCGATGACCTCCACGTCGCTGCGCAGCGGATGCTGAAGGTTGCGCACGGCGTAGCCGCCAGCGACGTCGCCGTCCCGGCACGCCTGCAGCACGTGGCCCTCGGCCAGCTCGAGCTCCAGCGCCCGAACCCCGCCCAGGCGATCCATCGCCACCCGCACCGGAGCCCCGCTACCACCCAGAAGGCTCAGGTCGACATGGCTGCGCACGCTGGACTCGATCCGGTCGATCTCGGTCCCGTCGATCCCCATCGACAACAGGGCCAGCCGCAGGGTGAGGCCGCGGGTCAGGGCCGACTCGAGCCACACCAGGGACTCCAGCCCCTCGAAGATCCGCACCGGATCGCCGGTACACGCCCGCTCAGGAGGATCGGCCACGGGAGGCAGGGGACCGACTCGACCACCCCCCACCACGGCCGTAGGTGCCCCGGCCAACCCAGCCAGCGCTCCCTCGCCTCGCCACAAGAAGACATACGCGTTGACCAGACCCAGCACGACCATGAGCAGGACGGTGCGGTTCCTCGCCTTGCGCTCGGGGACCGACAGCGGCTCCCGCGTCCGCCGGGCCCGGCCAAAGCGACCCCCGCCCCGGGAGTTGTCGCCGCGCACCCGACGGTTGGCGCCGCGAGGGGCCGACGGACGGGCGCCCTTGCGGGCAACGCGCGCAGTCCGTGACTTCTTGCGACGTGAGGGGGTAGAGCGAGGCACGGCGACGGGCGGGTTCCAAGGGCCTGGAGGCGGTCTTCGGGATCTCCTCGCTAGCAGCAACGGGTGATCCCCCCAACTTTTTTGCTATGTCGTGCGGTCGTGGATCCGATCTATCGCAGCGCGCTCAACCGCAACGTACCCCCGGCGCAACCGGGTGAGTTCAGCCCGGTGCGCGTGGGTCCCCTGACCGTGTGGCCCCCGGTGGTGCTCGCCCCGATGGCCGGGGTGACCAACTTCCCCTTCCGCTCGATCTGCCGGCGCTTTGGGGCGGGCCTTTATGTCAGCGAGATGATCACGGCGCGGCCGCTGGTCGAGGGCAACCAAAAGACCGAGCACCTGGCCTCGTTCGGGCCCGACGAGCGCCCGCGCAGCCTGCAGCTCTATGGGGTGGACCCGCACTACGTCAGCGAGGCGGTCAAGCGCCTGGTGGGCGAGGGCCGGGTGGATCACATCGACATGAACTTCGGCTGCCCGGTTCGCAAGGTCACCCGCAAGGGCGGAGGCTCGGCGATCCCCATCAAGCCTCGGCTGCTGCGCAACATCGTGCGGGCGGCGGTCCAGGCCGCACAGCACGTGCCGGTGACCATCAAGTTTCGCATGGGGATCGACGACGACCACCTCAGCTCGCCGCTGGCCGGGATCATCGGCGAACAGGAGGGCTGCGCGGCGGTGGCCCTGCACGCTCGCACGGCGGCCCAGCTGTACGACGGCCAGGCCCGCTGGGAGGCGATCGCCGAGCTCAAGCAGGCGGTGCGCACGATCCCGGTGCTGGGCAACGGCGACATCTGGGAGGCCGAGGACGCGCTGCGGATGATGCGAACGACTGGCTGTGACGGGGTGGTGGTGGGCCGCGGCTGCCTGGGGCGCCCGTGGCTGTTTCGCGATCTGGCCGCGGTGTTCGACGGCCACGCCCCCGACGATCCACCGCGCCTGGGCCAGGTGGTGCAGATCATGCTCGAGCACGTGCGGCGGCTGTGCGACTGGGCGGGCCCCACCCACGGCGTCCGCATGTTTCGCCGGCACGCCACCTGGTACACCAAGGGTTTTCGCGGCAGCGCACGCCTGCGGCGGCAGATCATGCAGGCCGACACGCTCGACACTCTGGCCGAGGTGTTGGCCGACCTCGACCCCACCGAGCGCTTTCCGCCGTCGGCGATCCGCGTCCCCCGAGGCAAGACGGCGGGCACCCAAAAGGTAGCCCTGCCCAAGGGATACCTCGACGACCTCGAAGACGACACGCCACCCTGCGCCGCGGCCGAAGACGCGACCTCGGGCGGCTGAGGTGGTTGTCTATCGATCGCGCACCGAGAACACACATCGACGTACCGGCGACGTGTCAGCGTAAACCCTCGTCGAGCACAAGCGCTCGTCGTCGAGATCCTCGTGGGCATTGGCGAACGATCATCGCGCGCTTATGACCGATGCACTCGTGTAAAGCCGTCCCAGATCGAGATCCGGATTGCGTCGGCCGGCTCGGGCTGCGATACCGGAGCCAAGACCTGTGGGGTGCTCGTTTTGTATCGACGGGCACCAAAAAAATGGAGAATGACCCATGACTGATCGATCCCACCGCCTACTGTTCATTGCCTGCACCCTGAGCCTGATGACCGCCTGCCCTGGCGACGACGCACTCCCGCCTATCGGTAGCGAGGGCGACAGCAGCAGCTCGACGGGAGGGGGCTCCGCCCCGACCACCCCGACGGTGACCATGACGATGACCAACGGCATGACCATGACCGATGGCATGACCGGCAGCATGACCGGCGACACCACCGACGGCACGACCGCGGAGACCGTGGACACGACGGCCGGAAGCGAGGAGACGGCCGACACCACCGAGGGTTCGACGACCATGAACAACCCGGACCCGGTGTGTGGCAACAGCGTGGTGGAGGGCGACGAGGATTGCGACGACGGCGGCGAGTCGGAGACCTGCAACGATGACTGCACGACCGCGATGTGTGGCGACGGCGTGCTCAACATGACCGCCTTGGAGGAATGCGACGACAGCGGCGAGTCGGAGACCTGCGACGCGGACTGCACCGCCGCGATGTGTGGCGACGGCGTGCTCAACATGACCGCCTTGGAGGAGTGCGACGGCGACGACATGGGCATGGGGGGTGAGACGGAGACCTGCGACGACGACTGCACCGCCGCGATGTGCGGTGACGGCGTGATCAACATGACCGCCGGGGAGGGCTGCGACGACGGGGACATGGACGATTTCAACTTCTGCAGCAACATGTGCGAGCCGGCCCCGGCGTTGGTCCTGATGATGGATCACCTGTTCGACACCGACACCGGCGAGCTCGACGGGGTGCCGCAGACCAGCTGGGATCCGGCGACCAGCACCTGGTACCTGACGGGGCTCGACATCCAGATGGGGGCGACGCTCACCGTGATCGGCACGACCGGGCTGAGCGTGGAGGTCGACGGGGTGGTCACGATCGCGGGCACGATGGATGTCTCCGGCGAAGACGGAGGGACCCCGGGTCAAGACTCGCCCAGCTGCGACGAGGCGGGCCTGGGCGGCCTGGGCGGCCCCGGGGGGTTCCCCGGGGGTGACGGCGGCGGCTTCGGAGGCACGGGCACCGAAGACGGTGCGCCCGGCGGAGGCCCCGGCATGATGACCGCCGGCGGAGGGGTCGCCTCGGTCACGCTGGCGATCGGCTTCGACGGCGCCGGCGGAGGTGGGGGCGGCCACCTGGCCATGGGTACCGACGGCGTGGGCCTGGACGAGGGCATCGGAGGCGCCGGAGGGGAGATGCACATGAGCCTGCCGCCGCTCATCGGAGGTGGCGGCGGCGGCGGAGGCAGCGTCGAGAAGGACGCCGGGGTGGGGATGCTCGATCCCGGCGACGACGACGGAGCGGGTGGCGGCGGCGGTGGCGGGGCGATCGCCATCAATGCCACCACCTCGATCACCGTCACCGGGGTGATCAACGCCAGCGGGGGTGATGGAGGCGGGAACTCCGGCTGCGCCAACCATGGCCTGGGCGGCGGCGGAGCGGGTGGATCGATCCAGCTGACCTCGCCGGCCACCGACGTGGCGATGGCGACCCTCGACGTCTCCGGGGGACTGGGCGGCACCGACACCTTCATGGACGGGGGCAACGGCTCCGACGGCAACGTCATCACGATGTAGCGCTCCACGACGACGCGGCCCTCGTGAGACCACGGTCGCACGGGGCCGCGTCACCACGATCGAAACCCGCCTGGCGCGCCAGCTCGACGCACCAGCTCGACGCGCCAGCTCGACGCACCAGCCCGACGCGCCAGCTCGACGCACCAGCCCGACGCGCCAGCCCGACGCGCAAGGCCCGACGCGCAAGGCCCGACGCGCAAGGCCCGACGCGCAAGGCCCGAAGCGCAAGGCCCGAGGCCATCGGGCCGGAGCGCTCGGCCCTTCGCATGCCGCGCAGCGCTGGGGGTACGCAGAGGCTAGCGCAACCGGGCGACATCCTGCACCCTGCTCCCGATGGCCGACCGCACCCAGGTCACCGTCGCCGAGCTGACCGAGCGCATGGCGCAGACCTACGCCGGGGACGAGGGCGACGCCCCAGCCCACGCCCTGCAACAAACGGTCGCTCTTCGCTGCGCCGCGGCGCTGGAGCGGGCGCTCGACGTGGCCACCCTGCTGCTCGACCTGCGCCTAGACGCCCCCACCGTCACCGCGGGCCTCCTACAGGCGGGCGTCGCTCTGGCCGACGATCCGGGCCCGCTCGAGGAGCGCTTTGGGGCCGAGGTCGGGGGGCTGGTCGAGGGCGTGCGGCGCCTGGACCAGATCGAATGGGACCACCTCGAGCGCGAGTCGGCGGAGAACCTGCGCAAGATGTTCCTGGCGATGGCCTCCGACGTTCGGGTGGTGCTGATCGCCCTGGCCAACCGGGTGCACCGCATGCGGACCATGGGCGAGCTGAGCCGGGACCAGTGCGACAAGATGGCCCACGAGACCATGGAGGTCTTTGCCCCGCTCGCCAACCGCCTGGGGATCTGGCAGATCAAGTGGGAGCTCGAAGATCTGGCGTTCCGCCAGCTACAGCCAAAGACGTACCGCGAGATCGGCAAGCTGCTGGCGGAGAAACGAGCCGCCCGACGAGCCGCGATCGAGCAGGTGATGGGGGTACTCGACAAGAAGCTGCGCGAGGCCGACATCCCGGCGCAGATCATGGGGCGGCCCAAGCACATCTATAGCATCTACAAGAAGATGAAGCGCAAGGGCCTGGGCTTCGAGGAGATCTACGACGTCTCGGCGGTGCGCGTGCTGGTAGAGCAGTTGGGCCAGTGCTACGCGGTGCTGGGCCTGGTGCACGGCCAGTGGTCCCCCATCGGGGGCGAGTTCGACGACTACATCGCCAAGCCCAAGTCCAACTTCTACCGATCGCTGCACACGGCGGTGGTGGGCCCCGAGGGACGTAACCTCGAGGTCCAGATCCGCACCCACAAGATGCACGAGGAGTCGGAGTACGGGATCGCAGCCCACTGGCGCTACAAAGAAGGCAACCGGGCCAACCGCCGCTTCGACGAGAAGATCAACTGGCTACGCCAGCTGATGGAGTGGCAAAAAGAGGTCACCGACCCGAGCGATCTGGCCGACTCGCTCAAGACCGACGTGTTCAGCGAGCAGGTCTATGTATTCACCCCCACCGGCCAGGTGATCGACCTGCCCCAGGGGGCAACCCCGATCGATTTCGCCTACCGGATCCACACCCAGGTGGGGCACCGCTGCCGGGGGGCCAAGGTGGGCGGACAGATCGTACCGCTGGACCACGAGCTAAGCACGGGCGATCGGGTCGAGATCATCACGGCCAAGAACGCCAAGCCCTCGCGTGACTGGCTCAACCCGCACCTGGGCTACGTCAAGACGGCCAGCGCCCGCACCAAGATCCGCCAGCACTTCCGAGCCCAGGCCCGCGACACGTCGATCGCCCAGGGGCGCGACCTGGTCGAGCGAGAGCTGCGGCGGCTGGGAATCGACGTGCCCCTGGACCGAGTGGCCGAGCTTTGTGGGCACGAAGACGCGACGGAGTTCTTGGCCCGCTTGGGCTTCGGCGATGTGAGCACCCAGCACGTGGCCAGCCGGCTGCTGGAGGCCGAGCGCGAGCGCAAGAAGGCACAAGCCCCACCGCCACCGACCCGCGCCCCGCGTCGCAAGCGAGCGATCACCGGGGTCAGCATCGGCGGAGTCGACGACGTGATGAGCAGCCCCGCCAAGTGCTGCAATCCGGTGCCCGGGGACCCGGTCGTGGGCTACATCACCCGGGGTCGAGGGGTCGTCATCCACCGCCGAGACTGCCCCAACATCCGCAACCATCCCGAGCCCGAGCGCCTGATGGACCTGGACTGGGGCAGCAAGTTCGGCGAGGTCTACCCGGTCAAGATCGAGGTGCGCGCTAGTGACCGGGCGGGGCTTTTGCGCGACATCGCCGAGGCGGTGTCGCGCGAAGGGGTCAACGTGCGCAGCGCCTCGGCGGGCGACCCGGGCAAGGACGGCGCGGCCACCCTGTGGGCCACACTGGAGATCCGAGAGAGCGAGCAATTGCTGCGGGTGCTCAGCCGGATCGAGCAGCTGCCCTACGTGCAAACGGTGCGGCGCGTCGCCGGCTGAGGTGTCTGTCCATGCCGAGGCCTGCGGTCGGACATGCGCATCCGCGACCTCCCCAAGGCTGCCCCCCGCGAACGCAAGGGTCTCATCCACCGTGCTCTATCAAGAAAAGTGACTTCCCCCCAGCAATGGGTCCGCGGCGTCGGGTACCATACGCGCGGAGCTTGCAATGGTTCGACGATCCGGTTGGTTGTTGGTGGTGGGCCTGAGCGCCTGTGTAAGTGACGACGCGCCGATGGACCCGAGTAGCGGCGGCGTGCTCATGACCGCGAATCCGCCCTCGGACACGTCGGCCGGCGGAAGCTCCGACGTAGGCGATCCGAACACGTCGACGGGCGGCGCCACAACGGCGACGAGCGCAGCAGACACGACGACGGGCTCGGACAACGACGGGCCCGTCTTCGACGTGGCCACGGTCCCCGATTCCAGCATGCCGCCCGTCGACATGTGCACGGTGGCCGACGACATGAACGCGGTGGGCGACTGCTCCGACGAAGCCCCGGCCGACAGCTTCAGCCCCGATCTCCAGTGGTCCTTTGGGATGAACGAGCGGAGCTGGGTAGTCCCGCTGGTGGGCAACTTCACCGACGACGACGGCAACGACACGATCGATCTGTGCGACACCCCCGACGTGATCCTCGTGTCGAACGTGAGCATCTCGTACAGCACCACGTGCTTCGTCCACGTGATCGACGGCGAAACGGGGGTGGCCCACTTCTCGATCCCGCCGACCGAGCAGGTCTCGTGCACCACCAACCCGGCGTTTGGCGACATCGACAACGACGGCCTGCCCGAGCTGGTCACCGCCTACCTCGACGGCACGATCTTCCGCATGAAGGCCTTCGAGCACGACGGCACGGTCAAGTGGGCCAACGCCACCGACGGTGACACGGCCAGCCAGTTCCAGCGGCAGTCGGGGGCGGTGGCCCTGCACGATCTGGACGCGGACGGCGACGTAGAGATCGTGTTCAATCACGAGGTCTACGACCACAACGGGGTGATGCTGTGGTCACACCCCAACCCGGTCCCGGGCGAGCTCGAGGCCACCACCGCGGCCGATCTCGACGGCGACGGCGACATGGAGGTCATCACCGGGCACTCGGCCTATCACCACGACGGGTCGGTCTACTTCGAGAACTACCCGACGATCACCTCGCAGTCGATCCCTCAGGTGGGCAACCTCGACGGAGATCCGCAGCCGGAGATCTTCGTGACCTCGGGGCAGGGCCTTTGGATGGTGGAGCACGACGGACAGATCCAGTACGGGCCCGTCACCCCCACCGGGGTGAGCGCGGGGGCCTACCTGGTGTGGCAGCGGCCGGGCACGATCCACGATTTCGACGGCGACAACATCGCCGAGTGGGCCAGCTCGTCGCAGTCGGCCTACGCGGTCTACGAGGGGCCCAGCCCGGCCGACGTAATCTGGCAGGTGATGGTCTCCGACTTCTCGGGGGCGGCCGGGGGCACGGCCTTCGACTTCTTGGGCGACGGGGTGGCCGAGGCGATGTACGCCGACGAGAACTTCTTCCGGATCTACGACGGGCAGACGGGGGCCCAGCTGCTCGAGCAACCCCGGGGCAGCCCGACGCTGAGCGAGTACCCGGTGGTGGCCGACATCGACAACGACGGCTCGGCCGAGATCTTGGTGGTCTCCTACAGCAACGCGCCCGCGCTGCAGGCGATCCGCGACGTGGAGGACCGGTGGATCCAAGCCCGGCGGATCTGGAACCAGCACGCGTACTACGTGACCAACGTGCGCGAGGACTCGACGATCCCCCAAGTGCCGGTGAACAACTGGGAGGTGCTCAACACCTTCCGCACCAACGCACAGATCGAGGGCGGGGGGATCTGCAAGCCAGATCCACCGCAGTAGCGCCGCTTTTCGGTTTGCTCGACTCGGTCGGGACACCGACGCGGCCGGCGTGATCCAGCCGGTATATTCCCCGGCTCATTGCGCGCGCCCGTGCGCGCTCATGCGCGCGACCCGGTGTTAGCGTAGGCGACGATGAAGCGAAGCCGGCGCGTGCTGCTTCCCCCGCGCTTTGCCGTGCGCCTGCCGGCCGCCGACCAGGCGCGGCTCGAGCAGCTGCAGGCGGGGCTGGTGGCTCACCTCGAGGCGGCGGACGACGATGCCGAACAGCAACCAGAGCCCGACGACCCGTGGCAGGCGACCGCCGATCTGGCGCAGTGGTACCTGATGGTGGCGACCGAGTCGGTGGCCGCGTCGGTCAGCGTCGACACGGATCGCTGCACGTTCTTACTGAGCGAGGCCGCTGCCCACGGGGTCACGCCCTGCCCTCGCGCGGTGACCGAGCTCCAGCGGCAGTGGCTGGCCTCGAGCCGCTGGCCGTGCCTGCCCGGCGATGCTCAGCCGCCACTGCTGCGCGGCGGCTGACAAGCGCGCCCCCTTGGGTCGACCGTGGTCACGATGCGCCGAAGAACTCGACCAGGCGCTGGGCGATCTCGGGTCCTTGATCGTTCTGAAGGAAATGACCCGCCTCGGGAAGTCGGTCGTGCGGCTGCCCGGCGGCACCGGGGACGTTGTCGATGAAGTTTTGCTGGGTTTCGCATGCCCCCAGGCTGCCGGCATCGTTGCCTCCCCAGATCGTCAACAATGGCCGCTCGAACGACGTGAGTCCCATCCACGCCTCGTCATTTTCGCCGGGCAGCTCATTGATCAGGGACGGGAAGACCCGCACCCCGGCCATGTACGTCCGGCTCGGAAAGGGTGCATCGTAGGCCGCCTGCTCGTCCTCGGGCACGGGAAACCAGGTCAAGGCTTCGACCACGTCGCCGGGACGAAACGACTCGCCCTTCATGGAGTAGTTGGCCCACGCCGCAAAGCCCCCCTCCAGGGGCTCAGACAGGAGATCGCAATTGTCGTCGTAGAAGGGCATCTGCTGGTCTGGAAGGTCGGCGAAGGGAGACGGAAGGTCGGCGATCTCGTCCGGATCCTCGATCGGAGGAATGGGCTGAAAGCCCGCGGGGACCACCGGCAAATTACCATTGCCGATGGCAATCCGAGCAAAGCGATCGGGGTTGAGGCCAGCGACCCGCAAGCCGATCAGGCTGCCCCAGTCCTGTACGAACAGGTTGATGTCGACCAGATCGAGCGTTTCGATGAAGCGCAGTAGTCGATCACCATGGCCGAGGTAGCTGTACTCCGAGATCTCGAGCGGCTTGTCGGAGCGCCCCATCCCCAGGTGGTCCATCACGATGACGCGGTACCCGGCGTCGGCGAGCACGGGAATCATCGTGCGATAGAGGTACGACCACGAGGGTTGGCCGTGGAGCAGCAGGACGACGGGGCCCTCGGCGGGGCCTTCGTCCACGTAGGCCTGGCGAAGCCCGTCGAGTTCGACGTATTGGGGCGCGAACGGCCAGTCGGGCAGCGACTCGAAGCATGCATCGGGTGTCCGCACGAACTCGACCCCGGCATCAGTCGTCAGGATCGTGGGCTCCGCGTCGCACTCGACCATATCTTCGCCACCCGTACTGCCATCGCTGTCTCCATCCGACTCATCGTCGGCACCCGAGCCGGCGCTGGTGACGTCTTCGACACCCATGCCCGTGCTGGTGTCCGCGCTGGCGCTGGTCGTGCCCTCGGGCTCGGGCTCCTCACCGCTGGTGTCGTCGGAGCAGCCAACCAACAACGCACAGGTGATGATCATCCACGAATAATCTCTGTATCGCATTGACATGAAAGGTAGAGCGGCCCTTTGGCGAGACCACAGCATTCGGTTGCGTTTTGTAGCGAAATGTAGACCGCGGTCTCGCGAGTTGATACGGTCGCGGCATGAGCGCGAGCGCGCAACGTTACGGTACGCACGGCCGGGTTCTGATCGTCGATCTCACCGATGGAACCCACGAGATCGAGCGGATCGACGAGGATGTCTACAAGAAATTCCTCGGTGGTTATGGCCTCGGCGCCTATCTGATGTGGCAACACTTTGTGCCCCGGGCCGATCCCCTCGCCGCTGAGGCGTGCTTCGTGATCTGCTCCGGGCTGCTGACCGGCACCCGTACTCCGTTCTCGGGACGGATCCAGATCTGCGGTAAGTCCCCGCTCACCGGCACGTGGGCTGACTCGAACTCGGGCGGCTCGGTGGCCAGCCACCTACGCGAGGCGGGCTTCGACGCGCTGGTGGTCAAGGGGCGGGCGCCCAGCCCCACGGTGCTCGTGATTCGCGACGAAGCGCTCGAGTTCGTCCCGGCCGGTGAGCTGTGGGGCCAAGAGATCCCCGAGACCTTTCACTCGCTCAAGCAGACCTACGGCGGCAAGACCGAGGTGGGCGTATCGGCGATCGGCCCGGCCGGGGAGAAGCTCTCGAAGATCGCGTCGGTGATGAACGACCGCTACCACGCCTTTGGGCGGCAGGGGTTCGGCGCGATCTACGGCAGCAAGAACCTCAAGGCGATCGTGGTCCAGGGCACGCACACGGTGCCGATCAAAGACAAGCCGACCTTCCAGGCGATCACCACGTCGATCCAAAAACAGTACCGCAAGGACCTGAGCGTGCTCATGCGCATCATGGTCTGGTTCGCCACGCCCAAGCCCTACCTCGGGTGGCTCTATCGGCTCTTCGTGCGGATCGGGATGAAGATCGAGGCGCCCCAGGCGGCGATGCGTCAGCTGTGGAACGACCGCGGGACCACCGGGGCGGTGGCGCTGAGCATCGAGAACGGCGACTCCCCCATCAAGAACTGGACCGGGGTCGCAGCCAAGGAGTTCCCGCTCGCCAGCAAGGGGATGAAGCTCGACGGCGGGCAGGTCGACAAGATGATCACCAAGAAGCTCAGCTGCGGCGACTGCCCGGCGCCGTGCAAGGGGATCGTGCGCAGCAAGAAGCGCGGCCTGAGCGACGTACGCCGGCCCGACTACGAGACGATCTGCGGGTTCGGGGCGAACCTGCTCAACGACGATCTCGATCTGGTCACCGCCTGCCACGACGCCTGCAACCGCTACGGCTTCGACGCGGTCAGCTCGAGCCAGACCCTCGGCTGGGTGTGCGAGGCAATGGACAAGGGGATCCTCACCGCCGAGGATCTGGATGGAATCGACATGCGCTGGGGCAACGGCGAGGCCGCGCTGGCGCTCACCATCAAGATCGGCACCGGGGAGGGCTGCGGCGAGTGGCTACGCCACGGGGTCAAGCACGCAGCCGAGCACGTGGGCAAGGGTAGCGATGCGTTCGCGGTGCACGTGCACGGGCAAGAGCCGGCCTACCACGACCCGCGCTTCACCCCGCTGATGGGGGTGAGCTACGTCGCCGACCCGACGCCGGGTCGCCACACGTCGGGCTCGGCGAGCTGGCAGGAGACCTTCGGGGTGGACTTCCCGCTGCCCGAGGCGGCGGGGCCGAGCGAGACGAAGGTCAAGTGGCGCAGCAATGACAACAAGGGGCGCGCGCAGGCGCACTACAGCAACGCCCACCAGGTCATGAACGGGCTGGGCCTTTGCATGTTCACCTCGCTCACCGGGGGCCTGCCGTGGACCGAGCTGGTCGAGGCGGTGACCGGCTGGGGGCATACGCAACAAGATCTGCTGGAATCCGGCGAGCGGATCCAGTGCCTTCGTGCCGCGTTCAACTGGCGGGAGGGGCTGACGCCGGCCGACTTTGCGCCGCATCCCCGCATGATGGGCGAGGGCGACGGACGGCTGAGCGAGGGCCCGCTACGCGGGATCACGGTGCCTCTTTTGGCGCTGCGTCGGAGCTACCACGAGCACATGAAGTGGGATCCGAAGACCGGGTGGCTCCGGCGCTCGCGCGCCGAGCACCTGGGCATCGAGGATCTGCTCGAGGGCTACCTGGCCTAGCATCGACGTACCGATGGGTCTGGTCGACGACATCCGCCGCGCTCTTGGCCGCGCTCTTGTCGGTCCGTCGATCAAGGTGCACCTGGTCATCAAGGGCCGGATCGGAGACGGCTGGTACGACGTCGATCGCCGCATCCGCCTGCCGCTCAATGCGACGCTCGGCGATCTCATCGCGCGCGCCGAGCAGCACGGGATCCGCATGCAGCACGCGTTGGACCACAGCCCGCACCTGCGCGACACGCTGATGATCAACGGCGAGCGCTACCCGGTAGAGGACAACCGTGACCGCCCGCTGGGCGACGGCGACCAGATCTACCTGCTCGCCCCGCTCGCGGGCGGCTGATCGAGTCGGCCGCCTCAGGTACGCCCGCAACCGCTGTGCTGACAGCTCCTGCCCCGAGGCCGCGGGCACGCCTCCCGAAGCGAGCGGACGATCGGGCTATCCTCCCGCCCATCATGGCGAGCGAGCGACCCTTTTGCATCGAGCTTCCCGTGGCCTGGGGCGACATGGACGTGTTCGGGCATGTCAACAACACGATCTACCTGCGCTGGTTCGAGTCGGTTCGCATCGCATTCTTCATGGCGGTGGCGATCCCCCACCGGGAGATCGAGAAGCGAGAGGCGCCGATCCTCGCCCGCACCAGCTGCACCTTCGAGCGACCGCTGACCTATCCGGACACCGTACGGGTCCAGTGCGCGATCGAGAGGATCGGCACCAAGAGCTTCACCATGCTCTACGAGGTCCACAGCGTCACGCACGGACAGCGCGCGGCGCAGGGCGACGGGGTGATCGTCTGGTACGACTACGCGAGCGAGTCGACCGTTCCCCTGCCCGACGATCTGCGGCAGCGGCTGGGGGACTACCAGGCACCCGCCGGATCGTGAGGCGCCCGAAGACGGCGTGGACGAGGATCCGACGACGCCCGATCCCCGACCGCACCTTGGGGTTGCGTGGCGCCGCGTGGCTTTGGGCGCAAAAAACCGTAGGATAGGGGGTGCTCGTGGTCCTTGGGTGGGTCGCTGCGTGGGCGGGGAACGCCGTCGATCTGGAGTGGACGGCGCCCGCGGAATGTCCGGATCGTCAGGACGTGCTCGAGCGCATCGACGGGTATCTGGTCGGTGCACCCGAGCGATCCGAGCCGGTTTCTGTGCGGGGCGAGGTGACCCGAGAGGCACAGGCATGGACGCTTCACCTGCAGACCCGAGTCGGCGACGAACAACAAGAGCGCATGCTGACCGATGCCGACTGCGATGGACTAGCCGAGACCGCGGCGGTGCTGGTGGCTATTGCGGTGTCCCCCGCCCTCGAAGTGGACGAGCCCTCCGAGCGAAACGAGCCGGCCGAGCCGAACGAGCCGGCCGAACGAGCCGAGCAAGCCGAGCAAGCGGTGGTGCCACCACCGACCGCCGAACTGCGGTCCACTCCTCAACCAGCGCCGGCGCTCGACACGACCTCTCTGTCGGTTCCCACAGCCGCGCCCGCTCCGGTCCGTGCGCGTCAGCGACCCCGCGGCTCCTTGCGCGTGCTCGGAGGTTTCAGTGCGGGGTGGCTACCGCCCGGAGGTGACGTCGGTCTGGCCGCCGCTGTGTCGTGGCAGCTCGCTCGGATCGAGGTGAGCGGCCTTTATGGAGCGCGCCGACAGCTCCGCTTCTCCGACGTTCCGAACGCGGGCGCCGATGCAACGGGGTGGGCCGTGGGCGCACAGGGGTGCGGGATCGTGCCCGTGCGTCCATGGTTGTCGACGCCGCTTTGTCTCGGGGTCGAGGCGGGCCAGGTGCGCGCCCGCCCGGTCGGGCTCATCGAGGGGCGGCCCGGCACCCCAACGACGGCGGCGGCTGTCGTTGCCCCCGGACTCCGATTCGAGGTTCATCCGCGTGTGGCCCTGTGGATCTGCGCCCAACTGCTGGTGCCGTGGGTCCGGGCCGAGCTCGATGTAATCGGCGAGGATGAACCCCTGTTTCGCTCGGCGGGGATCGGGACACGGCTGCATGGCGGCCTCGAAGTCGTCCTGCTGAACGCCAACAAAAACATTGACGGGGGACGGCGCTGAGCGGCAACCAACCCCAACGGATGAGGGCCGTCCGCAACACGCGCGCCTCCTCCCTCCCTCGGGAGGGCTTTCGCGCGTTCTTTGATGCGCACTACGCGTTCGTGTGGCGAACCGCGCGGCGGCTCGGGGCGCCCCCCGGGGCGCTCGATGACGTGGTCCAGGACGTCTTCTTGGCGGTGGTCCGCTCGGGGGAGGCGTTCGAGGGGCGCAGCCGGCTCAAGACGTGGCTATGGGCGGTCACCGCCAACACGGTGAAGATGCATCGACGCAAGGAAGCGCGGCGACGCAAGCGCAAGGATCTGGCCGGTGGCCTGGTGGTCGCGCGCGGGCACAGCGACCAGGTCGAGCGACACGCTGCGGTCGATCTCATCGATCGACTGGTCCGCAAGCTCGACCCGCCGCAGCGCACGGTGTTCTTGCTCATCGAGCTCGAAGACGTCGAGCCCAAGGAGGTCGCGCAGATGTTCGGGGTCAGCGTCAACACGGTGCACTCGCGCCTCCGGCTCGCCCGCAAGCGGCTCGCCATGGAGGTGCGACGGCTCCGAGCACGAGAACGGAGGACGGCATGACGGACCACGACGCAGATCTGGATGAGCTGATCGCGGCGGCGAAGCAAGCGGACGGACCTCCGGACGGGGGAACGAAGCGCGCGTGGACGTCGCTGCGGGCCGCGATCGCGACCGGAGCACCACCCAGCGTCCCGGTGAACGTGCCGACCACGGCGAAGGCCGGGGTGGGCCTCAAGGGGATCCTCGCGATCGTGGGCGCGACGGTGGTGGGTGGGACTGCGCTGACCGTTGGGCTCTCCGATCCACCTGAGCCACCCGATCCGGTCGCGGCGCGATCCCGGGCGGTCGCCGATCGCGAGGGACCGGCCTCGCCAGCAGCGGCGAGTTCCGGGCCGGCAGCAACGACCGCATTCAGAGTCGACGAGGGCACCGAGCCTGCGAGGGCGATCGAGCCCTCCGCTGGGATCCGCCCGGGCCGAGCATCATCCTCCCCGGGCGAGGACACGGCGCCGCACCTTGGCTCCAGCCCGCGGCCAGGGGCCGCCTCACCGCACCTGACGGATCGGGACCGACGGTCTACTCCGTCGGTGACCCAGGCTTCCTCCACCGAGCGGATACCAAGCGAGCCGCTCGCCCCGTCCACCCTGGCCGCGCAAGCCAAGCTGCTCGGGCGCGCCTGGCGAGCCGTCGACGCCGGACAGCTCCAGCGCGGCCTCGACCTGGTGGGCGAGCATGCGCGTCGATTCCCCGACAGCCCGCTCGCTCCCGAGCGCGAGGCTTGCCAGCTGGTCGCGTGGTGCCAAGGCAACCATCCGGGCGTGGATCCGGGCGTGGATCCGGGCGCGGATCCGGGAGCGGATCCAGGAGCGGATCCGGGAGTGGATCGCAAGGTCGATGCGTTCCTCGCCCGCCATACCGGGACGCCCGCGGCCCGCGTTCGCAAGGCCTGCAAAAAGAAGTGACGTGGCTCCGAGGTCGGCGGCAACGAACCGGGCGGAGAGCTTGATTCATGATCTACCTTAGCGTGCCGACCCGTCTCATCATCACCGCCGTAATCCTCACCGGGTGCGTCTCCAACGCAAACCTCGGGCAAAAGCCGAGCGACGGCGAAGACGATAGTGAGTCGGCCGACACCGAGTCGGCCGACACCGCGTCGACCGATACCGACTCGGCCGGCACCGCGCCAGCCGACACCGAGTCGACCGACACCGAGTCGGCCGACACCGTGTCGGCCGACACCGATGAAGGCACGGAGGGCTCGATGACCGAGCCCGGCCGCTGCGCACGCGTCATCCCGGAGGCCGGCGCATCGATGGGCGTGGAGTGGGCGTTTCACTGCACGACGGCGGCCATGGAGACGGTGATCGGAGCTGGCGCCGACGCTTCCCAGAACGTCCTATTCGGCTTGACGTTCCGGGGCTGGGACGACACCGCGGGTGAGCGGCTCGAGATCGGTGACCGGATCGTCGAGCATGTCGACGGCGCGGAGACGATCCTCGTCAAGCTCAACCCCGACGGTGAGCTGCTGTGGACTCGCCTCATCGACGGGCCCGGGAATCAGTGGCTCGAATTTGCCGGGGTTTGTGGCGATACGCTCGTGGTCCAGCTCAGCGGAGATCCGGGCACGCTCGACCAGGATGGCGGCCCGCTTCCCGAGGGGCACTACCTGGCCGCATTTGGCCCCGACGGCGAGCTGAGGTGGACCCGTGCGATCCCGGTACAGGAGCCCGACGGTCACATGTCGGTCTTCGATCTCGCGTGTGACTCGCAGGGCAACCTATACGCAGCGGGGAGATTTCGTGACGGCATCGACTTGGGCGGTGGGATGATTCCTGGCGCCGTGTCCGATGGTTGGATCGCGTCGTTCGACGCCGACGGAGAGCACCGCTGGAGCCGCAGCATCAACGCGAGCGGGTCCTTCGCGGGCGTAGGCAGCCTGGAGTTGACGCCCGACGGCGGCGTGGTCGTGGCGGGCTCGTTCGACGAGACCATCGATCTCGGCAGCGGCGAACGTACGGCAGACTTCGGCGACGATGCGTTCGTCGCCCGCTACGATGGCGATGGGAACCCGCTGTGGGATCTCCAGATCGGACCCGATGGCCTCCAGTACGCCGCCGGCGTCGCGGTGGCTCCCGATGGGACCCTGGCGCTCACGGGGGTCTTCCTCGATACGATCGAGTTGGGCACCGATGGCTACTCGAACGTGTTTCCAGATCAGATCCCGGACAAGCACGGCACGAACTACGACGCGTTCATCTCCCGACTCGACGCTAACGGCAGCTACTTGTGGTCCGAACACGTGGGCACGATGCTCAACGACGACCTCGGGCAACCCGCGTTCGCCCCCGACGGGGCGCTCATCATCCCGGGATCGCGCACCGACGGACCGTTCTTCGCGACGTACGTGGGGCAGGAGGCGATGGTGTATGCGCCGCTGCCCGCCAGTGCCGACCTGAGCCCGATCGGTGATCAACACCTCTTGCTCTCGTCGAACGTCGGCGGCGAGACGGTAGACTTGCTTGGAGTGGAGCTCGAAGGTCTGGGAGGGACCGATGCGCTCGTCGCCAGGCTGATCCGCTGACCCGCCTCGATCCCGAGCTGGTGGATGCCGCGTGGCTCAGCGAGCCGCCGAGCGCTTGCGCCGGGCGGCGGTGCCCTTGCGCGCCTTGCCGCCGCGGCCGGCTCGGCTCTTTGGAGCGGGACGGCACGCGTCGGCCCGTAGCTGGCGGGCGTGCTCGCGGGCGCTGTCCCCCACGTCCTCGCCGCCGAGCATACGGGCGAGCTCTTCGATCCGTTGCTCGTCGTCGAGCCGGGTCACCCGGGTGATCGTGCGCCCCTTGTGCCGGCGCTTGTCGACCCGGTAGTGCGCATCGGCGAAGGCGGCTATTTGGGGCAGGTGAGTGACGCAGAGCACCTGGTGGCCGGCGGCGGCGGCCTTGAGCCGACGCCCGATCGCCACCGCCACCGCGCCGCCGACCCCGGCGTCGACCTCGTCGAACACGTAGGTGGCGACCCGATCCTCGTGGGCCAGGGCGTTCTTGATGGCCAGGAGCACGCGAGACAGCTCGCCGCCCGAGGCCACGCGTGAGAGCGGCGCCAAGGGCTCGCCGGGGTTGGCGGTGAACAAGAACTGCACCTGGTCGACGCCGGTCGGCCCGGGCTGCTGGGGCTGCGGCGCGTCGACTCGCACGGCCAGCCGCGCCCCCGGCATGTGCAGGCCGCGAAGCTCCTGCTCGACGGCTCGGGCCAAGCCCTCGGCCGCGGCCACCCGAGCGTCGTGGAGGGCTCGGGCCCGCTCCACGCAGATCTCGTGTCCTCGGCGGACCTGCTGCTCGAGCGCGGCCAGGTCGTCCTCGGCCCGGTCCAAAGAGGCGAGCTCTTGTCGCATCTGCTCGAGCTTGTCGGCCAGGGCGTCGACCTCGACCCCGTGCTTGCGCCGCAAGCTCTCCAGCTCGTGCATGCGCTCCTCGGCGATCTGGAGCTCGCCCGGCTCGATCTCCAGCTCGCCGGCAAAACGGGCCGCGCTTTGGGCTGCCTCCTCGCAGGCGATCTGGGCGGTGGCCAGCTGCTCTTGGATCTGGGCGAGCCAAGAGGAGGCCTCACCGCCGCGGCGGGCCCGGTCGAGCAGGTGACCCAGACGCCCCGCAATCGCGTCGTCGGCCTCGTACAGGGTGATATGCGCGTCGCGGGCAAACTCTGCCCAGCGCTGGGCGTCACGCAGGAGCATGAGCCGCGCGCGCAGGGCCTCGTACTCGCCGGGCTCGGGCGAGATCTCCTCGAGCTCGTCGATCTGAAAGCGCAGATAGTCCATACGCGCCCCGGCCTCGCGAGCGGCGGCCGACAGCGCGTCCCGGCGCGTGCGGGTCTGCACCCAAGCGCGATACTGTGCCGCATACTCGGCGCGCGGCGGCTGCAGCTGCGCCCAGGCGTCGAGCACCTCGAGGTGACGTGCGGGGTGAGTGAGGAAGTGGTGCTCGTGCTGGCTGCAGATGTCGACCAGGTGCTCACCGACCGTGCTCAGCACCGACTGGGTGGTAGGGGTGGCCTGCACGAACGAGCGCCCGCGACCGCCGCGAGGGACGATCCGACGCAGGATCACCCCTTCCTCGGCGTCGGCCGGGATCCCGTGCTCGTCCAGCGTCGCCCGAAGCCGCGGCCACAGGGCCTCGTTGGGATCGAAGCAGGCGTCGACGGTGGCCGCGTCCTCTCCCTTGCGCACCAGCTCGCTGCGACCTCGGGCCCCGCGGAGCAACGAGAGTGCCTCAACGATGATCGACTTGCCCGCCCCGGTCTCTCCGGTAAGGACGTTCATCCCGGAGGCTAGCTCCAAGGTGACGTCGTCGAGCAGCGCAAGGCCGCGGATCCGCAGGTAGGCGAGCATGGGGGCGGGCACAGTAGCAGGGAGCACGAACGCCCCCCTAGCCGATTCAAAGCGATGGGGGTTGGACGGCTCGGGCGCACGGCCCAGCCCGACCCTCCGTTAGCCATCCCCGCGCTGGCTCCACCCCATCTTGTGCCCCAGCACCTCGAACACCGACGCCGAGGGCGGCACGAGCTTGAGCGGTCGCTTGGCGCGGGTGACGGTGATCTCGTCGCCCACCGCGAGGCTGCTGCCCCACAGCCCGTCGACGGCCAGGGTCACCGAGCCGGCGTCGCGCGGGCCGCTGTAGACCACGCCGATCGGATCGCTGGCCGAGGTCACCACGGGGCGGTGGGTCAAGCTATGCGGACACAAGGGGGTGATCGTGAACGCATCGGTCCCCGCATTGATGATCGGCCCCCCCGCCGCGAGGTTGTAGGCGGTCGAGCCCATGGGCGTGCACACGAGCAGCCCGTCGGCCCGGTAGTGGGCCATCGAGACCCCCCCGACGGTGGTGGACAGATCGATCATGCGGGGCAGCTCGCCGTGCTTGAGGTAGACGTCGTTGCTGCCGGTGCACTCCCACGGGCCCGCCTTGCGCTCCACGGCCACGTGCATGCGAAGCCGCGGGATCCACCCCAGCTGCCCGGTCACCGCGGCGTCGACGGCCTCGTCGAGCTGCCCGGCCCCGTAGGCGGTCAAGAAACCCAGCGTGCCGAGGTTGATCCCCATCAGGGGTACGTCGCGCTCGGCGGCGGGCCGGGCCGCCCGCAGCAGGGTGCCGTCCCCCCCCAGGGCGATCACCAGGTCGAGCGAGGGCTCCTGCTCGTCGAGCTCGAGCACGACGCAGCCGGCGGGCAGCCGATCTCCCATACGGCGCGCCAGATCCAGCGGCACGCTGACCTCGATCCCCGCCTGACGCAGGCGGTTGGCGGCACGGACGGCGGCGTCGGTCGCAGCGGCTCCGTCGCGGCACACCAGGCGCACCGCGTGGACCTCGGCGATGGGGTTACGCTCGAGCACGATCGGACCGGGACGGTGCGGGCGAGGTCAGCCCTCGGGTCGATAGAGATAGCCCTGGTGTTGGTAGAGGCACACGTAGCCTCCCCCTTCCCCCCGCGCGCGGTCGAGGGCGGCGTCGACCAGCTGGAGGAGATCCCGCAAGGAATGGGTGTCCTTGTTGGGAAAGAACGAAACTCCGGCGCTCACGGTCATCCGCAGATCGGGCATGGCCGAAAGCCGCGCCTTGCGGACGTCCCGCGATACGCGCTCGGCCACCGCGAGCGCCCCGGGAAAATGGGTGTTGGGCAGCACGAGGATGAAGCCCCGCTCGTCGGCCCGGTATACCAGGTCGATCTTGCGTACGCTGGTCTCGATGATGTCGCGCAGGGTCGAGACCAGCTCGGCCGCGACCTCCTCCCCTCGATTGCGGAAGACGTTGTCGAACTGGTCGGCCTCGACCCGCAGGCAGGTGAGGGGATCGCTGTAGCGCTCGGCGCGATCGAACTCTTCTTCGAGGCGCCGGGTGAACGCCGGATCGCTGCGGTCGATCTCCCCGCGCGGGGCCGCCTCCCCCTGGGCACCTTCGCGGACGGTGGTGGTCTCACCCTCGCCCCGCAGCGCCTTGCGCGTGCGCAGCAGCGCCTCGACCCGCGCCCGCAGCTCGTCGGCGTCGTAGGGCTTGCCCAGGTAGTCGTCGGCCCCCGAGCGCAGGCCTTCGACCCGAGCGTTGACCGAATTGCGCGTGCTCACCATGATGACCGGCAGATAGGACGCTTGGGTCTTGGCCTTGAGGATCCGGCAGGTCTCCAGACCCGTCAGCCGAGGCATGACCACGTCGAGCAACACCAGGTCGGGGCGCTCGCGAGCAAACACCTCGAGGGCATGCTGACCATCGAGAGCTTCGACCACCTCGTAGCCCGCTTCGAGTAGCGCTTGCCGCGCGGACTCTCGCTCGGCGTCGGAGTCGTCGGCAACGAGGACCTTGGCCCGCGCGGTCTGCGGTGAAGACGCGTTCACGTGTCTTCCGTAGTATGCCCGTTCGTGGCTCGAACGACAGCGGCCGGTCGACCGCCCGGACGTTCGAGCTCGTCGATTCCCACCCTCCCGACGGACCCCGAAGGACCGCACCTGCGCCAAACACGCACACCCAGACCCGCTCGTACCGAGTCGGTCCGGGTCATGCCTTGACAGGCCATGAGGCTCAGCGTAAGGCTCCCGCCTCCATGGCCACGTCGTATCCGAAACCGGCCGAGATCAAGCGTGACTGGTGGCTCGTCGACCTCGAGGGGGCCACCCTCGGTCGCGCCGCCTCGCAGATCGCCACGCTGCTCCGCGGCAAGCACAAGCCGATCTTCACCCCCCACCTGGATGCGGGTGACTTCGTGGTCGTGGTCAATGCCGACAAGGTCAAGCTCACCGGACGCAAGCTCGACCAAAAGGAGTATCACCGCTTCACGGGCTACATCGGCAACATGAAGCAGGCCACCGCGCGCGAGCTGCTGGCCAAAAAGCCCGAGGAGCTCATCAAGCAGGCGGTCAAGCGCATGCTGCCGCGAAACTCGCTGGGCCGCAGCACCTTCAAGAAACTCAAGGTCTACGCCGGCACCGAGCACCCCCATTCGGCCCAAAGCCCCAAGACGTTCGAGCTGCGAGCCTAAACTTTCGCGAGCACACCATGGCTACCGATACGATGAAATTCTACGCGACCGGGCGCCGCAAGACGGCCATCGCCCGGGTCTGGATGTATGGCGGCGACGGAAAGATCACGATCAACCGCCGCAACGCCGAGCACTACCTCACCCGCGGCACCAACCTGAAGATCATCGAGCAGCCCCTGCTCGTCACCGGCGCCCACGACAAGTACGACGTGTGGTGCACCGCCCGCGGAGGCGGCCTCACCGGCCAGGCCGGGGCGATCCGCCTGGGCATCGCCCGGGCGCTTTTGCGGGTCAGCGAGGAGTACCGCGACGCCCTCAAGGGGGCCGGCTACCTCACCCGCGACGCCCGCAAAAAAGAGCGCAAGAAGTACGGCCGCAAGGGCGCCCGCGCGCGCTTCCAGTTCAGCAAGCGCTAGCGCCGGCTCCGGCCGCGAAAACCGAGACCACCATGGCGCGGCCCCTCTTTCCGAGGGACCGCGCTCGTCGTTGAGGCACCGCCACCCCGATCGGTACGGCCCATCCCTCCGCATATCGCGCACATCGCAATTCAGGCGAGATCGGCCCAAGCCTCGACATGGCCCAGGGCCCGATCCAACGCGCATGCTCCTTGCGGAGTACGCTTCCTGCTCGCAGACCCGGCAACAGATCGATCCCGGCTTCGAGCTTGGACACACGCGCCCGCCACCCAATCCCCACGCCCCAATCCGCATGACCAGGGTCCATTCCTGAACATGCCGGAATCGACCGCAGAACATCGCAGCCAGGACCGGGGCCCGTCGCAATCGGCGACGAGAAACCGCAGCTCTTGTGCTCATGGTGCACCCGATCATCGTCCGCCACGTTGGCGATACGAGTCGATCACACTTAGCCGCCCCGTATTCGACCCCGGTACCCGCCGTTTCGTCACCCTACCGAACGATGCACGGGTGCCACCACCCAGGGTCCCTCCACCCCGTTGCGCTCGCTGTCCCCGACAATGGCCCAGCGATCACCTCATCATCGCCATCGGCTGGGCAATAGGCCATGGGAGACGATCGGCAATTCGTTGACCCGGTGTCGATCCTTTCTTACATATACAGCCAACAAGTCATCATACTCGCGCTCTTCCCCGTCCAGTTCCAGTCTACGCCTAGACCCCCTACACTCAACCACCATAAGGAAGGGCTCCTATCCGTGCAATGCCAGAGGGTCGTCGACCCATACGCCTAGATTCCGGCATCAACACCGTGCGAACAACGTTATTTCACATCCCCTATGAGTGCCCCTCTACCATTGGCTATGCTATGCCCAAAGAGGCCATTACTGGACCTTTGGTACCACCCCTCTGCCTTGTGAAGTTTCAGTGTCACATATTGAAAACTATATCATTGGTGCCAAGATCTACGAGAGTGACAATTCCCTGGTCTTCCGAGCACGAGAGCGCCAGGGCGAGCGCCCCGTCATCTTGAAGTTTCTTCGACAGGACTACCCGGATCCCGACGAACTCGCCCGGTATCGCCAAGAATACGAGATCACGCGGTCCTTGCTGTCACTCTCCGACGTCATCGAGGTCTACGATCAGTTTGCCAATTCAAAGTCACTCGCCATGGTCGTCGAAGATTTCGGCGGGTCCTCGCTCTCCCTGCTACAGGCCAAGCAGCAATTCTCTCTACACCAAGCCCTCAGCATCGGCATTCGCGTGGCACAAGCCCTCGCCAAAGTACACCATCATCGAATCATCCACAAAGACATCAACCCCAACAACATCGTCTATAATCTCACCACGGATACTCTCAAGCTCATTGACTTTGGAATCTCGACGAGGCTACCACGACAAAGCGCAAAGCTCACCAATGCTGAGAAGACCGAAGGCACAATCGCCTATATATCACCGGAACAAACCGGTCGAATGAATCGATATATCGATCATCGGACCGATTTCTACTCGCTCGGAATCACCCTCTACGAGCTCGTATGCGGACAACGCCCATTCACGGAACAAGACTCGCTGAAATTATTGCACTGCCACCTCGCCAAGAAACCTACTCCACCGCACATCGTCGACCCATCCGTCCCCGTGATGGTGTCTCGAATCATCATGAAGCTGCTCGCCAAGAATGCAGAAGAACGTTACACGAGCGGCTGGGGGATCGCCAGCGATCTGCAGGCCTGCGAACGCGGACTCGATGCGACCGGCCCAGAGGTGGAGTTCAGTCTCGCTATCAACGATCATTCCGATCGCCTGGAGATCCCGCAAAAGCTCTATGGCCGCGAGGTCGAGCTTAGGCGACTCATGGAGATCTATGGTCGGGTGTCCGCGGGCCAAACACAATTCGTGCTCATCTCCGGCTACTCTGGAATCGGCAAGACTACGCTGATCCAGGAGCTCCACCGGCCCGTGACGCTCAGCGGCGGCTATTTCATCAGTGGAAAATTCGATCAGCTGCAGCGGATCCCCTACAGCGCTCTTGGACAAGCTTTTGCGGAGCTGATCCACCAACTGCTAACCGCGAGCGAGAGCGAGCTGGCCCGATGGCGTCAGCGCCTCGTCGCCGCGCTGCGCACGGACGCCCAGGTGATCGTCGAACTCGTCCCCGATCTCGCCCTCATCATCGGGCCCCAAGCCCCGGTCGAGGAGCTCGGGGCCATCGAGACTCGACTCCGATTCGAGCGAGTCATGGCCGCATTCTTGGGAGTATTCTGCCAGCCCGAGCACCCAACCGTTATCTTCATCGACGATCTTCAGTGGGCAGACAGCGTCTCTCTGGAGATTCTGGAGGGACTCATACGCAGCAAAGACCTCCAAAACCTGCTCATCGTAGGCGCCTATCGTGACAATGAGGTCAACCCGACCCACCCGCTCATGCTGATGCAATCGAGCCTGCAGGCGTCCAATATCGACTTGCCGACGATGGCCCTACGAGACCTGACCACGATCGACATCCGCCACCTACTCTCAGACACCCTCCGGCTTCCTACCGATCGAACCGCGCCGCTTGCGTCCCTGCTCAAGCGCAAGACTGGCGGCAACCCATTCTTCCTGAACCAACTCTTGCTCTCTCTTTATGAAGAAGGCGAGCTCACTTCGACGTTCACCGACAACCATGGCGCGCAATCCTGGCACTGGGACATCGAACGTATCGAGTCCATCAGGTCCACGGACAATGTCGTCGACCTCATGGTCGATAAGCTACAGCAGCTCCCCGATCGGGTTCAAGTCATGCTGCAACTATCATCGTGCCTCGGCAATACCTTCGATCTCAAGACCCTCGCGATCATCGGCGAATGCTCGATGCAAGATGCATTCGCGAACCTCCAGCCTGCCGCACGCGCTGGGTTCATCATCCCCTTATCCGAGCTCACCACGATACCCAATCCAGAGCACACCCCGGATCTGGTCCATATCGACTATCGGTTCCTCCACGACCGCGTCCAGCAAGCCGCCTATGCGCTCATACCGGAGATACGCAGACGCTCACTCCACACCCAATCTGGACGCTTGCTGCTTTCGAGCCTCGATTCCACTGCTCGCGAGAAGCGATTGTTCGAGATCGTCGACCATCTCAACAAAGGTATCGAGCTGACCGACCCAGCCGAGATCCTCGAGCGCGCCACGCTCAACCTGCACGCCGCCAAGAAAGCCAAGGCCGCGACCGCATTCGAGGCCGGCCGTCACTACGTGAACCAAGCGATGGCGGACCTACCCGCCCGCTGCTGGCAAGATGATTATGCCATGGCGATCGAGGCCGCCTCTCTTCAGGTCGAGCTCGAGTCTGTCGCCGGACACCATGAACTCGCCGAGCAGCTCGCCCAGCAGACCCTCGAGCGAGCCGAG
>JBCCWC010000204.1:0-28268 GCA_039194325.1 Myxococcota bacterium
GCTCCGCGACGAGCTGCGCCGCATGCCGTGAGCCGCACCTCGGTATCGAGCCCGAGGCCGCCGACGAGATCCGCGATGGCTACGCGTGGTACGAAACACGGCAGCCTGGGCTTGGGAATGCGTTCGACTCGGGGCCTGCTGCCATCAGCCGCCAGAAGATCGCCACGGTCTCCTTGGTCTCGGGTGACTACGCGCAGGTCCATCCGGTCCCAGAAGTGGCTAAATAGCCATTCGAGCATCCTGCTCGCCAGCTTTCTGGCTGCCACCGGCTGCCGGGAGGAGGGCGAGCAGGGGCCGTATTGCGATTGGGTCGAGGAGGAAGTCCCGCTGGACTACTCGCTGGGATCCTGGGGCGGGGACCAAGACTACGACCTCCAACCGGGGAAGGTGCTCGAGCAGCTCACGGTGCCCCTTCAGGGAACGCTCACATGGAACGGTGGGGGGAACTGGGCCCAGATGACCCCCAGCGAAGGCATGACCGAGTTCACCTCCACCCTGAGCCATGGCGACCGGGTGATCTACCGCCGTGTCCCCGGCGCTGACGGGGACCTTTATGTGGCGTGTCCCGATGCCCTCGACCTCAAGGTCTCGATCCAGATGCGAACAGACGATGGCGTGCTTGACGAGACCTGGGAGGCAACCGCGTCCTTCGAGCTAGCCACGGGTAACGTCATCGCAGACATCGACGCCGAAGCAGTCGGACTCGTGGACACGATTCAGGTCGAGCCCAAGCCCGAGCCACCCGTTCCCGTCGAGAACCTCAGCTACGCGATGATTCTGTCCTACAACATCCACCCCCTGTCCCCACAGCTACCCAAGAGCGGATCGGGGCGCGTCTACCTACTGGGCGACTACGAGGTCGAGCAGCAGGATGAGGAGATCATGGACCTCGGGGGCGTCAGCCGGCTGCTGATGGAGTGGGAGGGTATGGAAGGCGGGTAGATAGATAAAGGGTCGCTCTCGAGCTCCGCTACGCCAGTGGTGTCGATGACTGTTATGGCCCACGGTATCGACGGGACTTCACCCCGCGCTTGCTCCGTGATTTCCGCGACCCGCGCTGCTGCCGAAAGTAGGCCGCTCGAGCATGAGTTTGTCGTAGGCGCCGAGGACAATGTTCGAAACACAATGGACTAGCTCGAGACGGGTCAACCCACCAACGCCCGCAGCGCCTGCAGCACCCCGTCGTCATCACCCGGATCCACGCTCCGCAGATCAAGCAGCAGCGCCTCGTCTTCGATCCGCCCCACCACCGCCGGCTCGCCCATCCGCAGCCGACGAGCGTCCCGGCTGGGCTTGGCCGAGGGCACCCGCAGCGCCACGGACGCAATGAAATCCCCGGGCAGGCTGCCACCACCAACCGTGGCCTGGCACTCGACGACCGCCTCGTCCTCGGACCACCCCAGCGCCCGCGCCAGCGCAACCGCCCGCCGCCGCAGCGCCTCGGGCTCGGTGCCGACCATGGCATGCAGCGGCAGCTCGGGCGCCCCCTCGCGGGCATGGGCGGCAAAGGTGGCGTGCAGGGCCGCCAGGGCGGTCTTGTCGGGCCGCAGCGCCCGCGCCATGGGGTGCCGCCGACAGCGGTGCACCAGGTCGGCCCGCCCCGCGAGGATCCCGGCCTGCGGACCGCCCATGAGCTTGTCGCCCGAGGTCAGCACCAGATCGGCCCCCGCCTGTAGATACTCCATGATGGTGGGCTCGCCCGGGGGCAGCCCCGCCCCCAGCGAGCCGCTGCCCAGATCGGCGATGAGCGGGACCTCATGGGCCCGGGCGATCTTCGCGAGCGCGGGCAGCTCCACCTCGCGGACGAAGCCGGACTGCTCGAAGTTGCTGCGGTGCGCCCACAAGATCGCAGAGATCGGGCGCCCCTGGCACTCGGGCGCGTCCCCAGCGATCGCGGCCTCATAATCCCGCGGATGGGTGCGGTTGGTGCTGCCCACGCCGATCACCCGACAACCGCCGGCCGCGGCCATGGTGGTCACCCGAAAGCCGTCGCCGATCTCGACCATCTGACCGAGCGAGAGCGCGACCCCGCCGGGCGGCCCCAGCACGGTGCAGGCCAGCAGCAACGCGGCCGCGTTGTTGTTGACCACATGGGCATCCTCGGCCTGCATCACCGCGCACAAAAGCGGCACCAGGGCGGTAAACCGAGACCCCCGACGGCCCGACGGCAGCTCGACCTCGAGATCGCAGGTGCCCGCTGCGTCGACCATAGCCTTCCGGGCGGCCGCGGCCAGCGGGGCGCGACCGAGGTTGGTGTGCAAGAGCACCCCGGTGGCGTTGATGACCGGGCGCGGCCGGGCGCGGACCCAGCCCTCGAGCGTGGCGCGGACCGAGGCCGCGAGCGCGGCGGCGTCGGGAAGCTCGGGGCGCTCCCCCTCGCGCACGCGGGCCCGCAGGCGCTGCAGGGCGTCGGTGACCAGCCGCTTGACGACCGCGCGACGCCAGCCCGATTGGGCCAGCACGGGTAGATCGAGGACCTGGTCGACCTTGGGCAGACCGGAAAGGAGGGTGGCAAGCTCGGACTTGGGCATGGTCACCGCAGCAGCATCACCGCGACCAGCGTACCGAAGACCAGCACGCCGCCCAGCGGCACCAGCAAGGAGCGAAGGTCGAGCTGCGCGGGAGACGGCGGCGTGTCGTTGGTGACGGTGGTCTCGCCGCCCGCGGCCAGAGCCCGAGTGACCTGAGAGGCAGGATGGACGATCCGCAGCGTGAGGTCGCCCAATGAGAAGCGCTCGTCGTGCCCGAGGATCACGGGCTCGATCACGCGCTGGCCCGCGCTCCGCACCCCGTTCTTGCTGCCCAGATCGCTCACCTTCACCCCATCGGACCCGACCTCGAGCCGCGCGTGACGACGCGAGACGTCCTCGTGGTCGAGGCGTATGGCCACCCGCACCCCTCGACCCACCACGTGCTCCCCGTAGGGCAGCGGATGGGCCCGCCCGGCATGCGGGCCGTCGACCTCGACGAGCTGCGGCATCTGGGGCGACATGGACATCACGGGGACCGGACCGAGGACGGCAAAGAAGGCGGCGTGGAGTCTAGCAGGTCACCGACCGCTTCCGGAGGCAGCGGCCACGGCTCGCGCCATCGACCATGCATAAAGCAGTGCACCCCGCGGTCGCCGACCACCGCCATGCCGTAGTGAGTGCCAGCACGGCGGCGACACTGGGTCAGCACCCACCGCGCAAGCGCGGGTGGCGGGGCCGGAGGACAGCCCGAGGGTCGCTCGACCCACCGTCGCTGCGCCCGCAGAGCCTGCCGCAGCGCCTGCTGGTGCGGGGCCCGGGGCTCGACGGCGACCAGGCCGGCCGCGTCGACCCCCATGGCGTCGAGCAGCGTACGCCAACGCGACGGCGCCACGGCCACCGCATGCACGCAGGCGATCGAGCGCCCGGGCTCCGCGGCCACCGTCACCACCGCCGGCGCCCGAGGACGGCCCACCACCCACCACCGCCCGACCGGGGCCGACGACGTCCGGGGCCAGGCGATGACGACGACGACGGCCAGGGCCACGGGCACCGGCGGCAGCCACTGCGCTCCTCGACGCAGGGCACCGGTAGGATCGCGCCGACCCCCGAGGACCCCCACCACCACGGCCACCCCGGCGACCGCTCCGATCCAAGCGACAGGCGGCGAAGGCCAGCCCGCAACGAACTGAGCCAGCTCGAGGATCGGCTGCGCGCCCCACCCGGCCGGCCGCAGTGCGTCGACCCCCAGCCAGGGCACCGCCAGCCACCCCAACAAGCCCAAGGGCAACACCCAAAGGGTGAACACGGGGATCGCCATCAGATTGCACAGCACCCCGAAGACCCCGCCATGCCCGAAGTGCCCCAACGAAAGCGGCAGCACGACCCAGGTGACCCGCCAGGTCTGCCGCAGCATGCCCTCGCCACCGGGCGCCCGCACCAGGGCCGCCATGGCGGCGACCGAGAGCTGAAAGCCCGGATCGAAGGCCCAGGCGGGCCGAACCACGAGCATGGCCACGGAGGTGGCCGCCAGCAACACGGGCCCGTGGTGCGGCCGCCCCCAAAGCCCCCCCAGCCCGACCCCGACGGCCATGATCCCCGCCCGCACCGCAGGAGGCGATGCGCCGGTGAGCACTACGTAGCCCACGAGCGGAACCCACGACAGCAGCACCCCCCACGCCGCTCCCCCGCCCAGCCGCGCCCCGACCCGCATGGCCAGGGCGAGCAAGACCCACGCCGCCAGGCCCACATGCAGGCCGCTCACCGCGATCAAGTGACCAAGCCCCGCCCGCCGCAGGGCCGATCGCGCCGCCGGACAAAGGGCGCTGCGCACCCCGAGCGAGGCGGCCACCACAAAGCTGACCGAGCGATCCCCACGACTGAGCACCCACGCCCGCTGGCGCTGCCGGGCCACCCAGCGCCAGTATGGATCGGGCTCGCCCCCCGCCGGCCACAGCCGATCGACCCGCGCCGGGGCAACCGCTCCGTGCGAGCGCGCCATGGCCAGCACGGAAGGATCCCCCGGCAGCTCGGGATGCTCGGCGCGCTCGAGACGGGCCGCGAGCACCCGGATGCGCTGCCCCGCCGCGAGCGGACAAGCCTCGGCCGGGGCCGCGAGCCAAAGGGCGCGATCGGCCGACCGCACGCGAACCCGACAACGCGGGCCAGGATGCGAGGCCCCCTCGACCACGAAGGTCCGCAGACCGCGGGCCAGACCCCGGGGCCCTCGCCAGCGCCCCGGATCGTCGTGAGCCGCCGCCAGCACACCACGACCCGACAGCAAGGCGAGCACGGCCAGCGCAAGCCACCGGCGTCCCCGATGGGGCGCACTCGACGCTAAGCCCGCGGCCAGTCCCCCCGAGGCCACGGCGATCGACACCAGGACGATCCCGAGATCGGACGACCCCGCCCCCCCGCCATAGCCGATCGCGAGGGCCAGCCCACACGCGATCCAAAATCCCAGAACCCGCACATCTTCGTCTCGGCCATCGCCATCGATGCGTTGCATCGAGGTCGCATGCCACCAGGCCGGTCTCTCCCGCGGAGTCCGTGATGTTTGCCGGTATTGCCGGCCTGCACCTAGAATGACGCCCCGTGCCGCTGACCAGAGCCTGGGCCATCATCTTGGCGTTCCTCGCCACGGCGTGCCTCGCCGGCATGTTCATGCTGTCGAGCAACTCGGGCGGTGGGTTCACCGAGGCGGATCGCGCCGCGGTGCGGGCCATCACCGAAGCGGGGGTGGCCGCGCTCGAGGCCCAGCTCCAGGCCTCGCCGGTCCAGCAGGCGGCGAGCATAGCCCGGGACACACGGATCCAGGAGGCGCTGGAGACCAAGCCCGATCCCGACGACCCCGACGCGCTCGACGCAATCTACTACGACGCGATCAGCGAGGTCGCCGAGGAGACCCGGGTACGCACCAGCTCCAACATGACGGTGGCCCTCGTCGACGCCGACGGCGCGATCATGGCGGCCAACGGCGCGATCGAAAAGGAGCTGGCCACGCTGGTGTCCTCGACCACGTTCCAGGAGGCCCCCCTCGACGAGGATCTGCTGCTGTCGGTGACGCTGGCCGACAAGCTCCACGTGGCCAAGGTCCTGCGCCCCGACGCCGAGGGACGACGCCTGGTGGCGGTGGAGCCCCTGCAGATCGGGGCCGGATCGCTGCTGCGCCGGGTGTTGGGCTCGTCCAACCCGGCGGGCCTCATCCGCAAGGGCGAGCTGCTCGGGGACATCATGGGCAACCAGCCCGTCACCAAGGAACTCATCAAGCTCGCCAAGGAGCACCACTCCGACACCCCCAACGAGGGAGCGAGCAAGGTCTTTACGGTGGGCGAGGGCATGAACGCCCGGATCGGCGCGCTGGGTCGGATCCCCGGACCGGCCGGTCAAGGAGACAGCGGCGCCATGCTGGTGGTGCTGTCGACCACCACCGCGGCGGCCGGCCAGCAAGACATGGCCCAGGCCCTGGCCAATGCCCGCGACAAGAACGCCGAGCTGCCGTGGCCCCTGCTGGGCGGACTGCTCGTCATCACCATGGGCCTGGCCTTCTACCTGCCGGGCCTCGAGGGGCTGACCCCCATGCGGAGGCTGGGGCGCGAGTTCAACGCGATCGCTCAGGGCACCCAGCACTCGATCTTCCACGACCGCTACGGCGGCACGGCGGGGGAGGTGGCCCGCGCCGCCGCGGCCGCTCACGAGGCCTTGCGCCAGGCCTATCTCGCCGAGCTGGAGATCGACGAAGAAGAGGTCGACGACTCGATCAGCAGCCCTCGCTCCCGCCCTCGGACCGCCCGTGGTCGTCGGGTGGGCAGCCGTACCGGCCGCACCGAAGGCTCTGGTGCCCGTCGTAGCCAGGAGGGCTCCGGCGTCCGCCGCAATCCCGCCACCCAAGAAGGCTCCGGCGTCCGCCGCAACCCCGCCACCCAAGAGGGCTCCGGCGTCCGCCGCAATCCCGCCACCCAAGAGGGCTCCGGCGTCCGTCGCAACCCCGCCACCCATGAGGGCTCCGGCGTCCGCCGCAATCCCGCCGCTTCGCGAGCGCGACTGGCCACGCCCCCGCCGGTCGCCGCTCCGCCGCCGGCTGCTCCCCCGCCGGCTGCTCCCCCGCCGCCTCGTGCCGCCCCGGCGTCCTTCCGCCCCCCTTCGCCATCCCCGGCCACTCCACCGGCCCCCCCGTCCCCACCGGTGGCCGCTGCCTCGCCAGCGGCGTCCGATCGCGAGAGCTACTACCGCGGGGTCTACGACGAGTTCTTGCGGGTCAAGGCCCAGTGCGGCGAGCCCACCGACAAGCTCTCGTTCGAGAAGTTCGCCCAAAAGCTGACCAAGAACACCTCGGACATCATGAAGAAGAAACCCGGTGTCACCGACGTGCAGTTCACGGTCTACGTCAAGGATGGCAAGGCCGCGCTCAAGGCCAAGGTCGTCAAGGGATGACCCTGCTCAAGATCGCCCAGGTCGGCGCGCCCGTGCTGCGGCAGCGCGCGCGCGAGTTGACCGAACAAGAGCTGGCCAGCTCCGAGATCCAGGCGTTCATCGACGATCTGGTCGAGACGATGCGAGACGCCTCGGGGGCCGGCCTGGCTGCGATCCAGGTCTACCGGCCGATCCGGATCGTAGCGATCGAGGTCCACGACAACCCCCGCTATCCCTACAAGCCCAACATCCCGCTGACGATCCTCGTCAACCCCGTGCTCACCCCCGTGTCCGAAGAGCGCTTCGACAACTACGAGGGTTGCCTGTCGGTTCCCGACCTGCGGGGGGTCGTCTCCCGCTATGCACAGCTGCGGGTCCAGGCCCTCGACCGCCACGGCCACCCCATCGACCGCGAGATCCGGGGGATCACCGCGGGCACCTTCCAGCACGAGGTCGACCACCTCGACGGCACCCTATTCCTCGACCGCGTCACCGATCCCTCCACCCTGAGCACGTGGAAGGAGTGGAAGCGCCACCGCGAGCCTGGCTTTCGCGAGCAGGTGGAGGCAGTGGTCAAGCGCTGGGGTGCCTGAGCGCCGCCCATGCCCGACGCCCCGCTCCCCTTCGGCCCCTGGTGGGAGGTCTACCGACGCCTGGTCGGCGGGGGCGATGACTTCCCCGTGGTTCCGGCCGCGCTCGCCATGAGCCACATCCTGCAGGGCGGCGACACCTGGCCCGACGTCGAGCCGCGGCTGCGCGATCTGGAGCAAGTGGCCCGTAGACGCTCGTGCAAAGACCCCGCCATCGCCGCCCACGGGATCGTGGGACTGCTGGTCGAGGAGGGGATCGGCGGCAACACCCGGCACTACGAAGACCCCGCCAACAGCTACCTCGATCGCGTGCTGGAGCGCAGCTGCGGCCTGCCGATCGCGCTGTCGGTGCTCGCGGTGCACCTGGCCCGGCACATCGGCGTACCGCTCCGGGGGATCGGGTTCCCCGGGCACTTCATGGTGGGGCTGCACCTGGACGGGCCAAACCCGCTGGTGCTCGACCCGTTCAACAGAGGGCGAATGCTCGACGGCGATGAGCTCGACACGCTGCTGACCCACGCCACCGGTCACGCTCACCCCCCGCAGGCATGGCGTCGCTGGCTCCGCCCAGCGTCCGGGCGGGAGATCCTCATGCGGATGCTTCGCAACCTGGTGATCCACCTGCACCACGCCGAGCAACCCGAGCATGCAACGACCGCCGAGCGCCTGCTCGAGCTGACCGCGACCCCGCAGGCCGGTAGCGGCCCGAGTCCTGCGGACTGACCGCCGTGGCTCCAGGGATCGGCGAAGGGGATCGGCGAAGGGGATCGGCGAAGGGATCGGCGAAGGGATCGCGACAAATCGGCAAGCGCTCGGCAAGCGCTCGGCAAGCGCTCGGCAAGCGCTCGGCAAGCGCTCGGCGAGGAATCGACCCGCGCCGCTCGTGCGTCATCAACCACGCAGGCCCCGGCCGCCGCGCCCCCCGGTCGCGTACGCGAGGGCCGGTGCTATCGTTCCGCCCCGTTCCCGTGCGCAACCGCCGTCGCCAGAGCTTCGCCTTCTTCGTGTCCCTGGTCGGGCACCTGGTGACCGTGGGGGGATTTTCCGGCGGTTTTCACTGCATCCCGCAGTTCGAGATCCCCGAGCTCGAGTTCGAGTTTACCGAGGTCGAGCTGCTCGATCCCGACGCACTCCAGGGCGAGCAGGCGGAGCCTCTGCCCGAACCTCCGCCGCCGGCGCCCGAACCAACGCCCGAACCCCCACCCCCCACGCCGCCCGATCCGGCCAGCGAGGAGCAAAAACCCCCGCCCGAGCCCGAAAAGCCGCCCGAGCCCGAAAAGAAGAAGTTTGCGGCCAAGGGCTCCCGGGCTGACAAGCTGGCCCCCCCCACCAGCACCTTCTACATGCTGCTGGTCCCCAAGAAGATCCGCCGCCTGCCCTTTGCCCAGCAAGTGCTCGACATCATGGCCCCCCTGCCCGACTTCGAGCTACTCATCGACAAGGGCCGCTTCGACGCGCTGCGGGACTTCAACCACATCGTGATCGCCAGCCCGGACATCCGCGACTGGACCCAGACCTTCCTCGCGGTCGACTATACGATCTCCCGGCAAGAGGTGAAGCTGGCCGTCGAGCGGGCGGTGGCCGCCAACGGGGAGGTGATCGAGTGGATCGACGACGGGGGGCTTGTGCGGGGCAATCCGCGCCCCCGCGACCCGAAGGAGGAAGACGTCGACAACCGCTGGTTCGTGTTCCTCAAGGGCAAGGTCGCGGTCTACGTGCGGGACGAGTTCTTGCCGGGGATCCTCGAAGACCCGGCTGACGACGACCGCAAGACGGCGGGCAACTTCGTGGCCAACCTCGCCCGGGTGCGACGCTTCGCCGCCCGCCAGCCCAAGGCCGGCATGCAGCTGGTGTTCAAGGACGTGCGACGCAGCCTCAGGCGGGCCAAGGGGCTGCCTTTTGAGGTCCCCGACGAGTTCGAGATCAGCGCCTCGGCGGCCAAAGACCCCGAGGTGGTGGTCCGCGGCGACTTCGTCAACGTGGTGGAGGCCAAGGCCTTCATCAACTGGTGGAACGACGAGCTGGGCGAGATGATCGGCAAGAGCCTGACCCTCAAGCTGCAGGTGGGCTGGGTGTACGACCTGTTCGAGGTGGAGCGCGAGGGCAAGGCGGTGACCTTGCGCGCCGAGATGACCTCGGGGCAAGCTCAGAAGATCATGCAATTCGCGGCCGACGGCTCCCGCAAGGTGGCCGGCAAGACCCCCGAGCAGGTCGAGCAAATGAAGCAACGCCGCCTCGAGGCCATGAAAGCTCGCAGGGGCGGCAAGCTCCCCCCGTCGGCGCTGGACCCCAAGCCCGACTCCACCGATCCGACCGCTGGTTCCCCGGCGAGCCCCTCCACCCCGGCCGACCGACCCACCCAACCGGATCCGACGTCCCCGGCCCCCAAGACCCCGCTCCCCACGACGCCAGCCCCGACGACCCCGGCCAAGGGTGATGCACCCCTCACAAAACCCACAAACCCCCCCATCAAACCGGGTGAGGGCGGAAACGTACCCGGCTCAATTGCACAGCCGCGCGGCACCGGTTAGGGATCACGAGACGTTACGACGCATGAGGACGTGGCGCTCGCTCTCGCGATTTTTGCGCGGCTGGCTCGCACCAAGGTAAGTCAGGTAAGTCAGATGGATAGCGGCTCAGATCAGGACAACAACGCGACGGCAGAGGACGCAGAGCGCCCCGACAGCTCGATGCACGACGGGGACTCGCAAGGCGAGGACGGATCCGCGAGCGCGGACTCGGACAGCGCGTCGAGTACGGACTCGGAAGGCTCGTCGAGCGCTAGCGCGCCAGACCCAGCCGGCGACGATGCCGAGAGCTCCGGGCTCGCCGACATCCTCCAAGTCGCCGAGTCAATGGGTGACGACGACGACGACGACCCACTCGGCGAGCGAGACGACGACGACCTCGACAGTGTAGGACCGAGCCAGGGCGCAGCGGCGGCGATGGTCGGTGGTGACGAGGCACCGGCGGCTCCCAAGGCCCCGCCCAAGCCACCGCCCCCGCCCCAAGCGTCCACCAAATCGTCGAGCCAGTCGTCGGGCAAGTCGTCCAAGACGACCCCCCCTCCTCCGCCACCGGACAGCAAGCGCACGACGGGGGAGATTCCGGTCGTCTCCGACGATCCCGAGGTGGAGCTGGCCAAGGTCAAGGCCGAGCTGGCCAAGGCCGAAGCGGCCACCAAGCTCGCCGAGGCCCAAGCCAAGCTCGCCGAGGCCCAGGCCAAGCTCGCCGAGGTCGAGGCCAAGAAGAAGAGGGTCTCTGGGGCCCACCCCGTGGCCACCGACGATCCGATCGGCGATCTGCTCAAGCCGCCCTCCGAGGAGGAGAAGCAGCTCGAGCGCGAGGTGCAGAAGGCCAAGGCCAAGGTCAAGGCCAAGCAAGCCGCAGCCAGCGACGATCCGCTCGGGGCCCTGCTGGCTCCCCCCGACGACGACGACGAGCCCGACGACAGCCACAGCGGCGCGGTCGTGGTGGCTCCGCTGGCCTCGGCCTCGCATAGCGGCGCGTCGGCCTCGACCTCGCGAAGCGACGATGAGCCCGCGCCCAAGAAAGCCGCCGCCGCCGCCGCCGCCGCCTCCACCGCCGGGGCAGCCGCCATGGCCGCCGACAAGGAGGAGGGCGGCAACAAGACCTGGCTCATCGCGCTGGTCGTGCTGCTGCTCGGCGGCGGGATCGCCTGGTTTGCGATGCAGGGCGACAACAAGCCGCCCGAGCCCAAGACCCCGGTCGCGGTGGTCCCGCCGGCTCCTCCGCCTCCACCCGAGCCCGCGACGGATGAGAGCAGCACCGGGGGCGCGACCGGGGGCCCCACGGGCACCGGCACCACCGGCACTACCGGCACCACCGGCACCACCACCGATTCTGGCAGCAGCAGCGACGGCGAGGGTGAAGACGACGACTTCGGAGGCAGCCGCACCGCGGCTCGCGTCAAGAAGAAGGGCAGCGGCAAGAAGAAGCCCAAGGACAACGAGCCGCTAGGCTACGGTGACGAGGACGACGGCAAGGCCGGCAAGTTCGACGGCGGCAAGGCCAACTGTGTGTTCAACCCCAACGCGCCGGGCTGTGGCGGGGCCAAGGCCGGCCTGGAGACCAAGAACCTCGACGCCACCCTCCCCGACAAGCTGAGCAACCGCCAGCTGAGCAAGGCCCTGGGCAAGAAGAAGACCAAGGCCAAGAACACCTGCGGCCCGACACACAGCGCGACCCCCGGAGAGACGGTGCGCGTCAAGCTCTCCATCGAGGGCAACACCGGCAAGGTACTGTCGGCCGAGCCGCAGGCGCCCCACAACAACGCCCTGGGCAACTGCGTGGCCGACGTGCTCAAGACGACCGAGTTCCCCCGCTTCACCAGCGCCCAGCAAGGGGCGACCTACCCGGTGAAGTTCTAGCGGATACCCGCCCCGCCCGTCCCGTCGATCGACAGGTGGACGGACGAACCCGAGCGCCCCCAAAGACCGGGGCGCTCGTCGTTTCGAAGGACTCCTGACACAACGGTGGCAGGAGTCTGACGAGCAGCCGCAGCCTCCTGACACGAGGCTGGCAGGAGCAATCCCGTAGGCTGCCGAGCATGAACCCCAACAAGCTGTTCCCGCTGGTCATCACCGAAAAGCTCGCCGAGACCAAGTCCTTCTACACCGAGCGCGCTGGGTTCAGCGTCAGCATCGAACAAGAAGGCTACCTGCAGGTCCGCTACGGCCGCGAGGACGGGCCCGAGCTGGCCTTCATGGCCAGCGACCAGGCCGGACCGGCCCACACCGAGCCCTTCGAGGGTCAGGGCCTCATCGTCAGCATCCCGACCGCCAGTGCCGACCAGACCCACACCCAGCTGCGATCGCGCGGAGCCACCCCGATGTCCGAGCCCACCGACAAACCCTGGGGCTGGCGTAGCTTCGGGATCGCCGATCCCAACGGGGTCGTCTTGGACTTCTTCCACGTGATCGAGTGATAGTCCGCCGCGGATGCGACGGGCCGACCGACTCTTTCAGATCATCCAGGTCCTCCAGCACCACCGGGTCACCACGGCGGCCCGGATCGCCGAGCGGCTGGCGGTCTCCGAGCGGACCGTCTACCGGGACATCCGGGACCTCAGCCTCTCGGGGGTGCCCATCGAGGGGGAAGCCGGGGTGGGCTACCGCCTCAGCAAGGACTTCGAGTTACCACCGCTGATGTTCAACGTCGACGAGATCCAAGCCCTGGTCCTCGGGGCCCGCATGGTCGAGAGCTGGGGCGACCCCGACCTCCAGCGCGCTGCGATGAGCGTGCTGGAGAAGGTGGAGGCCGCCCTGCCCGAGGCGGAGCGCCCGCGGGTGCACAACACCGCCCTGTTCTCCCTGTCGTTTCACGTGCCCGACCAGCTCCGCGCCACCATGGGGCAGCTGCGCGAGGCGATCGACGAGCGCCGTCGGGTCACCCTGCGTTACCACGACCGCGAGGGCCAGGGCACCGATCGCACCGTGAGGCCCCTGGGCCTGTACTTCTGGGGCAGCACGTGGACCCTGGGCGCGTGGTGCGAGCTGCGGCAGGACTTCCGCAACTTTCGCCTCGATCGGATCGACGAGGCCACCGTGCTCGAAGATACGTTCGAGCACGAGCCCCCGGTGACCCTGGCGGACTACGTCCAGGCGATGGCCGACCAGTAGCCGTGCACCGGCCGTGCACCTACGGCTGCCGGAGGATCTCTCGTACCCTCGTGAGCAGCGTCGTCGGCATCAGCGGCTTCTCCAAGAACGCAACCTCGGGGTCGAGGACGCCGTGGTGGACGATCGCGTCGTCGGTATACCCGGACATGTAGAGCACGCGCAGGCCGGGCCGTTGGCTCACCAGCGACTTGGCCAGCTCGTGGCCGCTCTTGTTGGGGAGGACCACATCGGTGAGCAGCAGGTGGATCGTGCCCTCGTGTCGGCGGCTGAGCTGCTCGGCCTCGTCGGCATCGCTCGCACAGAGCACGGTATATCCACCGCTGCCGAGCACCCGCTCGATCACCCGGCGAACGGACTGATCGTCTTCCACCACGAGGATCGTCTCGGTGCTCTTGATGAGGGCGGGGATCGAATCATTGGTGGGCTGACGAGCACGGTCCGTCTCGGTGCGCGGCAGGTACACCTTGAAGGTCGTCCCCCGCCCCAGCTCGCTATACACCCAGAGATTGCCGCCACTTTGCTTGACGATGCCGTACACCGTCGACAAGCCCAGGCCGGTGCCCTTGTGCGGGCCCTTGGTGGTGAAGAAGGGCTCGAAGATCCGCGCCTGTGTCTTTGCGTCCATGCCCGAGCCGGTGTCGGTCACGGCCAGCATGACGTGGGGGCCCTCCTGTGTGTCGACGTGGCTGCGGACATACTCCTCGTCGAGCACGATGTTGCCGGTCTGGATGGTGAGCTTGCCGCCGCCGGGCATCGCGTCCCGGGCGTTCACGGCGAGGTTCATCACGATCTGCTCGAGCTGTCCGGGATCGAACTCGATGGGATCGAGGTTCGGCTCGAGGTGGATCCGCAGATCGATGTCTTCGCCGATCACCCGCCGCAGCAGGTGCTCCATGTTTCGTACCACGCGGTTGAGGTCGAGCATTCTCGGCTTGAGGATCTGCTTGCGGCTGAACGCCAGCAGCTGGCTCGTCAGCGATCGCGCGCGCAGACCGGCTTCGCGGATCTCGGCGATGTCATCGCGGATCGGATCGAGGTGCGACAGCCTCGTGAGCGCCATGTCGCTGTAGCTCAGGATCGCCGTGAGCAGGTTGTTGAAATCGTGCGCGATGCCCCCGGCGAGCCGGCCCACCGCCTCCATCTTTTGCGACTGTCGGAGCTTGTCCTCCAGTTCTTTGCGGGCCGATGCATCGGCCACGAACCCGACCATGTAGGTGATGTCTCCGTCTGCATCGAGGACGAAGTAGCCGTTGTCCTCCACGTGGATGAACACTTCGTCCTTTCGACGCACGCGGTATTCCATGGAGAAGGGCAGCTTGGCCTCCACGACGCGATCGACTTCCTCGATCACGGTCGCTCGGTCGTCGGGATGAACCAACTCCATCCAGCGATCGAATCCCCCCGCCAGCTCCTCGGGGGTGTACCCCAAAGCGCGCTCCACGTTGTCGTAGCTGACCGCGTTGGTCGCGGGGTCCCACGTATACAGGATCTGCCCGCTCGCCCGCAGGAACGCCTGGACCAGGTTCTCCAGCTCGTCCTTCGACTTACGGAGATCGACCTCGTGCTGCTCGAGCCGGTCGATGTGCTCCTTGCGGCTGGTCGCGTCCCGACCGATCAAAAACCACAGGCCCTCTTCGGAATCCCAGTGGAACGTCCACTGCACCCACCGGTAGTCGCCGCTCTTGCGTCGATAGCGGTGCTCCAGGCTCGTCGTGGCCGCGCTTTGTTCCGATTGGGTCAGCACGGCTCGCGCCGCGGGTCGCTCGTCTGGATGCACGAGGTCAAACCAGGACGATCGCTTCAGATCGTCCACGGAGTATCCGGTGACGCGCTCGAACGCGGGGTTGACGCGCTCCAGCGCGCCGTCCGGCGTGAGCAAGCAGAGCATATCCGGCGACAGGCCGAAGAATCTGGCGGCGAGCTTCATGACACGAACGACCCCACGTGCGCACGGACCGGCGACCTTCGGTTGCTCACGCGAGGGCTCACGATATCACTCACAATGACCTCGGCAATGGGCTACCCCGGCGGGACGGCTTCTAGCGATCGTAGATCCGAACCGTAGATGACAGACCCGACCGAGCACTGGCCGTCGAGAGATCTCGCTCGAGACCGCGAGGGTTGGAGATCAACCCCTTAGGATCGAGGATCAAGCTGACCAGATGGGCGACCTGAGGATGTGCCTCGTAACGCTGACGATCCACACTCAGTTCGTCCCCCAAGCTCTTCGCCGTCATGGACTCGCGCGCATGCTTGAGCTCGATCGCGATACGATGCTCAGGGAGCACGAAATCGATCCGAGACGACGCACCAGCATTGGTGGGGCTCGGATCTTCTCGACGAATGTCATCGAAGAATACCCGGAGTAGAGCATGGAGCAGATCTTGCCAGTCGTACTCATCATTGACCTCCAAGGTACTTCTGTTTGCGTGACGCCGCCGAAGCTGACGAGCGACATCGAGAGCACGCTGTCCCAGGGTCGTGACGACCCTAACCGCGTCCAACGTCTCTCCAGCAAAGCTCACCCGCAAGCCTCCGTGCCGGGTAATCAGCCGACCGCGAATGAATCGCTCGGCCAAGAACGCCAGCAGCCGCGCCTTCTCTTCGCAGGAACGCTTGATGTCGCCATGCTTACCCTCGTCAAAGAGCCGCGCCTCTTCGTGTCCCGCGAGCCAAGCGCGATAGTGAAAGTCATTGAGTAGCCCGAGCGTATGCAGCTTGGGATGCGCGGCGAAATCTCGGCCATGGGTCAGGCCGATCAGGTCGTCCAGATCGTGCTGTCGTCCTTCGGGGACCTCAGAAGGCGCGCTCTGACCGAGCACGAACAGGTATCGGTTGGCCAGCGCCTTGAACCCATAGTCCGAACGATTCATGTTCCAGTGAACGAAGTGTGCATCCTTCTCGTTCCTGATATGATCGAAGAACGACTCGAGTACGTACTGCTCACCAGCGTCCTTGCGGTCCGTCTGGGAGAACGTAACCTCGGCGCGAGTCAAGAGCTGACGAAAACACACACAAGAGATCGACAGTGGCCCATGGTCAGCGTGTTTGAAACCAGCACAGGCATAGTGAACGGTCCAGATAGATTCCTGAGCGTCGAGCACCCGCCGGAGCAACGCGACTCGCTGCGTGTGGTTCATGTCGACCACCAAGACCCGAGCACGCCGCAACGCCGCGCAATAGCCCACAGAATCACGGGCCGTCGCGCATCATCATAGATACTACCGGAAATCACCCTCGAACTCACCATGGCACGTCATCGGGCGGCATCAGGTGATAGCCGGCCCCGGCCATCCCCCGAACGGTACGCAGTACGATAGACGCACCCACGGGCGTGACGTCGTGAAGATGAAACACCAGTGCTTCGAAGGACCCATGAGGGTTGCGGCACGGAATGCTCAGCGCATGTCGGAGAGACTGCCGTAGCCCGGCGAAGCGCTCCCAGGTGGGGTCAACCGCGCGGCGTCGGTCCAGGGCCCGTCCGAGTTCCGCCTGACCGCAGCGAGCAGCCGCACGGGTGATGGAGAACTCCGGCGCACCTTCGGCCGCACAGCGAGCATAGAGCTCGGTCCGGGCGAGGAATGTCGCAAGGTTGAAAAAACCCGCGGGATTGCTCCCGAATCCCCCCTCATCCGTATCCAGAGCGCCGCTGACCTCCCGGACGGCATCGAACAATCGATCATACGACGAGGGCGCGCGCCATGCCGCCAGCATTCGTTTCAGGACCCCGGCTCCATCGGGGGTGACTCGATCATTCAGATCATTCAGATCATTCAAGAGGATGCCGTCCTGGCACAAGTGCAAGACGAAGAGTGACCCCCGGATCGCCATCTGCCGGAGATCGCCGGGCCGGTAGACGGTCACCGAGAGCGTGCCCGTGCCATAGGAAGCGCTCATCGGAGCGAGCTGCAGCACGTCGATATCGGAATCCGGACGGGCGTCACCTCTGGCGTGACTGCCGAACAAGAGCGTCGGCAATGCTGGATCTCGAAGCCCCCTCGCGACGAGCTCTCTGAGCTCGAGACCTTCATGGGCGCAGATGAGCGCTGCCTCTGACGCCATGATCCTTCTATAGCATGCCACGACCCGACCCGACACCTACCCCTCCGTGTCGTACACTCGATGGTCGCCCCATGCTCCGCCTCTCCGCCCGCACGACGAGCCCGGTGTCTCGATCCCGGCCGATCGCCCCCCGGTCCCCGGCATCGAGGATGCAAGCTCGATCTCGCCAACCGTAGTTTCGATCGAATTGCGATGATCCGAGCGCCATCCCGCGGCTACGCGACCCCGCCTCGGGCCACATTTGGCCTATGATGCTCGTCATGCGCAGAGGGCTTCTTGTATCGATCTTCGTGTCCAGCTCGCTGACCTTCGGCTGTGGTGACGACGGCAACGCCGGTGAAGGTGGCTCGGGGAGCAGCGGCTCGGGGAGCACCGCGGCCACGCCGATGATGACCGCCGACCCGACCAACGATCCCACGAACATGAACGGCACGTCCTCGACCGGCACGGCCGACACCACCGTGGGCTCGACTTCGATGGAGACCACCGCGTCCTCGATGGAGACCACGACCGATCCGACCGAAGGCACCGAGAGCACGGGCGGCGAGCCGGTCGACTACCCTCCGTGCACCGAGATGGACCCGCAGTGCCCGCCGCCCTACGAGGTCTGCTACGAGTTCGCTGGACCCAACCACAGCGTCTGCACCCTGCCCTGCATGCAGGACAACGAGTGCCCGATGCCGACCAGCGGCGACGCGACGCCCGTGTGCGCGGGCCAGGAAGGCGACCAGTGCCTGCTCAACTGTGCGGGCGGAGCGAGCTGCCCCGACGGGATGGAGTGCCTGGACATCGGCGAGATGGGCCGGTTCTTCCGCTGCGCCTGGCCCAACGCCTGATCCCCCGGTCGAACCACGGAGCACAGCGCGCTCGCGCGGCGGCATGGGCCGGGCCCCCTGGCCGAGCTCACTGGCTGAGCGGACTGGCCGAGCATGAGTTACCAAGGTACATATGTACCAATGGCGAAATCCGAGCCGTCGCCCCCCGCACAGCGCATACAGCGCGTTCAGACGGGCGTGAGACTCGAAAAGCGCCTGCTCAAGGTGCTCAAGGCCCTCGCCGAGCTGCACGACCTGTCGCTGGGTGATCTGCTCGAGGGGATCGTGCTGCATGCCTTCGAGGGCAAGGCCCCCTTCTCCGAATCTACCCAAGCCAAGATCGCCGAGCTCAAGCGGATCTACGAGCTCGACCTCGACGCCCACCATGCCCATCGACTCACGGAGTAGCCCAATGACCCACCCGACACCGCAAGCAGGCTCGCCGCCGAAGACCCCCTGGGAACGCTTCGCGTCGGGCGCGATGGGCTTCGACCACCGCGCGCACCTGCAGCTGACCTACGAGGTGCTCCAGCACCATGACGCGTTCGAGGCCCTGCCGATGATGGCCCGCGAGCTCCAGGCGGTCGCGACCGCCCTGGGCACTCCACACAAGTTCCACGCGACGGTCACCGGGCTGTGGATGCTGGTGGTGCAAGAGCGCATGCAACGAGCACCGTCGGCCGACTTCGAGGCTTTCCTGGCCGCCAACGAAGACCTGCTCGATGCCCCCACGCTACAGCAGCGCTACTACGACCCGGCCACGCTGAAGACGGAGCTGGCGCGACGGATCTTCGTGCTCCCGAAGCGAGCGTCGACCCCCGGCTGAAGCACGGCCCAGGCCCTCACCCCTGCTCGAGCAGGGTCACCACTTCGGCGGCGGGGATCGGCTTGGAGAACAAGTAGCCCTGCCCCGCGGCGCAGCCGAGCGTACGGAGCTGATCGGCCTGCACGTTCTGCTCGATCCCCTCGGCGATCGTCTGCACCCGGAGGTTCTCGGCCAAGCTGAGGATCGTGCGCACCATGGCCGCGCTCTGATCGGTGCCGTCGAGGGCGTCGACGAAGGTCTTGTCGATCTTGAGGCCGTGCACGGGAAAACGATGCAGATAGCTCAGCGAGGAGTAGCCGGTGCCGAAGTCGTCGACCCACAGGTGGACCCCTCGCTGCTGGAGATCGGTGATGAAGCGCTTGACGACGTCGGCGTTCTTGACCAATACGCTCTCGGTCAGCTCGAGCTTGAGCGCCCCCGGGCCGAGGCCGTTGTCCTCGACGACCGACTGGATCTCCTCGAGCAGGCGCGGGTCGGCGACCTGCCGGCCGCTGAGGTTGACGGCCATGGTGAGCCGGCGACCGTCGGGGAGCATGCTGATCCACTCGGCCAGCTGCCGCGAGGCCTCGCGCAGCACCCAGCGCCCCAGGGGCACGATGAGCCCGGTCTGCTCGGCGATCGGGATGAACTCGGCGGGGCTGACCAGATCGCGCCGGGGGTGACGCCAGCGCACGAGCGCCTCGAAGCCCATCAGCTTGCCCGACAAGAGCTCCACAATCGGCTGGTAGCGCAGCTCGAACTCGTTGCGCTCGACGGCCTGGCGCAGCGCGACCTCCATGCGCAGGCTCGACAGCGCGTCGTCCCGCATCTTGGTCTCGAAGATCCGCAGGCGATCGTGGCCCTCTTCCTTGGCCCGGTGAGCGGCCGCGCCCACGTCGTTGATGACGTCCTCGGCGTCTTGATAGCCACGACGGCTGGTGGTCAAGCCGATGCTCACGGTGGTGTAGACGGTCTGGCCCTCGACCTCGAAGGGCTCGCCCACCGAGCGACGGATCCGCTCGGCGATCAGCGCCCCCTGGTCCACGTCGTCGACGTTCTCGAGCAGCACGGCGAACTTGTCGCCGCCGAAGCGGCTGACGGTGTCGCCGGGGCGCACGCAGGCCACCAGGCGACGGGCGAGGATCGACAGCATGGTCTCGGCCGCCCGGTGCCCGATGCTGTCGGCCAGCCAGCGGAAGCGATCGACGTCGACCATCATCACCGTGAAGGTGTAGTCGTCGTAGGCGTTGGCCAGGTCGATCGCGTTGCGCAGCCGCTCGAGAAAGGGCTCGCGCCGGGGCAGGTTGGTCAGCGGATCCTGCCGGCTCTCCTCCAAGAGCTTCTGCTCGCGCAGCCGGTAGTTGGAGGTGTCGGTGAGCGAGCCGGCCATGCGCACCGGGTTGCCCGCCCCGTCGCGCTGGACCACCCCGCGGCTTATCACCCAGCGGTAGGTGCCATCGCTGGCCTGCAGGCGATGCTCGTACTCGTGGTAGGGCTTGTGGCCCGCGAGGTGGGTGTCGAGATCGGCGCGCAGGCCCAGCAGATCGGCCGGGTGCACGCGATCGAACCACTCGTCGGAGGTGTTGTTGAGCTCGTCGACCCCGTAGCCGAGCAGCTCACGCCAGCGCCGGGAGAAGTGCATCTCGCCGGTGTCGAGCAGCCACTCCCACACCCCGTCGTTCGAACCCCGCACCGCGAGGGCAAAGCGCTCCTGCACCTCGTTGACCGCCCGCTGGAGCCGCGCGTGCTCGATCGATCCGTGGATCGCCGCCTCGAGCAGAGGGCCGGTGAGCTCGGCGTCGAGCAGGTACACGGCCGCCCCCTCGTGGAGGGCCTGCGAGCGCCGAAGCGCGCGGGTCTGGGGACGACCGGTGGGATCGATGAACAGCACCGGCACCGCGGGCCGGCGACGATCTCGGACGAAGCGGGACCACGACTGCCGATTGTGGCGATCGAGGAACAAGACGGCGTCGTACTGGGTGGAGCGCAGCCCCTCGACCGCGACCGCCTCGTCGATCGCGTGATCCACCGAGAACAGCGGACTCCCCACCGAGCGCAGCAGATCGGAGAGGCGCGCGTGATCCTCGGGCAGCGGGCCGACAAAGAGCACCCGCAGCGAGCGGCGCTCGGGCTCGATCGGCATTCGGGTCATACTGGCGTGTCGCACGGGTCCGGCGGAGGGCTCCCGGGCATCACCGGGCGTACGTCGAGGAGGATCGGACTCGGTCATGGCGATTCCACGCCGGGCGGTGCCCGCCCGGACTGCACCCCCCGACTCATCGAGCTACCAGCTCCCATGGCTGCCATGCGACCCATGGCTTCCGTGCGACCCGTGGCTACCATGCGAACCGTGGCTCCCGTGCGACCCATGAGAACAATGGGTGGCAAACGCCGCGGGGGCCTGCGGATCCTTGATGGGCAACGACGGACCTTCGTCAGCGTGCTCGCGGGCCCGGTTCGAAATGGAACGTTGATCCCCGCTCAGCATCTCCGCCGGTTCGCGGGAAAACGAGGGCAACGCCGTTAGATCATCCTCGTCGCGCTCGTCCTGTGCCCGCTCGTCCTGCGTCATGGTCTACTCCGACGCAGGTATCATATCAAAACACCGCGGGCGAGGCGCGCACGGGCGCGCTTTCACGCAGTCCCCCGCACAATGCGCATATTCACGGTGCGCCCGGTTCGTCGGGGCCATCGGGAACCCCACGACGCACGGTCAGACCCAGTGCAAAGTTCGAGATCTCACCGGCAATGCGGTGCTCGGCCGCCGGCGAGCCGGCGGTCAGTCGCACGATCCAGTGGGTCGAGGACGACTCTCGCTCGAACGTGGCCCAGCGCTCGAAGGTGTGGATGGCCGCATCCACCGCCTCACCGGGGTATAGCGCGCGATGAAACCGCAGCTCCTTCATGCGAGCACAAGGATACCGCGCCAGCGGCCGACGGTTCAGCTGTGGCGCTCGCCAGACCACCGGTCGATCTCTTCGACGTCGTCATCGAAGAGATCGCCATAGGCCGCAAAGCCATCACGCGCCCGGGCAGCGAGCTCTTCGGCCTCAGCGCGGGTCGCGGGCTCGTCCCACAGGACCCGCGCCAGCGAGAAGCGCACCGAGGATCGAAAAGCCTCACCGACGGCTCCCGCCTCGATGATCCCGAGGGCCCGACGCAGGTGCGCCCGGGCCGATCGAGAGTCGCCCAGAGTGTGCTCGACCTCGCCGAGCGACTGCAAGATCCCGGCGGTCTCCGGGTGCTCGGGCCCCAGCGCGACCTCGGCGATCCCCAGGGCCGCCTCGAATTCCTGGCGGGCCGACCGGAGCTTGCCCTGGGCCCGACGCAGCTCGCCCCGCTCGGCGTGCCAGCTGCTACGCGCGGGGTGCTCGGATGGCAGCCGAGTCTGGATGATCTCCCCGGCGCGGTCGAGGGCGGCCTCGGCCTCGGGAAGGCGCGCAAGCTCCACGAGCGAGATCGACTCGTTCATCAGCAGGTAGGCGAACGAGTCGTGCTCCTCCCCGTCGGTCTGTTCGAGGATCTCCCGGGCCCGCGCGTAGAGCTCGAGCGCTTCCTCGTCGCGCGACAGCTGCGAGGTGACCATGGCCAGGTCGAGCAATGACCACGCAAACTCGCGGTGTCGCTCGCCCACCGTCGCGGCGGTGATCTCCTTGGCCTGGCGGTAGTACGCCTCGGCCTCGTCGAGCCGATCTTGGGCGGCGGCCACGTGCCCCAGCGACCCCAGCGCGTGTCCCACCAGGGGATGATCGGGGCCGAGCGCGGCGCGAAAGATCCCCAGAGCGCGGGTGTAGTGCTCGGCCGCTTCGTCGTGGTGACCGAGCATGTCGACCGCTTGCCCCAGGTTCATCAGCGAGAGGCCAAAGTCGGGGTGGCTGGCGCCGAGCGCCGACTCCAGCGTGGCCAGCGAGCGGCGGTGGATCGCCTCGGCCTCGGCCAAGCGCCCCTGCTCGCCGGTGGACAGCGCGATGTTCTCGAGGGCCTGCGCCACCTCGGGGTGGCTGGGCCCCAGGATCTCGCGCTTGGCCTCGTAGGCGCGCGTGAACAGCTCGACCGACTCGCCGTAGCGGGCCTGGATCGCCCGCACGATCGCGAGGTTGCTGTGCAGCCGGGCCTGCGCCAGGGGATCGGGCGGCATCCGGCGCAGCGAAGCGCCGGCGTGACGCGCCCAGGGCAATGCCTCGTCGGGGCGCCCCAGGGCCTCGGCGTAGACGTACACGAGGCGGGTGGCCGCGTCGGCGGCGGTCGGGTGATCGCCGACCCCCGCCGCGAGCAAGGCCGCCTCGGTCAGACCACGACGCGCCGCCTCGGAATCGCCGAGGTGGAGATCGAGCGACGCCACCCGGATCCGAGCCCGCGCGATGCTGGGCTCGTGCTCCACCGCCTGCGCGCTGGCCAGGGCCTGCGCCGCCCGCTCGCGCCCCTTGGCGTAGTGGCCCGCCCGCTCGAGGGCGTGGGCCGACTCGAGGGTGGACGCGATCTGCTCGACCGCGGCCACGGCGACGGGATCGCCCGGCGGCGACACCTCGGCCTGGAGCGCGGCCACGTCGTCACAGCGGGCCACCGCCGGCAGGCCAGTGACCTGGGCCACCGCGTGCTGGACCCCGGTGGGATCGGCCTCGAACAAGAGCCCCACGGTCTGCGCCATGGAGGACCGCGCCTTGCTCAGGCACTCCATGCGTAGATCGAGCGTGGCCACGTCGTTCGCGGAGGCCTCGCAGGCCTGGCGATACGACACACTCCAGTCGCGAGCGTAGGCGTCGAGGCGCTCGGTCGCCCGCGTGGCCGCATCGTCGGCGTAGCTGCGGCCGGTGGCCTCGAAGGCTCGACGTAGCCGAGCTCGTGCGCCATCGTTCCACACCTCGGCCAGGTGCTCGGCCCCAGACACACACGCGCTCGGGCCTTCGAATGTCAGGCCGACCCAGCCCGTGCCGCCCATGACCAGCACCCCCGCGGCCGACCATGCGAGCCGACGCGACCGGGCGGGCTGACGCAGCCGCACCAGGGCCGCTCGCAGCGCTCGCATGTCGGGGAAGCGGCGGTCCGGCTGCGGATCGAGACCACGACGCAGCAGGGCTCGCAGCGGGCGTGGCAGCGGCAGGCGACCACCGCCGAGATCGAGGCTCGCGCCGTATTTTTGCTGGGCCAGCTCCTTGACGCTGCGGCCCCAGAAGGGGCGGCGCCCCAGCAAGGCCTCGTAGAGCGCGGCACAAAGGGAGAACTGATCGGATCGAGCGTCGGCCTCGGCGCCGGTGTGCTGCTCTGGCGCCATGTAGGCCGGCGTTCCCATGACCACGCCATCGATGGTCAGCGTGGTGGACAGCAGCCGCGAGGACTCCAGCTCCAGCACCGGAGACGACAAGGCGGTGTCCTCCAGCTCCGAGGCGCTCTTGGGGTCGTAGATCCGGGCGAGCCCGAAGTCCATCACCGCGACCCGCCCCCGGCCGTCGATCATCACGTTGGCCGGCTTGAAGTCGCGGTGGATGAAGCCCGCCTCGTGCACCGCGGCCAGACCGGCCGCGGCCTGCTCGAACACGGCGAGCACCTGGTCGAGCGAGGGACCTCGGGCCGCCCAGACGTCGAGGGTGTGCCCCTCGATGTACTCCATGGCCAAGAACACCCGACGGTCATGGATCCCCACGTCGTAGATCGACACCACGTTGGGGTGAGACAGCCGGGCCAGGGCGAGCGCCTCGCGACGCAAGCGCTCCCGAGCCATCGCCCCCGATCCCCGGGGCTGCTCGTGCAGCACCTTGATGGCCACGGTGCGATCGAGCCGAGGATCGTGGGCAAACCACACGACCCCCATCCCCCCGGACCCCAGGCGACGCACGAGGCGATAACGGCCGATGCAATCCCCAGACTGCAAGGAAGGGTCGCCGGGCGCCGATCCGAGCACCGATCCGAGCCCCGATCCGACGGTGGTCACGATCCCCGCACCGGCTTCGTCCTCGCCGTGTTCTTGCTCTTCGACCACACCCACGATGTCAAGAATGGAGCCCTTCGGACGGGACCCGCAAGCCGACAATGGCGATCGGAGCGGGAAATTTTCACGCGCACAAGGCAGCGCATGGGCCCTTACCGCCGTTTCGCGGGACGGCCCAGAACATGGCCCACGAGCGCCAATGAGGTCGTGCAAGACTGGTCTTCGTGAGCACCTGGCTCGATGCAATTGTGCAATTTGCCCAAAGCCACGACATCGCCGACAGCGACGTCGAGCTGCTGCGGTGCTTTGCCGGGCCCGAGCCACGGGGCGGCCCGCCGCCGCCCCCCGAGGAGCCATGGGACGGCGACTTCGCGAGCCTGGAGCGAGCCCGGCTAGCCGCGTCGCTCGACGGGATCGCCACCCTGCTCGACGAGGTCGACCCGCCCCAGGCGGAGATGTTCGCCCGCCGGCTCCGGGCGGTCGACACCGCGATCGCCTCGCTGGGCGACGACTTCGGTCGCCTGCTGCGGGTGGGGCTCCGGCAGCGAGTGCGGAGCATCCTCGCCTCGCCTCGCTCCCGGGCCACTCGGATCCGAGCCCTGGCCGACTTCTACTTCAGCTACGTGGGCCTGCACCGACACCGCCGCTCGGGCCGCAACGGCCTGCCGCTCGAGCAGATGGTGCGGTGGGCATCGTGGCGCTCGGTTCAGCCGGGCATCGAGCACGCCCGCCTCGACGGCGCCAGCGATCTGGGGCCGATCCACGTCAACCTCTTGCGGATCGATCCCCTCCGCACGCGGCTGGAGGTGGAGGATTGCCGCGACTCGGTGCAGCGGGGCGAAGCCTTCACCACCTACGTCACCAGCCAAGGCGCGGTCGCGGCGATCTCCGGGGGGTTCTTTCTCTACTCGGAGCCCGACATCGAGCCGCCCTCGCGTCGCTTCGATCCGGTGGGTCTGCTGATCCAGCGGGGGCAGGTGCTCAACCCCCCCGTGTTTCGGCGCGGCAGCCTGCTCATCGACGCCGAGGGCGGGATGAGCATCGAGCCGGTGAGCATGCTCGACACCGAGGTGGAGACCGAGGCCGGGCACCGCTTCCGGCCTTCGGCGGTGTTCAACCGGGCCTCCCGGCACCAGGGCCCGCCCGGGCCGACCGCCGCCGTGGTGGGGCACGAGGTGATCGCGGTGGGCCCCTCACTTCCGATCCCGCTCAACGGCTTCGTGATCCCCCAACCCGAGGACCGACCGCTGGCGGTGGGCGATCGCCTGCGCTACCGGGCGGTCCACGGATCTCGGGGCCCCGTGTACACGGGACTCGCCGGCGGCCCGATGCTGCTGCACGAAGGCCAGCCCTGCCTGCACATGCAGGAGGAAGACTTCTGGGGAACCGCTCCGCCGGTGACCTTCTCGCAGGACGAGACGGGCGACCGCAACCTGCTGCCCCGCATGGGCGCCGGGCTGACCCCCGAGGGCACCCTCGTGCTCGCCGCGGTCGACGGTCGCAACCTCGAGCATGCCCTGGGGATGACCCTGGGCGGCGTGGCCCGGCTGCTCCGCGCGCTGGGCTGCCACGTGGCGACCAACCTCGACGGAGGCTCGTCCAAGCGCATGGTGGTCAAGGGCCGGGCCCTCGACCTGGCCAGCACCGAGATCGTCTCCGAGGGGGTCGCGACCGTCTCGGTGCGACCGGTCCACACGGCGCTGCTGATCTTTTCGGAATGAACTGGTCCGAATGAACTGGTCGGTCTCCGCGAGGCCCGCGCTCAGGACAGCCCGGCCATGCGCAGCACATCCTTGGTGCGCCGTCCCAGCTCGGCCCTCGTCTCGGTGTAGACCACCGCCATGGCTTCGTCGAGATCCTCGTCGGCCTGCCAGGCGTCGTAGAGGATCGTGCCCGACAGCTCACGCCGCAACATGCGATAGGCATAGGCCGCCGCATATAGATCGTCCATCAGACCCAGCGGCCCCAGCTCGGCCTCGGGCAGCACGTCGTCGGGGATCACGAAGTACGCGAGCACCGAGGTCACCACCGAACGTGCGCTCCTTGGCAGGCGGGGATCGATCAGCAGGCGGGCGAACAACCCGAACACATCGGGCGCGAGCCGAACGGCCCGCTCCCGCGAGCCGCGATACTCGTGCACGAAGCGACGCAGCGACGCCGCATAGTCGGGGACCTCGAACACGTCGCCCGCATTATGACGGGACGCGAGCATCCAGGGATACGACCGAAAGTGGACACACGACCGTCGCCGAGGTGTCACGCGGCGATGTGCGACAGCGCCACGTACGCATAGGTGCCCGGGATGCATGTGCGTGCGAGTCGAGTCGAGTACGACCGCGTCGGCATCCCGCGGCCCACCTGCGACGAACGGAGGCCATGAGCAGGGGCCCACCAAGAGCGGCCCCGCGCATCGCCCAGAGCAGCGCTCAGAGCATCACCAAGGCCCCGAGCGGCTCGACCACCTCGAGGGTGAAGCGCCCGTTGGTCCATGTGTGCACCCCACCGGCGATCCCCTCGTCTACGAAGCCTCCGCCGGTCAGGTCGGCCTGCACCGCGTCGGTGTTGTCGCCCAACAGCCGAAGGGTGCGCGAGACTCCCACGATCGCCCGTAGATCGCGAAGGCCGAACGAGAGGATGTTGTCGCCGGTTCCGCTGATATCGATCGCCTCCAGATCCCGCAGCGCCGCGTCGGGCACCAGGCCCAGATCGAGATCGACGTTGTCGTCGTCGAGCGCGAGAGTGTCGTAGCCGCTCCCCCCGTCGACCCGAAAGAACTGGCCGTCGATGAGGCCGATCCGGTCGTCCCCCGCCCCACCATAGATCACGTCGCCCCCGCCCTCGCCGTGGATCTGGTCGGCCCCGGCCCCACCGACCACCACATCCAGGCCCGGGGTAGCCACGATCAGATCGTCACCATCACCGCCCAGGTGGGTGGTGGCCCCACTGAAGTTGCCGCCGAACACGACGTAGCTGCGCCCCGCGCTGGACCCGGCCGGCGAGTCGGCGCCGGGAGCCGAGAGGATCACGTCGCCATAGCCATCACCGTCCACGTCGCCGGCGTTGGCGACCCGCCAGCCGAGCTCCTCGAAGGCTTGCCCGGCCTCGATCGAAAATCCTCCCAGGCGCACGGTGAGATCGGTCAGCGGCACCGTCGCGCCGCCGCTCTGGCCAAAGACCACATAGCCGCGCCCGGAGAAGGAGCCAGGGATGTCCACGTTGACGGCGCCGAGCACGATGTCGCCGAAACCATCGCCGTCCACATCGCCACCGCCGCCCGCGGCCTGCCCCAAGAAGTCCCCCACGCCCTCGCCGTCGATCGCATAGCCTCCCATGCCCGCCGCGACGTCCGATAGCTGCACGGTAGCGCTGTCGTCCTTGCCCCGCACCACGTAGGCGCGCCCTTGGAGCGCCACCCCGTTGTCCGCAAACGGAGCGCCGACCAGCAGATCGGCCCGCCCATCCCCGTCCACATCGCCGGCCCCCGCGATCGCAGTGCAGGCCATGTCGGACGACGTCTCTCCGTCGACGAAGAACCCCCCACCGCCCA
>JBCCWC010000205.1:0-28190 GCA_039194325.1 Myxococcota bacterium
CGGCCAAGCCCGCCGCGGCCAAGCCCGCGCCCGCGACCAAGCCCGCGCGCGCCGTTGCGCCGCCGCCGTCCAGCCCGGCCAAGCCAGCAGCTCGGCCGGCCGCGGCCGCGGCCGATGGTGCGATCCCCATCGCCATTCCGATCCCGTTCACGGCGGCCGACTCGCCCACGCCCGGTATGCTCGCGCGGATCCAACAAGCCGCGGGCTCCGGGGAGATCGACCCCAAGGCGGCCGAGGCCCTGGCCGTCCTCAGCCGTGAGGTGGTCGAGCGGATCGTGTGGGAAGTCGTGCCCGATCTGGCGGAGAGCCTGATCAAGGAAGCCCAGACTCGCTCGGCCTGAGCGACCGCGACGATCGACCATCGCGACCGGCACGAACGGACGGCGGCTCAAGGACCTCGGGTCGCCGTTTGTGTATCGAGGGGCGCGGCAGGACACGACGGGGACGCCGAGGCCCAAGAAGGGCGCTCCGCTCATCGACGACGGACGGCAACGGTAAGAGACGGGCTGAATTGTTTCAACCCGATCGCATCCACGCATGTGTGCGATGTCCTCGTGAAGATCTTGGACTTCGTGGCATCGTGCGCGGCCATGCACGGCGGGGGGCACGGCGGGGGGCACGGTGGAGGGCACGGCGGAGGGCACGGCGGGCGGCATAGCGCATGGCGGAGTGGGTGGCGTTGCTGGGGGTGGGGGCTGTGGATCGCCGGGGGATGTCGGCCCAGCCCCGCCGAGCCCCCGCCGGTCCCCGCGGTGAGCACCGACGCCGCGGTAAGCCAGCAGGTGCACGCGGTGATGGACGAGGGGGCCGATCCTTGTACCGACTTCTACCGCTACGCATGCGGTCAGTGGCTCGACGAGAACCCTTTGCCTCCCGATCAGCCCCGCTACGGTCGGTTCGATGATCTGCGTGAGCGCAACAAGCAGGCGATGCGCGAGATCCTCGAGCAGGCGGCGGCCGATCCTGCGGCCTCGGGTGCGCGGGGTCAGCTGGGGCGCTTTTACGCGGGATGCATGGACCAGGCCCGCGCCGACTCCACCGGCCTGGTCCCGCTGCGACCCTTGCTCGATCGGATCGACGAGGCCACGACCCCGGCGGCCAGGATGACCGTGGTCGCGCAGCTCCATCAGCTGGGGGCCACGCCGCTGCTGACGGTCGAGGTGGAGCCCGACTACGACGATCCGAAGACCAACCTGGCCCACTTGGGGCAAGGCGGCCTGGGCCTGCCCGACCGCGACTACTACCTCGAGGCCGGGGAGTCTGCGCAGGCCCTGCGGGTGGCCTACCAGGATCACATTGCCCGGATGCTCGGAGGGGCCGGGGTCCGGCAGGCCGACGCCCGGGCGCAGGAGATCCTCGCGTTGGAGACCGCGCTGGCCCGGGCCACCACGCCGCGCGACCAGCTCCGTGACCCACAGCGGCGCCGCCATCGGATCGATGCTCCCGCGCTCGCTCGCCTGTCGCCTTCGTTGCCCTGGGACGCCTACCTCGCGGCTGCGGGGCGCCCCGACGTCGCTCACTTCAACGTGGCCCCGCCCAGCTTCTTCTCCGGCATGGATCGGGTGATGGCGCCAGTCCGGCCGGATCTTTGGCGGGCCTACCTCACGTGGCACCTGCTCCACGGGCTGGGCCCGCACTTGCCCGATACGCTTGCCCGAGCCCACTTCGAGTTCTTCGACCAGCGACTGCGCGGACAGGCCGAGCCCACCCCTCGCTGGCGGCGCTGCGTGGAGGCCACCGACGAGGCCCTCGGCGAGGCCCTCGGCCGGCAGTTCGTCGAGCGGTACTTCACCGCGTCGAGCAAGCAGATCTCGTCCGAGATGATCGCCCAGATCGAGGCGGCCTTCGAATCGATGTTGCCCCGGCTTTCGTGGATGGACGACCAAACCCGGGCTCGGGCCCTGGACAAGATGCACGCCATCGTCAACAAGGTCGGCTATCCCGACACGTGGCGGGACTACGCCGGCCTGGAGATCGGGGAGCAGCACCTGGCCAACGTGATCGCCGGGCGTCGCTTCCGGTGGCGCTATGAGGCCGACAAGATCGGTCGGGCGGTCGACGAGGGCGAGTGGCACATGACTCCGCCCACCGTCAACGCCTACTACAACCCCTCGGGCAACGAGATGGTGTTTCCCGCCGGGATCCTCCAGCCGCCCTTCTTCTCCGCGCAGTACCCCATGGCGATGAATTTTGGGGGGATCGGCATGGTCATGGGTCACGAGCTGACCCACGGCTTCGACGATCAAGGGCGCAAGTTCGACGGCGACGGTCGGCTGACCGAGTGGTGGGAGCCCGACGTCGTTGCCCGGTTCGAGGCCCGGGCGCAGTGTGTCGAGGCGCTCTACGACGACTACGAGATCCAGCCGGGCATCACCCTCAACGGTGCATTGACCCTGGGCGAGAACATCGCCGACCTGGGGGGGATCCGCCAGGCGCACGGGGCCTATCGGGCGTGGGCGGCGGGCCACGACGGCGATCGGAGCCCGGCGGTCGAGGGGCTGACCAACGAGCAATTGCTGTTCGTGGCCTTTGGTCAGATCTGGTGCACCCACGCCTCGGCGCAGACCGAGCGGGTGCTGGCCCGGACCGATCCTCACTCTCACGCTCGGTATCGGGTCAACGGACCGCTGTCGAACTACCCGGCCTTTTGGGAGGTGTTTGCCTGCGAAGAGGGCACCCCCATGCATCCGCCCCAGGTGTGCGAGGTCTGGTAGTCGGTCGACCGGATCGATGACCTCGGAGAATCGGTCCTCGATGATCCAGCTGCGAGTCCTGAAGTTCTCGCGCTCGTGGAGCTGACACGAGCCTTGCTGTTCGCGTATCATCATCCGGCGTCGATCACTCCCGCGCGCATCCAACAATTGGCCCCGCTGTTCGACACGGTGCTCCGATCGAGTCGCGAAGACGCCGAGGCGCTGTGGACCTACGTCAGCAACGTCTTCAACGAGGACTCACCCCTGTACACAATGTTGATCGACGCGGTCGGCAAGGAGAATCAAGACATGGGTAGAACGTACAAAGAAGCTTGGCTGGCCGAGGGGACTGCCAAGGGCATCACGCAAGGCATCACGCAAGGCATCGCGGCGTCCTTGTTGCAGGTGCTCGAGCATCGAAAGTGGACGATCTCCACCGAACTCGAACGCCAGGTCTTGGACACAAAAGACGAGCCCACGCTGCGGCGATGGTTTTCGCGGGCGTTGGCGGTCGATTCGCTCGATCACGTCTTCGAGCCGGCAGTCGGGGGCTCGTAGTGCCCCGGCAACGGGCTAGGGCGTGTCGCCAAACCCGAAGATCACCTCGATCTCCAGGTCCGGATCCGCCTCGATGTCGTCCTCGGTCCACGACACCTTGCGCCAGTCCTTTTGCGAGAAGCGCCGGGTTTGGTCCACGTGATACGGCGAGCGTGGATCATCGGACTGGCCATAGGTGAGCAGGGCGTAGGCCTCCGGATCCCCGTCGGTAAACTGCATGGCCATCACGAAGCTGCTGCCGTAGTTGATCACGTAGCCCTGGTCGCTCAGCCCCGTCCCCGAGCCTTCGTCGACCAGCGTGCCCTGGGACAGCGGCTCGTCGAGGGTGGTGCTCAGGCCGCCGTAGAACACGAGATTGGCCACACCTTCGGCGCTCCCGCCCCCGTGGATCGGGATCCGCTCGCCGGCCCGCACCGTGTGCTGGACCTCGCCCAGCGGGGTATCTAGCGCGATCCCGGCCTGCTCGAGCTTGACCACGGCGCCGGCGAGCGCCTCGAGCACGCGCTCGCCTTCGGCGAGCGTCCGCGGGGTCTTGACGGGCGACGCGGGGTCGAATGCCTCGGCAAACAGCGCCCCGGCGTCGAACCGGTCGCTCGCGCCGAAGTCACCCAACAACTCGCGCCATACGATCGCCCCCACGCTGTCGGTATCGAGCGTGCCGTCCCAGGTCGACAGCACCGTGCACGCCGGTGCGATGTCCACCGCGCCGTAGGCTTCCGTCTCGGTCGTCGTTTGCCCCTGGCAGCGGTCGACCACCGCGTCGCGCAGCAGCAGCTCCATCATCCCGTGGTTGCTCAAGATCGCGTCACGCAGCTCGGCCAGGTCGAACTTGCCGTCCACGCCCGAATAGAGCCCCTCCTCGTCGAGCAGCATGTGGGCGTTCATGCGGGTGCGAGGGCTGCGGGGCGTCTGTTCGAAGCCGTGCAGGGGAGAGAAGCCGGTCAGCGGCTCCAGCGGGTTGGACAGCCAGTGGCTGTCGTTGGCATTGAACACGAAGTCGCTACGCTCGAGCCTCGGGACGTCGGTCACCGGGAGCAGGCCCGGATCCCGTGCCCCCTCGGCGACCACCCAGTCGAAGGCGGAGCGGTTTCCGGGCAACATCACCAGGCCCGCTAGGTCGTAGATGAGCCCGGTCAAGATCCCGTCCTCGTCCAGCGGAGGCTGCAAGAAGTAGTCGATCGCCTCGGGGCTGAGGTTGGCGGTGGGCGTGGAGTCGATGTACCAGGCGCGCCCATCCTTGCTGGTGGAGATCGTATTGACCCACGGGATCCCCTGCTGCTCGTCGTGGACCCGCTGGAAGTCGTCCATGCCGCGCGCGAGGTTCATGCCGATGAACTGGGAGATCATCGCCACGTTGCTGGCGTTGGCGTCGCGGATCGCATAGGCCCGCTCGTTGCTCCACAAAAGCGGCGGCAGGGATGCCAACAGACCATGGTGGCTGCGGTAGAAGGTGCGCGAGGCGGGGGTGAGCGCGCCGTCCTCTTGGAGCACCATCACCTCGTGGGTCTGCGCCTCCAGGGGCATGGACTGCCCGTCGAACATGTAGCGGAGCGGATCGGCGGGGTCGAGCTCGAGGTTGTAGACCACCAGCCGCTGCCCGTCGGAGACGGTGTGGGTCCACGCGACGCTCTCGTTGAACCCGATAAGCGTCCCCACCACCCCCATCAGGCTCGCACCGTAGACGTCGAGCGTCCCCGGCACCCGCAGGTGGCTCTCGAACAGCTTGAGCTCGCCCTGCCAGGGAAAGTGGGGGTTGGCCACCAGCATGCCGTGGCCGTTGGCCGAGCGGTCGCGGCCGATCCCCCAGCCGTTGCTGCCCGGTCGGTGGGTTCGAATGTCGGCCACCGATCCCTGCGCCGGCTCAAGGCTGGCGCTGCCGGGGGGCTGGGCGGCCCAGTAGAACTCGTGGGCCTGGCGGCTGGAGGCCAGCATGCCCAGCTCGATGTAGTAGGCGAACAGATCGGTGGGAGAGATCGATCGCAGCCATGGCTGCTCGGCACAGGGCAACTGGTCGCCGCGCTGGGCGACGAAGTCGTTGTAGCCGTCGGCGTAGGCCTGGAGCATGCTTTGGATCTGGGCGGGCTGCTGGGGCAGCTCCGCCTCGGCGTTGTCGTAGACCTCCAGGGCCTTGATCACCAGGTCGCTGCGCACGTGCTCGTCGTCTTGCCCCGCGCCAAAGAACATCGCGCGCTCGGAGCGAACCTTGAGCACTTGGTCGGCGAGCACGCAGCCATTGAGCCGGGCAAAGGCGTACGCCTGGCCGTAGATCGCGCTGTCGATGTCTTCGGCCAGGATGTGGGGGACTCCGTGGTCGGTCCAGCGGATCACCGCGCGGTACTCGTAGTCCTGGGGCTCGACCGGCAGCTCGAGACAACCACTGGCGCCCAGGCCGATCGAGGACAGGGCGAGGATCCAGAGCCCTCGGGTCGAGGCGTGGACAAGGTCAGACATCGTGCACCAGGCTACGGCCGGGGCGGGCGACGGGTCAACGCGAGTGATGGGCCGGGGCGAGCGACGGTTCAACGCGGGACGGATCCGGCGGGTGGTCGGGTGGGAGGAGTCAAGGCGGTGTCGTCGAACGCGTGGGGTCGCAGCGCTCGGACCGAGTTGCGAACATGTCGATCGCGGTTGACCGGTAGCAGCTCGGCGTCGGGCGCGAACTCCCACAGCGCCGGTCGGCAGGCCCCGCAGGGATGGGTGGGGGAGCAGGCGCGGCCATCGGATCGTCTGTATCGTCGCTCGGCTCAGGGGTCGGGCTTGGGTGAGGAATCGTCGACCGGATCTCCATCACCTTGATTGCCGCGGCGGGAGCGAGACGTCGTCGGAGGCGGCGGGACCCTCGGTCGGGTCGAGGTGGAGGCTTTGGGCCCCTTGGCTCGCGCGTCCTCTTCGGGCGTCGATCGCTTGGGCTTGACGGTGGTGGTCATCGTCGCGGTCGGATGTTTGGGAAGGGGCGACGCCTTGTCGACGATGGGAGGTCGCGGCTTGTTCGTTGCAGCGGGGCTGGCCGGGCGGTTGGAGGGCTTGGCGGCGGAGGTGCCGGTGGTCACCGGGGGGGTGGAGGGCTTGGCGGCGGAGGCGGCGGAGGTCACCGGGCGGTTGGAGGGCTTGGGCGCGGAGGTCTCCGTGGCGAAGGGGCGCTTGGACCGTTGGCTCGTTCCCGGGGAGCCGGTCGTGGCTGGCGTGGGGGGGAGCGGGGGCACACCGACTCCGGAGGGGCGCGTGCCGGGCGGGATGGCAGGCGGGATGGCGGGCGGGATCGGTCCCGAGGTCGCGTCCTTGCCGACGATGGGGGGACGCGGCGAGGACTTGATGGCCGGGGGCCCCGCGGTGGAGGAAGGAAGGGGAGGGGGTGGTGGCTCGGTGCTCGCGGCGGGCTGGGGCTCGGTGGTCGAGCGGCGGGGTGTCGAGAGGCGCTCCAGGTCGTCGAGCGATTGCGGGGCGGTCTTGGTGCGCGATCCCAGGGTTGGGCGGGGGGCGTCGGGCTCGATCGAGGCGGCCGAAGGCGGCGGGGGTATGGTGCCACCGGTGCGCACCGGCGCCTGGGTCGGCGCCTGGGTCGGCGCCTGGGCCGGCGCCTGGGCCGGCGCCTGGGCCGGCGCCTGGGGAGGTGGGACCGGAGCGGTGCCGACATCCTTACGGGTGGTGGGGACGTTGGCCGCCGGAGTCGTGGGTGGGTTGGGGATATGACGCACCGTGCTCTGCCGCAGGGGTCGTCGTCGTGGCTGGGGCACATCGAGCTCGGGGTCTGGCTCCGATGGTGCGGGAGGGGACGCGGCGGAGGTGGGGGCCGACAGCGGCCAAGCGGCGGCGCCGAGCGGTCGGGTCACGTCGGGCTCCCGCTGGAATGGGGCCGATCGAAGGCCGACGGAATCCCGATTGGTTGGGGTGGCGGTTGGGGTCGCAGGTGGGGTCGCGGGCGCAGTGGCCGATGAATCCGGTGGCGGCCCCGGTGGGTCGCTCGGGTCGGGCGTAGCGACGGCCCTCGCGACCGCAGTGAGAACGGACTCGGCGAAGGACGGCTCGGTTTGTCCCCGCTTCGTGCTCGGGGAATCGTCCGGTTCGTCGAGCTCGAGCTCGAGCTCGAGCTCGGGTGTAGGCTCGGGCTCCGGGGGGATGGCCGGCGATTGTTGTGTGATCCGCATCGACGGGTCCATGTCATGCATGGAGTCGCGGCTGGAGCGGTGGCCGTCGCGGGATCGCTGGGTCATCCGAAGACCCGGCCGAGGTGTCCCACCGGTGCGGATCGTACCGCTGGGCGACCGCGGGATCGGGCGCTCGGGTGCGCCATCGCTCCACGAACCGAGGCCGGGTCCGAGGCTGGGTTCGAGGCTGGGTCCGAGGCTGGGTTCGAGGCTGGGCCCGAGGCTGGGCTCGGTGCCGGGCTCGGTGCCGGGCTCGGTGCCGGGCTCGGTGCCGGGCTCGCTTGGGGGACCTTGGCGGGCCACCACCGTGTCGCCCGTCTTGACCGGCCCCGCGCCGGAGGTGGGGGCGATGTTGCTCGTGGTGGTGCTGATCAGGGTGACCCGTCGATCCGGCGTGGGCGTCGTGACCGCGGGGAGTTCCACCGTGGCCCGTCGTTCGAAGGCGGGCACCGAGCGAGCCCCACGCGTCGGGTCGCGATCCTCGCGGCTGTCGCCGTGGCGGTGGCTCAGGCTTGGCCGCAGTTGGGACAGGGTCTGCACGGTGGGCTCGTCGTCCTGCGCGTCGTCGGGATCGACGATGAACCGCTGGGGCGAGCTTTGGGCCGCGTCCTCGGCCAGCTCGGTCAGATCGGGGAACTGGGCGGCCACCGTGCTGCGGGCGGTGGCCAGATCGGCGGTGGTCGTACGGAGTCGCTCGGCCAGAACCCGCACGAAGCTCCATAGCAGCTTGACGGCCAGGGCCGGCTCCCGGCGGAGCACCCCGTAGAAATCGTCCCGGGTGATCGCCAGGATCTTGCCTGCCTCCAGCACGGTGGCGGTGGCCGAGCGGGCGGCCGCGTCGATGAGCGACATCTCGCCCAGGTGCGCACCGGTGGAAAGCTCCGCCACGTGCACCCCGCCGCGGGTGAGCTCCACGCGGCCCCGCAGCACCACCAGCAGCTCGTGGCCGTGCTCGCCCTCACAAAATAGCTGCTGCCCCGGGTCCACGGGGCTCTGCTTGGCCAGGTTCATCACCCGCACCAGCTGTTGGTAGGTCAGCTCGGCGAAGAGCGGGACGTTCTTGAGGGTGTCGAGGGTGAAGTTGAGCTCGGCCGCCCGATCGTCGTCCTCGTCGCTACCGGTCACCTGCACCACGACGGCGGTGATGTTGTCCTTGCCGCCGCGGGAGTTGGCCGCGTCGATCAACAAGCCGGGCACCTCGCGGATCTGGGGCAGGCCCACCGCGTTGGCGATGTCGTCCTCGCTCAGGTACTCGTAGAGGCCATCGCTGCACAGCAAGAAGGCGTCGCCGGGGATGATGTCGAAGTCGAGGGTGTCGGCCTCCACGCTCTCGTACACCCCCACCGCCCGGGTCATCGCGTTCTTGAGGTTGGCGTAGGGGCTGCTGTCGAACTCGTCCGCGGTGATCTTGCCCATGCGGATCAGCTCGTTCTTGAGGCTGTGGTCCTCGGTCAGCTGGTAGACCACCCCGCCGCGCAGCAGGTAGATCCGGCTGTCGCCCACGTACGCGATGAACCCCCGGGCCCCGATGATGAGCAGCACCACCAACGTGGTGCCCATGCCTCGCTTCTCTGGCTCGGCTCGGGCCTTGTGGAAGATCGCCTCGCACGTATGGTGCACCGCGTATTCCAGCAGGGTGCAGACCTCCACGTGGGACTTGGGATCGTCGTCGTCGTAGGTTTCGAGGATGTCGCGCTCGCGATGGATCACCTCGCGGATCCCGTGGACGGCCACCGCGCTGGCGATCTCTCCCGAGGCGTGCCCCCCCATGCCGTCGGCCACCACAAACAGCTTGAGCCGCTTGTCGATGAGGAAGTTGTCCTCGTTCTCGCTGCGCTTGCGGCCGACATCGGTGCCGGCCCAGTACTTGATCTCCATGAATGGCGCCGCGTCGAGGAAGAACGTGGGAAACGCGCGAGCGCACGAGGGTGAGTGCGCGGCGTCGATACGCCCCTAGAGAATAATGGGTTTTGTGCCGCCCTGCCTGGGTCGGGGCGCGCGACGTGCGTGGGGGGATCCCTCGGCGTTCAGGACTCACCGGCGGGCGAGACGAACACCCAGTCGAGCGGTCGGCGGGCCACGTCGAGCATCCGCAGGGTCGTGTCGAGGGTCTCGATCTCTTGGCGCGAGCGAGGCAGGCCGTCCAGCCACGCGCCGTCGGGCAGATCCAGATCCACCGGATCGACCTCGCCGGTGCACTCGCCGGCGGGGACCTGGTCCAGGGTATCCAGCAGCCGGTCTTGGGTGGGGTGGGCGGCGTGCCGTCGCAGCGAGTCGCGCGCGAGGTAGTCGAGGTAGGCGGCCGTCAGCCCCTGGGTTCGGGCGGCGCACAGTCGATGACGCAGCGTCTCCGCGCCGGTCGAGACCCCGCGCGAGACCACGTGGACGGCCAGCTGGGCCGGGTGGGCCCGGCGGGTTCGCAGCACGGGGGCCAGCATGATCGACAGCCCGGGGTCATCCTCGTCGCGGGCCATCAACACCAGGCGGTGGCGCAGCCCCGGTCCGCCCAGCAGCACCCCGGGCAGCGGCGGGCGCCGCATGCGTTCGCTGGTGGTCTCGGTCGGCGCGGGCGGGGGGGCGCGGCGTGGATCCTCGTGGCTCCGCACCCGGCGGCCCAGGCGGCCCAGCTCCGGGCGCAGGCGATCGAGCGTGGGGTTGTCGTCGAAGGCCTGCCCGCCCACCACGAACGCGGGTAGGCGGGCCACCGCCCCCCCTTTGAGATCGAACAGCGAGAACAGCCGCTCGGTGCGTGCGTCGACCCGAAGTCGCGCGCAGCGATCCCGCAGGGCCTTGGTGATCATCGTTGTCGGCACCCCCAGCTCTTGGGCGAGCGACTCGTGGGATCCGGGATCCATCAGCCGGACGTGCATGCGCTCGACCCCATCGCGGGCCACCACCCGCAACGCCGCCTGTCCGTGGCCCTGGGCCGCCAGCGAGGTGACGAACGCCCGCACCCGGGCCGAGTGGGGGTGCCGAGGTCCTCCGCGACCGGCGAGGAACAGATCGATCCGCAGCTCGCCGCCTTGGTCCGACACCAAGCGTCGTAGCTCGAGCACCGTGCCCCATGACAGCGACGACGCCGGATCCAAGAATGCCTCCACCGTGATCGGGGCCAACGCGGGGCCCAGGTGTAACGCGGGCTCGTCGGTTGGTTCACAGTTCGGACTCGCGGTCGGCCCGGCGAGCAGCAGCGTAACGAGGGGGAGCAGCAGCACGGAGCGTCAGCTTGACGCGGACCGGACGGTCCGGGCAACCCCGGTTGTTCCCCACACCTCGGGTCGGGCGCGGTAGCCTGCGGGGGCACTATGACCGCCGCCGCTGACTCGTCCTCGTCCTCGATGACCCCCGCGCTCCGGCGGGTTGGCATCGTCTTCGCTGGGGGACCCGCCCCCGCCGCCAATGCGGTGATCGCTGCCGCCGCCACCTCGTTCATCGAGGACGGCCGCGTCGTGGTGGGCTTTTTTCACGGCTACTCCAACCTTCAGCACTATCACCCCGTGACCCACCGGCTGCTGCCCGATGAGCACTACCGGATCTTCGAGGAGCGGGACCTGCGGGGGCTTCGCAACGACCGGGGGATCATCATCGGTACCGCGCGGGCCAACCCCGGGCGAGGGATCGAGGGGCCCGACGACCTGTCCGATCCCGCCAAGACCACCAAGCTCCAGCGGGTCTACCAGGCGCTGTGTGATCTGGAGCTGCACGCGCTCATCTCGATCGGCGGGGACGACACCCTCAAGACCGCCAACCTGCTGTACGAGTACCAGCGCCGGCTGCCGCCCGACGCCCCGCGGGTGCGGATCGTCCACTTGCCCAAGACGATCGACAACGACTACCGCGGGATCGACTTCACCTTCGGCTTCTTCACCGCCGTGGACGTGATGGCCAAGGAGCTGCAGAACCTGCGGGCCGACGCCCTGGCCACCAGCGCCTACTTCATCGTCGAGACCATGGGGCGCAAGGCGGGGTGGCTTTCGTATGGTGTGGCGATCGCCGGCGAGGCGCACATGGTGGTGGCCGTCGAGGACGTGGTCGGCGAGCTTTCGTGCGCCGAGGGGGACCGGCAGTGCCTGGATCTCGATGCGCTGGTGGATCGGATCGTCGATCTGATGCTCACCCGCGAGCGGCGGCGCAAGCACTACGGCACCGTGGTCCTGGCCGAGGGGCTCGCGGAGCTATTGCCCAACGCGTTCATCGAGAGCCTGCCCCGTGACGACCACGGGCACATCTCGCTGGGGCGGCTCGACTTGGGCAAGGTCATCGCCGAGCGCGTGTCCGCCCGCTATCACGAGCGCACCGGCAACAAGAAGAAGGTCGGCAGCGTGCAGCTGGGCTACGAGTCCCGCTGCGCGCCGCCCCATGCCTTCGACGTGATGCTCGGCAGCCAGCTGGGGATCGGCGCCTACCGGGCCTTGGTGGAGGAAGGGCTCGACGGCCACATGGTCAGCGTCAGCGGCCAGCTCGATCTGCAGTACGTGCCCTTTGCCGAGCTGGTCAATCCCCAGACCCTGAAGACCGAGGTGCGCTTCATCGAGTCGGGCAGCGACTTCCATCGCCTGGCCCGGTTTCTGGAGACGCGGGTCGATCCGGTCGACGGCTGGGGGCCGGGGCGACGGCAGGAGCGCTGAGGCTCGGGCGCGGCGGTCAGCTGCACTCGTCGAACGCCAGGCGATCCCGGCGCTCGGCCGCCGAGAGGATCTGGTTGCCCACCCGGTAGGCCTTGGTTGTGTCGTAGTGCTCGAGCACCTTTTCGATCTGCGAGGCGATCCGCTTTTCTTGTGACTCGGCGTTTCGGCAGGCGCGCTTGGCCGTGTCGGCCACGTCGATCTCGGGGGGGCCCGGGTCTTCGAGCTTCACCCCCAGCTCCACCGCCACCTTGCGCAGGCGCTTGAGGTGCTTCTTCTTGCGCCGGGCCGCGCGGGCGAAAGCCTTGACGTCGGGGTAGCGCTGCTTGGCCGTCTCGTAGGTTCGCTGGGCGTTGCGCAATTGCTCCAGCGCGCCGTTCATCGCGCGCAGGGCCTCGCGCTGCTTGCGGCTCATCCGGCTCGACGAACCCGACGTGGGGGCCTCACCGTCGCCTTGCGCCGGCGCCTGATTGAGCGCCTCGGTCTCCGGGTCGAAGCGGCACTGCTCGGTCAGCACCGCCAGCCGCTTCTTGGCTGCCTTGCGCTGGGGATGCTTGGGCACCAGATCCACGAACATCTGAAAGTAGGTCTGGGCCGTGCGGCAGTCGTCCATCGCATCGGCCGCGCTGGCGATGTTGAACGTGAACATGTGCAGGTTGGGCGCGTACCGGTAGCCCTCCTTGAACTTCTTGAGGGCCAGCGCGTAGTCCTCGGCCTCCATGGCCGCCGCGCCCTCGCCGTAGAGCTTCTTGGAGTACTCGAGCTGCTCCTTGGTGGGCTCGCCCGGCTTGGCGGGGCCAAAGCCCGTGGCGATCGTCAGCAATAAGAGGCTCGCGAGCCCTATCGTTCTTGCTCGCTTGTGGCGCGTCACGATGCTCGGCAGTGTACTGCATGGCCGGCCCCCAGCCCGCCCGGTGGCCACGGATGGGCCCGTGGACCGGCCCGATCGCCCAGATCCGTACCCGATCCGTACCCCGATCCGTATCGTGTGCGCGGTCGAGCCCGAAGTGGTCGTGGTGCAATCCTCGCCTCCGTCCCGTGACCGCTTGACACGGAACTCGTGTAAGTGGAACCGTCCGATCCTCTGGTGGATCCACAAAGCCTCCATGCTCCATGCAAGACCTCGTTTTCTTCGCCCCCTCAACGTGCTGCGCCGCGACTGGCAACATGGTCGCCGGTCTATGCGAACGAGCGGTGCCCTCGCAGTGCTGCTCCTGTCCTGCGCAGATGGCACGGGGGCCGAGACGGGCGAACCATCGTCTTCGGGGACCGGCATGACGACCGGATCCATGCCCGAGACCGAGTCGAGCTCGACCACGCTCATAACCTCGGGTCTAGACGAGTCCGCATCCGACAGCACGGAGCTCAGCCCCGGAGAACCCCCTCAGATCCTCGAGATCACGGCCATTCCGTCCGAGCTCACCGAGGGAGATGTGGTCTCCGTCACCGTACAGGCGACCGATCCCGATGGCCTCGAGGACATCGTGGGAGGCACGGTCACGTCCCCCGATGGTGACGAGACCTATGGTGTGCTCGAGCAGATCGCCGGCGGAACCTTCACCCTCAGCCTGAGCTGGGCGCAGCTCCATGCGACCGTCCCCATCGAATTCATCGGATCCGAGCCGCGACCTCTCCGGGTCGAGCTGATCGACGCCGCAGCCCTCACCGCTAGCGATACGGTGCTCGTGACCCTGTCGTGCCGCGAAGGCGGTGCATGCGACGGTGAGTGTGTATCGGTCGAACTCGCCGACAACTGTGGCGACGATCCACCCATCGACGAGCAACCCGCCGATGGTATGTACTCCGAGTGCACCACCATTGCCGACTGCATCGGGCTGACCTCCTGCGTCCTCGTGCTCGGGGGGATGGCCGCCGGCTACTGCTCCAACGTGGGCTGCATCAACGCGGTGGTCGATTGTGATCCCAACCCCGGCGCCGCTTCGAGCGCCGTCCCCGAATGCGTCGACGACGGCTCCGGTGCTTTCGTGTGTGCGCTGGGTTGCTCTGGGGGCTTGACCTGTCCCGGCGGCATGGATTGCCTGGCGCTCGGCGCCACCATGGTATGCGCTTGAACCCCGCGAGGAGCTTCGGCGCCACGTCCTCCCCTCGCTCGATGGTGAGCTCTTTACAAGTTGAGATGGGTCAGTGGGCTCAGCAGGCCTATTATCAAGCAGCCGGACACAATCGAAGGTAGCCCGGACTATTTTGGTCACCAGGCATTGCTCAGTGTCGATCGAGATGTGTGGGCTGTAGGCGCAGGGCGGAGTACAGTGTCGCAATAACCATTGGTGATGATCAGGTCGACCTCGGCGCCGTTTTATCCGGTGCGGTGTATGTCTTCGCCTCGCCCTACAGCAACGTCAACACCTCGCACCCATCCTCGGTCACCGCCACCGTATGCTCGAACTGTGCCGTGGGTGATCCATCGGCCGTCACCACCGTCCAGCCGTCGTCGAGCATCTTTACCCCAGGATCGCCCACCGTGATCATCGGCTCGATCGTAAACGTCATCCCCGTGCGCAGCCGAGGTCCACGCCCGGCGGGTCCGCAGTGGAGCACGTGGGGCGGCATGTGCATCTGCCGTCCGATCCCATGCCCACCGAACTCGCGCACCACCCCGCAGCCTTCTTCGCGGGCCAGCGCCTCGATCGCTGCCCCCACATCTCCCAGGCGTGCGCCCGGCCGGACCGCGGCGATCCCCGCGGCCAGGCCTCGTCGGGCGACCTCCGTCACCCGCTGCGCGTCCGCGCTGGGCGTGCCCAGCATGATTGTCACCGAGGTATCCCCGTGGAAGCCTTCGAACTGCGAGGTCACGTCCACGTTGACGATGTCGCCCTCCTCCAGCATCTCGTGGGGCGACGGGATCCCGTGGCAGATCACCTGGTTGCGGCTGGTACACACCGCCGCCGGAAACCCCTTGTAGCCCAGCTGGCTCGGCCGGGCCCCGCGCGCGGCGGTGTCCTCTCGTACCCAGGCGTCGATCGTCGCCGTGCTGATCCCGGGCCGCAGCCGGGCGGTGACCGCGGCCAGGGTCTGGGCCGCCACCTGGCCGGCGCGGCGCATCGCGCTCAGCTCTCGTGGACCGTGGATCGTGATCGCCACCGCCGGTCAGCCTGCGCGGGAGGCCCTGCGTGGTCCAATACCGATTGTGCATCGCGTGTGCGCCCGCCGCGTGGTATCGAAGCAGAGCGATGTCGCTGGTGCAGCTGGAGTCGTTCGTCGCCGTCGCCGAGGAGGGCCACGTGGGTCGGGCCGCGCGGCGCTTGCATCTGAGCCAGCCCCCGCTGACTCGTCGGATCCGCAGCCTTGAGGACGAGCTGGGCGTCGAGCTATTCGAGCGCACGCCCCGAGGCATGCGGCTGCGTCCCGCCGGTCGGCTCCTGTTGCCTCGCGCGCGGGCGATCCTCGCCCAGATCGACGAGGTGCGGGGCTCGATGCAGGCGCTGGTGTCCGGGCGATCCCACGCGCCGCCGCCTGAGCGCGAGGGCTGAGTCTTCGTCATGCCGACCGGGCCAGGAGCGTCATCATGAACGGGCCGTGGACGATTGCGCGGATCGGGCTGGGGCTATGCCTGGCGCTGGGTCTGGGCCTGGGTCTGGGCCTGGGCTGTGGCGACGACGTCAAGCCGATCGGACCTGTCACCACCAGTCAGGGGATGACCACCGCCACCGCCGCCACGGGGGCTGACGGGACCGCCTCGGGCAGCAGCGAGGGCCCCTGTGTCGCCGGCCAAGAAGGGTGCCCCTGTACGCCCGGAGGCGCCTGCGATCCGGGCCTGATGTGCCTTTCGGATCTATGCGTCGACGTCAGCGGTGGTTGTCCGGTGGGCAGCGAGGGATGTCCCTGCACCATGGGCGGTGGCTGTGATCCCGGCCTGGAGTGCATCGACATGGCCTGCACCGATCCAGACGCATAGGTCTCCGAGGTGCACGGCGCAACCGCAGCGACCTCCTGTCGCCAGACGGGCCGGTCACGCCGATCACCCGTTGGACTCGACGACCTTGCGAGGTTGCGACGCGGGCCGGAAGCCGATGAAGAGGGAGCGGATGCGCGGGTCGTTCCAGTAGCGGAAGGCCGAGTGCGCGGGGTGAGCGGGGAACAGGTAGTTGCTGCTGCGTAGCACTCGGTTCGCGACGCCGACCGGTTCTCTTCTCAGACCATCACCGGCACGAACACCGGTTGTGTAGGGCGCATAGGCATCATGGATCCACTCGAACACATTGCCGGTCATATCGTACAGCCCCCACGGATTGGCCCCCTTGGTCCCTACCGAGTGTGTTCGTGCGTAATTTTCACCGCGCTCCATGACCCCGGTGTTGTTTAGAAACCATCCAAAGCGCTCCAGGTCTTTGCTGTCGTTCCCAAACCAGAAATCCGTGGTCGTGCCCGCACGCGTCGCATATTCCCACTGCGCCTCGGTAGGCAGTGAAAGACCCGCCCAGTCGCAGTACGCCTTGGCCTCGTACCATGACACCATGACCACCGGTTGTTGGGGCTGGCTGTAGCGTGGATCGTTCCATGCGCCGGGCTCGGGAGCGTCGGGATTGGCCTCCAGGTACCGGGCGTACTGTGCATTGGTCACCTCGGTCTGCGCCAGGTAGAAGGGCTTGAGCGTCACCTCGTGCGGCGGCCATCCGAGGCTGTTCTTGTCGCCTTTCCCGTCCGGTGAGCCCATGGTGAAGGTGCCCCCTGGGATCCGCACCAGCTCCACTCCGTGCACCTCGAGGATCTCCGGTGTCTCCACGTCGCCCGCGGTGGTCACTACCACCTCGGGGGGCTCGGCGGTCTCGAGAGTCGGTGGGTCGTGGTTCACCCCGCGGCGGGTCGCACCTGCATGAACTTCACGGCACGATCGGGAGGTCGTCGCTCGGTGTCCATGCCGGCCGTCGAGCACCGCACAACCCCACGCCAGCCACCGGTCTGGCTCGAGTGACCACCGCCGCGCCCCTCCTCCCTCACGACCGCTGGCGGTCACCAGATGCGTACCGTCGTCACTGAACGCTACGCTCGTCACGGCGCTCTGGTGAGCGAACGCTGTGTGTGGGTTTGCCGTGACCGCGTCCCACACCCGCGCCGTCCCGTCGTCGCTCGCGGTGGCCAGCCACCGTCCATCGGGCGAGAACGCCATGGCTCGCACCGGCGCGGCGTGCCCTCGAACGATCGCCTGCACCTTCATCGACTCGATCTCCCATGATCGCACCGAGCCATCCTTGACCGCGGCTGCCAAGCGCTGGCCGTCGGGCGAGATCGCCACCGCGGTCACCAGGGCTCCGTGCAGCCGGGCGCCATACGGGTCGTCCGGGAGCGCCTCGCCCGTGGCCAGATCCCACACCCAGGCCGTGTCGTCGGCATCGACGGTCAGGACGCGCTGTCCATCGGGGGTGAACCGGGCGTCGACCACGGGACCTTCATGGGAAAGCGACACGAGCGGCTCACCCGTGCTCGCGTCCCACACCCGCGCCGTCCCGTCTCGGCTTGCCGTGACCACGCTCGTCCGATCGGGCGAGAACGCCACCGCCCGTACCGGCCCCGTGTGGCCGCGCAGCGTCGCTCGATGAGACCCCGAGTCGGCGTCCCACACCCGCGCCGTCCCGTCCCAGCTGGCGGTGGCGATATGGGCACCATCGGGCGAGAATGCCACCGCCAGCACATCGAGCTGGTGTCCCTGCACGGTCAACAGGTGGGCCCCCGATCGAGCGTCCCAAAGGCGGGTCTGCCCATCGCGACCGCCGGTAGCAATCCGAGCGCCGTCGGGTGAGACGGCGATCGCATCAACGCCGTCCGGGTGGGGCAGGGGGGTGAGCGCCTCCGCTGGCTCGAGATCCCATGATCGAGTCGTGAAATCCCAGCTCGCCGTGATCAACTGATCGCCACGGGGCGAGAACGCCACGTCGAACACCGCATCGTCGTGCTGTAGCGAGTCGAGCTTGTGACCCGTGGCCAAGTCCCACCGGTGGGCCGCGCTGTCGTCGAAGGTGCCGGTGGCCAGCGTCGTGCCGTCGGGCGACAGGGCCACCGCCTGGACGACCTCGCCGTGCTCGAACGAGGCGAGCTCGTGGCCCGTGGAGGGATCCCACAGGCGGGCGGTGCCATCCCGGCTGCCGGTGGCCATGCGGGCGCCGTCTCGCGAGACGGCCACATCGAACACCGCGTCGGTGTGGCCTTCGAGCGTCTGCTGGAGCTGCCCCGTCCGAGGATCCCATACCCGGGCGGTCCGGTCCTCGCTGCCGGTCAGCACGTGGGCGCCATCGGGCGTGTAGGCCACCGCCAAGACCCGGCCCGTGTGACCGCGTAGCGGCACCACGACAGGATCGGGCGCTTGGGACCACACCCAGGCCTCATCGTCGCTGGCGGTCGCCAGCGCGCTGGTGCTCGGGGAGAACGCCACGCTCCGTACGGATCCGGTGTGGAGCAAGATCTCGAGCAGCTCACCGGTCTCCACGTCCCACAAGCGAGCCACTTCGTCTTCCCCGGCCGTCGCCAGGATTGTGCCATCGGGCGAGAACGCGACCCCCAGCACCTTGTCCGTGTGGCCGTGGAGGGTCTGGATCGGCGCGCCCGTGTCGGCGTTCCACAGCCGTACGGTCTGGTCCCAGCTTGCGGTCGCGATGGTCCGCCCCTTCGGTGACACGGCCACCGCCACCACCTCGCCTTTGTGTCCGCGCAGGGCGATCCCGCGGTCGACCGTGGCCAGGGCATGGGTCAGCCCTTCGAACACGGGAGCGGGAATGGGGCTGGTGCGGGCATCGAGCCCGTCGAAGGCCTCGAGGGCCAGGGCCACCGCCTCGATCTCGTGGCCGGCGTCCTCGGCCAATGTCGAGGCCCGTAGACCCTTTTGCACGGCGAGCTCGGTCGTCAAGCGCTGGTCTTTTTGTTGCAACTGCTCCACCTGCTGCTGCAGCTCGGCTTCCTTCTCGCTGAGCTGCTCGTCCTGCGCGATGATGACCTCTTCTTGGTCGCTCAGCTCGTCGCTCTGACGCAGCGCGACGAAGGCGGCGACCGACGCCAGGCCCAGGCCTACCCCCGCGACCCTGCGAAGGACTCGTGACGCCACCAAGGCGCGCAGCTGCTCGAGCAAGGCCTCCATCGAGGGCCACCGCGCGGAGGGATCGGTGGCCATTCCTCGCACCAACACCGTGCGCAGCCGAGCGGGCACGAGGCGATCCTTGGGGGCCGGCTGGATCCGTCCCTCGAGGATCGAGGTCTTGACCGTCTTGATCGAGGTGCCCCAGAAGGGGCGCTCGCCGTAGAGCGCCTCATAAAGCGACACGCAGAAGCTGAACTGGTCGCTACGAGCGTCCACGGCCTGCCCGCGGAGGTGCTCGGGAGACATATAGGCGGGTGTCCCCATCACCGTGCCCGGACGGGTGAGGGACGAGGACAGGTCCGAGACCGAGTCCGAGCCCCGGAGCATGTGCGAATCCGAGGCCGTGTTCCCATTGAGTGACGGGTCGAGTGACGGGTCGACGGTCTTGCCCACGGCCCGGGCCAAGCCAAAGTCGAGGATCTTCACCACGCCATCGTCCCGGTGCATGATGTTGTTGGGCTTGAGATCTCGGTGGACCAAGCCCGCGCGGTGGACCGCCGCGAGTCCCTGACCCGCTTGAATGAAGGCGCCGAGCACCGCCTTCCAGCCTGGATCGGTATGTGCCCACTGCGAGAGGTTGTGGCCACGGATGAATTCCATGGCCAAGAACAGCTCACCATCAGCCTCGCCGACCTCGTGCACCGTCACCACATTGGGGTGAGAAAGGCGAGCCAGCGCCCGGGCCTCGCGCTGAAACCGGGCCCGGTCCTCCTTGTTGGGGAGCTTGTCCTCGAGCAGGACCTTGACGGCGACCTTGCGGTCGAGCTGCTTGTCGTAGGCGGCGTAGACCGTGCCCATGCCGCCGCGACCGATCCGCTCGAGCACCATGAATCGGGCGATCTGCGGAGCGGTGGACGGATCGGCGAACGGATCGGCGAACGGATCGGCGAACGGATCGGCGAACAGTCGCGACTTGACCGGGGCGGCGATGGGCTGACCATGACCATCGACCGACCCCACCGCGCGATCGCAGTCGATCGGCGTCACCGTGAGGGTATCCTCATAGGCGAGGGCAGCCTTCTTGTTCGAGGAAGTGCGATCCATGCCGCCCGCGCCCGGAGCCGTCCGCTTGTCCATCGACCCTGCATCCTATCGCGGACACCAGGCTCCCGACACCATGACCCTGGTGGTCCCGGCGGCCCCGACGACCATGTCGCGCCGGTGCGGGAGGCCCATGGTCACACAGCGCCCTCGCCCACAGGTCGGGCTCGCCGCCCCGAACAACGTCCGCCGCACCCGCGGTCGATAGGCGTCGACATGGCCTGCGCCGATCCAGGCGCGTAAGATCGTGGGCGCATGGCACCGCAGCGATCGCGGCTCGACGCCAACCTCGTGCTGGCCCTGCATGCGCTGCTCGAGGCGCGGGGAGTCAGCCGGGCCGCCGAGCGTCTGGGGATGGGCCAGCCCGCGATGAGCCACGCCCTCAAGCGCTTGCGGGCTCACTTTGGCGACGATCTGCTCGTGCGCGGGGACGGTCGCCACATGCAGCTGACCCCGCGGGCCCGGGAGCTGGCCGATCTCGCCCGTCAGGGGGTCGAGGCCGTCGAGCGCGTGTTCGATGCGCCGCCGCCCTTCGATCCCTCCAGCGCGCGTCGTGACTTTCGCGTGGCCGCCTCCGATGGGATGGACGTGATCCTCTTGTCGCGCCTGCTGCCGCTGCTAAGCGAGCAGGCCCCCGGGATCGATCTGCAGCTGCCGGGCGTCGGGGCCGAGGTGATGGTGGCGCTCGACGAGGGGCGGGTGGACCTGGTCTTGGGCCATGTTCGCGAGCCGCCGATCGATCTGCGGCGCCGACGGATGTACTGGGATCGGATGCTGTGCGTGGTGCGACGCGATCACCCCGAGGTCGGGGACCCGCTCGGGCTCGAGACCTACCTCGCATTACGCCACCTGCTGGTGGCGCCGCAAGGATCTCGGCGGGGGGAGGTCGACGCGGTGCTCGATCGGCTCGGCCGTTCGCGACGGGTCGCCGTTGTGCTGCCCTCGTTACTCGCCGCGTTGACCCTCATTGCCGAGTGCGATCTCGTCCTGACCCTGCCGGGGCGCTTGGCCCGGGCGTTCGCCTCACGCCTGCCGATCCGCGTGCTGGAGCCGCCGATCGAGCTTACGCCCTACGAGGTGGTGCAGCTGTGGCACGAGCGCGATCACCAAGATCCCGCGCACCAGTGGCTTCGCGGCGCGCTGAGCCAGGCCCTCGAGCCGGTCGACTGAGCCGGTCGACTGAGCCGGTCGACTACGCTGGGGCTCGCCGGTATCGATCGCATCGATGCCGGGCATCGATCGATCGCCGTGGGTTCGCCCGGGGTTCGGGGTCAGGCTACCGCTCGATGACACGAGCGACCGACACCATCGAGAGCAACGAGACCATCGAGACCATCGAGACCATCGAGACCGCCAAGATCATCAAGAGCAGGACGTTGGGGGGGTTGTTGACGGCTGCGTCTTTGCTGCTGGGCGGCTGCCTCGCGCCCGCATCGGGGGACTCGGACGGGGAGCCGAGCGCGGAGTCGAGCACGGGCAGCATGAGCACGGGCAGCATGAGCACGGGCACCACGAGCGTCGGCGCTGGGTCGGGGGATCCCGCCGCCGACCCCGACTCGTCCACGACCGGGTCGACCACCGCACCCGAGCCGGCCGACACGGACGGCGCCAGCGAGGGCACCGGGGTGGACGCCGCGTCCACCTTCGTGCTCGTGCACGGGGCGTGGATGGGCGCATGGTCGTGGGATCGCGTGGTGCCCGTGCTCGAGTCCGAGGGCCACGATGTGGTCGTCGTCGAGCTGCCCGCCCACGGCGACGATCCCACCGCGCCTGACGAGGTCACCCTCGACGGGTACCGTGACACCGTGCTCGACGCCGTGCCCGACGCCTCCGATCCCGTGGTCCTGGTCGGGCACAGCATGGGGGGCATGGTGATCTCGGCGGTCGCCGAGGCCGAGCCCGAGCGTCTGCAGGCGCTGGTCTATGTGGCGGGGTACCTGCCGCTGGACGGCCAGAGCCTGCTCGACCTGGCGTTCATGGATCCCGGCTCGCTCGTCGGCGAGCACCTGGTCGATCTCGGGGACGGCACCACGCGGATCGAGGACGACGCGATCGGCCAGGTCTTTTGTGCCGATTGCTCCAAGGACGACGTCATGCTGCTCCGCGACCGGCACCGCCCCGAGCCTGGGGGTCCGCTGGCCACCCCGATCGCCCTGAGCGACGAAGCCTTCGGCTCTGTGCCTCGATACTACGTGCGCACGGTCGACGACCTGGCCGTCTCCGCCGTGCTCCAGGATCAGATGATCGCCGCCTCGCCCTGCGACCAGGTGATCGAGCTGTCCACCAGCCACTCGCCGTTCTTGACCCAGCCCGAGGCGCTGGGGCAGGCGCTCGACATGCTCGCGCAGTGAAGGGCTGCGGCACCGGAGCGCGAGTCGACGGGCCGCTCTTCTATACTCGTTTGACCATGGCCGAACGCAAGGACCTGCCGACCCCGCCGACTGCGCTGGAGCTCCGCCTGCGCAGCCCCAACCCGAGCGATCGGGTGACTTCCTCGAGCGTCGTGAAGGCACGACCTCGGAGCACTCGATGCTGGTCGTCTCGTGGGACCCGAGCACACGTATCATCCGGGTCGTCAACGGGCCCTGGCCCGTGACGCGACGAGACATCCACCTGTCGAAGGTCGAGCAGAACCGGGGCAAGAACTTCTGGCTCGGTCGTCTCAGTCCCTTATGAGCGCGTAATTGGTGCAGGGGCGGTTTCGTCTTGCTCGAGGGGAGGGGACCTTCCCTGTGGCCTCGGGTCGGCCTCGGGTCGGCCTCGGGTCACTCCGATACTTCGGCTCCGGCTCAGCTCCGGCTCAGCTCCAGCGATGATGGGCGGCGTAGCGTTTTTTCGTGCGCTGCGACTTGCTGCATCGTGGAACGTCATCATCAACAGGGGGCACGTCCGCCGATTGCCCCGTGGTTGGTGCGGGGGCCCAGGGGCCACCCGGAGCACGCCGTCGTTGCCGCGGGATTCGGACCTTTCGCGTGAACGTCACGTCGCATGGCGACCATCGAAGTCATCTACACGGGCAGCTGCGAGGATGGGCACCAGGCCTCTTCGGCGACGCACCCGGACGACGCGCTGATCTGGACCTTCGGGACCGCGGACAAGTCGAGCGACGCATTGGCCGAGCTTTCGCGGGTCACCGAGACTACCCCTGACGCTGGTGCTGATACCGAGTTCGATCCTCTGCGGGCGGCTGAGCGTCTCCGGGAGCGGCTCGCGACCGCTCCCATGCCTACGCACTACTTCGAGGGGACCTCGGTCGCGGCGATGGTGGATGGGATCGTGGCCCTGAGCCAAACGCGAGGGATCCGCCCGCGCAAGATCGTCTTCGAAGATCACGGAATACTCGGCCTGTTGTTCATGGGGCAGGACGCGGTCACCACCCATACGCTGCCGTCGTTTCAGCGCGATCTCGCCCGCCTGAGCGAGTGCTTTGTGTCGACCACGGAGATCTACCTGCTGCACTGCTTCGCCTTCGCCGACGAGGGGGTCCTCGCCCGGGAGCTGAGCGCGGTCTTAGGTTGCCCGATCTACGGCGGCGTGTGGGCCCAGGCGATCGGCAACCAGGCCTACGAGGGACCCGTCCGCCGGGCGACCGCCGACGAGGTGGTCTGCGTCGACAAGCTGTCGCTCAGCGATGCGGTCCTTCACTTCGACTGAGCGCAGGCGGGCGCGGCGGCGGCAGCAACGTCACTTGCACCACGAGCGCGACCGGCTGTTGCGCGTTGCCGTCCTCGCCTTGTGGGTCGGCTTCAGCCTCCACTGTGGCGATGATTCCTCCGCGTCCTCGAGGCCAGCGCCGGCGGTGCTCGAGCAAACGACCACGCCACTACGACCTGTCGGAGGTCCGCGCGCTCCTCAGCTGCACGTACCGGCCGCACAATTGAGCGAGCAGCACTCGAACCCGGTCAGGCATGCCGTGCCGGCCGGGCCACAGATGTAGTGTCCGACGGTGCACGTGCCTCCCGAGCAGTCGAGCGAGCAGCATTCGAAGCCGGACAGGCAGGCCGAATTGCCCTCGCCACACGTCACGAAGCCGGCGGCGCACTGGCCCCCGCGACAGTTCAGCGAGCAGCATTCGAAGCCAGTGGCGCAGGGGGATGCCGCCGGCTCGCAGACCGACCAGGCAAAGCACGCCCCGCCCTGGCAGTTGTTCGAGCAGCACTGCGCGTCGGCGGCACAAGGGATCCCATAGCCGCCGCAGTCGCCGGGCGGATCCCCCGAGCTGCCGGACGAGGCGGTCGGTGTCTCGGTGGTGCCGGTCGGTGTCTCGGTGGTGCCGGTCTCGGGAAGGGGTCCCGAGGTGCCGTCGGCCGAGGTTGGGAGGGCCGTGTCGGCGGTGCTCGGCGTGGGAGCGGCGGTGGTCGCGGTGGAGACGGGTGAGGTCGTTGCGTCGTCACTTCCCGTCGTGCGGGCGGTCGTGTGAGCGCTCGACTCCGTCGGGGCGCCCGTGTCGCTCGCAGAGGCAGAGCCCGAGCCCATCGGGTCGGATCTGGGACAGGCCAGGCTCGGGACGAGCAGCAGCAGCGCCACCGCCCGGTGATCGTAGACCGCCATCGACGCGTCGTTCGCAGGGTTCATGATACCAACGGGTCGTGCCGAGTTCTTCGCTTGTTGCCTCGTTGTTCGTGTTGGCGCTGGGGATGGCTCCCTCGAACGAGCCGCTGTCGTCGGGTCGGGCTGCGACCTGGGAGCGGGGGACCGATCGAGCCGCCGGTGGGGCGGCCAGCGGGGCGGCCATTGGAACGACACGGGCCGAGCGGGCTGAGCGGGCTGAGTCGGCCGACTCCTCCGATCCCGACATCGTCGATCCGATCGGTGTGCAGCAGTTTACGCTCGACAACGGCCTGACCGTGCTGCTCAGCGAAAACCACGAGCGTCCCGAGGTCTTCGGGGCGGTCGTGGTGCGTACCGGGGGCAAGAATGATCCTCCGGACAACACCGGTATGGCGCACTACCTTGAGCACATGCTGTTCAAGGGCACCACCGACTTTGGCACCCTGGACTGGGAGGCCGAGCGTCCGCTGCAAGAGAACCTCGAGCAGCTCTACGAGCAGCTCGGCGCGGCGAAGCCCGAGCAGCGCGCGGCGATCCAAGAGCAGATCGCCGAGACGGTCAAGAAGACCTATGCCTACGCCGTGCCCAACGAGGTCGATCAGATCCTCGAGCAGATCGGCGGCACCGGGGTCAACGCATTCACCACCTACGACGAGACCGTCTACCACAACACCGTGCCCGCCTCGCAGGTCGAGACCTGGCTGGCGATCTACGCCCACCGCTTCGAAGATCCCGTGTTCCGCCTGTTTCCCACCGAGCTCGAGGCGGTCTACGAGGAGAAGAACATCGCGATCGACACCACCGGCTACCAGCTGTTTCGCAACTTCATGATGGGGGCGTTCCCCGGCCATCCCTACGGGAGCAACGACATCCTCGGCGAGGTCGAGCACCTCAAGCGGCCGTCGCTGCGTACAATGAAAGCATACTTCGAGCGCTACTACGTGCCCGGGAACATGGCGTTGGTGCTCGCCGGCGACATCGATCCCGAGGCGCTGAGGCCCGTAATCCAAGCGCAGTTCGGGCGCTGGAAGGCCGGGCCCGATCCCAAGCCGCCGCAGCCGGCGGTCGAGCCCTTCGAGCCCAACGAGCGGCTGCGCATGCGGGCCAGCCCCGTGCGTGTGGGGGCGGTGGCCTATCGCACCGTGCCCGAGGGGCACCCCGATTTCGCCGCCCTGCAGGTCGCGCGGCGGCTTTTGTCCAATTCGCAGCGCTCCGGCTTCGTCGACCGGCTGTCGGACGGCGGCAAGATGCTCTTTGCCACGCACGTGCCCGCCGACTTGGCCGAGCACAACCTCGACGTCGTCGCCTACCTGCCCCGGCTGGTCACCCAGACCTTCTCGCGGGCCGAGTCGCTGGTCACCGCGCAATTCGATCGGATCACCGCCGGCGACTTCGACGATGCCACTTTCGAGGCGCTCAAGGAGGGGCTCCTGACCGAGCAGCAGATGCAGTGGGAGGACAACAAGGAGCGCGCGCTCGCCATGGCGCACGCCTTCGTGGCCCGGGGGGGCTGGGACGGGGAGCTGCGGTACCTACAGGCGCTGCGGGATCTGACTCGTCAGGACGTACAGCGGGTCGCCGGTGAGCTCTTTGGGGAGCGGCGCCTGCTCATGCGCTCGCGCATGGGGTTTCCCAAGAAGGCCCGGCTCGAAAAACCCTCGTACCCGCCAGTCAAGCCGCCGCGGGGCAAGCACTCGGTGTTCTTCGAGCAGATCCGGGCGCGGCCCCGCTCTGAGCCCCGCGTGCAGATGGTGCAGCCACGGCAGCGGCTGGCGCACCGACAGATCCGGGACGGCGTGGCTCTGACCGCCGGCGGCAACCCCTTCAACGAGCTCTATCAGCTCCAGCTTCGCTTTGGTGTGGGGCAGGACGCGATCCGGGAGCTCGATGTTCTCGACGACTACCTCGAGCGGATCGGCACCGCCGACAAGACGGCGGCCGAGTTTCGGCGGGCCTTGTTCTTGCTGTCGACCACGCTGACCGTGCAGGCGCAGCTCGAGCGCTTCGTGGTCACGCTTGCCGGGCCGCAGTCACACATGAACGAGGCGCTCGAGCTGCTGGCCGAGCTGATGCAGTCCCCGCGGGGCGAGGCCAAGCCGCTGCGTCAGGTGCGGCGGGAGATCTGGGGGTTTCGCCGGCTCGAGCGCAAGAACCCCGCCGACGTGGGGCGGGCGCTGCGGGAGTACGTGCTCTATGGTGACCAGTCGGCGTATCGCCGCGAGCACGGGGCCTGGGGCGCGCGCGGGCTGACCGTGGGGCGGCTGCTCGACGCCTGGGCCCAGGTGCAGACCCGGGCCGTCGACGTGCACTACGTGGGTCCCGCCTCGGCCGACGAGGTTGCGCAGCAGGTGGGGCAGCGGATCGCGCTTTTGCCCACCCTGCGGCCGGCCAAGCCGCGGGTCGTGTACGAGCGGCAGCAGCCGACCGAGGACACCGTGTACTTCCTGCCGCGGCGCGATGCTGTGCAAACTCAGCTCTATTTTGCCGTCGAGGGCGACCCCGTCGGTCGCCGCGATGTGCCGGCCGCCGACGCCTTCAGCGAGTACTTCGGCGGGAGCATGGCCGGGCTCGTGTTCCAGGAGATCCGCGAGTTTCGGGCGCTCGCCTACTCGGCCTATGGCACCTTCCCGCGGGATCGCGACGTGCACCAGCGAGGGCATCTTTTGGGCTACGTCGGCTGTCAGGCCGACAAGACCCTCGAGGCGCTCGAGGTGATGGTCGGGCTCATCACCCGAATGCCGCGCCGACCCGAGCGGCTCGAGATGGTCGCCGGCGCGCTCGTGCGCAGCCAGGAGACCGCCAGCCCCTCGTTCCGCGAGCTGCCCGTGGCCGTGGAGGACTGGCGCGCGCGCGGGTATGGCCGGGATCCGCGGCGGTGGTTGCTGCCCGCGTACGAAGGGCTCGCCTTCGAGGACATCGAGCGGTTTTATGAGCAGCAGGTCGCCGGGCGGCCGCTGGCCATCATGGTGGTGGGGGATCCGCGGAAGGTCAAGGCCAAGGATCTGGCGCGGTATGGCAAGGTGGTGCGGGTTAGGGAACGAGCGCTCTATAGTAGGTAAGGCTTCTTCCATCGCTGGATATGGCCGATTTCGCAAGTTGCGCAAATATGTCGATGCACACAGTGAATACTTGTGTCGATCTAGCGTCGCGGATCGCCATTGCGTGCCAGGGTGGTGCGATATGTGGACTTGAGCCTCCGGTTACTGGGTGTTTCTCCAAGGCGAGTATGATGGCATCCATGCTATACTTCTTTGGGTAATGCGCGATGAGTGCTGGTTCATTGTGGACGAACTTGAAAGCGAAGATTAGACCCTCACTTTGGACAGCGTAGTCATGATGACCAAGAAGAAGCAGGCGGGTAAGAAGCAGGTGGCCAAGAAGAAGGCGGGAAAGAAGAAGGCGACCAAGAAGAAAACGAAGACGGCCAAGAAGAAAACGAAGACGACCAAGAAGAAAACGAAGACGACCAAGAAGAAAACGAAGACGACCA